>JBEKLM010000021.1:0-74570 GCA_050010195.1 Verrucomicrobiia bacterium
GTGTGCGTGTTCATGGGTAACGGGGGCGGCACGAGCACAATCCACAACGTGCTCATTGCGAATAACACGATGGCCGACGCCAACTACGGTGTGTGGCTGGGCTACTACGATCCCTCCGACTCGATCTACTCCAACGTGGTGATCGTCAACAATATCTGCACCAACAACAACGTGGCTGGTATTTCTTGCGTGTCACAAGGAGGACTGACGAACTCGCACGTGACCTGTCTGTACAACAAGGCTCCCGCGAACAGCATCGCGCCGATCAACCAGTCCGGACCGGTCACGGCGGGCAAAGTCACCTTCGTCTCATACACGCCCTACGCCACGAACAATGATTTCCACTACGCCACCAACGACACCGGCGCGGTCGGTAACGGCACGAATTGGAGCGCGTATTTCGGTGGGAACAAGGACGGACTCACCAACGGACGGCCGGCGGTGGGCGCATGGAACATCGGAGCGTATTAGCACCCCCAGAAAGGTTACCACCACCATGAAAATGCACCGACTAACAGAACACCACGATTGCAATGGCGCGGATCGCCACTATATGTTACGATACAGCGTGAGGCAAAGAGGCAGCGCCGTGAAAGCCAGCTTTATCGGGTTCTTGGCCGTCCTTGGACTTTGCTCGCCTTTTCCATCCAGGGCAGAGACGGTCTACATTTCTACCGGCAGCCTGGATTCTGTGCTCTCAATCAACTCCGCGGGCTCTGTGACGACATTCGAGGGCCCTGGCTCCGGTCTCAACTCCCCTGTCGGTCTCGCCTTCGACGGCAGCGGCAACTTGTATGTCGCCAACGCTGCCGGCAATACAATCGATGAGTTCAATTCCAATGGATCCGGCATCGTCTTCGCTTCGTCGGGCCTCAGCCTCCCCTGGGGCATGGCGTTCGACAGCAGTGGCAATTTGTACGTCGCCAACGGTGCCGGCAATACAGTCGAAGAGTTCACCCCGAGCGGATCTGGTACGGTCTTCGCCACCGCTGCCGCGGGATTGAATTTTCCCTCCGCGCTCGCGTTCGACGCCAGCGGAAATCTGTACGTTGCCAACGCAGGGAATTACACCATTGAAAAGTTCGGCCCCGGTGGAACCGGCACAGTCTTCGCCACCTCCGCCGCTGGGATAGACAACCCCGAAGGCCTCGCCTGGTTCGGCGGAAACCTCTACGTCGCAAATCACGGAAACAACACCATCGAAAAATTCAACGCGCTGGGCCAGGGCTCCATCTTCAGCAGTACCAACCTCATCAGCTCCCCGATTGACCTGGCCTTCGACAGCAGCGGCAATCTGTACGTGGCCTGTAACAGTGTAACGGTAGGTGACAGCCGAATTCTGAAATTCAATCAGGACGGCGTCGGCTCGGTATTCGCTTCGGGCTTGGCAAACGCCGTGGGCATCGCCATCGAAGAAATCCCCGAGCCATCCGCTCTTCTCCTCCTCGGCCTCGGCCTGTCCGTCCTCGCCTTCTCCCACCGAGCGGCGTTGCCATATCCTCGCTCACGCCATCGCCGCCGGCGATGATCATGCGGCCAATTACCGATCCCCTCGTCCCTTTGGAAGTCGATGCGGTGGTTGTCGGCATCGCTGACGCGGTATGCCACCGTTGACGCCATTATCGCCCGCCACCCAACAAAAAAACCGCGCCAATCTACAAACTACCCGACCCAGCGATTACGGGCTTCGGCCTTTACCAGTTGCCCTTCATACACGGCAATCCGGCTCTCCCACGAACTCCGCATGTTGGTGTCTGTCGATTTGGCGAGATAGCGACGCACCTTGCCGAGTTGTTTGCGGAGGTTCCGCTCTTCCGGGCTTCGGTTTCGGCTAACTTCAGAGGCGGGCAAAGTGCCCTTTGTTTGTATCACGTCCTGACTATACCACGATTTGCCATCACGAGCGAGATAATCCGATTGATCTGATGGAGAAATCAACAAACCCTGTTCCTGCTTTGCCCTCATGGGTCCCCGCTCTTGTTTCCCGGCCCGACGAGGGCAAAGCCGGAGATTACGAAATGTATTGTCGCATCGGCTCCTTACAGAATGCTGTGGAAACAGTTACAGTTCGGTGAACTCGCGATAGCGGGGAGCCCACTTTCAAACTTGTCTTTGCCCTCCGCAAATGGTAACGAACTACACATGAGTCGCTTCCGTATGTGGTTCGTTGCTGGCGTGGTGCTGTCGCTTTCTCACTGCATCTCGCCCATGTTGACCCTCGCCGATCAGACCAATATCAATCTCACCGTCGAGGGCGTCACCTACACGAACGCCACGTTTCGGCATGTCACACCCGCCACGGTGACCATTGTCTATTCCGCCGGGATCGTGACCGTCCCGCTGGCAACGCTGCCGACCGACCTGCAACAGCGATTTGGCTATGACCCCCGGAAAGCCGCCGATTGGATGGCGGCTTCGGCCCGGGAAACGGCTGAGATCCAGCGGAAATCGTCCAACTTCACCGGCGGAGCCCCCGAGGCTCGTGGGACCAGAATCGCCGATTACATATGCACGGTGGCCGACGACTTCATTGTGGATGTCTACCACAACGGAAAGGTCGTAACCGATGACAAACGAACGCTGTTAGCTGAGAAATATGGCGCCACCGCGGAGCGCATCGACGTTCCCGTTCATAAGGGAGACTGGCTTGTTTTTGCTGTCGCCAACGACCGTCTGCGCTGGAATGGCAGTTACTACTTTGCCGCCGCCGGCATGATCGGTACCAACGCCATTGTCTTTCAAACCAACGTCGGGGATCGACGCTGGAGCTACTGCGACGATCCGGATCGTGTCTCCCGGTTCATCTCCGATCCGCACGACCGGGGAAACCCCGTCCTGCCAGTTTCAAAACCGTGGGATCAAGGCGATGATTCCATGAAAGCAGTCACATCGCCATCTTGGTCGGGTGACCCGGTGTGGGGACACTCCCGGCTGACGTGGATCAAGTTCGTCGCGGAATAGGCCGCGTGTCGGGGGGATGGTTTCAGGGCGCGATTCTGGCCGTGTTTGTCAGTCGGCATCCGGCGGCCGGAAACCGCTCGACTTGCCGCGGACGGAATGCTATTTTTACGAGCATGACCGACGCCACGGTCAGCAAGCGGAAGCGTCTTCCGGATCCGAAAAAATGTCGGACCACAAATCGGGAGCGTTTTCTCCATCTCGCCAGATGCATGGTGGAAGACCCCACCGGTTGCGAGTATGTGTTACGTTTTGATTCCGGCGTCTATTGTTACCACCCGGATCGACGTGCGTTCGAGAAAGCCGGCTCACCTTGACAGACAACACCGTCAGTGATCAACGCCGTCTTCCAGATCCGAAAAAATGTCGGACCCGGTATCTGGGGCAGACGTTCCCATTCTCGGATTGCCTGGTGGAGAACCTCGACGGTTGCGAGTATCGGGTACGGTTTGGTGTGAGCATCTATTGTTATCACCCGGATCGGCGGAGGTTCGAGAAGCCGGACCCGCCCTGATGCCTCTTCCATGGTCTGTGCCGATACCAGGCGAAACGTTCCAATGAGGAAACGATATGAACGAACAACAGCAAGTGACGGTTGACATCAGCGGGGCATCGATTCACGTGATCGGTAACGAGGGTGAGGAAGTCGCCATCGGCCCGACAGGCATTCACGTAAAGGATGGCGACGAGGAGGTCAATGTCACGTTCTCCGGCATCCGGATCCGAGACGGACACACCAACCTGACCATCAGTATTTGGAAGCCTCTGCTGGCCTGTGCGGCTGTGACACTGGTCTTGGTCGCTCTCCTGACCGCCGTGATCGTGGGGATCGTTAAGCTGATGATGTGACCCCATTCGCGGCCACAACGTCAGGACAACATCTTTCGCCCCGCAACCCACCTCTCCACGGGCCGGAGCACGAGCCAGAAGACGAAGAACACCAGAAACAATTTCCCCGTGCATAGGAGATTGTCGAACGTACAATGATGGAACGGTTGGAGCAGACCCTCCGCAAACACGTCAACAATCACCGCGACGCAGTAGAATTTCGTGATAAACGACTCGATTCGTCGCCATTCCTTCGTCAGCCAGAACGTCAGGAACCCCACGAACATCAGCGTCGTCACGACGAACTGCCAGTATTCGACGATCGGGTTCCACAACAGGTGCGCGCTCGCATTGACCAGCGTGAAACCAACCGCGATCAGCAGCTCCTGCCCGTTGAAAATGGCCTTGGGTCGTTGCGCCCCGTCGCTGACGTCATCGTTCATGGCGACTTGGGTTCGACCGCCCCACCATTCTTCTCAAACTTCACGAATTTCATCGCCGCCGAGTTCATGCAATATCGCAACCCCGTCGGCTTCGGACCATCCTCGAAGACGTGCCCCAGATGCGCCCCGCACCGCTTACACAGCACTTCCGTCCGTTCCATGCCAAATGAATTGTCTGGTTTCAACTCGATGTTCTCCATCGCCACCGGCGTCCAAAAACTCGGCCAGCCAGTCCCCGATTCAAATTTCGTGTCGGACTTGAACAACGCCGTGCCGCAACAAATGCACCGATACAATCCCGCATCGTGGTTGTTCCAATAACCGACCGAGCACGCCCGCTCCGTGCCTTGTTCCCGCGTCACCTTGAATTGCTCGGGCGTCAGCACCTTGTGCCACTCCGCGTCGGTCTTCACAGTTTTATCGACCGTCACGGGCCCGATCCGTTTGCCGTCATCGCTGAATTCTATAATCGTCACTTGCTTCGGACTCCTTTCGTCGCCATATGCCGCGCGCACCGCCGCGCGAATCCCCAGCCCCACAATCGCCGCGCTCACAAACGTCGCCATTCTTTTCGTCATCAGTTTCATGGTTCGCGCTCCATCAACTCAATTCATCCGCCATGTAGCCGCACCTTTTAGGGTGCGCATGTTTTCGTCTCAATTGTCCTTCAACAGGCTGCGAAAATGCTCGCGAAACTTCGCCACTTTCGGCGCGATGATGACCTGGCAATACGGCTGCGAACCGTGCAACCGGAAATATTCCTGGTGGTAATCCTCCGCCTTGTAGAACGCCTTGAACGGCGTCACCTCTGTCACGATCGGCCCACCCCAGATGTTCGCCGCCGTGATGTCCTTGATCGCCTGCTGCGCCGCCGCCTTCTGCTCCGCGTCCCGGTAAAAAATAACCGACCGATACTGCGTGCCGACATCGTTCCCCTGCCGGTTCAACGTGGTCGGGTTGTGCACCGTGAAAAACACCCCCAAAATGTCTTTCAGGGAAATCACCTTCGGGTCGAACGTGATCTGGCTCACTTCGGCGTGCCCCGTCTTGCCCGACGACACCTCCTCGTACGTCGGGTTCGCCACCGTCCCGCCCGAATACCCCGACTCCACCTTCTCCACGCCCTTCAGATCCTCGAACACGGCCTCCGTGCACCAGAAGCAGCCCCCTCCCAGCGTGATGGTTTCTTTGGGTGATGAATGGCTCGTCGTTTGGCTCATGGCATTGACTCCGATCAATACTCCCGCGATGACTGTGATAACCGCGACTGTTTTTAGCATACTCATTGGATGCCCCCGTGGCGACCCGTGTTTCACACTTTCGACCGGGAAATGCGACCCCGCAACCCCAATCATTGTTTGGAGGGACGCGCTCCCGCGCGTCCGTCGATTCCACCCAATCTACGAGCGAGAACGGCCGCTGGATTCCCGAATCACTTCGTCCCGCCCAATTCCATCTGGATTCCGAGATACGCCATGAAGTCCGTCTCGCCGTGGATACTGCGTCCCGCCGAGAACAACAGGTTGAACTGCTCGCTCAGTTTCCACGTGCCGCCCAGGTTGAACGCGAGGTTCGAATACCCCTCCGGGGCTGGCGGCGAATTCCACGCGATCTCCCCGCCCAATTCCAACCGCTCGGTGATCTCCCGATTGATCGACACGCCCTCGTACCAATAATTGCGCTGGTTGTTCGCCGTTTGGACCACGTATCCGACGTCCCCATACGCCGTCCATTTGCCCCAGTGTTTCTCGGCCAGCACCGGCAGGATGTACGCGGGCCTTCCTTCGCCCAACCCACGACTGCGCTCTCCCGTCGGCACCAAAACCTGCGGATAAATCCCCACCATCGGACGCCAGTCTTGCTCCTCCAGAAACGGCCACTTGACCCCCAACAACATGTCGCCCGGCCCGTCATCCGTACTCCCGCCATCCTTGCTCACCACTTCCACGGGAATCTCCAGCTTCAGTTGGACATGCGGTACCCAGCCCATGGCTGGCGTCCCGTAGTTGATGTCGAACAACGGCGCTTCCATGTCCGTCTCGCCGCGGCTGCGCTCCACAATGAAGGGTACATTGATTTCCCACCCGTTGGGCGGCGGTATTTCCGGGTCGTCGGTAATGAATGGCGGACCCGCCCACGCCGCTGGCAGGCCAAGCAAGGCGAGTACGATCACCACTCTTCGGATGTACAGCCCTCCCCGACGCAAGCACATGAGAGCCGAGCGTATACACAAAACGCGAAATCAAGACAACCGCAGAGTGAGCGGCTTATGGCGTGATCGAGCAGTTCGGCAGATGGTGCTTCTCGGCATACCGCTGGTGATATTCCTCGGCGCGCCAGAATTCCGAGGCCGGCACGATGGCCGTGGTGATCGGACGATCAAACTTTCCCGACGCCTGTAGTTTGTCCCTCACCGCCAGCGCGGCTTTCTCCTGTTCGGCGTTGTGGAGAAAAATCACCGAACCATACTGGCCGGCGATATCGTCACCAGCGGTACTGAAGAACGACGGATTGTGGGTTTGGAAGAAAACCTGCACCAACTTCTCGTAACTCACTCGCGCGGGATCGTACGTGACCTGGCAAACCTCCGAGTATCCGGTGCGATGGGTCGATACCTGTTCATACGTCGGGTTTTTCAGCGTTCCGCCCATATACCCCACCATCGTATCCGTGACCCCCTTCACCTGCCGAAATGCCGATTCCACCCCCCAGAAACACCCCGCGCCAAACGTCGCCGTTTCCGTCGCGTGTTCATTCCCCCGAACCGGCGCGCCCGGTAGCAACACCAAGCCAACGAGAATTGAAGCGGGCAAAATGAAGAAGCGCATTCTCACATCATCACAACGTTTGGATGTCCCATCCGACAATTCGTTTCAACCACTTGACGCTGCGGGCGCAACCGCCTAGTATCGGGCCGCAACAACCAGGGATACCTCATGGCAGACATCCAACCTTTTCGAGGAGTGCTTTACAACACCAAACAGGTCAAAGCGGACGACGTCCTGACCCAGCCGTACGACAAGATCACCCCAGAGATGAGGGAAAAATACCTGAAGCTCTCGCCCTTCAATCTCGTCCGCATCGAACTCGGCAAGGAAGAGGCCGGCGACACGGAATCCACGAACAAGTACACCCGCGCCCGCGATTTGTATCAGGCTTGGCTGGACGAGGGCGTTCTCCGTCGCGCCACGAAGCCGGCCCTGTATTATCTCGAACAATCTTTCGCCGCGCCGGACGGCTCTGGTCCGCGAACGCGCAAGGCGCTTATCGCCCGTGTGCGACTCCATCGCTGGGATGAGGGCATCGTCCTGCCCCACGAACATACGCTGTCCAAGCCAAAGGCCGACCGCATGGCGCTCTTGCGCGCCTGCGGATCGCAACAAGGCCAGATTTTCATGCTCTACCCACGCCCCAACCGGAATACCCTACCCCGTCCCTACAGCGAACCAACCTTGACCGCTACCGACGATTACGGCGTGGTCAACAAGCTTTGGGAAATCACGGACGCTACCGCCATCAAGGCAGCGCAAGAATCGTTGCGCGAAGCCAGGTTTTACATCGCCGACGGACATCATCGGTACGAAACCGCGCTGGCCTTCCGCGATGAATGTCGCGCCGCCGCCGACAAACCCAACCCGAATGCGCCATATGAATTCGTCATGGCCACGCTGGTCGATATGAGTGACCCGGGACTCGTGGTCCTGCCGACACACCGCACCGTCGCCAACCTCAGCTCGTTCGATACGAAATATTTCCGCAATCAGTTGGTGAAGACATTCGCAGTCGAGCCCCAGCCAGCACTGGAAAAGCTTTTGGCGGCGATGAAAGGCGGGAAACATCTCATCGGGATGCGCGATGCTACCGGGTTCGCCCTTTTGCGTCCGAAGAACCTCGACGCGCTTCGAGCGTTGTTCGCCAACAAACCTCCGCTCTGGCACACGTTGGACGTCGCCATTCTCCACGTCGGGATTCTGGAAGCTTTGCTCGGCATCGACGAGATTCGCCTTCGCGAGGAGTCCAACGTCATCTACTGGCGCGAACCCGACAAGGCCGCGGGGCTGGTCCAGACCGGCCAGGCGCAGCTTGCTTTCTTCCTGAATCCGACCGATGTTCAGGATGTGAAGGCCATCGCCGACGCCCGCTCGCGGATGCCGCAAAAGAGTACGGATTTTTACCCGAAGCTCCTGTCCGGAATCGTGATCAACGATCTTCGCCCCGACACCGTGGCGTGAAGGAGGAGAACTGATCGCCATGTTGCCGATCCGGGAAACGAAACCACCACGGGGCAAGTCTGCCAGGAAGGAAGACCTCCAGTTTGAAATCCGGTTCTTCGAAGGCGTCGCCGCCCGCGACCCCGATTTCGTCGAGGCGTTGCAAATTCTCGGGGACGCCTATACCAAGATGGGACAATGGGAGAAGGGACTCCACATCGACAGGCGCCTGGCGAAACTTTGTGCCGACAACCCCCTCGTGTTTTACAACCTCGCCTGCAGCTACGCGTTGTTGAAACGCGTGGATGAAGCCTTCACCGCGCTCGACCAGGCCGTCAAGCTGGGCTACGATGATGCCCGCTGGCTCACGAAGGATCCCGACCTCGATAATCTCCGCCACGACAACCGCTTCGAGAAAATCCGCACCGATCTCTCCAAGAAGCCTGACGGCTCGTCACGATCGCCGGAGTAGACGCACTGCTCGCTCGATAATCGCCTTTGCCACCTCGATCTTCAACAGTTCCGGCAGTTTCTCGACTGTTCCGCCCGCCGAAAAGATGACCACGCGATTCGTCTCCGCGTCAAACGCGCTTGCATCATTCGCCACAATGAAATCCAGGCCTTTGCGCGCCAGCTTCTCGCGCGCATGTTTCTCCAAATCGTCCGTCTCCGCCGCGAAACCGACGAGCACTTGTGACTTCTTGCGCCGTCCCAACTCCGCCAGAATGTCCGGCGTCGGCTCCAGTTCCAGCACGCCGCTGAAGCTGCCCTTCTTGATCTTGCTTCCCGCTGCAATCTTCGGGCGAAAATCGCACACGGCCGCCGCCATGATGCAAATGTCCACCAACCCGAACCGACTCCACACCGCCTCGGCCATCTCCTGCGCCGTCGTCACCGACACGAATTCGACCCTTGGGGGAGCCGTGAGGGATGTCGGCCCGCTCACCAGTGTAACATTCGATGAAACCGCCAGCGCCGCCTCGGCAATCGCATACCCCATCTTGCCCGACGAGCGGTTGGAAATGTAGCGAATCGGATCGAGGAATTCTCGCGTCGGTCCCGCCGTGATGAGGAAGCGAAGCGGAGGGGGACTCATGGGTGTTTCCGTCTGTGCGGGTCCGCCATCCTACGAAAGCATCTTCTGGATCTTCTCCACAATCTTGTCCACATCCCACAGCCGACCGATCCCTTCGTAGCCACACGCCAGTAACCCCTTCTCGGGTCCGACGAATTCGACGCCGCGCGACTGCAGGACCTTGACGTTGGCCTGCGTCGCCGGATGCAACCACATCTTGCCATTCATCGCGGCCGCCACCAGCACCTTCGCTTCGGGCCGTAACGCGAGCGCGATCGTGCTCAGCGCGTCATCGGCGATCCCGTGCGCCAGCTTGGCAATGACGTTCGCCGTCGCGGGCGATACCACCAGCAAATCGGCGCTGTCAGCCAGCTGCAAATGGCTCGGCCGCCAATCGCCCTCGCCCGCTTCAAATAAATCGATCGTGACCGGATGTTGCGACAGGGTTTGCAACGTCAGCGGCGTGATGAAGTGCGTCGCGTCCTTCGTCATCACGCAAAACACCTCGTGCCCGAGTTTCTTCAGCTTGCTCGCGGTATCAGCGGCCTTGTACGCCGCAATCGACCCCGTGATGCCTAGAAGGATAGTTCTTTTTGCTGCCATGGTTTTCCGTCCTTTGCCGCGCGCATTGTCCGGCATTTTTCCGCGATCACGATCGCCTTCCCCTGCTCGAAATCATCGTCGAGCCGACCGCTGACAATCACGTAATCATACTCTTTCCAGTGCGTCATCTCCTGCTGGGCCAGCACCAGCCGTTTCCGGATCACCTCATCGCTGTCCGTCCCGCGCCGACGCAACCGCGTCTCCAGCAACTCGGTCGACGGCGGCATCAGAAAAATCGTCACCAGCGCATCCGGATAGGCAAACCGGCCCCCGCGCACGCATTGTGCCACTTGATGCGCCCCCTGCACCTCGATGTCCAGCAACACATCGCGCCCGGCCGCCAATTGTTCCTCCACAAAGCCACGCGGCGTGCCATAATAGTTGCCATTGTACTTCGCGTATTCAAGCAACTCTCCGGCGGCAATCTTCTTTTCGAATTCCGCCGTGCTCAGGAAAAAGTAATCATGACCGTTCTGCTCGCCTCCCCGCGGCGCGCGCGTCGTGCACGAGACGGAATACACGATGTTCGGCGACCAGTTCAGCAACCGCTGGCACAATGAACTCTTCCCGCCGCCCGATGGCGCCGAAATGACAATCACCAGGCCGGTCCGCTCCGCTGTTGGGTTGGGTTCGTTCATTCGATATTTTGAATCTGCTCGCGGATTTTCTCGAGTTCGGCCTTCATCTTGACCACCTGTTGCGAGATTTCCGCCGCATTGGCCTTGGACCCGATGGTGTTGATCTCCCGCCCCATTTCCTGCGCCAGAAAATCCAGGGTCCGCCCGACCGGCTCGTTGGATTTCAGGCAATCGCGAAACTGGTTAAGATGGCTGCTCAGCCGCGTGATCTCTTCCGAGATGTCGCACCGGTCGGCGAAAAACACCACTTCTTTCACGAGGCGCTCGTCATCCAGTGGCACGTCCAGCCCCGCGTCCTTGACGCGCGCGTGCAATTGGTCACGGTATCGCGTCACGATCTCCGGCGCCGATTTCTTCACCAGCTCCAGCCCGGCCTGAAGAAAGCCGAGTCGCTCGGCGAGGTCGTTCGCGAGGTACTTCCCCTCCTTCTCGCGCATCTTGACCAGGCCCGTGATGGCCTTGCGCAACGCCGCCTCCACGCTGGGCCAGACGCTCTCCGCATCCAATGCCCCCTCCGCCAGCTTCATCACGCCGGGTGCCCGCAAAATCGTGTCGAGCGTGAGCGAGCCGTTCAATTTCATTTCCTTTTGCAGCTTCTGGATCGCACGGTGATACGCCTTCGCCAGAGCCACATCCAACTCGACCTGCTCTTCCGCCTTCGCACTGCTGCGATGGAACGCCACGACCACCATCACGCGCCCCCGGGACAGGTGCGCATTGATCTCGTCGCGAATCCGCGGCTCGAGCTCGACCAGTTCCTTGGCGAGGTTGATCGAAATATCGCTTTGCTTGCGATTGATCGAGTTGAGTTCGACGGTGAACTTGAATCCGTCTTTCGCCGCTTCGCCGCGGCCATATCCCGTCATGGATCTCATGGTGTCCTCATTTCAATCGATAATTGCCCAGCAGCGCAAAGATGGCGGGCCACAACACCAGCGCGTACACCGGCACCCACAACACCAGCAACAAAAAGTTGTCTTCGCCCGGGGGAAACCATTGCCGCGCTTCGACGGTTAACACCACGCCGACAACAACGCCAAACGCGATTAGCGTCTGATGCGCCGTCGGGGTGAGCCGCCAGATCTTGCCGCACCGGGGACAAATCCGTTCCCGTCCCCACAAATGATGGGCAAAACTTTGCACCAGCGGAACCAATCGTTTTTTGCAGTGGCGGCATCGGAAATAGGGCCTCATAGATTCAACAACCGCGCCATCTGACTCACATCTTTGTCTCCGCGACCGCTCAAATTGACAATCACAAGCGCGCCGCGACCGATCTTCTTGGCGTTCGCCATGACGTAGGCAACGGCGTGCGCCGATTCGAGCGCCGGAATGATCCCCTCGCTCCGCGAACAGAACGTGGCCGCCTCCAGCGCCTGACGGTCCGTTGCATATGTGTATTTGATTCGCTTCTGATCCCGCAAATAGCTGTGCTCGGGACCAACCGCCGCATAATCCAGCCCGGCCGAAACCGAGTGCGTGAGCATGATCTGGCCGTCGTCATCCTGTAGCACAAACGTCCGCGTCCCCTGCAACACGCCAAGCGAGCCGCCCTTTTGAAAACGCGCCGCATGTTTGCCCGCGTGGATGCCTTCGCCACCGGCTTCGACACCGACCATCCGCACCCCTTTGTCCTTCAGGAACGCGTAAAACAATCCGATCGAGTTGCTGCCGCCGCCCACGCACGCCACCAGTTCGTCCGGCAACCGCTCTTCCGTTTCCAGAATTTGCCGTCGCGCCTCGCGTCCGATCACGGCTTGAAAATCCCGCACCATCATCGGATAGGGATGCGCACCGAGGACGCTGCCGAGAATGTAGTGCGTGGTGCGCACGTTCGTGACCCAATCCCGCATCGCTTCACTGATGGCTTCCTTCAACGTCTTCTGTCCCGCATCGACTGCGCGCACTTCCGCCCCCAGCAGCCGCATGCGATACACGTTGAGCGCCTGACGCTCCATGTCCACCGTACCCATGTACACCACGCATTCCAAGCCGAACATCGCGGCCACCGTCGCGGTCGCCACACCGTGCTGGCCGGCACCGGTCTCGGCAATCACGCGGCTCTTGCCCATGCGCTTGGCCAGAAGCACCTGGCCAATGGTGTTGTTGATCTTGTGGGCGCCGGTGTGGAGAAGGTCCTCGCGTTTGAGGTAAATTTTCGGCCCGCCCAACGCGCGCGTCATCCGTTCGGCGAAGTACAACGGTGTCGGGCGACCGCAATATTCCCGCAGGTAGTACGCCAGTTCGTCGCGGAACCGTTTGTCGCGACGGGCCTTTTCGTACTCGCGAGTCAATTCGTGCAACGGCTCCATCAACGTCTCCGGCACGAACATGCCGCCGTACGGCCCAAAGTGGCCGCCTTTGTCGGGTACGGTTGTCAGGTGCTCTTGCACAATTCGATGAATCTCCGCAATTTCTCCGGGTCCTTCTTGCCGGGCTCACGCTCGACGCCGCTCGCGACGTCCACGCCATACGGTCGCACGCGACGAACCGCTTCCTGGACGTTGGCCGTCGTCAATCCGCCCGACAGTATAATCGGCGGGCCGATCTCCTTCGCTTTCAGCGCCAGCGACCAATCGAATGTTTTGCCCGTGCCCCCCCGCGATTCGTCAGTGTAGGTATCCAGCAACAGAGCGTCAACATCGTACTCAGCGGCCACGCGCAACGACTCTTCGTCGCGTATCCGGATGGCCTTGATCGATTTTGCCGCAAACTTCTGGCAGAACCCCGGCGGCTCGTCCCCGTGAAATTGCAATGCATTCAGCAGGCACTCGTGGAGCGCCTTCTCAATCTCGTATTCCAATTCGTCCACGAACACGCCCACCTTGGTCACGAACGGCGGCAGGGCGTTGCAGATGTTCGCCGCCTCGCTCACCTGGATGCAGCGCGGACTCTTCGAATAGAAAATGAATCCCAGCGCGTCCGCGCCCAACTCGACGGCCAGCAGCGCGTCGTTCAGGTTCGTGGTCCCGCAGATTTTAATTTTCGTGCTCATCGCCCCATCAACTCACGGACTTTCGATTCGATGTCTCCACTACGCATGAGTGATTCCCCGACAAGAATCGCGTTCGCGCCGGCTTTGGCCACACGCTCGACGTCAGCGCGCGCATGAATGCCGCTCTCGGCTACAATCGTGTACTTGCCGCACATGCCGCGCCGAAGTTTCGCTGCCAGTTTCTCGGTCGTCGCCAGGCTCACGGAAAAGTCGCGCAAATCGCGATTATTCACCCCAATGATCTCTGCTCCCGAAGCCACAGCCCGGTCCAATTCGGCTTCGTCGTGCACCTCCACCAACGATGCCAGATGTAATTGCGCCGCCAACTCGCGGAAATCCTTGAGTTGCGCATCGTCCAAAATCGCCACAATCAACAGAATCGCATCCGCACCGTGCACAATCGACTCATAAATCTGCAATTCATTGATGATAAAATCCTTCCGCAAGAGCGCCAGCTTCACTGCATCACGGATTTGCTGTAAGTATTCGACCCGCCCCTGAAAGAACTTTTCATCCGTCAGCACCGACAGTGCTGATGCGCCACCAGCTTCGTACTCGCGCGCAATTTCAATCGCATCGAAGTTCTCCTGAATCACACCAGCCGATGGTGACGCCTTTTTGATCTCGGCAATGAGCGCCACTCCACTGTCGCGATGCAGCGCGCCCGCGAAATCGCAAAACTCCTTCCGCGCCGCCGCCGCTTGCTTCAACTTTCCGGCCTGCGGCCGCAGCTTCGCCACTTCGAGTTTCTTCTCGGCAACAATTTTATCGAGGATATTCATCAGAGAACGCTTACTCCTCGTCCGTCACGCCCTGCTTCCGGGTGCGCGGCTGGCCCGCCTTAAGCCACGCACTGATAAACGGATGGATGTCACCGTTCATCACGCCCTGCACATCACTGGTTTGGTAGCCCGTGCGCAAGTCTTTTACCATTTGGTACGGTTGGAAGACATAGCTGCGAATCTGGTTGCCCCACGCCATGGCGCCCTTCTCGCCGTAATACTTCTCCATCGCCGCGCGTTTCTCGTCCTGTTGTTTCTCGTACAACCGCGCCTTCAACATCTTCAACGCCATCTCGCGGTTCTGATGCTGACTACGCTCGATTTGGCACTGAACGACGATTCCGGTGGGCATATGAGTCATGCGCACCGCCGTCTCGACCTTGTTCACATTCTGGCCACCGCGACCGCCCGAGCGAAACGTGTCCACCTGCACGTCTTCCATCTTGAGCTCAACTTCGACCTCGTCGCTTAATTCCGCGATCACGTCCACACTCGCAAAAGACGTATGCCGCCGCTTGTTGGAATCGAACGGCGAAATGCGCACGAGCCGGTGCACGCCGCGTTCCGCTTTCAGATACCCGTAGGCGTACTCGCCCGTGACAAGAATGGTCGCGCTCTTGATGCCCGCCTCATCACCAGCCTGGATGTCCACCAAATCGACTTTGAACCCGCGGGTCTCGCAGTAGCGCTGGTACATCCGCAGCAGCATATTGGCCCAGTCGCAACTTTCCGTGCCGCCGGCGCCGGCGTGGACGCTAAAGATCGCGTTGGACTTGTCGTTCTCCCCGCCGAGGAGGTTCTCCAACTCGAATTGATTGAACTTCTGTTCGGCGGCGTTGACTTCGGTGGTGATCCCCTGCTCGGTCTCACCGAGATCGATGAGCACCTCCGCGTCGGAGATTTTCTGGTCGAGCGCGGCGAGCGTATCGAGCTTGCGGCGAATCGTGGACGCTTCGTCGAGAATCGTGCGGGCTTTGGTTTGATCGGCCCAGAACGTCGGGCCGGCCATGATGTTTTCTAGCTCGACCAGGCGGGCGCGTTGTTTGTCGACGTCAAAGATACCTTCTTAACGCCTGATGGCGTTCGCGCAAGTCATTCACTTTCGTCTTTAGATCTTCAATCATGGCCCCGCTAACTCAACACATCATCCGCCGAATGTCAACCTGCACGCGGGCGGCGGAGCAGGAGCGAGCCATACGCGGGCAACGCGACCGTCCCTTTGACGGTCTTGCCGGTGAGCATGTCGGCAACACTTTCGCGACCCAGATTCACCTTTCGAGGGGCCGGCTGGAAGTTAAGCAGAAACACGAAGTCATCCTTGCCGTCGGTGCGCAACTGCGCGGTCACGCCTTTGGGCAACCTCGTATCGAGCACCTGTTTCAAACCAAGTCCGCGCGCGAGGCTGCCATAAAAGTCGTCGTGGAACCGGTCGTCATTGCGTGAGGCGATGTAGAATGCCCGTCCCTTGCCGAAGGCGTTCACGGTCAGCGCGGGTCGCCCCTTGTAGAAGTCCGTGCCGTATTTCGCCAACACCTGCGCGGATTCCGCCTGAATCAGGCCGCATAGCTCGCGTGCTTTGTACCGCCCTGTCAGGCCGAGTCCGTTCTTCGTAGCGGGAATCACTACATTCGTCTGGCCATCGTAGAGAGCATCGATCTCCTCAGCCCAAACGCCAAGGACTTTTCGCAGCGGCCCGGGAAAGCCGCCGAGAAAACACAGATCGCTTTCATTGACAATGCCGCTCCAGTACGTCGCCACGAACGTGCCCCCTCTTTCTACAAATTTCGCGATGCGTTCCGCGACACCGGGCCGTATCATGTACAACATCGGGGCGATCAACAGCCGGTAGCTCGCGAAATCGCTGTCCATACTGATCACATCCACCGGTACGCCGCGCGACCAGAACGGTCGATACTGCGCCACGCACGTCCCGCCATAATCGCGCCGGTTCCTCGACAATCCCTGTAGATCACCAATCGCCCATTCGTTCTCCCAGTCGTAGATGATGGCGACCTCGGGATGGACCGTCGTGCCAATGACCGCGTCGAGTTTCTCCAAAATCTGCCCGACCTCCGCCGCGTCGCGGAACACACGCGTGTTTTCGTGGCCGACGTGATCGACCACCGCGCCGTGAAATTTTTCGAAGGAACCGCGACTCTTGCGCCACTGGAAATACTGGACCGTGTCGGCACCGTGGGCCACCGCCTGCAATGACGAAAGCCGGTGCATGCCCGGGCGCTTGAGCTTGCAGACTTCCTGCCAATTCACGGTGCTGGGCGTACTCTCCATCAACATAAAGGGTTTGCCGCCCTTCAAGCAGCGGTAAATGTCGTGGATGAACGAAACGGAACTCCCCAGCTTCCAATCCTCCTCGACTCCGTGCCACGCGGGGTAGTTGTCCCAGGAAACAACATCCAACTCCGGCGCCATCTTCCAGTAATTCAATCCGGAATACGTGCCCATCATGTTTGTTGTCACCGGCACGTTCGGCGTGATCTCCCGCAGCGGCACAATCTCATTCTTCATGAACTCGGTCGTCTGGTGGGTCACGAACCGCTTCCAATCGAGGCTGAGACCATGAATCGCCCATTCTCCGTGCGCAGCCGGGGATTCGATTTGCGACCAATCGGTATAGGTGTGACTCCAGAATGCCGTCCACCACGCCTGATTCACTGCTTCCAATGAACCGTACCGTTCCTTCAGCCACGCGCGGAACGCGTCCTGACAAAGCCCGCAGTGGCATTCGCCGCTGTACTCGTTTGAAACGTGCCAAACGAGCAATGCCGGGTGATTTTGGTAGCGCTCCGCGAGTTTGCGGTTGATCAATGCCGTCTTCTCGCGATAGACGGGCGACGTGTAACAGTGATTGTGTCGTGCGCCATGCAGGATGCGTGTGCGGTCGGCATTTACCCGCAAGACTTCCGGATACTTCCGCGACATCCACGCGGGGCGCGCGCCGCTGGGCGTGGCGAGAACGGCAAACACGCCGTCATTGGCCAGGTCGTCCAACACACGATCAAGCCAATCGAACGTGAAACGCCCCTCCTCGGGTTCGAGCGCGGCCCATGAGAAAACGCCGACGGTCATCGCGTTGCAGTGCGCCAGCTTCATCAACCGCAGGTCTTCCTTCAGCACCTCGGGCGCGAGCAACCATTGCTCGGGATTGTAATCCCCGCCGTGAAGGAAATGCGGACACTTCGGGTTGATCGGCGGATAGCGCTTCGTCATGGCGACAACTCAGCCAGTACGCTTTGCCCGCGGGCCTTTCGGCGTGTCTTCAACAACCCAGCCCTGCTTCGCCAACTGATCGCGAATCTCATCAGAGCGCTTGAAATTCTTGGCCTTGCGGGCAGCGTCGCGTTCTGCGACAAGTTGCTGGACATCGGCAGAAACGTCAGTCTTCGTCGGCATCCCGAAGCCAAGGACCATATCCAACTTCTTCCATGTCGCCAAAACGTCCGCTGCGCCAGCCGGCGAAAATGTCCCTTTGTTCCCTAGGCGGACAAACTCAAACAGCACTCCCAACGCCCCGCTGACATTCAGATCATCATCCAACGCCATCTCGAATTCAGCAACCGGACCTGCGGACTTGCTGTGCTCCGCACTGCCGGCGATCTCCTGCAACTTCAGCAAGAACTCGTCGATCCTCTGCAACGCCGAGCGTGCCGCTTGGAGACCGTCGAATGTGAAGTTCAATTGCTCACGATAGTGGGCCGAGATCAGCGCGTAGCGGACCTCGCGCCCCGTCCACCCTTTTGACAACAGATCGCGCAACGTGTAGAAATTGCGCGCCGACTTACTCATCTTCCGTCCCTCGACGAGGAGATGCGCGTTGTGCAGCCAGTAACGGACGAATGGTTTGCCCGTCGCCGCCTCGCTTTGGGCAATTTCGTCCTCGTGATGGGGAAAAATCAGGTCTTCGCCGCCGCAATGAATGTCGAAGGTTTCGCCCAGATGCTTCATGCTCATCGTGCTACACTCAATGTGCCAGCCGGGACGACCGTCGCCCCATGGCGAAGGCCATTTGATCATTCCATCGTCCTCATCCCAAGCTTTCCACAGCGCAAAATCCGCCGCATGCTCCTTATCGTACTCGTCGTGGGCGACACGAGCCCCGGACTGCAAATTCTCCAAATCAAGATGTGCCAGCTTCCCATAGTCCTTGAACGATTTGATCGAGAAATAGACGCACCGATCCTCGGCAACATAGGCGTGCTTCCGTTCCACCAACGTCCCGATCAACTTGATCATGTCCGCGATGGTTTCCGTTGCGCGCGGCATAACGTGCGGGCGTTGGATGTTCAATGTGTCGAGGTCCCGAAGAAATTCCTGCGTGTAAAAGTCGGTCAATTCACGCAATGGCTTACCCGACTCACGAACGGCACGGATGATTTTGTCTTCAACATCCGTGATATTCATCACGTGTTTGACCTGAAAGCCTTTGTATTCGAGATAGCGACGCAACAAATCCTCGAAGGTGAACGCGCGGAGATTGCCGATGTGCGCGTAGTTGTAGACCGTCGGTCCACAGGTGTAGAGGCTGACTTGCTTGCCCGCCGGATCAAGTGGCACGAAATCCTCTTTGCGGCGCGTCAGCGTATTAAAGAATTGCAGGGCCATGGCGCGCTACATCTCCACGCTCGCGATGGCCACAACCACAATGCCTTCCTTGCGACCCGTGAATCCCATGTGCTCGCTTGTGGTCGCTTTCACGCCAACTTGCGTCGGCGCCACACCCAGGTGTTTTCCGAGGTTTTCCTGCATCTTGGGAATGTGGGGGGCCATCTTCGGCGCCTGCGCAATAATCATCGCGTCCACGTTGTTGATAGTTCCGCCAGCCTTGCGCACGCGCTCGGCGCATTCGCGGACGATCACCATACTGTCGAGATTCTTGAACTTCATGTCCGTGGGCGGGTAATACTTTCCGATGTCGCCAAGCGCCACCGCGCCCAGCAACGCATCCGCAATCGCGTGCGCCAGCACATCCGCATCGCTGTGACCTTCCAGCCCCACATCGTGCGGGATCGCAACGCCCCCGATGATGCACTGGCGCCCTGCCGCAAACCGATGCACGTCGATTCCAATGCCAACACGGTTCATAGAGTGTGGGAGAATAACATCACTGCCACTGGTGAAGCAATGCTTCCGCAATGGCCAGGTCCGATGGTGTGGTGATTTTCAAATTGAGGAATGGCGTCTCAACCAAATGAATCTTCTCGCCCAGCAACTCCACCGCGGCGGCTTCATCGGTGACAACGATCTTCCTCTCGAAGACCTTCGCATACGCATCCCGTAGCCAACTCCATTTCACCGTTTGCGGCGTTTGCACGGCCCACAACTTCGTACGATCCACCGTGCGAACCACCGTCTTGTCCTCGTTGGCCTCCTTGAGGGTGTCCACGACCTTGGTGGCGGCGATGCCGGTCCCGAACGCCCGGGCGCTGACAATGGTGGATTCGATCAAGGCCGGCGTGACCAGTGGTCTGGCTCCATCGTGGACCGCCACAATGTCTGTCCGTGACTCGCAGGCTTTCAAGCCGTTGCCGACCGAATCCTGACGTTCAGCGCCGCCATCGGCAAACGCGGCCACCTTCTTGAATCCGAATTCCCGGACGATCTGCTCCGCTTGTTGCGCGTAATCGGGTCGCCGCACCAGAACCACCGTGTCAACGGCAGGACACTGCTCAAACGCCGTGAGCGAATAGAAGAGAAGCGGCTTGCCGAGAAGTTCGATGAATTGTTTGTTGGGACCGCCGCCCATCCGCGTCGAGCGACCAGCGGCCAACACGATTGCCGAAACCATGCCTGCCAGACTAACAAAACACCGGCTGCCGGGGCAAGCTTACCCCGTTCCGACCGTGGACAGCTCCGGCTGCGGCTCGCTCTCGACAACAGTCTGGTTCCCACTGGAAAGCTCGGCGAACGCCATGCGTCCGGCCGCGGTTTGCAGTACGCTGCTGATCGTCACTTCCACGTCGTGCCCGAGGAGACGGCGAGCCCGGTTGACCACGATCATCGTGCCGTCATCCAGATAAGCGAGGGCCTGGTGCGGTTCGCGTCCCTCCTTGAGAAGGCGAACCGACAAAGTCTCGCCCGGTAAGACAGCCGGCCGCAACGATTTCGCCAACTCGTTCATGTTGAGCACCTTGACGTGCTGCAACTCGGCGATGCGGCTGAGGTTAAAGTCATTCGTCAGGATTTCCGCGGGAAGCATCTTGGCCAACTGCACCAATTTGCCGTCCACTTCCTTGATGTCGGGGACATCGTTCTCATGGAACTTCACTTCCACACGCGGGTTGAGCTGCAACATCTTGAGCACCTCGAGGCCGCGTCGCCCGCGCGCCCGCTTCATGTCATCAGCCGCGTCGGCGATGTACTGCACTTCATTGAGAACAAACCGTGGCACGATCAGCACGGCATCCAGAAACCCCGTCGTGCACAAGTCCTGAACGCGACCGTCGATAATGATGTTCGTGTCGAGCAACACCAGCCGCTCGGGCTTGTTTTCCTTGATGAATTTCACGTAGGGAATCACCAGGTTGAACTCATCCTTGGCGCGGTAGGCGATCACCATCGCAAGGTACGAGCAGACCACGTACATCGCGATTTGCGCGATCAGTTTCGGTTCCTCGTCGATGAATTTGAACAGAACCGAGTTGCCAATGAAGTAGCTGATCGTAAACCCAACCAGAATGCCGAACGAGGCCGCCGATAGCCCGCGCAGCGAAAAACCCTTGAGCGCCTTGTCGACGCCGATAAAGATCCCGCCTCCCGCCAACCCGATCAGGATCGCCAGCACGGGATGCTCCGACCACTGGTCGTGCAGTTGCGAGATGGACCAACTCCCCAGCACGCACAGGATCAGGAAAAATAATCTCAGCATTAACAGCGTCATGGCTCTAAACCTCCTTCCGCCACTCGATAAACAAGCAGATTTGAGGCCAGTGAATCCTCCCCAATACCGCGCCCGCGATTGTCGCGAGAACTTGTCCCATAAATCCCCCCGCCAGCACCCTCACGCCCCCGTTGTCTCCTGCCTTCCGCGTGCATCGATGACCGCCGTCGGCTGTTTGTCCGAAAACTTTAGCCCGTTCCAACCGAAAGTCCGGGCCGCCCCCGTGGCCAATTATGAACACCGAACGAATCCGTCATCAGCCGAACGCCCATGCGCGTCGATAACACCAATCCAACTCCACATCTTTTCGGGAACCATACAACCCCAAAACAAGATGAACGAAGCCAACCGACAAAATGGCATACTCGGACTCCTAACGCCTTGTCCCTAAAGCTTATCCACCCCTTGCCATACTCCGAGAAGCCGAGTCGGACAAGCTGCTGTCGTATGCCGCAATTGGCTTCGTTTTTGGCTTCGTTTCCCCCAGTTTTCCACGCCGGCTTGATCCAAATTGGGTTCGTTTGGTAACCCCCTCCTATTGATCACATCTTCTCGGGGAAGCGACCACGTCGTATCCCCGGTCGCAATTTCCCCCTCCCCCGGGCCTTGGAGTACCCCGACGGCCGTCCCAGCCGATAGCCAGAGCCCGTCTTCCTATCAAAGAGCACAGATATATCGCCACTACGATATCTTATCCTGATACACCAGTCAACCCCTATTCGGAGTACGACCGAGAGTTTGCAGATCGTCTGCACGCAGACCTGCAAAACAAACGCGTTCGCTGCTGGTTGTTCTCCGAAGACGCGAAGTGGGGAGAGGCCGTTTGGGGCGGAATTGACCGGGGCATTAAATACTACGACAAGCTTGTCGTCGTTTGCTCGGAGAACTCACTCCAAAGCCCTGCCGTGCTCCGCGAAATCGAGCGG
This sequence comes from Verrucomicrobiia bacterium, assembly GCA_050010195.1. Taxonomy (GTDB): domain Bacteria; phylum Verrucomicrobiota; class Verrucomicrobiia; order Palsa-1439; family Palsa-1439; genus Palsa-1439. Next base: position 22,355 of record JBEKLM010000021.1, read on the forward strand.
GGTCTGCAACGCGAAGATCGAGAAAAAAAGAACGTCCTCTTCCCCATCACCATCGACGACTACATCTTCGACAAGTGGGATCACCCACGAAAAGCAGACGTTCTAAGCAAAGTCGGCGGCGATTTCCGCCAGTGGAACGACCCCGCCTACCAGAAATCCCTCGCCCGCCTCCTCAAGCACCTCCAAGCCACCGATTCCAAAACAGCCTGACCTTCCGCCCGGTGCCCTGCTCTCCGCTCCGTCCCGAGTCGCGATGGGCTTCCCGGTTTCCCATCTCCCATTAGCCATTGACCATTCCCCATCGTCCCCAACCGCTCTCCGCGGTCTTGAACGTTGAGCGTTGATTTGTTCCCTACTTCGCCGGCGTCGTCGCGTCCGTCCCGAAAATCAGAGTGCCAGATCCGCTTTGCGCCGGATGCGCCGGCTCGGGCACGGCCCAGTTTTTGGATGGCTCCGGCTTCTTCGGCTCGGGGCGGTTCCCTTCCTTGTATAGAAGGCCGTACTTCCGCCAATTCTGCACCAGATGCACAATTTCGTCGTGCAACGTCGGATCGACGAGCAGTTTGCCCGCCGTCCCCTCGCCCTTCTCCAGACGCGCCAGGATATCATTCAACCGCGCCGTGCTCTCCGCGAGATTCTTGACCGCCGTGTGGATGTCATCCTGATTGGCAATCACCACCTGATCGACATTGCTCGACGCCTGCTTGAGGTTGTCGGCGGCGTCGGAAAACCTGGTCAGCGTCGAATCCAGCTTCCCGCGGTTCTCGTCGACAACTCCGCGCAGGCTCACCGTCAAACCGACCGCATTGCTGCTCACCGTGTCGATATTGACCAGCGCGGAGTCGATGTGATCGAGGCTCGGGCGGCTCAACACCGTCTCATCGATGCGCTGGATGGCTTTGTCCACCCGCTCAATCGTCCCCGCCGCCTGATGCAGCACGTCCACGACACTGTGAATCGCCTCGCTGAGATCCAGGCTCGAAGACCCTTCGACGCTGTCTCCCGGCTTCAGGAACTCCGCCGTCGCGCTCACGGGTATGATGTCCACATAGCGGTCCCCAAGCAATCCGGACTGGTTGATGACGAACTTCGCGTCCTTGCGGATCTTCACATCACCGAGGATCGAGAGCTTCACGATCACTTTCAATTCCCCCGTCTGGTCCAACCGAATGCTGTGCACGGTGCCCACCTTGATGCCCCCGTACAGCACGCTGGCGTCCTGCACGATTCCACCCACACTGGAGAAAACCACATTGATCTCGTACCCGTTCCGCGTGAGCGGCTCATACTTGCCAAACTTCCAAACAAGCGCCGCCAGCAGTGCCAGACAGACGGCAAAAAACATGCCGACTCGGAATTCAACTGACCGTTTCTGTGCCATGTTGCGCCTCCTCTTGAATTTCCGCGGTCCCCGTTATGAATTGCCTCACGATCGGATCGGTGGTCGCCTGGATCTCCTTCGGTGTTCCCACCGCGTGAATGCGCCCGTCATGCAGCATCGCGATGCGATCGGCGATCTTGTACGCGCTGGTCATGTCGTGCGTCACCGCGAGGCTCGTCACATGCAAGTGGTCACGCGTCCGCAAGACCAAATCGTTAATGTGGTCCGCCAGCACGGGATCCAGTCCCGTGGTCGGCTCGTCGTACAAAATGTACTTGGGGTTGGCCACGCAGGCGCGCGCCAGGCCCGCGCGCTTCCGCATGCCGCCGCTCAACTCGGCCGGCTTCTTGTCTTTCGCATCCAACAAATCCACAATCGTCAACGCCTGCTCCACCCGCTGGCTGATCTCCGGCTCCTCCAGCTTCCGCTCCTCGCGCAGTGGAAACGCCACGTTCTCGAACACCGTCATCGAATCAAACAGGGCCGCTCCCTGGAACAACACGCCAAACTTCTTCCGGATCGGCGTGAGTTCGCGCTCCGACAGCGGATCGATGTCCACGCCGTCCACAATCACCCGGCCCGCATCCGGCCGCAGCAACCCGCACAGGTGCTTGAGCAACACGCTCTTGCCGCCGCCGCTGCGCCCGATGATGACCAGCGTTTCTCGGTCGCGGAGCTCAAAATCCACGCCGCACAATACCTCGGCGCCGTTAAATGACTTGTGTAGGTCCTGGATCTGGATCATACGGGCATGATCCTGTTGAAAACCACCGAGAGGAAAAAATCCGCGATCAGCACGGTCAGGGAAGATACCACGACGGCTTCGGTCGTCGCCCGACCCACCCCCTCGGCGCCTTCGTCGGCATTGAATCCTTTGTACGTCGAGATCAGTGCGATAAACATCCCGAAAAACACCGACTTGATCAGCCCGCTCATCACATCTTTGGCGGACGTCCACGCGTACATGTGGTCCAGAAAATAGGCCCGGTCGACCCCGCACATGTGCACGCCAATAAAATACCCGCCATAAATGCCGAAAAACATGGATTCCGCCGTCAACAGCGGCAGCCCCACCATCAGCGCGATGAACCGCGGCACGGCCAGGTAATCAACCGGCGCCGTTCCCATCGACCGCATGGCATCAAGTTGCTCCGTCACTTTCATCGTGCCCAGCTCCGCGGCAATCGCCGCCCCCACGCGTCCCGCCACCATCAACGCCGTCAGCACCGGCCCCAGCTCGCGCGCCATCGCCACGCTGACGACCGGCCCCACCGCCGTATCCATCTTGACCTTGTGGAATTGCCAGTAGATCTGTGCGGCAAACACCATGCCGGTGAACGCGCCCGTGACCACCACCACCGCCTGCGATTGCCAGCCGATCTTGTAGGTCTGATCGATCGTCTCCAGCCACCGCGGCCGCTTCGAAAAGGTCGTTTTGATGATATCCAGCAACAGCAGGAGCATCGACCCGAGCTGATTGAGCTGGTCGATCACCAATTGCCGAAATCGCTGTACCGCCTCCATGGTGCCGCGCAGCATAAGAGAGCGCCCCACCCGTTGCAAGCCCGCCGTAACCACACGCGTCCCGCATCACCAAACAAACAGGCCGCCCCGAATTTCTTCGGGGCGGCCGCGGGGTGAAACTACGACTCCGCTCAGCTCGCGCTGGCGGCCAGTTGGTTAAATACCAGTTTGTCCTTGTCGTCGCCCACGGCGACTTCGATGATCTCGTTGGGCTTGAAGTTCCCCCGAAGGATTTCCTCGGCAATCGGATCCTGCAGGTACTTTTCCACCGCCCGACGCAACGGACGCGCACCGAACTGCGGATCGTAGCCCTTCTCAATCAGGAAATCGGTCGCCGCCGCTGTGAGGGCGATCTCCACTTCCTTGTATTTGAGGCGGGTCTTGACCTTTTCGACTTCGAGATGGACGATCTGGCCCATGTCCGCCTTGGTCAGGTTGTGGAACACGATCAAGTCGTCGAGGCGGTTCATAAACTCGGGCTTGAACACGCGCTTGGCTTCTTCCAGGAGCTTGTTCTTCATGTCCGCGTACGTGTGCTCTTCCTTGGCGGGCGCAAAACCGAGTTCGCCGGCCTTGCGGATCATCTCCGCGCCAATGTTGGAGGTCATGATGACCACGCAGTTGCGGAAGTCCACCTTGCGACCGAGCGAATCGGTCAGGTGTCCGTCCTCCAGAATCTGCAAGAGCATGTTCATAACGTCGGGGTGCGCCTTTTCAATTTCGTCGAACAGCACCACCGAGTAGGGACGGCGTCGCACGCGCTCGGTCAATTGGCCGCCTTCTTCGTACCCCACATAGCCCGGAGGCGAACCGACCAGCCGCGAGACGTTGAATTTCTCCATGTACTCGCTCATGTCGAGCTGGATCAACGCATCCTGGTCGCCAAACATGAATTCCGCCAGCGCCCGCGCCATCAATGTCTTGCCCACGCCGGTCGGACCGAGGAACACGAACGAACCAATCGGACGGTTCGGGTCCTTGAGGTCGGCGCGGCTGCGACGTAACGCCTTGCTGATGGCAACCACGGCCTCGTCCTGGCCGATGACCGTCCGCCGCAACTCGGCTTCCATCTGCAGCAGCTTCTCGGTATCCTTCTGTTCCATCCGACTCAGGGGAATGCCCGTCCACTTGGCGACAATCTGCATGATGTCGTCTTCCGTAATCACAATCTGTTTTTCGTCGCGCGCCTGGCGCCATTCCGCCAGCGTCTGCTCGAGACGTTCCCGCGCCTGCTTTTCCTTGTCCCGCAGCCCGGCGGCCAGTTCAAAGTCCTGCGCCTTGATTGCCGCCTCTTTCTGTTCCTTGATCTTCTCAATCTCGCGCTCGGAATCCTGAATGTTCGGGGGCCGGGTCATCGACTGGATGCGCGCCCGCGCGCCCGCTTCATCGACAACGTCAATCGCCTTGTCGGGCAGGAACCGACCGGTAATGTACCGGTCGGAAAGCCGCGAGGCTGCCAGCAGCGCTTCGTCCGAGAACTTGGCCCGGTGATGCTCCTCGTACTTCGGTCGCAGGCCCTTCAAAATCTCGACGGTCTGGTCCACCGTGGGCGGTTCAACGATGATCGTCTGGAATCGTCGCTCCAGCGCCGCGTCCTTCTCGATGTACTTGCGGTACTCGTTCATCGTGGTCGCGCCGACAACCTGCAACTCGCCACGGGACAACGCGGGCTTGATGATGTTGCTGGCGTCCATCGCGCCTTCGGCCGAACCGGCGCCGACGATCGTGTGCAATTCGTCCACGAACAGAATGACGTTCTTCGACCGCTTGATCTCGTCCATCACGGCCTTGATGCGCTCTTCAAACTGGCCGCGATACTTCGTGCCGGCCACCATCAACGCCAGGTCGAGCGTCACGACGCGCTTGTCGCGCAAAATCTCGGGAACATTGCCCTTGGAAACTTCCTGGGCCAGGCCTTCCACAATCGCCGTCTTGCCAACACCGGCTTCTCCGAGAAGCACGGGGTTGTTCTTGGTGCGGCGGCACAAAATCTGGATCACCCGCTCGATCTCGTTCTGGCGGCCCACCACGGGATCAAGGTCGCCCTTGCGCGCCAGTTCCGTGAGGTCGCGCCCGAACATCCGCAACGCGGGCGTCTTCATTTCCTTCTTGCTGGCGGAGGCCTCGCCCTCTTCGGTCGAGCCTTCGCTCGGGGTGAAGTTGGGGTCGAGTTCCTTCAAAATCTCGTTGCGGCAACGTTCGATGTCGACATCCAGCGATTTCAGGATGCGCGCCGCCGCGCCTTCGCCTTCCCGGAGCAATCCAAGCAGAATGTGTTCCGTGCCCACGTAATTGTGGTTGAGCTGCTTGGCTTCCTTCTGCGCCAGCGCCAGCACTTTCTTCACGCGAGGGGTGTAGGGAATGTTGCCGACCATCTTGGTCTCGGGTCCGGTCCCAATCTGCTTTTCCACTTCCATGCGGACGGTCTCGAGATCGAGGCCCATTTTCTGCAGGACGTTGACGGCGACCCCCTGGCCCAGCTTGATCAGGCCAAGAAGCAGATGTTCCGTGCCCACGTAGTTGTGGTTGAACCGGTCCGCTTCTTTGCGGGCCAACGCGAGCACCTGCTGCGCTCGCGGCGTGAAATTGTTCATTTCCATCACCGTCCTCTCATTCTGGTTCGGCTCGCCCGCTGTCCCCCCGGGGACGGTCGGTCAAATCCGGTTTCGAAATCGTTGCCAACTGCGTGCGAACCAACTCCGCCCGCAAAATGTCGCGTTCCTCGGCGGTCAACTTCCGCGCCGCCGCCCGTTGTACGTGGGCTGGCTGGGAGAGAATGAACATTTCGTCCACCGTCACTCGCGCCGTGGCCGGAAATATCTCTAAATCAACCCCCATACGTACCAAACTAAGCAGATTCAATGCCTCTTTCGAGCTAATCGTATGTGCATTGGTTAGAATGCCATACGCACGCCCGATTTGATCATAAACCAACTTCGGCTTTTTTTCAAGGAGCGTGATGCGGGCATTCTCTTCATGCTCAATGATCTGCAGGACGACCTTGTTGAGACGCTCGACAACTTCCATCTCCTTTTCCCCCAGTGTCGTCTGGTTCGACACCTGGAAGACGTTCCCCAGCGCCTCGGTCCCCTCCCCGTACAGGCCGCGCACAGCCAGACCGAGCTTGTTGACCGCCTGCACGACCTGATTGATCTGGTCGCTGAGCACCATCCCCGGCAGATGCAACATCGCCGACCCGCGCATCCCGGTCCCCACGTTGGTCGGGCACGCCGTCAAATAACCGAGCTTCGGCGAAAACGCAAACTCCAGGTGCTCTTCCAGTTCGGTGTCGACCCGGTCGATGATCTTGAAAATACTCTTGAGCTGCAGTCCCGACTTGATCGCCTGCATGCGCAGGTGATCTTCCTCGTTGACCATGACACTGATCGTCTCGCGATCGTTGATGACCACGCCGCTGCCCACGTTCTTGGCCGCGTGTTCCCGGCTGATCAGATGGCGCTCCACCAACACCTGTTTGTGGATCGCACTGATGTTGTCCATCGAATCCCCAAAGTGTTCGGCCATCTCCGGCAACGCCTCGACCACCGGCTGGATCGTGTCGAGCAGCTTCTGGCGTTCGATCTTCTTGGCCCAACCCGGGAACGGATGATCGCGAATGTTGCGCGCCAGCCGGACCCGTGACGACAGGACAATCTTGCTGTTGGGTCCATCCGCCTTGACCCACTCGCTCGGACTCTTCAGCAAATCGTCGATCTTCATGGTCGCATTACTCGGTGGCGCGCGCCGCGCCAACGGTCTTTTTCCACTTCGCTTCCATCTCGCGAATCTGGTCGCGAAGTTGCGCCGCATCCTCATACTTCTCTTCGCGCACCGCCTTCTCCAACTGCTCCGCCAATTCCTGCATCTTGCCGTTCAGGGCCAGCGTGTGCTCGGCCCTGGCCGGCACCTTGCCCACGTGATGGTCCCCCTTGTGCATCGCTTTCAATAACGATGCCAGGGCCGGCTCAAAAGTTTCCCAACACGCGCTACACCCGAGCCGGCCGGTCTTTTTGAAGTCCGCCTGCGTGAAGCCGCACACCGGGCATTGCGCCCCCGGCGCTTCGATCCTCGATTCCTCCCCCGCGCCCAGCTCGACCAGCAAATTCGCCAGGGAAAATCCTGCCGCTTCCTGCACGCCCTTCTCCTTGGCACAGGACTCACACAAGTCCACTTTCAACATCTTCCCGTCCACAATCTGGGTCAAATGGACTGTCGCCTCGGCCTTCTTGCAAATGTCGCAGAGCATGGTCTATTTCGTCCCGATCAATACCCCATCGGCGCGCGTCAACTTACGGAAATCTTCCGTCAATTTCAAGGTGAGCGGCCCCGGATGGCCGGAACCAATGATCCGTCCGTCAATGCTCGCCACCGGCACGATCTCCGCGGCGGTTCCCGTGAGAAACACCTCGTCCGCCGTCGATAAATCGTACCGCGTCAGGTTCGGTTCGCTGGCGTCAATGCCGCGTTTGGCCGCCAATTCGAACACCACCTGTCGCGTGATGCCAATCAACGCGCCCGCGCTGACCGGCGGTGTCTCCAGTTTGCCGCGCCGGACCAGGAAAATATTGTCACCCGTGCATTCGGCGACGTGTCCCTGGCTGTTGAGCATGATCGCTTCCACCGTCCCGGCGTTCACCGCCTCGATCTTCGCCAGGATATTGTTCAAATAGTTTAACGACTTGATCGACGGACTCACCGCGGCGGAATTTGTCCGCTGCGTACTCGCCGTAATCAGTTTCAGCCCCTTGCGGTACACTTCCTCGGGATACAGCTCGATCGTGTCCGCGATAATGAACACCGTCGGATTCTCGCAGCGGAATGGATTAAGCCCGAGGGAACCGACCCCGCGCGTGACGACGAGCCGGATATAGCCGTCCGTCAGCTTGTTTTGGCGGCACGTTTCGCAACACGCTTCGACCAGTTGCGCCTTCGTCAAGGGAACCTGCAGCATGATCGCCTTCGCGGAATTGAACAGACGATCCAGATGCTGCTCGAGACGGAAAATGCGGCCGCCGTACAGGCGGATGCCCTCGAATACCCCGTCGCCATACAACAGCCCGTGGTCGAAAACGGATACCTTCGCCTCGTCTTTTGAGACGTATTTGCCGTCCAGATAGATCTTCACAATCGTTCCTTCACTCCTGCTTCTACTTACTCCATAATCCGGCCGTCCGCAATCTCCAACACCCGTTCGCCGCGTGTGGCAACGTGCTGGTCGTGGGTCACCATCACCAGCGTCGTTCCCGACTCCTCGCGTAACCGCCACAGCAAATCGAGGATCGCCTCGCCGGTCTTCGAATCCAGGTTGCCGGTCGGTTCATCCGCCAGCAACAACGTCGGCCGATTCATCAGCGCCCGCGCCACGGCGACGCGTTGTTGTTCGCCACCGCTCAACTCCGCCGGGCGGTGCAGCAGCCGCTCCCCGAGCCCGACGGACTTCAGCAATTCCCGGCCCCGTTCGGCCACGCCGTCCCGCGTCCGCGGCTGCATCAACGCCGGCAGGCAGACGTTCTCCAGTGCGTCGAGTTCCGGCAACAAATTGTACGACTGAAACACAAACCCGATTTGCTCGTTGCGCAGTTTCGTCCGCGCCGCGCCCGACATCGTAAAAAGCGAAGCGCCATCCAGGCTGACATCGCCTGCGGATGGCGCATCCAATCCGCCGAGCAAATGCAACAAGGTGCTCTTTCCCGCTCCGGACGCGCCGACAATCACAAGCGCTTCACCACGGCGCACCCGTACGTCAATCCCCCGCAACACCTCAAGCTCCCGCGAACCCAAAGTGTAGGATTTGCGAAGCCCGCGCGCAACCAAAATGTCCCCGCCGGCCTCATTCATATCGCAGTGCCTCCACGGGTTGGAGGCGGGCGGCGCGCAAGGCCGGCAGCAAGCCCGCCAGCGTGCAAATCACCAGCGCCGAGATGCCAATGGTCAGCAGATCCTGCGCCGTCAGAAACGCCGGGATGCTGGGAAAATTGTAGATGTCGCGCGGAAACAATTCGATGCCGACGACGTGTGAGAGAAAATGGTTGATCGGGTTGATGTTGTGAACGGTCAGCAAACCCAGTCCGATCCCGATGGCCACGCCGAACACGCCAACGATGAACCCTTGCAGCAGGAAAATGCGCAGGATTTTTCCCGAGGCGGCGCCCAGCGCTTTCATCACACCGATCTCGCGCGTCTTTTGCACGGTAACGGTGATCAACGTGCTCATGATGCCAAATGCGGCGACGATGATGATGAACGTCAGGATGAAGAACATCACCGATTTCTCCACCTGGATGGCGCCGAGCAACCGCTGGTTCATCTGCGCCCATGTCTGCGCCCGCAGCGGCGGCGGAAGCTTCTGGTTCAACGCGTCGGCCACGTCGCGCGCGCCATCGATCGGGTCATCGGTCGTGATTTCGATCCCCTGGACGGCATTGCCGAGGCTATAGAGTTCCTGCGCCGTCTCCAACGACGTAAAAATCAGGCCGACATCGTACTCGTACATTCCCGACTCGAAAATGCCCGTGACCGTCAACTCCATCGGCACGTCAACTTCCTGCCCCTTCTTCTCGATGTAGCGGGGCGAGTACACGGTGATCTTGTCACCGAGAAAAATCCCGTATTGCGACGCGAGCTCGCGCCCGATGAGAACCGTGTCGCCGTCGAGGTCGAGGCGGCCCTCCTTGATATACGTGCCAAGTTGACTGACGGTCACCTCGCGCTTGGGGTCGATGCCCTTGAGATACGGAGTCGCCACGCGATGCTCAAACTCGATGAGCACCAATCCCATGGCGAACGGCGTCGCCGCCTTCACGCGCGGTGTGCCCAACACCGTCATCAACAACTTGTCGCTGTGGTCGATCACCCCGCCCATTACCGTCACGTGCGCGTGCATGCCCATGAGTTTTTCGCGCAACTCGCGGTCGAATCCGCTCATGACCGCGATTACCACGATGAGCACCCACACGCCGATCGTCACGCCGGACAGCGAAATAAGCGTGATGACGGATACAAACGTACGCTTGGGTTTGAGGTAACGAAGCCCGAGAAACAGTTCAAAAGGCAGACGCGTCATGAAAGAAAAAACCCGCTACGGGTTCGGCCGCAGCAACGGGAACAGGATGACATCGCGGATGCTCTCCGCGCCCGTAAGCATCATCACGAGGCGGTCGATGCCCATGCCCATCCCGCCGGCGGGCGGCATCCCGTGTTCCAGCGCCAACAGAAAATCCTCGTCCAGTTTTTCGTCGTGTCCTCTGGCTTGCATCAGCAATCGGACGCGCTGCAGGACCGGGTCGTTCAACTCGGAATACGCCGGCGCAATCTCCTGCCCGTTGATGACCAGCTCGAACACGTCGACGATGCTCGGGTCCTGCTTGTTGGGCTTCGCCAGCACGACCAGTTCCGCGGGCAGGTGCGTCACGAACGTCGGGTTCATCAACGTCGGTTCGATCACCTTCTCGAAAATCGCGTTGGTCACTTCATAGTCGGGCGTTTCCGCCGTGGATTCGACCCCCATGGTGATGGCCTGGGACCGACGTTCGTCCGGCGTGAGCGTAAACCATTCCTTGCCAATGCGCTCCTCGATCAACTCGCGATACGTCACGCGCCGCCACGGCGGCGTGAGGTCGATCTCCTGGCCGTCGTGGCGTTTGACCAGCAGCGAGTCCACAACGCTTTCCGCGACCGACACGACCAATCCCTGCGCCAGGTCCATCATCGTCTCGTAGTCGCCGTAGGCCTGGTAGACTTCGAGCATGGTGAACTCGGGATTGTGACGACGCGAGATGCCTTCATTGCGGAAATTGCGGTTGATCTCATAAATGCGCTCGAAGCCGCCGACGAGCAGTCGCTTCAGGTACAGCTCGGGCGCGACGCGCAGAAACAGGTCGATGTTCAACGCCTCGTGGTGCGTCTGGAACGGTTTGGCCGCCGCCCCGCCGGCGATGGGTTGCATCATCGGCGTTTCGACTTCCATAAACCCGCGTGAATCAAGAAACTTGCGGATCTCCGCCACGACGCGGCTCCGCACCACAAACGTTTCCCGCACATTGTCGTTGAGGATCAAATCGAGATAGCGCTGGCGCAACCGTGTTTCGACGTCCTTGAGGCCGTACCACTCCTTCGGCAACGGCTGGATCGACTTGCTCAACAGCGTGACGGTCTCCACCTTCACGGTCAGTTCGCCGGCGTGCGTCGTAAACAGCTTGCCCGTCACGCCAATGATATCGCCCGGATCGACGAAGTTCTTGAACAGGTCGAACTGCTCTTCGCCGATTGCCTGCTTCTGTGCGTAAATCTGAATTTTCCCGGTCGAGTCCTTGATGTCCGCAAACAGGCTTTTGCCCATGTCGCGGTGGCTGAGCAGCCGCCCCGCCAATCGCACCTCGCGGTCGGGCGTCGGGTCCGCCCGCGCAGTCGCAATCGATTCACTGACATCGAATCGGCCCCCGTAGGGGTCGATGCCTTTGTCGATCAGCTTCTCGCGTTTCTCGAGCCGCGGTTTGATGTGGTCGCTTTGGGAATCCATAGCCGCCGGGAAGATACCGTTTCGCCCGCACATGGGCAACGGAAAACGCCACTCGATCTTACGCCGGCGCAGGCTCTGCCACTCGGCTACAGGACGGATAGGAATAATCCCTCTGCGAATGCTGGAAATTCCGTTCGGTTTGCGTTATGGTGCGGGCGTGAAGGTCAGGACTCTGCTGGCAATTGTGGCGGTGACGACGGCGACTGTGCTTCTGGCGCAGGACAGCGGCACCCCGTCCATAGCTGATTTTCCGAACGTGACCCAGGGGCGTTATCAGGTATTCAGCCAGGGCGGGCGCCAACTGGGGGTGGAAGTCAGTCGGTTCATGAACGCGATCCTCGGGCAGTATGAGAAGCTCTTCAATAACCTGAGCATCAAAGACGGCGCGCGTGTCATCGTGTTCGACAATGTCGATGACTTCCGCAAATACGCCGGCGGCACGGTCTCGCTGACCCACGCCGGGCTGGCGGGCTACTGTCATCTCAAGACTGATGAAGCGGGCAACCAGTTTTACGAACTGGTCACGTACGAGAGCCAGAATTTGTGGCGGGTGCTGGCGCACGAGGGGTTCCACCAGTTCATCGGCTACGAACAGGGCCAACAGATCCCGATGTGGTTGAACGAGGGCATGGCACAGTATTTCGAAACCGGTTTTATCATCGGCACGGAATTTCACGTCGGCCAGGTCAGCCGCAGCAAGCTGCTGTACGCCCAGGCGCTGATCCTCAGCAAGCAGGCGCCGCCGTTGTCACAGTTGATCCAGTGGGACCGCACCACGTTCTACGCCAACGCGAACGTCGCCTACCCGATGAGTTGGGCACTGGTCTATTATCTGGTCAACTCGAACCATGAACGGTTCGACCAGAGCGATTTTCGCCGGTATATGCAGGACCTCAAATATGGCCAGGACGACTACCGGAGTTTCCAGCGCCGGTTCGGCGCGAACATCGACGGCTGGCAGGCTGATTTTGAGAATTACATCCTGCATTTGCAGCCGCAGACGAATTGACGTGGAGTTTTGCGAGCCGCTGCGCTACAGTAGGCACGCGGCGAATGGAGGAAGCCAGTTGCGAGGCGAACCAAAATCCGTTACGGAATTGTAGTCGGCTGTTGTGCCGCCGTCGCTAAATACAAACCAATCACGAACCCGTTTCCAACCAACCTGTGCCCGGCATCATTCCCGAACCCGTTCTCGAGCAAATTCGCCACAACAACGACGTTGTCGAGGTGATCGGCTCGTATTTCCCGTTGAAACGCGCGGGGGCAAACTTCCGCGCCCTCTGCCCGTTCCACAAGGAAAAGACCCCGAGCTTCAACGTCAACCCGCAAAAGCAAATCTGGCACTGCTTCGGGTGCGGCACGGGCGGCGACGTGTTCACCTTCGTGATGAAATACGAGAACCTCGATTTCGTCGCCGCTGTCCGCCGGCTCGCGGAGCGGGCGGGCATCAAACTGGAGTACGAGGAGCGCGCGGGCGAACCGGGACGCGACGTAAAGGAATCGCTCCTGAAACTCCACGATCTCACCGCAAATTTCTTCCATCACAACCTGATGAAGGAACGGAGCGCCAGCGTCGCGCGCGAGTACTTGAAAAGGCGCCAGATCACCTCCGAGGTCGCCAAGAAATGGCGCCTCGGCTACTCGCCCGACGCGTGGGATGGGTTGATTCAATACGCCGCGGGCAAGAAGTTTTCCGCCGAACTGCTGGAGACAGCAGGACTGGCGTTGCGCCGCGAGAGCGGCGATGGGTTTTATGACCGGTTTCGCGGCCGGCTGATGTTCTCAATCTGCGACGAGCAGGGCCGCACCGTCGGGTTCAGCGGCCGCATCTTGACCGACGAGAAAGACCAGCCCAAATACGTCAATTCCCCCGAGACGCCGATTTTCCAAAAGGGCCGCATCCTGTTCGCGCTCGACAAGGCCAAGCGGGCGATTGTCGAAAAGCAATGCGCCATTGTGTGCGAGGGACAGATCGACACGATCTCCTGCCACGAAGCGGGCATCGAAAACGTGGTGGCGCCGCAGGGCACGGCGCTGACCGAACAGCACGCGCGCATTCTGAAACGGTACGCCGAGGAAGCCGTGCTCATGTTCGATGCCGATGCGGCGGGCCAGAATGCCATCGTGCGCAGCGCCGAGCCGTTATGGGATGCGGGCATGGTGATCCGCGTCGCCGTGTTGCCGCAAGGTCATGACCCCGACAGTTTCGTGAAAGCGTTTGGCGCGGAGAAACTGAACGAGTTGATCGCCAACGCTCCCAGTTTTTTTGCGTATCTGCTCGACCGGCTGTGTCGGCAACACGACCCGCGTTCGGACCGGGGAAAACTGCAGATCGGACGGCAAATGACCGAATGGCTCGTGCGGATTCCCACGCCGATTTTACGGGCGAATTATATGGAGAAGACAGCCAAGCATTTGGATATCAGCGAGGACGCGCTCCGCCGGGAGGTCGCGAAATTGTCGGGCAACCGTCGCGACCGACGCGACGCGTCGGAGGGCGATGCCGAAAGCAATGAGGCGGCGGACATCGGCGGTGGCCGACCGCGTGGTCTGCCCGAGGAGGAGATGTTGTTGCAGGCGATGCTCGCCAACCAGCAGGTGGTCGAGTTGGTTGACGGAGCATTGGATGTGACGTGGTTGAGCGACAGCGTGGCCGGGGACACGATTCGACAAGTCGTGAAACTCCATAGTATCGGTCAATGGAACGGTCCAAACTCCCTGCTGCGTGAAGGTGAACGAGGAGAGTCGGAACAGCTGATATCCGAGTTGCTGCTCAGCCGGCGGACGATCAAGAACCCGGAGAGGGAAGCGCCGAACTGTCTTATGCTGTTGCAACGACGCTGGTTGGAGAAGCAGAAGCACGAGAATCGGAGACAACAACAGGCAGAAGGACTGGCCCCGGACAAGATGGAGACGCTTCAGAAACAGTTTGTTGACTTGGACTCGAAACTGCGGCATATTGACGCGCTTTTGAGGGGAGAATAGGAACTTACCCGGCGTGGCGATACACTATGGCGAAGGATAATCATCGGAAGAAAACTGCTGTTCCCGAGCCGCCCAAGCTCGACCGCGAAGAGAAGAACGAGAAACTCAAGGAGTTGATCAAGCTCGCCAAGGAACAGGGATACCTGACCTACGGCGACGTCAACGACATCCTGCCGGAGAACATTTTGTCCCCCGAGGAGCTCGACGGCATCCTCATCCAGCTTCGCGGGATGGACATCGAGATCATCGACGCCTCGGAAGTCGACCGCTTCAAGCGCGAAGCCGAAGAGGAAAAGGAAACGGCGAAGGTCGATTCCCGCCTCGACATTCTGGATGACCCCGTCCGCATGTACCTCAAGCAGATGGGCCAGGTCCCGTTGCTGACGCGCGAACAGGAAGTTGAAATCTCCAAGCGCATCGAGACCGCCGAAAACCATGTCAAGCAGATCATCAACAATTTCGGGTTTACGGCCAAGGAGCACATGGGACTGGCCAAGCGGCTGCTGAGCGGCAAGGAGCGTTTCGACCGCGTGATCATCGACAAGAAGATCGACAGCCGCGAACAATACATGCGCGTGTTGCCGCGACTACTCGCCCAGGTCGAGAAATCCGATGCCCTCGTCGATGCGCGGTACGAGAAGGCCACGCGTTCGGGTTTGAACAAGCGCGAGACCGAAAAGCTGCGCCGGGAATTCAAGAAGTCTGATACCGCGCTGCAGAAGCTGTTCGAGAAATTCTATTTCAAGCAGAAGGTGCTCGAAGAATTTGTCGAGAAGGCCAACGAGGTGCGCGAGAAATTCGACGACACGTTGTTCCAGATCGACCGGATGGAGAAATTGCGCAAGTCGCCGGCCCTGGATGCCGATCTCCGCAATGAAGAGCGCAAGTTGAAGAAGCTCGAGATCACCGCGCGGATGAACACCGAGGGATTCATCAAGGCCCACGACGAGCTCAAGTCGTGGATGAAGAAAGCCGTGCAGGCCAAGAGCGAGATGGTGGAAGCCAACCTGCGCCTTGTGATTTCCATCGCCAAGAAGTACACCAACCGCGGCCTGTCGTTCCTCGATCTCATTCAGGAAGGCAACATGGGCCTGATGAAGGCCGTCGAGAAATTCGAGTATCAGCGCGGCTACAAGTTCTCGACCTACGCCACCTGGTGGATTCGCCAGGCCATTACGCGGTCCATCGCCGACCAGGCGCGCACCATCCGCATCCCGGTCCACATGATCGAGACGATCAACAAGCTGATGCGCGTGCAGAAGCAGCTCTTGCAGGAATTTGGCCGCGAACCGACCCCCGAGGAAGTCGCCGAGGAAATGCAGATGCCCGTCGACCGCGTTCGCGCCGTGCTCAAGATGGCGCAGCAGCCGATTTCGTTGCAGTCTCCCATCGGCGACAGTGAGGACACCAGTTTCGGCGACCTCATCGAGGACAAGTCCGCCGAAAACCCATCCGACATGGCGTCGTACTCGCTGCTCAAGGAAAAACTCAACGACGTTCTGGACACGCTGACCGAGCGTGAACGCAAAGTGCTCCAATTGCGGTTCGGCTTGGGCGACGGCTACTGTCGCACGCTCGAGGAAGTCGGCCGGCAGTTCCGCGTCACGCGCGAACGCATCCGCCAGATTGAAGCCAAAGCGTTGCGCAAAATGCGCCACCCGACACGGCTGCGTCAGGTCGAAGGCTTCCTGCAGGCGCAGGGTTTCTAGTCGTTCTCCGGTCCACCCGGTCTCCGCGTGAACGTGCGCCTCTATCGGCCGACCGATACCAGTGCCATCGCTCGTTTGTTCACCAACTTTCGCATGGGGAAAATTCTCTCCTGAGCGCCCGCGCAAGCGGGTTCGCTGCCTGCGCAACACGGCATCACGCAGACCGTTACTCGTCCGTAGACGAAGACCTTGCGAAGTGGTGGCAACTGGGATGCTGGCAGAAGAAAACGACACCAAATGCCAGCGCATACGGACATCTCTGCGGGGAACCCACCAAACACTTCACCAAGCCAACGGGTACCAGAAGCCGAGTAACACACACCTTTGGGTCGGGTAACAAATCCGACTCACCTTTTCGGCGGTCAGTCATCGTTCTGGCCCTTTCCTAATTATAATGTTACTGTCAATCTATACTCCTGTCAATGGCAGCGGACGGTTTGCCGCGCTCCCGGCAGCGGCGGATGGCAGGCGCGCGAATTGCTAAACAAGCCGGCGACAAGAGGCGCTGACGAATGCACGCATCGAAGACATGCCTATTCCTGATGTTCGGCTTCATCCTCGGTTCCGGCCCCGTCGGCATCCGAGCCGCGGAGCCGACGCTTTCTCCCCCGACCCATTTTTCCGCTGAAGACCAGCGGTTCGCGATCCAAGCCAGAAATCTCCAACTGCGCAACTGGACTTTCGACGACATCTTCGCCGCGCTCTGTCGCACCGCGCTCACCAACGCCCAGGCCAACCCCGCCATCAACATCCAGGATGAAGCGCGCTCGATCTGGGGCGGCCTCTGGCTCTGGACCTGCAAAGACGCCGAGCCCCTGCCCCTCTTCCATGCCGGCGGACTCGGCGTCCTCCATCCCGCGCCCGACGGCACCGTCGACCACGGCTACGACGTCATCACCCTCCAAAAACATTACGCCCAACACTTCATCGCCGGCGGCATGTTCGAAGCCTACTTCGATGCCGGCCGCTGGGCAGGCGTCCGCAAGGAACGCCTCAACTCCGTCACCGGCGATTATTTCGATTACAACAAGGTCGCCGTCACCAGCATGGGCGCGCGCTGGGTCGATGTCGCGGTCGACGGCGACGCCCAACACACCAAACGCTGGCTCGACCTCTGGGCCAGTGGCCGATACACCCTGAGCAAATCCATGCCCCGACTCCACTGGCACAGCCTCCCGCCGTTCGTCGACTCCACCCCCGCAGAGATCAAAGCCGTCGAAGACGAAGTCGACGCCGCCATCACCTTTCCCCCCGACACGAACGCCCCTCCCGCCGTCCTCGCCAAACCGCACTGATTCCTCCCTCCAACTACTCGCAACTCCCCGCACCTGCCTGCCGCATCCGTGCCCCCGGCCCAATGACGGCTCTGGTCGCTGTTATCCCCTTGGCATACGTAACTCTGGGCGTTGCCAGACAGCCCGCCCGCCGTCCCGACCTTGCCTCCCGCCTTCCATCGCCCCTCTGAAATCTCCAATCTCAAATTCCCGCCCCTCCTCGTCCCGCGCAACGTTCCGCGTTGCACGTTGAGCATTGAACCCATCCTGCCCCCGCCGTACAATCCCCCCAGCCATGAACGCCACCCGCACTTTCCGCCGCCTCCTCCTTCTCCTCAGCCTCACCATCATCCCGCTCCGCACCGAAACCGCCTCCGCCGCCGACAGCGCCGACGTCTACCGCGAAGTCCTGGAAGGATCGAAACTCACTCCCGCCGCCGCCCAGCAACTCGAAGCCACGCTCCAGCAGACTCCCGACGACCTCCCCACCCGCACCAGGCTCCTCGGCTATTACCTGCGCAAACAATACGCCTCCGCGCCCGACCGCGCCGCCCGCCAGCAACACATTCTCTGGATCATTCAACATCACCCCGACGCCCCCATCGCCGGCATCCCCCATGGCGAACTTGATCCCGTCCTCGACGGCCATGTCTATCAGGATGCCGCCACGCTCTGGAAACAACAGGTCGCCAATCACCCGACCGACCCTGCCATCCTCCACAATGCCGCCAAGTATTTCCTACTCCACGACCGCCCCACGGCCGAAGACCTCTTCAAAAAAGGCGCCACGCTCGAACCCAACAACCCCGATTGGCCCGCCGCCCTCGGCGAACTCTACAACCTCGAATCGCGCTACCAACCCCAGCCCGGGAAAAAACAGCAGGCCGCCGCCGCCCTCAACCAATACGAACGCGCCTTCGCCTTGACCACGAACGCCACGAACAAATTCTACCTTCTCGACGATCTCGCCACGACCGCCTTCGACGCCGGCGACACCAACAAAGCCGCCACCTACGCCCAGCAGGCTCTCAACGCCGCCGCCACATTCGGGGAAAAAGACTGGAATACCGGCAACGCCATCCACCACGGCAACCTCATCCTCGGCCGCATCGCCCTCCAGGCCGGCGATATCGAACTGGCCAAACATTACCTCCTCGAAGCCGGTAAAACCCCCGGCTCCCCCCAGCTCGACTCTTTCGGCCCCAACATGGCCCTCGCCCGGGAACTCCTCGTGAAAGGCCAAAAGGACGTCGTCCTCCAATACTTCGCCCTCTGCGCCAAATTCTGGAAATCCCAACCCGAACTCGATGCCTGGACCGACGCCGTCAAGCACGGCCTCATCCCCGACTTCGGTGGCAACCTTATCTACTGACCCGACCGCCTCGCCCGCCCCCAATTGTAGCCGCGAATCTCATTCGCGGATCCCACCCCTTGAACGTTGAACGTTTAGCGTTGAGCGTTGAGCGTTGATCCGTAAACCCTCCCCCATTTCCCCCTTCTCTCCCGCCCCAACCTTTGGCACACTGCCCCCGACCCTGTGACGTGGCCCCAATTCAAGAAAAAGTGGTTCCGCTACTCCGGCAAAGAATCATCCGCCTACCAGTCACACTCCAATGACCTCTGCCAACTCCTCGGCCAACCCACCTGCTGCCCGCCATTGACCATAAACCACCGTCCATCAACTATCTCTTGCCGCCCCGCCCATGGATGGTACACTTTCTACCGCAATCAGAGGGTGAGCTTTTGCGCAGGCCAAAGGAGCGACGAAGAGGAGAACCCATATGCCAACGCAGCAATTCAACGCGGACCGCCTAAGGCAGCTTCAGGAACAGCTCCAGATCGAGTATGACAAACTCCACGAGTTTGAGAAGTCGATCTCACTTGCCGCCGGAAGAGACGAGAAGATTGCCCTCCGCCAACAGATCAAGTTCGAATTAGCACCCCGCCTATCGAAACTTGAAAAGGAATACGCCGAACTGCTGGCCGCTAGCGTGCCAGTTGAAGCAATCCCCGAGAAGGAAGCCGGTGCCCTACTCACCGAGCTCGACACCGCGATAACAAAAGCTGAGCAGTCTAAGCCCGCGGACGCTCCCCAAGAAATGCTCCGCCTGCTCGAAGAGATACGAAGCAAGCTCAACGAACCGGGGAAGACTGCCGAAGCGAAACTGAAGGTGGCTCTCCCGATCATTCCATTGATTGTGTCCTACGAAATGAAACTCGATACGGAGAACTTCGTCACGCAGGTATGGGGGAAAGCCCGAGACTTCTTCAAAGGGCTCGCCAGCCACCCCAAGTAGGCTCGTCGCAGTCCGTCGCGCCGAGCGCGGCGAGCCCCCCCACAACGGCGCAGGAGCCCAACGGCCCCCAGACCAGTCTGGACGCCCAAACCGCGACAGGCACCCACACGTTCCTGCTATCCCCGCGCACCCGCCTCGCCCTCCTTACCGCCCTATGCGCGGGCATCTTCTCGCTATCGCTCTGGGCCGCATGGTGGAGCGGGCCGTTTCTCGCGATTTGTTTGTCGCTGGCGCTGACCGCCATCGCCGGGGTCTGGCGGAAATACATGCTGCCCGCCTTCTCGGGCTACTCGCAAAAACGGATTATCGCCTTAACGCTGCTTTGCCTTGGCGGGGCCGTTTATTGGTTGCCCGCCACCAGCGCTAGCGGGTTCGTTTCTGACTTCATGTCGTGCTTGGCACTAAAACTCCATTTCGGACCAGTGCCCGATCCGCTGGCATTCAACGCCACGCTTTCACTCGGAATGCTCCTCGCAGTCCTGGGATTCAATTTGTCTTTATACCGCAACGAAATTATCCACATCCTGTCTAATCCGGTCATTTACAACCTCGCCGCCAAATCGCGAGATTTCCGTTTCAGCCTCGGTCGGTACGCAAACGCGTTGATTGCAGAACTGGATAGGTACGACCGGGAAGTCAACTGGAGCGATCACGAATTGATCCCCTTGGAGGCCGAGGTGGAATCAGAACGAACCGGTCGCCTGCGCCCCCGGATAGCCGCCGACCTGGTTGAGGCCATTCGCCGTGACCGCAATTCCAGCGTGTTCATCGTATTGGGCGACCCGGGCTCGGGCAAGAGCGTGTCGCTGCGCCGCCTTGTGCGAATGCTCTGCCGACAAGCCGAAGACACCGGCATTGTCCCCGTCTACGTAAACCTCCGCGAGTTCCCCCCCGGGGAACCCTTAACCTCGCAGTCACTAGTCGCCTTTGCACGCGAAATGGCCCTCCAACAAACTGGCCGCGACGGCCGCGCATTCCTAGACACCTGGTACGAATTCTTTCGCAAAAGCGGACGGCTCTTCTTCATAATCGACTCATTCGACGAACTACCGCACGTACTTGACTGTGACGACCGCAGCGAGACGCACAAGCAGATTTCCGCCACACTAGATCGCTTCTTCACGCAGGAGATTCAAACTTGCCGAGCGGTGCTTGCGTCCCGAAATTTCCATGCCCCCGTCGGCGTCAAAGGCGCTCGCCTGATAATCCGGCCTTTCAGCGAATATCAGATCAGACAAGCCATGCGTGCTTGGCTGTTGGGGCGAGGCATTGACTCCCTTGCCTACATACGCCGACTATTCCGAGACAGGCCCAACCTCGTGCCGCTGCTGCGCAATCCGTTCACGGCAGAGCTAATTGCCGACTACGCCCGCAACACCGCCGGCGAGAAGCTGCCCGACAACATGTTTTCCGTATTTGATCAATATTTTCACTCACGCCTCGAGACCGACCGCCCCGCGCTTGAACGCCTGAAGGTATCCCCTGAACTACTTCGCGAAGCAGCATCAGTCATCGGGCGGCGCATGTACGAAAGTGCCGACGTTGGCCTCGAAGCCGACGTCGACCAAATCGCCGGCATCCTGAAAGAGCGCTTTACGGAGCCGCCAAGCAGCATAATTGAAGGTCTACGCTACTCGAGAATTGTCCGCGTTGGAGGGCACGGCCGAAGGCGATTTTCGTTTGTGCACCGACGATTCGCCGAGTTTTTCGTTGTGGACGCGATGCGCAATTCAGAACAGCCACTGCCGGTGGAATCCATTCCAACGGATTCGCGCTGGCGAGATTGCTTGGTTATGTACTGCGGTATCGCCACCCCAGCTGTGAGACGTAGGATCGCGGAATATTGCTGGAGCGTAATTGCCGCATCGAGAGAGGACCTACGGCAGGGAAACATCCTGAATTCAAGAAACGCAATTCACTGCAGCCGGTTTCTGATCGACGCTTTCCGCACCGCCGGCAACGAGCTGGACGAATTCCGGAGCCCCCTCGGCGAGGTAGCAACTGAATTAATCCAATCGAAAGACCTACTTACGGCGAAAATCGCAGCAGAAATGATACCCTTGCTGCCCTCTGACGCCCAGCAAAGAGTCGTCGCGCTAGCCTTCAGCACGCGGAGCCCATGGATCTGTGACACAACGCTCGGCTCATGTCGCCACATGGCGACCATTAGCAACGACACGAATAACGCGGTCCGGAAATACATCACATCGACTTCCCGCATCTGGCTGCTAGCAAATTTCCGTGATCTGAGCTTTAGTCTCAGCCTGTCGGACGCCTTTCGCGATCAGCTCTGCAACGCTTGGGTCGACTTTGTCGAGCTAGTTTCAATACTCGGACTTGCCGCGCTTACCCTAGTCGTCGACCTAGTGAGGTCCCCGACCAAAGTGTTCGCACTCATCGGCGTGGTCGGATTCATGATGCTCGCTCAAGTAAGGTGGAAGGACCGCAGCGGAAAGTCGGACCGAGAGCATCTCGATGTCGACTTCGTTAACTTCCTAAAGATCGCCATCAGCTTTGAACTCACCACATTCATATCCAAGCTCATCCTTGGAAAAGATTTGTTTGAGTGGGGCAGCGGATGGCCTTGGTGGGGCCAGTTAATCTCCACGTTGGGCGTTATATCGTGCCTTTACCTGTGGAACGCGACGTTCCAGATCATCCGAGTGATTGCCCTTCGCACCTTCGCTCCTACTACATTCACATCAGCACTACCCAATCTAAAGTGGCTCTTAGTCGGTGCGGCGCTTGCGTTTGGTTATATAGGTGCCCTGGAACTGGCGCTCGCAATATTCCACTCCCTGCCACCGCACATGCGGACGATCTTGAAGTTTGCGTTGTACGGCGGCATGATTCTTGGCCTCGCTGCAATCCTTTTCCTCGTCGTGCTGCCCAACCTGCTCTACCTACTTCGAACCAGAATAGAGCGCAAACGGCTTACTCGAACTGGATTCCCGTCCCATGTCACCGCGGATGAAGTCTACGCCGTATGTCTGTCCTACCGGACGCCAGAAGTTCGCCGTCTCTACTTGGAAGGCTTGAGGCAACGGCGCGTCCCCGTTTCGGGCGAAATAACCAAAGCGCCCGAGTCACTCCTCGCCTCACCTGATGTCGCAGAGGAGCTTGCGCGTCTTCGCGAGCAATGGCTCGGCCTCGCCGGATGAAATCGAACGCACGCTGCAACGCGAAGACCGAGAGAAAAAGAACGTCCTTTTCCCCATCCGCATGGACGGCTACATCTTCGACAATTGGGAGCACGAGAGGAAGGCCGATGTCGTAAACAAAGTGGTCGGCGGCTTCCGTCACTGGAAAGACCACGACGCCTACCAGAAATCCTTGGTAAAACTCCTCCAAGACCTCCAGGCCACCGATTCCAAACAACCCTGACCTCTCGCCATCTGCCTCCCACCATCAACCATCTCCGCCTTCTGTCTCCTGACTTCCAGATTCTGGATTCTGTCACCCGGTCTCCCGTCTTCCGCTGTCTTTCACGATACATTAGTCACTAATGTATCTGCCTCATCGTTCCCATCCACGACAGATGTCACTGACACATATCGTCCCCACCGCACTGTTTTATGGATAGTGCTATCCATAATTTCCAGACGCGCCCGGAGCCTGCCCTGCCTGCGGTGAGCGACGTCGAACCGAGCGAAGTCGAACGGGTGGTATGCTAAAAACTTAGCACGTCACAATCCGCGCCGCCTTCGCCCGCCTCCTCAAAGACCTCCGGGCCACCGATTCCAAAAAACCCTGACCTTCCGTCATTCGCTTCCTGCTCTCCCCTCTCCGAACTCAGTCTTCCGCCCTTCACCACTCCATGTGCTCGGTGTCCGCTTCGTCTCCGTCGTGTACCCCTTGATTCTCGCCCTCACCCCATGATACATTAGTTACTGATGTATCCGCCTCATCAATTTCTCCATGGTCTCGACCCGTCATCCGCCTGCCCTGCCTGCGGTGAGCGACGTCGAACCGAGCGGAGCCGAGCGGTGGTATGCTAAAAACTCGGCACGTCACGACAAACACGTTGTCCAAGCCCTCACCGCTTTCCAATTTCCACATCCGTCAGTGAACCATCGTCCCCAACCCGGCCTTCGTGTTCTTCGTGACTTCGTGGTGAACATCCGTGTGAACCTGTGGCTCGCCCCTCCGGTCCCCCCCGTTCGTCCCTTACTTCCTGCCGAGGATCGCTTTCGCGGCTGGGGAATCTTTCATCGGAAGTTTCGTGCGGCGGATGCCGTCGAACTTGTAGAGTGCGCCGGCGACGGCCGGCGCTGTCGGGATCAGGCCGATTTCGCCGACGCCCTTGGCGCCGTACGGGCCGGCGGGTTCGTGCTCCTCAATGAAGATGCATTCGACTTCCGGCATGTCCTTGGCGCGGAGGATGCCGAGCGCGCGCAAATCCTTGCTGACAATCTGGCCGTCCTTGAGTTGCAGTTCCTCGGTCAACGCGTACCCGAGTCCCATGTGGATCGAGCCTTCGATCTGGCCTTGCAGCAGAATCGGATTCATCACCTTGCCCACATCGTGCGCCGCCACGACCTTCTCCAATTTGCCCGCGTCGTCCAGAATGACCACCTGCGTGGCGAATCCATACGTGATGTGCGTCTTCACGTTCGGGCCGGTGTAGCCCAGCGGGTGCGTATCGTTCACGACGAATTCGCCGGACCATTCCTTGCCCGCCAGCCTCTTCAAATCGTCCTTGGTAATCGCGCCGTCGCTGCGGACTCTTTCCAGATCGGGTTTGAACTTTGCGCACGCCGCGCGGACCGCCTGGCACCCGAGCAACGTCCCGCGCGAGCCGGTTGTCTGCGCGCAATCCAGCGCATAGCGCGTGTCCGTGACCACCCGCACGCAACGCGGGTTGATTCCCGTCTCCTCGCAGAACGTCTGGAGCTGCACCGTGAACAACCCCTGCCCCATCTCGGTAAATCCCGTGCGCACCACGACCGTGCCATCCTTCTCGACCGTGATCATCGCTCGTCCCGCGTCTTCGCTGCCGTTGCCGATACCGACGTTCTTGATGCCGCACCCGATGCCCGCAAATTTGGCATTGCGATAAGCGTCCTTCACCGCCAGCAGCGTCTTCTTCAACCCGACGCTCGCCCGCAACACCTGGCCCGTGGCAAACATGTCGCCGACCTCCAGCGCGTTGCGCCAGCGAATTTCCCAGCCGTCAATGCCCACCTTCTCCGCGAGCATGTCGATGACCGTCTCGATCCCGAACGCCGCCTGGTTCGCGCCGAATCCGCGCATCGCGCCGCACGGCGGATTGTTCGTGTACGCGCCGACCGATTGAATGTCCACCACGGGCACGCGGTATGGCCCGCACGCGTGACCGCCCGCCCGCTCCAGCACCTTCGTGCCGACGGACGCGTACGCGCCCTTGTCGCCCACCGCCCGCACCTTCACGCACGTCAGATGGCCGTCCCGGTCGCAGCCCGCCCAGTATTCAAATTTGATCGGATGCCGTTTCGGATGGAACCGCGTGCTTTCCTCGCGGCTGAACGTCGCTTTGCAGGGCCGCTTCGTCAGCCACGCCATCAGCGCGACGTGCGGCTGCATCGCGAGGTCTTCCTTGCCGCCGAACGCGCCGCCGTTGCTGACCAGTTCGACGCAGAGTTTGTGGCGCGGCAACCCGAGCACGTCGGCAATCTGGTCGCGGTCGTCGTACACGCCCTGCCCCTGCGAGTACACGATGAGGTGCGCCCCGTTGGCCACCGCCGTGAGCGCCGCGGCCTGTTGCTCCTTCGACAAATTGCCGAACCGGGCCGAGGTCGCGCCATCGGTCAGCGGAATCGCCAGACACGACTCCGGCTCGAGGAACGCGTGCTCGATGTGTTGCGTCTGCACCTTGACATTGACCGTGTGCGCGGCGTGTTTCCATGCTTCGTCGAAATTGCCGCGGTTGATCCCGGCCTGGCACAGCTTGTTCGGTTTCGGCGGATGCACCAACGGCGCGTCGGGTGCCATCGCCTCCTCGGGCGTGAGCACAGGCTTCAGGACCTCGTACTCGACCTTGATGAGACGGGCGGCGTGTCGCGCGGTACGCTCATCGTCCGCGGCGACCATCGCGAGGATGTCGCCGACGCAATGGGTCTCGTCGCCCGCGCCGATGAACACCGGCCAGTCCCGGTAAATCAGTCCGACGCATTTTTCGCCGGGTACATCTCGCGCCGTGATGAGCTTTATGACCCCGGGCAACCGTTCCGCCGCGCTCGTGTCGATCTTCAACACCTTCGCGCGCGGGTGCGCCGAGAACACGAATGCGCCGTGCACCATCCCCGGCACCTTTAGGTCGTCGATGTAGTTCTTGTCACCGAGCGCCTTGTCCGCGCCTTCGTACAGCATCAGCGACGTGCCGATGCGTCCCGACTGGTCGAGTTCGGGGAATTTCCCGCCGCGACGCACTTTCCCCGCGAGCTCGATGGCGTCGACGATCTTGGTGTAGCCGGTGCAACGGCACAGGTGCGGGCCGAGCCAGCGGTTGATCTCGTCGCGCGGCATGGCGGGATTCTGGTCCAGCATCCATTTGGCCCGCATGGCAATGCCGGGAATGCAGAACCCGCATTGCAGTCCGCCGGTCGTCACGAACGCCCGCGCCAGCAGGTCGCGCTCCGCGGATGGAA
This sequence comes from Verrucomicrobiia bacterium, assembly GCA_050010195.1. Lineage (GTDB taxonomy): Bacteria > Verrucomicrobiota > Verrucomicrobiia > Palsa-1439 > Palsa-1439 > Palsa-1439. The sequence goes on from JBEKLM010000021.1 coordinate 48,669, forward strand.
GACCTTCCAGCGTGGTCACGGTCTTGCCCGCGACGGATTTGGCCTTGACGACGCAGGACAGCACGACTTTGCCGTCGACCATCACCGCGCAGCAGCCACATTGCCCCATGGGCTGGCAGCCGTTCTTGGGGGAGACGATGTCGAATTTGTCGCGAAGGAGATTGAGCAACATCAGCTCGTCGTCGATTTCGGACGACACAGGGCTGCCGTTGAGCGTGAACTCAACGTCCCGGGCGGTTGCGACTGCGACCTGCGTGCTACCCTGCACAGTCGCATGATACGCCAAAACCCGCCCCCGTGAAAGCCTATTCCTGCTCGTCGAGCAGGTCGTAGATGCAGACCAGGCCGGCGATTCGACCCTGTTCGTCGCGGTACGGGATCTTGCTGATCGACGCCCGCATCTTGCGCCCTTTGCGGTCGGTCAGGACCTCCGCCCGGTGCAACACGGCGTGTTCGGATGCCAGCACGGCGGTGTCGTCGGCATGGATCTGCGTCGCCACGTCGTGCGGATAGAAATCGAACACCGTCTTGCCGACCACCTCTTCCAATGTCCCCGCACCCAGGTAGGCCCGGTGTGCGGCGTTGGTGAGTAGATACCGGCCCCGGGTATCCTTGATGAACACGAGGTTGGGCAGGTGATCCACGAGCGTCCGCAACTGATTCCGCTCTTTTGCCAACGATATCTCGGCCCGTTTGCGCTCGGTGATTTCGCGCGAAATGCCGAATGTGCCAACGATGGCGCCATCCTTGTCTCGCAGGGGCATCTTCGAGGTCGACACCCATCGCTCCGCCCCGTCCGCCAGGGGAGATCTCTCTTCCACCCCGATCACGGGCTGGCCCGACTGGATGATCCGTTGTTCATCCCCGAAGGCCTCCTCGGCATGTTCCTTCGCGAAGAAATCGAAGTCGGTCTTGCCGATGGCCAGCGCCGGATCGCTCAGGCCGAATCGCTTGGCCTGCGCCCGGCTCGAACGCAGGAAGCGTCCCTTCACATCCTTGAAGTAGATACTGTCCGGAACGTTGTCCAGCAGCGTCCGCAGCAGGAACTGCTCGTGTTCGAGTTCCCGGGTCCGTTCCCGCACGCGTTCCTCGAGTTCGACGGTTGTCTGGCGCAACACGATCGCTTCGCTGCCGTACCACGCCGCCAGCAGAGCCACGAGCGCGACCGCGGCCAGGCCGAGCAGGCTGTTGCGCAATTGCCGGTCCGCTTCCGCGAACGCGATCGCGGTCGGCACGCTGGCGGTCACATAGGTCTCGGTTCGGGGGGTCTTCCCGCCGGCCGGGTAGAAGGCGTAAATGCGTTCGACACCCGCGGCATCCGGGCCCTGGTCCGTGCCTCGTCCGCGGAACGACGCGACCTGCTTGATCCGGTCCGCCTCGGGAGCGAGTTTTCCCACGGGATTGTCCTTCGTGGGAGTGTGGGCCACGGTGACGCCGTTGCGATCCACCAGTGCGAGATCCACACCTTCGGGCGCCATGACCAGGGACAGCACTCGTCCCAGGTACGCGACATCCAGTGACGCGAACACCACCCCTTGGATCTGACCGCCGTCACCGAACAGGGGATAGCCGAAATTCAGGAACGGACGGCTGCTGATGCGGCCCACTTGGTATTCTCCCACGGCAAAATCCCGCAGTCCCGAGGCCTCTTGAAACCATGGCCGGTCCGCCACGGAGACCGGCCCCGTTAACGGCACCGCGCTGCAAATGACATTGCCGTCGGGGGACACTACACCGAGATTGGAATAGACCTGATATTTCCCCAAGAGTTTCGCCAGGGACGCCGCGCACCGCGTTGAGTCGCCACTCCGGACACCGGGCAACTCGGCCACGGCGACAAGCAGTTGATGGGCGCCTTCGATGACACGCCCGCAGTCGGCGGCGGTCAATCGCGTGATGCGCGCCATGTCCTCCTGCGCCTGCTCGATGGCGGTCGCCCGCTGTTTACGGGCAGTGTAGTAGATCAACACCAGGGACGGAATAATGGCTATCAATACAACCAGGACAAGACGCCCACGCAAGCCACCGAGAGAGCTACGGTTCATGGCACAATCTCCTTTCATGCATTCGAATCCCGCATTCGCATGCTACCCAATGACCAACGAAAACGCAATCCTTCGCTGACCAGTCCGGGAATCACGCCACGAGGCGCGTTCCCGTCTTGCCGTCAAGCGCCAACGGAAGGGATTCGGGACTGGTGATGAGGGCTTCGGTACCGCCGTTCTCGATGAATTGGATGCAGGCTTGGATTTTGGGCAGCATCGAGCCGGGTTTGAAGTGGCCCTCGGTCGCGTACCGTTTGGCTTCCGCGACGGTCAGGCGGTCGAGTTCTTTCTGGTTGGGCTTGCCGAAATTGAGACACGCCTTTTCGACGGCCGTGGAAATCACCAGCAGATCCGCGCCGATTTCTTTTGCGAGCACAGCGGCGGCTAGGTCCTTGTCGATTACGGCAGCGGAGCCGCGCAGATTGCCCTGATCGTCCTGCACCACGGGAATTCCCCCGCCGCCGGCCGCGACAACGATACAGCCATCGGCGACCAATTGTTTGATCACGTCCGCCTCGATGATGCGCGACGGTTTGGGCGACGGCACGACGCGCCGCCAGCCGCGCCCGGCATCCTCGACCATGGACCACTTCTCGACGCGGATGCGGTCGTCGGCTTCGGCTTTCTTGTAGAATTGCCCAATCGGCTTGGTCGGCTTCTGAAACGCCGGGTCGTTCTTGTCCACCAGCGTTTGCGTGACAATGGTGGCGACCGATTTCTTCAGTCCGCGCCGGCGAAACTCATTCTGCATGGCCTGCTGGATCTGGTACCCGATGGCTCCTTGCGTGTCCGCGCCAATCGAGTCCAGGGGTACTTCATGCAACAGTCCCCGCGAATGCTCGCTGCGCAACAGGATGAACCCGACCTGCGGGCCGTTGCCGTGGGTGATGACCACGCGAAAGCCGCGCGCGACGAGGCCGGCGATGTGTTGCGCGGTCTCGACGACGGCGGCGTACTGGTCGGCCACGCTCCGGTGTTCCTCGTCCTTGATGAGTGAGTTCCCGCCGATGGCGATGACGATTGTTTTCATGAGTTGGATTTCGGTGCCGACAGATTATCCCTTGACAAGAACTTTGCCTAGTGAATTGTACGAATCTCAGGAAGGCGGAAGGGCGAGCCACAGTTTCACACGGATGCCATGAATGTTCATTACGAAGGCCGGGCTGGATCGGTTGGGGACGGCGTTCGCTAGCGGATTGGTGAATGGCGAAGCGGTGAGAACCAGTCCCGCTGTACTTGATCCTTTCGGTATCATTTGTCGTCTTCACCTTTTTTTCTTTCCAAAAATGTTACAGCTCGCGCAATTTGCCGATTCGCTGCTTTCGATCAATTGAAGCACAAAGGGAATTGGAGATGTCTCCAGAACAAGCGGGTGAAATACAGCTAAGTAATTGATGCCCAAACTATTACGGTGGCAAACAGTTGGTTGCGATATTCAGGAATGACCACTGGCAGGCCAATTTGGCACTCTTCGCAAGAACTAAGGGATTGACGAAATTGGCCGTTGCGGGTTTAATATGGCCGTTGGTCTTGAAGTGATGCGCTCATTATGGTACAGTAGTGCAGGTATAGGATTTGGGAGTGTTCGGGTAGGGCACACCAAAAAAAGGGTATTCAGGGTACAGGTATGAAAAAATTGGCGACCGCTTTTGTCGCTCTCGCACTGTTTATTGCCGCGTCAAACGCTCACGCTGTGACCGTCTCCGTGACCTACAAGACCAATGCGCTCACTAACATCAAGAAGGAAAAGGGCGAGATTTTGCAGGCATCGGCGACGTTTGTCGTGTCGAACCTCCAACTCTTTGTCACGCTGTCAAACACTGGCACAGTCGTCCCCAAGAGTCCTGGTGACATTCTAACAGGGGTCTTTTTTGATATCGCAGGAATCCAGTCTTTGAAACCCGTCTCCGCGACGGTCGCGCCCGGCAGCTCGGTCATTGGTCAGCGCCTGCCGACTGGCTTCGACGGGAACGTCGGCGGAGAGTGGGCGTACAAGGGTGATTTGGTGGGTGCTCCGGCAGGAGATACCTACGGGATCTCCAGTACGAAATTGTCATTTTTTAAGACAATCGACTTGTTCCCTGGTGGGAAAATCCGGGGAACCAGCCCACTCAGCGGTGCCCAATTTGGCATCACGACACTGGACGACCTCGTTCCCAATAAGCAGAGCGGCATCAATAAGGGTCTCGTCCGAAGCGCGGTCGTCTTCGTTTTCAACATCAGCGGGCTGCCGAGCGACTTCACGGCGAATGACATCAAAGATGTCACCTTCCAATACGGTACGAGCATCAAGAGCGGACTCGATATCACGGGCCAAATGGTTGCTCAGATTCCCGAACCCAGCACCGTCACTCTCATCGCGCTGGGTCTGGTCGGGGCTCTCGCGCTCACGCGATCCCGGACGCCTCGCCGGTAGTACGCCGGCTCACACACGAGCGGATGAGAACATTCTGATTCCGCGTGTCTTCTTCTCGCGGTCAACTACGGCGCGCCTGCTGAACAAAGCGCTAATTGTAATTCTTGTCGTGTCACGTGGAGAAAGCGGCCGCCCCGGCCCGTTAGGCATCCGGTTCCTCCCGTTGGCACACCCGTACCGCGAGATAGACCACCACGACAACGTTGACCGCCAGCAGGCAACCACGCATCACGGTCGTGTGTCGAACCAGCTCGTACACCTCAATCGGAATGAACGACGTGGTGATGAATATGGTCATGTACTCCGCCCAGACTTTTTCCATCAGCAGCCCGATCCCCTCTGTCAGCAGCAGCCCCGAGTACACAAATGTGGTTGTGACGATCAGCTTGAGGTCGCGCTGCTTCACCACCCCGATCGCCACCAGCCATCGCTGGATGAACCGGCTGTGCACGTGCACGTCCGCCTGAAACACGTTCGCCCAGTGTGTCATCACTTCCGTCGCGTCCCTGTTGATCAGGGTCAGCGCACCCACCCCGACGAAAAACAGCAGCAGGCCCTTGACCAGCTTCAGGATCGCGATGGCAATGAATCCGATGTCGTGGCGTTTTTTCGTTCCCATGCGGCGGCGATACTATCGCAATAGTTCTGGTGAACGTCGAGCAGTGTTATTACCCGGCCGCTTTCATGGAAACGCTTCACGCCCAACTCACCGTCAATCAAAACACTCGACGTCCTCGCCACCAAATCGCCACGCGAGAAAGACGAAGATCTCTCTGTTGCGGCCAGGCGGTTTTCAGGGTCGACCGCCCATGACGAGGGACAAAATCGCCTTCACCGTGTGCAAGCGGTTTTCGGCCTGGTCGAACACCACGGATTGCGGACCGTCGATGACGGCGTCCTCGACTTCCGCGCCGCGATCGGCGGGCAGTGGGTGCATGTAGCAGGCTTCCTTCTTCGCCAGCTTCATCCGCTTCTCGGTGCACACCCAGCTCTTGTACTTGTTGAGGATTTTCATCCCCTCTTCTCGGCGCTTGTCCTCGGGCACGCCCTGATCCTGGAGATACTGGTGGCAACCCCACGACTTCGGATAGCACACCACGGCGTCTTTGAACCCGTCGTCCATGTCATGGATGATTTCGAACTTGGTCCTGTTCTCCTTCGCGAATTTCTTCGCGGCTTCGACCGTGCGCGGCATCAAATTAAACTCCTTCGGGTGCGACAATGTCACATCCATCCCGAATCGCGGCAACAACCAGATCAATCCCTGCGGCACGCTGAGCGGACGCGCGTACGCGGGCGCATACGTCCACGAGACCAGACATTTCACGCCGCGCAGATTGTTGCCGTACTTCTCGCGCATCGTCATCAAATCGGCAATCGCCTGCAGCGGATGATCGACATCGTCCTGCAAGCTCACCACCGGAATACTCGCGTACTCGGCCACTTCCCGCAGGTATTTGTTCCCGATGCCGTAGAAACAGTTGCGAATCGCGATGCCGTGGCCATAGCGCGACAACACCTTGCCGGTGTCCTTCGGCGTTTCGCCATGGGAAATCTGCATCTTGTCAGGGGTCAAATCGTGGGCGTGACCCCCAAGTTGCGTCATGGCTGCTTCCGTTGAGTTGCGCGTGCGCGTGCTCTGCTCGAAGAACATCATGAACAGCGTTTTGTCCTGCAACAGGCGGTGGGGTTCCCCCAGCGCAAAGCGGCGCTTCAGGTCGCCCGCCACGTCGAGCACGGTTTCCAGTTCTTCCTTCGTCCAGTCCGGCGTCTCAATATAGTCCTTGGCTCGCAACAGCGTCTGCATGATTAATGCGGTCTCCTCGTATGGGTTGATTCAGGCAAGAAATAACATCGTGCCGCACGGGAGGCAATCAGAAATGCGAAGCACGGCAAATGTGCTGGATGCCCTGCGTGCGACCGCCGAGGAATCCCTTCTTTCGCTCTTGCCTTTCCAGAGTTCTTCCGTTACCGCTTTCAACGGAAAGGAGATGTTTCGATGAAACGTTTGCTATCTTGTTTGGCGATTCTGCTGATGGTCTCGCTGCTGAGCGTGGGTTGCGCAACGAGTTCGGGCGGAGGGCGCCAGTCTACGGGCGCGACTACCAACTCCAGTGGCAGCCCGACCCCGCCACCCGGGGAAGTTTATACTCCGCCGGTCGCCGTGCCACCGGCTAATCCGTGAAGGGTGGACGCGCGTTCGGCGTCGAAACGGCACCGTGCGCCATGACGCTGCCCACACCGATTACTGGCTAACAGCGCTGTGGACAGGGACGGCTGATTTCACAGCGGTGGCAATGATGCCCAACTTCCGCGGCATGGCGTCCTGCTGCCTGAGGAGCATCAGGTCCTTTGTTTGCACACCAAAGCGCCACTCTTGGTTGACTGTCTTCACCGGACCTCCCCAACGGTAGGCCGTCAGGTGACGCTCGATGGAAAACTCCAATCCGACCTGGGTTTTCTTCCACGCCACCGCTCGCACTTCAATCCTGCCCTGAGAAAGTTTCTCCGGCATGCCGCCCATCGGGTAGAGACGCTCGACATAACGACTGAATAAATTCTTGAATTCGTCGGTCGGCTCGCGCACCCCGTCCCAAGTTGCGTACGCTTCCAGAAAGGCCTTTTCAAGCGCGGGGAAATAATGAGGTCCGCAATAGAACTTCCCATGCACATCCCACCCTCGGCCGGCCAGTCGGCCACAGTCCGCCCACTCACAAGCCCTGTCGCTCATAGCCATCTCCTTCGGGTGCCTTGGGGCACATACTAATCCCCGCCGTCTCTGAATTCAACGGTAATCTGCGATGTCCGGGTCGAGATCGAGGCGTCGACCACGCCGCTTGCATCCATGCCGCGCTAGAACACCCAGAGACAAACCCCGGCCACGGCAATCGCCGCGCCTGCCCAGCGCACCACCGGCACTCTTACTGATTGCAGAAGCCAAGCCGTCCCGATGCCACACGCCTGCAACCCGACCGTCGCGAGCACGAAACCCGCGCCGTAGGCGTAGCCAACCGCATTGGCGGGCATTTCCGTGCCATGCGAATGTCCATGGAAAAACGCCAACAGCCCGACGATAGCCATGCTGACAGCCAGGGGGAACCGCGCCGCCACGGCAACCAGGATTCCCAGCACGAGTACCGAAAGTAAAATACCCTCTTCGGTGAATGGCACACGAAGTCCGGCCATCGCCAGCGCTCCCCCCAGCGCCATCACGCCGACGAAACTCGCGGGCACCAGCCACCGTGCCCGTCCGCCCAGTTGCACCGCCCAGAAACCAACGGCAACCATTGCCAGAATGTGATCGAGCCCGTGCAGCGGATGCGCGAACCCGCTGCCAAATCCCCGGACGTCGCCGGGAATGATATGCGCATGAGCCCCCGCGCTGGTCAGCAGCAGCAAAACCGCGGAAATCAATAGTGAACGCGAAATCGTCTTCATGTTGTTGAGTCTATTTCTCGCGGTGTTGGTCTGTCAAGAAACTTGCAGACCGATTTCAATTGCCCATCGCGCTTTCGCTCCTACTCCGCCAACAGCGCCCTGACCTGCACGGCGAGGTCCGCGCCGCGCGCCTGGGTGGTGCGCACGAGCCCTTTCTTGTCCACCAGCCAGGCCGCAGGAATCGCGTTGATCCCGTACCGGCTGCTGATGTCATTGGCCCAACCCTTCCCGTCGAAGTACTGCGGCCACGTCATGCCGGCTTGTTGGGTGTACCCGAGCAACTTCTCCTTGCTCTGATCGAGCGAGATGCCCACGATTTCAAACCCGTTTTTGTGAAGCTCGTTGTAGGTGGCGACGACGTTCGGCATTTCCATGCGGCACGGACCGCACCACGTCGCCCAGAAATCCACCAACACGACCTTCCCACGAAGCCTCCCGATGTCAACGTCCGCACCGTCCACTGCCTTGAACTTCAGATCGAGAGGCGCCTTGGCGAGTTGGCGGGTCGACTCGAGAGACTCCAGTTGCTGTTGCGCCAGAGCGGCGACGTGAATGTCCTGGCTGGTTTCCAAGGTCCGCAACATCGATTCGGCGGCGTTGGGATCGCGCGGTTCGAGGAACGCCGCCAACTCCAACTGCAAGACCGCGGCGCGCTGGTCAGCTGGATAATCCTTGCCCAACTGGGCAATGTCGGCCTCCACTGCCGTGAGGTTTCCGGTCGATACCGTCCCGCCTGGCCGCGCCAGCGCTTCCAAATGCGCTTTCGCGACGAGGAATTTCGCGTCAGCCTTGACCGACGCCGAGGCATCCGCAGCACTGACAACGTCCCCGGCTGTTTGCAGCACTACGGCATTGTTCGGAGGGTGGCCTGCGACTTGTGCGCTCAAGGACTCGATTTGCACCCGCAACAGCTTTGCGTCCCACCGCCGCGGATCGTTTCCAAACCGGGTCTCGAACTCCAGCAACGCCCCGCCCAAATTCCGCAACTGCTGGATATACTGTACCCGGTCATTGACAGGTGGCGTGTTCTCCAGCGTCTGCAGGTGATTCCACAATTCATCGGCCGTCTTGTACTGTGACAGGTCCTCGCCGCGGACCAGCCCGATCGGCAGGACCGTGATGAGGATGAGTAAAAGGATTCGTCTCATGTGTGCACGGCAACCAGAGATTCAATGACACCGACTTGCCCGAAAGTCAAACCTTGCCGCGGGGGCAACCGTCGAACTCCCTCGTCCTGCCGCCGTTGCGCGCCGTTATTTCACCCCGATTCCGGGTCGGGTCCCGACCACGCACGGGCCCACGAAACCGCTCGACTTCCCCCTCCACCTGTGATTTACTTGCCCCCCCCGAGAAGCGCAGTACAGCAGCGGTGGTCGCAGGGAAAGGAGGGAGACGTGCAGAGTTGTACCGTTCGCGGCCGTATCGTTGTGGGCGTCTTGGCTGGTGTGCTGGGGTTGGGCCTGGTCCCACTGGCGCACCCGCAAACCAATAGTTGGATCAATTTCTCCGATGGCAAATGGGAAACGGCTACCAACTGGTCGTTGGATTCACCGCCCTCCGCCAACCTCTCCGGCGCGCTCATTACCAATGCGGGCTCGAAGATCGTTACCATCGATGCCGTCACCGCCAGCAATTACCCCGGCTCGATGACCATCAGCAACCTGACGGTGTCCGCGCCGACAGGCTCGACCAACACGTTGTTGCTCAGCGGCGCGGGCGGTGTGAAGCCCTTTACTGTATTGGGCGTGGCCACCATCCTCCCGGGCGGCCTCATCGATATCGAGAACTCCTCTCTCCAATTCGGCACAGCGTATCCCTTTCCGGGGTGTGTGCTGACCAATGATGGCACGCTGCTCCTGGGAAGTGGCGGCATGATCACCATCAGCAACCCTCCGACCTTTGACACCTCCAACAACGAGCTCGTAAACGAGCTCATCATCGGCGGCAACGCCACGGGCCAGATGACGGTATCGACGGGCACCGTCGCCTGCGTCGGCGGCGGCGAAGGCATCGCTGTGGGCTACAACGCCAATTCACAAGGCACACTCACAATTCAGGACGGAGCGTCGCTTACCAACTTCGCGGCCATTGCCATCGGCCAGTCCGCCAACTCCCAGGGCGCCATCTGGATGACCGGCGGCGAACTGGTTGCCACCGATTTGGTCTATCAAGCATCTGGCGGCACGGGGCCCGGCGTCTCGTTTATCGGCAACAGCGGCAAAGGCCAAATGACCATTTCCAATGGCACGGCCATCCTCGGCGAAACCTACGTGGGATATGTCATCGAGTCGCAAGGAACGTTGACCATCGCCGGCGGCAGCCTGACCGTCGTCTCTTACCTCAATGTCGGCACCTCATCCGGAGGCGCGGCGACCGTGTGGGTAACAGGCGGACAGTTAACAACCACCAATTATTCCGGACGGCCCTCCGGAGACTCTGGTATATTCATCGGCTCCTACGACGGCGAACCAACCACGATGGTGATATCCAATGGCACCGTCTTGACGAGTTTGTTAAATGCCAGCGGAACTTTAACCGTCGCCGGTGGCAACCTCACCACCTCGAATCTCAATATTGCGGGCACGGCGTGGTTCACCGGCGGGCAGACGGCAACCGCGGGTATGGGCCAATCCAATGCGGTCTATGTTGGAGGCAAGATGATTGTTTCGAATGGTACAGTTTCGACGGGGCCAGTGAACGTCAACTGGTCGGGGACCTTGACCATGGCGGGCGGTAGTCTCAGCACTTCGAATCTCAACATCGGTATCTCCGGCCCCTTCGCCTCGGCTTCGTTGACGGGAGGCCAGCTCAACGTGACCAATGGCAGTACGATTATCGGCCTTTCCGGAGCCCAAGGGACACTGACGGTCACCGGCGGCTCCATGCAAGGTCTGTCCATGGTCGTCGGACAGTCCCTAGGGGACGGCCGTGGTTTCCTGGTCATGTCGGGCGGCACTGTTTCGATCTGGTCGAACCTGGTGGTGGGAGATTGCCACTCGCCCGGGTTTGGCAGCGTAACTGTCTACAACCTCGGGAGCCTGCTCGTGACCAACGCCAGTCACACCGCGTTCTTGGATGTGCGTGACGGTACGCTCACTGTGACGAACGGCGGCTTGCTCCAGGTCGATACCCTCGTCATGACCAACTCTTGCGGACTGCTCGTCCCTAATGGCGGCACGATCATCGTCAGCAACCTCGTGCTCGACCCCAACTTGAGCGCGCTTGGCGACGGCATTCCCAATGGCTGGAAACAGCAGTACAATCTCAATCCGCTGGATCCCAATCTCGCCAACGAAGACCTCGATGGCACCGGCTTCACCGTCTTGCAGGGCTATTTGGCGGGCGTCGACCCGACCAACCCCGCCGCGGCGTTCCGCATCACGTCGATTGTGCCAACGGGTAACAACCTGCTGGTGACATGGATAATGGGACCGAACCGGACCAACGCGCTGCAGGCCTCCGCAGGTAACGGGAGCGGCGAATACAACACTAACGGCTTTGTCGACATCTTCGCCGTGACGAACACGATCGGCACGGTCACAAACTATCTCGACGCCGGCGCCGCCACAAATTTGCCATCTCGGTACTACCGCGTCCGCATTGTGCCGTAGGGGCGAGCCCCTGTGTCGGCCCATCTATAGCGTGGAGATCGCCGACTGGTAATCGATATGCGATATTCTGGCGACGGATGTTGCATGGGTTAGTCTGGGGCAATCACGCCGTGGCAAGAGGTAGTACCGATTTCGCGTCTCGGGCTCCTGTCTCTTCACTTCGGTTCCGGCCCGAGGCTCGCCTGCACGAGATTCCCCGGGTGGACCCATTTGGCGAACGCGGCTTGCACGTCGTCGGCCGTTAGCGCGAGGCAAATCGTTGCCGCACGCATCGTTTCATCGAGCGGCAGATCGTGCGTCGCGTAGAACAAGAGCTTCCCGGCAATGTTGCCCGTGCTCGATTCGGACATCGGAATTCCCCGGAGCCATTCGGCCTTGGCCTGTTGCAGCTCATCGGCGCTCACGGGCCTGGTTTGCATGTCCGTCAGGTCGCGCGCGATGATGGCGCGCGCCTTGGAAACGTTCGGGGGGTCGCAGCCGTAGTCAACCTTGTACAACCCGCGCGTCTCCTGAATGTCGAATGACGAGTCCACGGCGTACACCAGCCCGTTCTCCTTGCGCAGGTCGCGATACAACCGCGTCGCGTAAAACCCGCCTCCCAAGACAAAATTGCCGAGCCGCAACGCGTAGTAGTCCGGGTTCGAGCGGTTCAATGCCAGCATCTCCGCCAGGGTCACCTTGTCTTGCACGCGGCTCTTGTCCGGCACCGCCGTAACCGCCGGCGCATTGGTCGGCACCGGTGCCGGAAGCACCTCGGGTTTTGGTCCCGTCGCCGTCCAGTCGCCAAACCATTTCTCAACAACCGATTTCGCCTGCTCCGGAGTCACATTGCCGACGACTACGATCGTCGTCAGGTCGGGACGGAACACGTGACGATAATAGTCGCGCACATTGTCGAGCGTCAAAGCACTGACCGTCGAGGTCGTCGCCTGGCGCAACGCCGGGTCGTCTTTCGGTAGCAACGCCTTCGCCAGGGCCCGGTGCACGAGGTAGTCCGGGCTTTCCAGTGTGCCGGCTACCGTGTCCGACACCTCCTGACGCACGGTCTGGAACGCTTCCTTCGGCAGGGCGGGATGCAACAGGTTGTCCGCCACCAGCTGCACGCCCCGGTCGAAAAAATTGGTCAGGACGTTCACAGAAAAATCCGTGCCGGCGGATTCCGTCGCGCCGATATCGTCGAGCGCTTTCTGAAATGCCACGCGATCCAACGATTCGCTGCCAAATTCAAACAGCTGGTCAAGGACCTGGTCCACGCCATCCTGCCCCGCCGCCGCTTCGAGGTCCGGGTTGTTGCGTATCCGCCCGGAAAGACTTGCCGTGCCGCTCATCGTTTCGGTCTGCACAATAAGTTGAAGCCCGTTCGGGAGCGTCGTGACCACGGGATGCAACGTGGAGGCGGGAACGGGAAGACGCGCCAATTGCGCCGCGGCCCAGTCCGGCAACGGCACGTTCCCCTTCTCACTCGATGCAAACGATTCGTGCCCGCCGTAACTGGCTGACGACACCGGCTTGCCCGATTCCTCGGGGGTCACGATTGCCGTGATCGCACGGTCGAGGTTCAGGTATTTTCGGGCCACGCGGTTCACGTCCGCCACCGTCACCTTCTTGATCGCTTCGATGTCGTCGTCGGGTGAGTGGCGGCCTTCCAGCGCCAGCGCTTCCGCCCAGGTCATGGCCAGTCCTTCGATGGAATTCCTCTCGAACTCTTCGTCGGCGAGCCGATGCCGCTTCGAGGCCTCCACCAGATCGGCCGGGAGGCCATGCTTCACATATTGGCGAAATACACTCTGCAGTTCCTTGATCAACGCCGCGCCGTCGCCTCCCTTCGGGAACGTGCCAATCCCGTAGGCGAGACCCGCCTTCGGCAATGCTTCCAGCGAGAAATCCGTCGAGAGCGCTTTGCCGGCGGGCACCAAGGCGTAGAGGTCCGCGCGATGACTGGACAACACGTCCCCGAGCACCTGTGCCGCCGCGTAATCAGGGCTGTCGGAACCGGGCGCCCGAAACGTGATCACGGCGAGTCCATACGCCAGATCGCTGGTCATATGAAGGCTGTCGGGTTTTACGGATTGCAACTCGATCGTGGGACGTCGTGGCAGTTTCTTGGGGGGAATATTCCCGAAAAAGCGTTGCACGATAGCCAGCGCCGATTGTAGGTCCACGTCGCCAACGATAATCAGGATCGCGTTGTTCGGCGCGTACCAGCGGGAGTAGAAACTCTTCAGCATCGCCCCCGTCGTCTTGTCGAACGATGGCCGCGTACCGAGAGCATCATGTTCGTACGGCGTGCCCTTGAACATCGCGTCCAACAGCTTCGTATACAGCACGTACTCGGGATTGGAAAGGTCCTGCGCCACTTCCTGCTCGATCGCCCCGCGTTCCTTGTTCCACAACTCGTCGGTGGCGAGGATGCCGCCCATCCGCAGCGATTCGACGTGCAGCGCCGTCTCCAGATCGTCGGCGGGCACGGTGAAATAATACTGGGTGATGGTTTGTTGCGTATCGGCGTCGAAGTTGCCGCCCATCGCGGCGGAAATCTGGGCCAGCTGGTCCGCCGACAGGCCCGGATTCCCCCGAAACATCATGTGCTCCAACGCGTGCGCCATGCCGGGAAACCCCGCCGGCGCCTCGTCCGACCCGACCCGGTAATTCACGACCGTCGTCACCACCGGCGCGATCGGGTCGCGCACGATCACCACCCGCAACCCGTTCTTTAGTGTCGCCCGTAGAATGTCTTTGTCGGTGGTGAGTTGGCCGCTGGCCCGGCACTTGCCCTGTGCGAGCAGGAGCGCTGCTAAAACCAGAATTGCTGATGTTTTATGTCTCATTCTTCCTGTGCGCCGACATGGGTGCTCATTGGATACATCCATCACGACCTCGGTTCATATGTAACATTACGGACGGCTCACGATGCCACCACCGGAAATTGGCTTCGTTTTTGGCTTCGTTTCGCTCACTTTTCAATGCCGGCTTGATCGAAATTGGGTTCGTTTGGTAACCCCTCCCCCGCCAGCCATTTCCGGTGCCGTCCGCGCCCCCCGCCTGCCCGGAGCGAAGCCGAAGGCGGCACAGGCCGCCAAGCCGACGAGAACACCAACGGCAACCCTATTCATCACGCAGTAGCATATTCAAGGACGATAATAAGTCAAATGAAAAGGCGATGGCCAGTCCCGCATGAGACACGGTTGCCGCCATGACCTCTAGACCTGTCCGGTCCAGTTGTCATCGTGTTGCGCGAACGTCCTGTGTATCTTGTCGACGACATCCGCCGGCAACGGCCCGCGCGCGATCGAGGCGATGTTACTGCGAATGTGGTCGATATTCTTCCCGCCAACAATGCAACTCGTGACGCCGTTCGTGAATGCCGTGAAGCGCAAGGCGACATCCGCCCAGTCCGCGCCGAAATCGAGCCCCATCGCTTTCATCCGCAACCAGTATTGTTCGCAGTACTGGCCGCTCGGCTGGTTCGCATGCAACCACGGCGCGTTGCCGATCGGTCGTTTGGCGATCAGGCCGATGTGCCGTTTGCCCGACGGTGTGACGACCCGATCAATCGCGCGTTGGTCGAACACATTCACCGAGCACATCAGCCCACGAAATCGTCGCGACGCCAGCGCCCACGCCAACGGTTCGTTGTCGCCTGAGTACGCTGCGAAACGAATCTTGCCGTCGGTCACGCACCGATCCAGCGCATCGATCACCTCCCCGTGTTCCAGCGTCTCTTGTGGACACGAGTGCAGGTGCGCGATGTCGAGATGGTCCGTCTTCATCAATTTCAGCGCACGGTCCACGCCCGCCAAAATGCAGTTGTATGTCCAGTCCGGCACGCCGTCGATCCCGTAGCCGACCTTTGTCGACAACACAAATTCCTTTCGCCGATGCGCGATGTGTTTGCCGATCCGTTCTTCGGACAGTCCATATCCCCGCGCCGTGTCAATCAGAGTGATTCCCAGATCAAGCACTTCATTGAGCAGCCGTCCGACGTGCGCCTCATCCAGTTGACCATCCCCAATCTGCCCCGCCCCAAGTCCGAGCAGCGAGAACCGCAAACCCGTGCTGCCATAAGCCCTCTGGGGTATCGTCGCCATTTTCATCACACGCAGGAATACCAGACTGTTACCTATGACTCAAGCGCGGGAAAAGAGATTATCTCCCCAGCGCCAGCATCCGTTCAATCGGCACGAGGGCGCGCTTACGAATGTCTTCGTCGAGCGTGATCTCGGGGGAGAGATTCTCCAGCGCGGCGACGGCTTTCTCCAGCGTGTTCTTCTTCATGAAACTGCACTCGTTGCAGTGACACGAATCCGTCGGGCCGGGGATGAACACTTTGCCGGGCACTTCCTTCTGGAGCCGGTGCAACATGCCGGCTTCGGTCACGATGATGAACTCCGGCGCAGGGGAATTCCGGCAATACCCCACCATCTTCTCGGTCGAACACACTTCATCGGCCATCATGCGCACGGCGGGCAGGCATTCGGGGTGCGCCACGATCTCCGCTTCGGGATGTTCCTGACGCAACCGGAAAATCGCTTTGTGCGTGAACAACACATGCGTCGAGCACGCGCCGGGCCAGAGAATCATCTGTCGGCCCGTCTGCGCCATCACCCATTGACCGAGGTTCTGGTCGGGGACGAACAGGATCTTCTTGTCGGGTGGAATCGAGTTGACGACCTTCACCGCATTGCCCGAGGTGCAAATGATGTCCACCAGCGCCTTCACCGCCGCGGTGCAATTGATGTAGGCAACGATATAAACGTCGGGATGTGCTTCCTTCCATTTTGCCAGCGCCTTGGCGTCGCACGAATCCGCCAGCGAACACCCCGCGTCGAGGTCGGGCAGGATCACCGTCTTGCCCGGGTTGACGATCTTGGCCGTCTCGGCCATGAAATGCACGCCGCAGAACAGAATCACGTCGGCGTCCGTCTCTTTCGCCTTGAACGACAACCCCAGCGAATCGCCAACGAAATCCGCCACGTCCTGGAGCTCCGGCACCTGGTAATTGTGCGCGAGGATGACCGCGTTCTTGAGCTTCTTCAGCTCGCGAACCCGTTCCTGGAGTTCCACCGTGTCTGCCGTGGTAATCATTGCTGTTGTAGTAGCGTCCGTCTCGGACGCCAACGCCCTCTGCCGCCGGGACGGCGGCTACTACACCAACAAGGTTATCGGAATCACGCGCGTTGTCAACGAGGGGCTTGCCCATATACCGAACAAACCAAGTCCCCGAGCACCTTTCTGGTTGAGTGTGAATGGACCGGGGGATACAATCACAGGGCTAGGAGGGTAGGTGCTATGACGAGAAACAAAATTCTGTGGCTGTTGTTGGTACTCGTCGCGACGGCATTCCCTACCTTTGCGGATGAGCCTGTTGATGCCGCTTGCGATGCGCTGTTCAAAAACTACGTGCTTGGTAATGACGGTAGGTTTTCCTGTGATGACGAACGTGTTTTGGCTTTGAAGTTGATTGTTGAGCGAGGACGGAAGACGTACTTCTGGCGCACTCTACTGGACAGAGTGAAGAACGACAGCGGAGAAGTGGGCTCCGTCGAATTGCTGGGAAGAATGCTTGCTCTCGACTCGAGCGCGCGCTTGTGGCTGGAGCACGCTAGGGCAAAGGGTGAAAACCTCCACGCCTATCAATCGACGCCGTTCCCATATTTGGGGCATGAGGTCGTGGATGAACTTCTTAAAATAGCTGACAAGGCTGGCGGGAAGCATAATGATGTTTACACTTTCGCGCTCGCAAGCGCTAGAGATTCAAGGTGTCAAGATTACCTCCGAAAAGTACTGGGAGGGGACGTCAAGCATTACTCACCTACTGCCAAGTTCTTCGCAGCGATGGGGCTTGCCGAACTGGGCGCGCCTGAAGGCGTTAACTGGCTAATTGATCAGGTCGGTCACGAACGCGAGAGAGGCGAGGCGGTCTTCTGTGAGTACTGTCCCGAGTTTTCGGGGGCAAATCTTAGTCTTTGTTGCTCGAAAGCGCTGGGGATGCTCTCGGGTGAAAATGATGCAAAGACTCGCGCAGATTGGGGGTCGTGGTGGGAGCAGGTGGATAAGACTCCGTTTACACCATGCAGAGTCCCCTGTTCTTGAGTTGGGACAACTAGAAGCGCTGAAAGCTGATCGCTTGCTGACTGAGCCAGCACTTGCCGATTCATAAAATTTCGGCGATATTGGGCGGGGCGTTTCTGGCATACCACTTGCATGACAGGCAACTCGGATTGAACACGCCCGTGTGACGCGGGTCAAAAGGCATACATATGGACAAACATACGTTTCGCAGCAGTTCCCCAGTGGCCCGATGGTTGACCATCGGGTTTTCTCTCATTTTGGCAGCGTCGATGCCCGCGTGTTTCGCGGAGAGCGCGGCCACGACGGCGTCGAACGGCGACATCGAGCTCGCCCGGCACCTCGAAGGCGCGTTCGAGCGGGTCGCCGAGCAAACCAGCCCGTCGGTGGTCGTCATCACCACCAAGCACAAGGCCGCGGAGCCGGAATCCCAGGGTGGCGAGGATCAGGAGAATGGCCAGGGTCAGCAGTTCGAGGGCTCGCCTTTCGAGTTTTTCTTCCGCCACATGCCGCAGCAACACGAACCCGACGTCGAGAGCCAGGGTTCGGGGGTCATCCTGCGCAAGGACGGTTACATCCTCACCAATCAGCATGTCATTGACGGCGGCGGGCAGATCACTGTGTTGTTGAAGGACGGCACCAAGTTCACCAACGCGGTGGTGGTCGGCGTCGACGATCGCATCGACGTGGCGGTCATCAAAGTGGATGGCAAGGACCTCCCGGCGGCCAAGATCGGCGACAGCGACGCGGTCAGGGTCGGGCAGTGGGCGATCGCCATCGGTGCGCCGTATGAACTCGATTACACGTTCACCGTGGGAGTCATCAGCGCGAAGAACCGTAGCGGCGTGGCCAGCCGTGGCGGTAATGCGTACGAGGATTATATCCAGACCGACGCGGCGATCAACCCGGGCAATTCGGGTGGTCCGCTCTGCGACATCGAAGGCCGCGTCATCGGCATCAACACCTTGATTCGCGGCCTCAACCCGGGGCATCCCGGGTTTGCCATCCCGATCAGCATGGCCATGGATTCCGCCGACAAGCTCATCAAGGATGGCAAGGTCAAGCGCCCATGGATCGGTATCGGCATCAGTGAATTCTCCGAAGACAAGGATTACGCCGACCTGGTGAAGGGTGTGAAAGACGGCGTTGTCGTGACCGAGATTCGCGAAGGCACGCCTGCCGCAAAGAGCGATCTGCAGCCCGCCGACGTGATCGTGGCCGTGGACGGCACCCCGGTGAAGACGCCGCGGGAATTGCAACAACAGATTCTCCACAAGAACATCGGCCAAAAAGTCGTGCTCGATGTGGTGCGCGGCGCCAAGAAGTTGGAAGTCACGATTCAAACCGATGAGATGCCCGCTCCGCTCCAGACGGTCTCGCTGGAGCGCCATGTGATGCCGAAAGCGGAGAGCGCGTTCGGCCTCACCGTGCAAACCCTGACCAAGGACCTCGCCGAGCGGCTCAAAATTGAGGCGTCCGACGGCGTGGTGGTCACCGATGTTGCCGACGGCAGCGCGGCGCAGGAAAAGGAACTGCGGCGCGGGGATATCATTACTTCCGTGAATCGCGCCCCAGCCCATTCCGTCGAAGATTTCAAGTCCGCCATCGCCAAGGCCGATCCAGACAAGGGCGTGCTGCTGTACGTCCAGCGCGGGAAGGCCACCACCTTCGTTGTGCTGAAGGACTCAAAATAGTCTGTTGTTGTTCTCCCGTCACGAGACCTCCCCTGACTGGCCACGGGGGAGGTCTTTGTTTCTATGTTGGCGGTCGCAATCGCCGTGGGCTTGTCACGCGGAGGCATTCTGTTACACTCCGCGATGATGAAGACCGCCAAGGGGGCGCTGAACCGACGTCTGCGCAAAATTCGCTGCCTGTTGATGGACGTGGATGGTGTGTTGACCGATGGCAAACTCCATTTCACGAGCGACGGGATGGAATTCAAGACGTTCGACGTACAGGACGGTCATGGCATCGCAATGGCGCAGCGGGTGGGATTGACGATCGGGTTCATCTCGGGTCGGCCCTCGAAAGCCACGACCGAACGCGCTGCCGATTTGGGTGTCAAAATAGTATTGCAGAAACCCGTCAACAAAATGGAGATGGTCGAAGTCGTCAAACGCCAGCACGGGTTCGCCAACGAGGAAATCGCGTTCATGGGCGATGAGTTGGTGGATCTGCCCGTGCTGCGGCGCGTCGGGCTGGCGATTGCCGTGCCGAACGCGGTGGACGAAGTCCGGCGCGCGGCGCATTACGTCACGCGACATCGCGGCGGCGACGGTGCGGTGCGCGAGGTCATCGAGATGATCCTCAAAGCGCGCGGTTCGTGGAAGAAAGCGATTGCGAAATATCTGACGCTGGTCATGGCGGCCTTCCTGTTCGCCTCCCCTCGCCTGTTCGCGGATGGCGACGCGAAGCCCGCAAAGGATCAAGCTCAGAAGCCGGCGGACACCGGGAACGGGTACATTGAAAAGTTCGAGGTTCCCCAGCGCGATGAGGACGGCAACCTGAAGTGGAAATTGTTGGGTGAACGCGCGGTGATTCGGCCGGACGGGTTGATGGACATCCAAAACGCGCGCGCGGAATTTTACACCAGCAACAAGGTGGACATGGTGTTCAGTTCGCCGACGTGCCTGCTCGATCGCGCGAACAGCCACGCCACGACCACCGATCACGTCCGCATCGACCGCCAGAACATGGTGTTGACGGGCATTGGCGGCGAGTGGGACGGCAACACCTCGTCGATGGTGATCCGCAGCAACGTCTGCGTGGTCATTACCAACGGACAACAGAATCTTGGGGGGCTACCGAAACAGCCATGAAAAAAATCCTCGTCCTTGCCGCGGCCGGCGCCGCCGCTCTGGTTCTGGGTGTCGCCGCCGTGTCGGCGACCAACTTCACGGAACAAGCGACCGCACCGGGCGCCACGTCGGCTCCGCTCGCCGTTGCGAAATCTCCCCTTCCGATCGCCAGTTCGACCAATGAGCCCACAATCATCACGGCGGACGTTTTGCACGGGGATTACGCGCACAACCTGGGCACGTTTGAAGGCAACGTGCTCGTCGTCGACCCGCGCATCACGGTGCGCGCGGACAAGATGGTCGCGTTTTTCGGCAGCACGAACGTTCTGACAACCACGGGCAACATCACGACCACCAATACCACCCGCGCGGTGCAGAGAATCATCGCCGATGGCGCCGTGGTCATAACCACGCCCGACAACAAGAAAACCAACAGCGAACACGCGGAGTACACCGCCGCCGACGGCAAGGTCGTGCTGACGGGCGGCCACCCGCGCGCCGAGTCCGCCGACGGCGTTGTCACCGGCGACAAGATCACTTTCTGGCGTGACTCGCAACGGATGGACGTCGAAAACAGCCAGACCAATACCAACCGCCCGCGCCTGCTCATCTATCCCGAAGAGCAGCGCAAACAAAACGAGATCGAGGACAGTGGCGGAAGTGGCAAGGCCCCGGCGCCATAGCCCGACCGCACCGAGCCCGCATTCCGTCTCTCAGGGATTCACCAAACCGACGCGGTAGCGGCGTACCAAGCGCTGCATCTGACCGGTTGCGGCGCTTGTAAGCTGCGCTGGTTCTGCTACACTGCGGTACGATGAATCGAGGCATGCGGCGTTGAAAATGCGGATGGATGTCGTTTGGGGGCAAAGGCATTGAGCGAGGCGGCGGACAATAACGTCCTGCTGCGTACGCAGGGGCTCGTCAAGATTTACGGCCATCGGCGCGTCGTGGACGGTGTGGACATCAACGTCCGCGCGGGGGAGATTGTCGGCCTGCTTGGTCCCAACGGCGCGGGGAAGACCACTTCGTTTTACATGACGGTCGGTCTGATCAAGCCCAACGCGGGCAAGGTTTTCTTTGACGGCCAGGACGTGACCCGATTGCCGATGCACAAACGGGCGCGGCGCGGCATCAGTTACCTGTCCCAGGAACCGAGCGTGTTCCGCAAGCTGACGGTCGAAGACAACATCATGGCGATCCTGGAGACGCTGCCGTTGTCGTTGGAGGAGCGGAAGTTTCGTCTGGATTATTTGCTGGAAGAACTGGATATTAAATCGTTGGCGAAGAACAAGGCGTACACCCTGAGCGGCGGGGAGCGGCGGCGGCTGGAGATCACGCGGGCGCTCGTCACCGGGCCGAAGTTGATGCTGCTGGATGAACCGTTCAGCGGCGTGGATCCGATTGCGGTACACGAGGTGCAGAAGATCATCGTCGAGTTGAAAAACAAGGGACTCGGCATCCTCCTGACCGACCATAACGCCCAGCAGACGTTGCGCATTGTCGATCGCGCGTACCTGATCCATCACGGCAAGGTTGTGCGCGAGGGCACGAGCGAGTTTTTAACCAACGACCCACACAGTCGGGAGATTTATCTGGGGCCCGATTTCACGATGTGAGTCGGGTGGCCCGAAGCGAGAGGAGACGGTTTTCATGGACATGACAGTGACCGGCCGGCACGTGGACATCACGCCGGCCATTCGGGAATACGCGGAGAAGAAACTCGATCATATCGAGATCGATTTCCCGCGCATTCTGAGCGCGCATTACATTTTGGAAGTGGACAAGTTCCGCCACATTGCGGAACTCGTGTTGCAATGCGGCAACCACATCACCATCGAAGCTCGCGAGGTCAGCGAAGACCTGTATGCGTCCATCGACCGCGTGGTGGACAAGGTGGCGCGCCAGATGCACAAGTACAAGGCCAAGATCCAACGTCATCGCCCGCGCAAAGCCGTGCCGTACCATGTCGACGAACAGGTCATGACGCACGACCTTCAGGAGGAGGACGGGACGACGCAGATCGTCCACACGGAGAAATTCGCGATCAAACCGATGTTCGTGGACGAAGCGGTGCTGCAGTTGGAGCTTTCGGACCGGCAGTTCCTGGTGTTCCTCAACGCCGAGACCGAGAAAGTGAACGTCATGTACCGGCGCAATAAGGGCGATTTCGGTCTGATCGAGCCCACCCTGACCTGACCATGACCACCGCTTCCATCCCGACCGTCACCGTTGAGCGGTTCTACCTGAACCACGCGGAGAAACTGCACCTGAAGCTCATCGCCGGCAGCGCCGGGTTATCGCGGAAGATCCAGGAAGGCTCGGTGAACCGTCCGGGGCTGGCCCTGGCAAAGTTCCTTCGGTATTTCGCGATGAAGCGCGTCCAGGTGATCGGCGGAGCGGAGTGGGCGTTCCTCAAATCGTTGGGTGAGGAAGAAGCCGCCCGGCGCATCGAGCGGGTGCTCAAGTCGAAGATTCCGTGCCTGGTGTTCGCGCGCAACGTCAATCCTCCCGCGCTGGTGCAGCAGAAATGTGACGAGTACCAGGTGCCGTTGTTCAAGACCAAGATGGTCACGATGAAATTCATCAATGCCTCGACCATCGCGCTGGAAATGGAGTTTGCGCCGCAGATCAGCGAGCACGGTTCCATGGTGGACATCCTGGGCATTGGTGTGCTAATTCGTGGGGAGAGCGGCATTGGCAAGAGCGAGAGCGTGCTGGCCCTGTTGGAACGCGGTTACAGCCTGGTCAGCGACGACATTACGCGGATTCGCCTGCTGGAAGGCCGCGAGCTGGTGGGAACCTCGTCCGAGACGACGCGCTACCATATGGAGATCCGCGGCCTGGGCATCATCAACGTCCCCGCGGTCTTCGGCGTCGCGAGCGTCCGCCCGGAAAAAAACCTGAATCTGGTGGTCACGCTCATGGATTGGGAGAAAATGGAAGAGGTGGACCGCACCGGCATCGAGCGGCAAACCTACAAGATTCTCGGGATCGACGTGCCGCATGTCACCATCCCCGTGCGACCGGGACGGGACATCGCGCGGTTGATCGAGGTGGCGGCGCTGGACCAGAAGTTGAAGAGCCTGGGCCACAACGCGGCGCGGGAGTTTAACGAGCGGCTCATCGAGCGGATGCGCACGCCGGCGGACTAATGGAAGGCTACCACGCAGATGATTTTGTCACGAAAGAGCAGCGGTGAATCGGAAGCCAGGACGGCGAGCCGGGAGGTCATGGTGATCAACAAGCTCGGCGTCCACGCGCGGCCGGCGGCGCTGTTCGTCAAGACCGCCAACAAATTTGCCAGCGACATCACCGTCGAGAAGGACGGCGAACAGGTCAATGGCAAGAGCATCATGGGACTGATGATGCTGGCGGCGGGCCAGGGCTCCAAACTCATCATCATCGCCGAGGGAGCGGACGCCGAGATCGCGGTGCGGGAGCTGGAGTCCTTGTTTCAACGCAAGTTCGACGAAGAATAGACGGACGATAGCCGTATGGCAGAACGCAGCTTTCAAGGAATTGGCGTATCCCCGGGCGTGGCCCGGGGCAAGATCTACGTGTACAGCGTGGCCGAAGAGGTCGTCCCGGAATATGACGTTGCGGTCGCGGACGTACCCAAAGAGGTGGCGCGGTTCGAGCAGGCGCTGATCAAGACGCGCGAACAACTGCATGAACTGCAGGACCGCATCGCCACGGGCATCGGCTCCAGTTCGCCATCGACCATCCTCGACGTACATCTGTCCATCACCGAGGACCCCGCGCTGATCGATTCGGTCATCAACCGCCTCCAGCAGGAACGGAAAAACGTCGAGTTTGTGTTCAACGACGTCGCCCGCAAGTATGTCGCGACGCTTTCCGAATTGCAGGACGAACTGTTTCGCGAGCGGGCGGCCGACGTGCAGGACGTGACGCGGCGGATCATGCGCAACCTTCTCGGGCACGACCATCGCGCGCTGACCAATCTCCCGTCCGACACGATTGTCGTGGCGCACGAGCTGTCGCCGTCCGACACCACGTCGCTGGACCGCCACCATGTCGGCGGGTTTGCCACGGACGTGGGCAGCCACACGTCGCATAGCGCGATCGTCGCGCGGTCGATGAACCTGCCCGCCGTCGTCGGCCTGCGCAATCTCAGCAAATTCGTCCACGACGGCCAGCCGGCGATCCTCGATGGCTACAGCGGCACGTTGATCGTGGAGCCGAGCGAGCAGACGCTGTTTATCTACGGGCAGTTGGAGGTCAAACGCCACAGCGTCCAGGAGCGCCTGGATGCGCTGCACGATCTGCCGGCGCAAACGCTCGACGGGCATCGGATGATCCTGTCGGGCAACATCGAACTGCCGTCCGACGCTGAGGTGGTGATCGCGGCAGGCGCGGAAGGCATCGGGTTGTTCCGGACCGAGTTCCTCTACCTCAACCGCTCGGAGTTCCCCACTGAAGACGAACAGTACGAGCAATACCTCGACGTCGCCCGCGTGGTGAAACCCCACTCGGTCATCATCCGCACCCTTGACATTGGCGGCGACAAGTTTCGCAGTGAAGACACCTCGCCGCAGGAGGTCAACCCGTTTCTGGGTTTTCGCGCGATCCGGTTCTGCCTCGCCAATGTGGACATTTTCGAGGCGCAACTGCGGGCGATCCTGCGGGCCAGCGCCGAGGGCAACGTGAAGATCATGTACCCGATGATCAGCGGCGTGGCCGAGGTCGTGCAGGCCAACGACATCCTGCGTCAGGTGATGCATGATCTGAAGAAGGAGGGAGTGGCCTTCGACGAGCAAATCCAGGTCGGTGCGATGATCGAGATCCCGTCCGCGGCGTTGACGGCGGAGATGATCGCGCCCGAGGTGGATTTTTTCAGCATCGGTTCCAACGATTTGATCCAGTACACCATGGCCGTCGACCGGGTGAACGAGAAGGTCGCCAACCTCTATGAACCCACGCACCCGGCGATCCTACGGCTGATCCGGTCGGTCGTCGAGGCGGCGCACAATAACGAGATTTGGGTGGGCGTGTGCGGCGAGATGGCGGGCGAACCGCTGTTCGCGCCGCTGCTGCTGGGGATGGGGATTGACGAGTTGAGCGCGGCGTCCTCGAGCCTGCCGCGGGTGAAGGAAGTGATCCGCCGCCTCACGCTGCGCGAAGCCCAGGAACTGGCCGCGGCCTCGTTGCACGCCAACTCGGGCCGCGAGGTGCTGGCGATGCTGAATGCGCTGTTGCAACGCGTCGATCCCGATCTGCTGGGATAAACCCGAAATGCGAATCTCGAAATCCGAGACTCCGATGATGGGAACGTCCGTGTGTTGTGACCAGCAGGCCTTGACCGCATTCGTCACCCTGAGCCAGCTTGTCCCAAGCGGGGTGGCGCCCGACGTTACGCGCGTTTGCGTCTGAGGAGCGCGACAAGCGACACACCGCCGGGCGCGGCCAAGATAAACGCTACTGCTCCGGCCAGCCCCAAGCAATCACAGGTTCGATGCCGATGGGGCCGGCCCATTCGTTGGAAAAGATGTCGGTGAGCCCCACAC
>JBEKLM010000022.1:0-65540 GCA_050010195.1 Verrucomicrobiia bacterium
CGACCCGACGAATGCCGAAGCATTCGTCAAAAAGGGAATGGCGCTGGAACACCTGGGGACACTCGACGAAGCCATCGACTGCTACGACCGCGCCATCGCGCTGGATAATTCGATGACGATGGCCTACCTGAGCAAGGGCGGGGTGTTCAATCGGCTCGAGCGCTACGGCGAAGCGCTGCAGTGCTACGAACAGGCGTTACGCGCGCAGCAGAAACCCAGCATCGCGTAGGTTCACGCGGCTGGGTTGCGCCGCGGCGTTTTCGGCTTCGAGCGCTTTTCGGGCGAGCTGGAAATTCTGCCGCATCAACTCGCGTTTTTCTTCCTCGGCGGCCTGCAACTGCTTCTCCAGCTCGGCGATGCGGTTTTCGTAAGCGGCGAACCGGTCCTGGACGGTCACCTGCGCCCTGGCGATCCGTTCTTCGAGGTCGGCCATGCGTTTGGTGGCTTCGGCCTGGGTGTCGATGAGTGTTTCCCGTTGCGCGAACAGCGCCTGCACGAGCCGGTTCATCATCAGCCGCGCCAGATGCGGGATTAACGCCATCCGCAAGGCCGTGGACCCATTTCCGGCGGGTTCCGCTACGGGACGAATCAAATCCATGCCGCCGGCGACAGGAGAACGCGCGCGCCGGGTCGGTTCGGCTGAGAAAAATTCCGTGATGGAATACGGGGGCACGACGATTGGATCGCCGCAATTCGTGCAGGAGACAACGCCGCCAATGCCATCTTCGACGACGGCAAGCTTCTGGCCACAATTCAGGCAACGAAACTTGATCACGACTCGATCGCGGTCCCTCCTTGGTGAAACCGTTGGCCGCCACAATGCCGTGTCCCATCGCGCCCGTCAATCCAAATTCCGCCATTCCTGTGAAAAATGCGGGTACTTGAATTTGCCGGGACTCCACAAAGACATTGCATGCTCGTGCAGCGGGGCGGGGGTGTGCTAATACTGGGGCCGTTATGGGACTGGGCATCGAAGATTTTCAGCATGAGATTGCCGCGGCGGCGAAGAGCTACGACAAGTTTGTCGTGTGCGTCGAGAAGACGCCGGATGAATTTCTCAAGAGCCTGCAATCACTGATGGGAAAGGCGATCAATGCGTTCGAGAATCGCTCGCCGGGATTGCGTCACGGCATCGCGCTGGACCGTCACGTGACCATCATGCTCAGCCAGAACGACGACGCGCGCCCGTTGTGTGGCATTTATTTCAACCTGCACTCGCCGTTTCGGAAGAAGACGTCTGCCCCCTCACCTTAATCCTTTGCCGCCACGGCACGGCAGGCGGCGTCTCGTCGGACTCGGCTCCCCCGGAGGGGAGAGGAGACACGCTCGCCCACTCTGCCAACCCGGCAGTCCCACGCCGACAGAGCGGCGTGGCTACACAACTCGGCACCCCAACCGCAAAATCTGAGTGCATCCAAGCGGGTCTGTGGCTAGAGTGCGTCTGCGAGTATGCCCAAACGGACGGACATCCATAAGATTTTGATCATCGGCAGCGGCCCGATTGTGATCGGCCAGGCCTGCGAGTTCGACTACTCGGGCACGCAGGCGTGCAAGGCGCTGCGCGAGGAGGGTTACAAGGTCGTGCTGGTCAACTCGAACCCGGCGACGATCATGACCGATCCCGAGTTCGCCGACGGCACGTACATCGAGCCCATTACGCCCGAGGTGGTCGAAAAAATCATCGAACGGGAGAAACCCGACGCGCTGCTGCCCACGCTCGGCGGCCAGACGGGGCTCAACACGGCGATGGCATTGTGGCGGAACGGCGCGCTGCAACGGCACGGGGTCGAGATGATCGGCGCGAAAGCCGAGGCGATTGAGAAGGGCGAAGACCGGCTAAAATTCAAGCAGTGCATGCAGAAGATCGGGCTCGATGTGCCGGTCAGCGGCGTGGCGCACACGGTGGAGGAAGCGCGGGAGATTACCCACATGATCGGGCGGTTTCCGGTGATTATTCGCCCGGCGTACACGCTGGGGGGCACGGGTGGCGGGATTGCTTACAACCGCGAGGAGTTCGACGCCATGGCCCAGGGCGGACTCGACGCGTCGCCCGTCACCGAAATCCTCGTGGAAGAATCCCTCATCGGCTGGAAGGAATACGAGACCGAGGTGATGCGCGACAAGGCCGACAACTGCGTCATCGTTTGCTCCATTGAAAACCTTGACCCGATGGGCGTGCACACGGGCGACTCGATCACCGTCGCGCCGATCCAGACGCTTACCGACAAAGAATGGCAGATCATGCGCGACGCCAGTTTCGCCTGCATCCGCGAGATCGGCGTCGAAACGGGCGGCTCGAACATCCAGTTCGCCGTCAACCCCGACAACGGGCGGCTGTGCGTGATCGAGATGAACCCGCGCGTCAGCCGTTCCAGCGCGCTTGCGTCCAAGGCGACAGGCTTCCCCATTGCGAAAATCGCTGCCAAATTGGCGGTCGGTTACACACTCGACGAAATCCCGAACGACATCACCAAGTCCACCCCGGCGAGCTTCGAGCCGACCATTGATTATGTCGTCGTGAAAGTCCCGCGGTTCGCCTTCGAGAAATTCCCGCAGGCCGACCCCACGCTCACCACGCAGATGAAATCCGTCGGGGAAGCGATGGCGATCGGCCGCACGTTCAAGGAAGCACTCCAAAAGGCACTCCGCTCGCTTGAAATCGGCGCGCACGGCTTGAGCGGCGGACGTTGGGGCAGCCGTGAGATTCCTCCCCACGAGGAAATCGAGCGCAAGCTCATCACCCCATGCGCCGAACGCATCTTCTACGTCCGCCACGCTTTTCGTGCCGGTTTTGACATGGATGCCATTTTCCAACTGACCAAGATCGACCGCTGGTTCCTCCATAACATTAAGGAAATCGTGGATATGGAGGAAGAGCTGGCGACAGCGGGAGGTTTGGAAGAATTGGTGCGCTGAACAAGTCCCAATCGGTGTTGCGTTCGAGAAGGATGGTTACCGCGCCGTCCTCAAAAAAATCTTCAGAAAATCGCCGGCAGGTGTTGACGCGGCACGATTTTCGCGTAGGTTGCTTTAGCATGGCGGGACGAATCGCAGGTCGCCCCGCGACTGCGAGACGCATGGCGGTCGCCGGGATGTGTTTGCTGGCGGGGTTAGCCAGCAGCGGCCGGCTCGATGCCCAAAACGTCCTGTTCGCTTTTACCCGCGGAAAACCCAGCGACGCGGTCGAATTGCGTGCGGTGGAAGTGTCTCCCGCGCAAGGAGATTCTGGCATGGCCTTGCGCGTGGACGGCGAAGACGACCCGCAGTGGGCGGGCATTGTGTTGAAAGCCCCGCACGGACATTGGAACCTTTCCGAGCATGACGGGCTGCTCCTTGACGTCCGCAACGTTGGCGACGCCGAGCTCACACTTGAATGCCGCGTTGAAAATGCCGACGCCGATCCCCCGCTGCACTGCAACAGGGGCCAGGTGACGCTGGCCCCGGGCGCGCGCGGGACTCTGGAAGTGTGGTTCAGGCGGTCGGCGTTCAGTTTGGCGGCGCTGCCCATGTTCGGGATGCGGTCGTTCCCGCCACCGGACCCGGGCGAGGACACGATTGACCCGGGCGCGATTGCGCGGGTGGCCGTTCTTGTGCCGAAACCGAAGGGCAAATTCAGTTTTGAGATTGGCGACGTACGGTTGAGCGAATTGAGCGCCAGCGTCACGCGACCGAACGAGGAAATGCGCGCTCTATTTCCGTTCATTGATACGTATGGACAATATATCCACGCGGATTGGCCGAACAAGATCCACTCGACCGGGGAGCTGACCGCGAAACGCTTCGCCGAGACGACCGAACTGGAGTCCAAGCGCGGGACGAGGTCGTGGGACAAATACGGTGGTTGGAAACGGGGACCGCTGCTTCTGGGAACCGGCTATTTCCGTACCGCCAAGTATGACGGGAAATGGTGGCTGGTCGATCCGGACGGACGATTGTTCTTCTCGAACGGGATCGATTGCATCTGGCCCGGCGAATCGACGCCCGTTGATGGACGCACGGCGTGGTTCCAGGATTTTCCGGGGAACCAGGAGGATTTCCGTCAGTTCTTGACGCCGGGCGGCCAGTCGCTATGGGGACATTACACGGACGCGACGCCGGCGACGTTTGATTTTGCGGGTGTCAACCTGAAGCGCAAGTACGGCGCGGACTGGCGCAACAGTTTTAACGACACCACGCAACAGCGGTTGCGGAGTTGGGGCCTCAACACCATCGGCAACTGGTCCGACCCGAAGCTGTGCAAGGAAGATCGGACGCCGTACGTGGCGGCGGTGCATTTTGCCAGCAAACCGATCGAAGGAACCAAGGGCTACTGGGGACGGTTTCGCGATGTGTTCGACCCGAATTTCGGCACACAATTGCGCGCCAGCATGGCCGACCAGGCTGCGGCGAGCGCGGACGACCCGTGGTGCATCGGGTATTTCATCGACAACGAACTCATCTGGGGGACGGATGTTTCCCTCGCGCTGGCGACGATCGATTCGCCGGCGTACCAGGCGGCGAAACAGGTGCTCGCGTCGGACCTGATGGCGAAGTATCGGCTCATCGACAAGCTCAACGCCGTTTGGGGCATGCACTACAAGTCCTGGGGCGACCTCATCGAAAGCCGCGATATGCCCGACAAGACGCGCGCGCATGATGATCTGGTGGCGTTTTACCAGCACACGGTTCGGGAGTATTTCAAACTGTGCCGTCAAGCCGTGCGCGAAACCGCTCCCAACCATCTTTATCTCGGCTGCCGGTTTGCGGGTGTGAACCCCGAGGTTGTCGAGATCGCGGCGCACTACTGCGATGTGCTCAGCTACAACATCTATCGGCGTGCGGTGGCGGATTTCCGCTTGCCGGCCGGTGTCGATGCGCCGGTGATCATCGGCGAATTTCACTTTGGAGCGACCGACCGCGGTCAATTTAGCCCAGGACTGGTGAGGGTTAAGGATCAAGCGGAGCGCGCCGCTGCTTACGAGAGCTTCGTGAGCGACGCGCTCCGCCATCCCAATTTCGTCGGCTGCCACTGGTTCTCGTATCGCGACGAGCCGACCACGGGCCGGACGCTCGATGGCGAGAATTACCAGAACGGGTTCGTCGATGTCGCCGACACGCCGTACACGGAGACCGTCAATGCCGCCCGCGACATTGGCTACAAGATGTACGACATCCGCGCCGGCACCGAGCAACCGCCGCGCGCCGCCACGCAACTCACTGCCAAACGGTGAGGGCGTTAACAAGACCCACTCTCTGTTGTAGCCGCGGCGCTCTGTCGCCGCGCCGTCTTGGATTCTTGCGGCTTCCACCACACGCCGACAGAGCGGCGTGGCTACAGAATCTGGTTTCGTTATCTACTCTTACGAGAAGCCGGCGATGGGATGCGGGACGTAGGGTTGTTCCAGAGTTGCGGCCTCCTCGGGCGTCAGCTTGACTGACAACGCGGCCACGGCGTCTTCCAGATGTTGCGGTTTTGTCGCGCCGACGATGGGCGCCGTGATGAATGATTTTTGCAGCATCCACGCCAGCGCGATCTGGGCTTGCGGGATGCCGCGCTTCTTGGCGAGCTCGGTCACGCGGTCGACGATCCCCTTGTCGGATGCTTCCGTCTTGCCATAAAGAATGTTGCCGAAGTTATCCGACCCCGCCCGCTCGGTGCTCGATTTCTGCGCCCAAGGGCGGGTCAATCGCCCCCGCGCCAATGGGCTCCACGGAATCACGCCGATTTTTTCCGTTTGGCAGAGCGGCATCATCTCCCGTTCCTCTTCGCGATAGAGCAGGTTGTAATGGTTCTGCATGGAGACGAACCGCGTCCATCCGTGTCGTTCGGCCAGATCCAGCGCCCTGCAGAACTGCCACGCAAACATCGACGACGCCCCGATGTACCGCGCCTTGCCCGCTTTCACCACGTCGTGCAACGCCTCGAGTGTCTCCTCGATCGGCGCGTCATAGTCCCAGCGATGAATCTGGTAGAGGTCAACGTACTCCATACCGAGGCGCCGCAGGCTGTGGTCGATCTCGCTGAGGATCGCTTTGCGCGACAGCCCTTTCCCATTCGGATCGTCACGCATCTTTCCGTGGACCTTCGTCGCCAACACGAATTCGTCCCGTTTGGCGAAATCGCGCAACGCGCGTCCGACGATCTCCTCGCTCGTGCCATCGGAGTACACGTTGGCCGTGTCGAAGAAGTTGATGCCGACTTCGAGGGCGCGCTTGATGAATGGCCGGCTCTTGTCTTCCGGGAGCGTCCACAGGTGATTGCCCCGTTCCGGCACCCCGTAGCTCATGCACCCGAGGCACAACCGCGATACCTTCAACCCGCTCTTTCCCAAATTGATGTAGTCCATGATCGATTCGTCCTTTCTGTCGAGAAAAGTGAGTTCCTACGTCATCAGTTGTAGTTCGCGCATGACGGTTCGAGCCGTCAGGGAGTTCGTATCTCGCCTGGCGGAATACAAGAAATTACGCTGCAGAGATTCATTATCAACATCGGTCCGAATCGTAACGAGTTGCTTGTTAAGAACCAGGCGGTCCTGACTTTCTCGGAGCACGGTGGCGATTCGTGGTTTGAGAGCGCCGAGGTTGGCGAGAATTCCCGAAATGTCCCCAAAAGTATTTAAGAGCGTTGCCGCGGTTTTTGGCCCGATACCGCGAACGCCGTCGATGTTGTCCGAGGTGTCGCCGACAAGGGTCTTGTAGTCGATGAACTGTGCAGGCCGGACCTTGTATTTCGCGAGGATTTCGTTTGGCCCGTATTCGACATCCATGCCGCATACCCGGGAAGACACCCGGGTTCGCTCGTTGATCAACTGATACATATCGCGGTCGGTCGAGGAGATGTATACCTGGTGAGCCTTCGCCAACCGCCGCGCGACCGTGCCGATCACGTCGTCGGCTTCCACGCCACCGATCTCCAGCCAGGGAATGTCGAGCCACGCCAACGCGCGTTTGAGGTCATCGAGTTGTGAATAGGGGTTTTGGTCATCGGCCATCGGCAGGCGGTTGGCCTTGTAGCTCGGGGCGAGAACGTTGCGGAAGTTGGGTTCCTCGGCATCGAAGCAGACCACCACGGCCCGCGGGTTGAATCGGCGGAGCATTCTCAACAGGGTGCCGACGAACCCGTACGCGGCATGAATGGGCGCGCCGGTCACGGACCGAATCCGGTCGGGCATACCGCAAAAGCAGGCGAACAACAGATTATGTCCGTCGATGATCAGCGCCGAGTGGCGGGTGGAGGATGGGAGCGTCACACGTGGGCAAATTGAGTGAGCGTCTTGCGATGTGCTGCTACATGAGATGCGTAATCCGGACATCTCCCCATTTGGCCGCCAAGTATTCTGCCACCAAGCGACGGTGACAATGATGTGGTTCCTCCTCGCTACAGAGAAGGCAGGCTCTATCCAGCAGTTCCTTGGGCACGGTATTCTCGACCTGCCTGTCTGCCATCAATCTTAGGAACTGAGTTTCGTAAGTTTGCCAGTCGCCCTTCTGTTTCTTGTACGCGTCGAGAATGTCTTGAGTCGGCGCCAATATTGGGAGATGCACATATTCGATACCACCGATTTCTTTGAGGAAGTAGGGAAGGTCTTCCTTCTTTGCGAAGCCAGCTAGTTGCGATGTGTTGTTGAGACGAATATCGATCAGCCGTCGGACGCCGGCCTCCTTCAGCTTCGTGAAGAACTCCCGTGCCGATTTCTTGGTGAAACCGATCGTGAACAACTCAATCACGCTCGTTGCGACTTGTCCGTTCACGGTTGCAGAACAGTTTCCTCTGTATAGGCGATGCGTTTCCCTTGTCGCTCGTAGGCGGCCTTCAACATTTCCTCTCTGCTGCAGAAAAGGTCGTCGCCTGCCAATTTGAACTGCTGCAAAAGCCGACCTTCCAACTGCTCGTGAGTTTCAAGCGACCCATCACTTAAGATGTGCGCGATAGCCGGAACAATACCTTTCAGACGACGGCAGACCAAGATGGCGCGGTGGCATTCAAGCGGATCCTTTTCCGCACATACCAAGGCTACGCGCATGCGCGTGACGCCCTCGGCCAACCGCTGAAGCCCACTCTTGAACGCAGGCGTGTTCGCAATCCGCTCGTATTCAGCTTGGCCATTTACATAGCAGTCCGTCTCGGAACGTCGCGCTCCTAGCTCATTACCGAGGAAAACGTATTGGATGCCAACCGTGCGCAAACTCGCTTGCAGCGCCTCGCGATTGAACTGGGGGTTGTGCTGGCTGTATGGCGAGGACCGGACGTCGGCGACCGCTTCAATTCCGTGCTGCTTCAGTAACGACACGAACGCTGCGATCTCAAGCGTGGAGTGTCCGACGGTGAAGATGGTCGGCTTGGGGCAAACGGTTGTCATGGCATCAACTCCAAAATCGCCGCAATCACCTTGTAATGCAAGCCTTGGAATAAGGGCGTTAGACTCACGCAGACCAAGTTCTGGTCGTCCTGCTTCAGATGGATTATCCCATCCGGCGCATTACGGTAATTGGGACAGTACTTTTGTTCAATCAGCGGGTCAGTCACGCCAAGGTCATATGTCTGGCCGTTGAACCGGAAAACCCCGCGAACTCGCTTCTTAAACTTTCCCCCCCAATTCTTGGTCTCAATCTGTAGATGCAGCGAATCGGGTCTGATCAAGTAGAGAGATTGTCGCGGTTCCATGCGACTCAGAAAGTCAGGAGATACGCGGTCTGTTTTCTGGCCGGACTCGAGCCAGACATTGCCTGGCTGCTCGGCAAGTGGCGCCGCCGCGCTCACATCGCATTCGCTTGCCTTTATCCATCGTTGGTTTGATTGTATGAACCAGTTCTCAGGCTGAATTCGATCATTTTCGGGAATACCGAGAGAAATGTCGGCTACATCTAGCGGTTTGGGGCTACTGCCATTCGAATAGCAGCACTCGTCCAAACGGAGCGCGCCTTCATCGTGGTCCGTTACAGGGCGAATCCATCCACCGCACCGAGTTTCTCCCTTCTCATTTTGGATGACCTCTCGACCCGCGATACATCTCATAGGGCTATGCTTGATGGAGTTCGCCAGAATAAAGACTCTCTTCTTCATAGCGTGTCCTAACTCGTGAGAGAGCCTAGCGCATGTGTCGTGTTTTCAAAAGAAGAAAGCCGGCACACCGCAGGCAGGACGGGCAGGACAAGCTGTCGCGGGGTGACGACATGAAGGAGCGGAATCGGGGTAAAGCCATTGGGTGCTTGGTGCTGCAAAATCGTCGTGGTCGCTTCCCCACACGACAGGGGATTACCAAACGAACCCAATTCTGTTCAAGCCGGCGTGGAAATTTGTTCCGGAGAAAGCCAATAACGAACCCAATTTCGGGGTGTCTGGGGATGGGAACCACACAAAAAACAAGAATTGCAAAACGAACCCATCTTTTGGAGGGGTGCGAATTTTACAAGGAACCGATAGTCAATGGG
Organism: Verrucomicrobiia bacterium; assembly: GCA_050010195.1. Classification (GTDB taxonomy): domain Bacteria; phylum Verrucomicrobiota; class Verrucomicrobiia; order Palsa-1439; family Palsa-1439; genus Palsa-1439. The sequence continues at coordinate 9,412 of JBEKLM010000022.1, forward strand.
TTACAAAACTCCGGCGCCGGCGAGCGTCGGACAACTTTACATGCGTCGATTGAAAACGAACCCAAATTCGGGGGTGGTTGGCGATGCGAGCTGACGGGTTAACGGCTACTTGTCAAACGGGGGAGGCTCCGCTAAGGTCGCGCGCGATGGCGAGTCACAAGCAGCAGACACTTCTACAGAGGGCGAAGTCCATGGGGTTCTCCGACCGGCAGATCGCGACGCTGGTGGGGAGCACGGAGGACGAGGTGCGGGCGTTGCGGAAGAAGCTCGGGCTGGTGCCGTCGTTTCGGCTGGTGGACACCTGCGCGGCGGAGTTCGAGGCGTATACGCCGTACTACTATTCGACGTACGACACGGGCGACGACGAGGTGCGGAAGACCGACACGCGCAAGGTGATGATCCTCGGCGGCGGCCCGAACCGGATCGGGCAGGGGATCGAGTTTGATTACTGCTGCGTGCACGCGGCGTTCGCCCTCAAGGAACTCGGGTTCGAGACGATCATGGTCAACTCGAATCCCGAGACGGTGTCGACCGACTACGACACGAGCGACAAACTGTTTTTCGAGCCGTTGACGCTGGAAGACGTGCTGCACATTTACGAGCGGGAGAAATGCTGGGGGGCGATCGCGCAATTCGGCGGTCAGACGCCGTTGAACCTGGCGCTCGGGTTGCAGAAGAACGGCGTCAATATTATTGGCACCAGCCCGCAGAGCATCGAGATCGCCGAGGACCGCAAATTATTTTCCGCGCTGCTCGATAGGCTCGGGATACCGCAACCGCCGAACGGCCTGGCGACGAACGAGGACGAGGCGCTGGCCGCGGCGCACAAGGTCGGTTATCCCGTGCTGGTGCGTCCATCGTTCGTGCTCGGGGGGCGGGCGATGCAGATCGTGTACAGCGACGACGAGGTGCGCCATTACATGCGGTTCGCCGTCGAGGCGTCGCCGGAGCGGCCGGTGTTGGTGGACAAATTTTTGGAAGAAGCGTTTGAGGTGGACGTGGATTGCATTGCCGACATTGGCGTTGGGGGGAACACGGTCGTGGTCGGCGGGATGCTGGAGCACATCGAGTTCGCGGGGTGCCACAGCGGGGACGCGGCGATGGTGTTGCCGCCGCATTCGATCTGGCCCGAGAACATCGAGAGGATGCGGCGCCACACGGAGGCGATGGCGCGGGAGCTGAAGGTGGCGGGGCTGATGAACGTGCAGTTCGCGGTGAAGGGGATGAACGTGTGGGTGCTGGAAGTGAACCCGCGCGCATCGCGGACGGTGCCGTTTGTGAGCAAGGCGATTGGCGTGCCGCTGGCCAAGCTCGCGGCGAAGGTGATGACGGGGAAGAAACTCGACGAGCTTGGATTCACGGAAGAGGTCCGGCCGAAGTTTTATTCGGTGAAGGAATCGGTGTTCCCGTTCAGCAAGTTTCCCGGGCAGGACATTTTGCTCGGGCCCGAAATGCGGTCGACGGGCGAGGTGATGGGGATTGGCGAGGATTGGGGCGTGGCGTACGCCAAATCGCAAATGGCGGCGGCGCCGGCGTTGCCGCAGACGGGACGCATTTTCATCAGCGTGCGCGATTCCGACAAGAAGAACGTGGTGGCGCTGGCGAAGGAATTCGGCGAGCTTGGTTTTGAGCTGTGCGCGACGAGCGGCACGGCGAAAGTGTTGCAGGCGGGAGGCGTGAAGGTCGAGACGCTGTTCAAGCTCGCCGAGGGCCGGCCGAACGTGCTCGACTTGATCAAGAACGGCGCGGTGCAGCTCGTCATCAATACGCCCGCGGGCAAATCACCGCGCGTGGATGAGGTGCGGATTCGAACGGCGGCGGTGGCCCACAAGATTCCGATTATGACGACGCTCGCGGGCGCGAACGCGGCGTTGCTTGGCATCAAGGCGATGCGGGAGAAGGGTCTCAGCGTTCGGTCACTGCAGGAATACCACGCCGATTTGCGCCATGATTAGGCAGCGTCTTCGCTTTCGGGAGTCAGCTCGATCTTCGGGCCGATGCGCAACTGCGCTTTCAACCCGCCGCCGTCCTCGACGATGAGGTGCTCCGTTTGAACTTCGCCTTCGAGCAGACCGCCCGGTTTCACGGTAATGACGCCGGTGGCTTCGAGCCGGGCGCGGAGCGTGCCCGAGATCTCGACGTTGCGGTATTTTGCTTCCTGCTTGAATTTGAAGTCCGCCCCCGGCCCGATGCGAAGATCGGGACCCGACACGGCTTTTTCCGAAAAGATCGCGCCCGCGCCAAGCTCGAGCGTCCGCAGCGCGCGGGCGCGTCCGCCTTCGATGATTCCTTCGACGACGACGTCGGCGCCGATGAGGTCGCCATTTTTCAGGACGCCGGTCGAGGTGAGGCGGATCGTCCCCGCGGTTTTGATTGTATCGACCCACTCGGTATCGATGACGTGATCGGCGAGGTCAAGCAACGCGCGGCACTTGGGGCAATGCGAGGTGGTTACGCGACCATGCACCTGGAATTTGTACCCGCATTCGTAGCAATCGATCTGGTGTTTGACGGGAAGAGTGGTGCGCGCCACCCGCGCGCCGAGATTCTGGGCGTCGTGCGCGGCTTCGTCGTGCGCGGCGTGGTTGTCCGGAGCGGGCGGTTGTGTCGCGGGCGCCGGCTTGGTGCGCGCGACGGCGCGAATGGTCGCGTAGCTATCGAGTGTATTGACCTTGCGGTTTTTGGTCACCGCTCGCTCCCATCTGGGTGCGCGCCGCGAACGGCACGGCGCACGTTAGCGCCGCGCAAACGATCGGACGGTCGCGGCTTCCGCGTTCTCGTCGTCGGTTTTCTCGGCCGCCGCGCTCACGACCGGCGCCACGCCGGCGATCGGCGAACCCGAGGGATTGACCTCGGACCGGCCGACGAACGTCACGCCGTCCTCGACGCTCAGGCGTTTCGCGCGGATGTCGCCCGTTACGCGCGCTGTCGATTTCATTTCAATGCGGTCTTTGGCCGTGATATTGCCCTGCACCGCGCCTTCGATGCAGGCGGAACTGACCACAATGTTGCCCTTGATCTGCGCGGTTTTTCCGATGACGGCGTCGCCGGTGCAATGTAATTCGCCCTCGAGCTTCCCGTCGATGCGCAGGGAGCCGGACCCTTTGATCGTGCCGGTGATTTCGACTTCGCTGGAAATGACTGACTGCGGAGCTGCGTTGTTGTCCATAAGACTATCCTCCAAGTTTCCTGCATTGGGCGGGACGCCATGCCCGCCGCCCAAACTCGCTACTCCCACAATCGCAAAAACCGACAGCGCTGACAAGGCGAATTACCGCGCGGCGCGAGAAAGATGCGGGGCGGCGATGGCGACGGTCAGCAGCCTTTCAGGAGTTGCTGAAACGCGGGGGACAAACGCAGTTCGGAGAAGTCGGGCTCGGCCTTCGCGAGGGCCCTCAATTTCGGATCAAGATGCAGGGCGCTTCGGAGCATTTCGATGGCCTCTTGCGAGCGCTGCTGCACGGCGCGGTAACAGGCCATGTTGTAATGCGCCAGGGCGTCTTGGGGATTGGCGTCGAAGGCCCGTTGCAGTGTGTCCACGGCTGCGTCGAGAGATTGTGTGCGTCGGCGAATGTAGGCCAGGTTGATCCAAATGCCGGCATCCCGTGGATTCAGCTCGGCGAGCTTGGCAACAAATGGTTCGGCTTCGCTTAGCCGGTTCGCCTGCCAGAGCGCGGCGGATTTCATCGCGATGGCTTGGGGGAGGTTTGGAGACAGCGCCAGCGCCAGGTCAGCCTCTTGGACGGCATCATCGTACATCTTTAGGTCCAGGTAGCCGGACGCGTACTCGACATGTTTCTGAACTTCGGGCTTCATGGCTCGAACTCCTCTGTTACTATGGCATCGTTATAAAAATATAGCAAGCGCCCCTGCATTTTGTCATGGTAGCGATATGTTCTACAAGGCGTTGGTGCGTCCTTGGCTCTTTCAGCTCGATCCCGAAACGGCCCACGAGCGCGCGTTGAATCTCGCCGCGTCACTTGGACGCAATCGCATTGCGCGGGACGCGGTCGAGACGGCGTTCGCGTTCGAGGACCGACGGCTGCGCCAGACTGTGTTCGGCATCGAGTTCCCCAACCCGGTCGGATTGGCGGCGGGCTACGACAAGAATGCCGTCGGATTGGAATTTTGGCCTGCGCTCGGCTTTGGTTTCGTGGAGATTGGCAGCGTGACGCTGAGCCCGCAACCCGGTAACGAACCGCCGCGGGTTTTCCGACTGCCCAAAGAACGCGCACTCGTGAATCGGATGGGTTTCAATAACGACGGCGCCGAGGCAATCGCGGCGCGCATCCCACCGCCACCACACCGGATTCCGGTCGCGGTCAATGTTGGCAAGAATCGTGACGTGGATCTGGCGCGCGCCGGGGAGAATTACGCGGCCACCATCGACAGGTTCCGTGACCGCGCGGATTTCCTTGTCATCAACGTCAGCTCGCCCAACACGCCCGGGTTGCGGAAACTTCAGGATAAAGAGATGTTGGATGAGTTGTTGGGCCGGGTTGCCAGCCTGCGGATCACCACGCCGCTCCTTTTGAAGATCGCTCCGGATTTGACATTCGACCAAATCGATGACGCAGTCGGTTTGGTCGAGCGACACAAGCTGGCCGGCGTTGTCGCCACGAACACGACGATCAATCATCCGACACCTCCCGAGGGCGGTTTAAGCGGCGTGCCGTTGCGGGCGCGGGCGACCGAATGCATTCGCCATATCCGCCGCCAAACCGTGGGACGTTTGCCCATCATCGGTGTGGGCGGCATTTTCACCGCCGAAGATGCGTACGAAAAAATTCGCGCGGGTGCGTGCCTCATCGAGGTCTGGACGGGCATGATCTTCGAGGGACCATCCATCACGGGTAACATCAATCGCGGACTCCTACGGTTGCTTGCGCACGACGGATTTGGCAGCATGGCCGACGCGGTAGGAACGGAATGAACGACACACCCAAACTTTGGCCGCAGGCCTGGTCGCTGATCCGGGGACAGCAACGCCCCGCGCTGGCCGGCCTCGCGTTGACCATTTTCAGCATCGCGGCGAGCCTGTTGCAGCCGTGGCCGTTGAAAGTCATCCTGGATAGCATCCTCGGCAGCGTGCCGATGCCGGCGTGGCTTGGCTCGTTCGCCAACGACAAGGCGGCCGCGCTTCTGGTCGTCTGCCTCGCGCTGTTGGCAATTCACCTGGTCCGCGGCGGCCTGAGCGCGTGGGGCACGACGTATCTGGTGCAGGCGGGCCTGCGCATGACGCAGGAATTGCGGCACCGCGTGTACGAGCATTTGCAGAAATTGAGCCTTGTGTTTCACGACAACCGCGCGGTGGGCGATTCGATCTATCGGGTGACATGGGACACCTACTCGATTCAAACCATCTTCAATGGCGGCCTGATCCCACTGGTGTCTTCGGCGGCGACGCTGCTCGGGATGGTGATCATCATGCTGCACTTCGACGTGGTGCTGACGCTGCTCGCGCTGGCCGTCGCGCCCGCGCTCGCGTTGACCATCAAGCACTACAACCGGCTCATCGCGGATGTCTCGACGCAGTACTACAAGCGAGAGAGCAATGTTAGCGCGATGATCCAGGAGTCGCTCTCGTCGATCCGCACCATCCAGGCGTTTGCGCGCGAGGAGGACGAAGTTCGCCGCTTCGGGGAAGGCGCAGCGCAAAGCGTCGAGGCGAACGTGCGCATGACGAAGGTGCAGGTGGTGTCCTCGTTCGTCGTCGGTCTCATAACATCCGTCGGCACGGTGGCGATGTTCTGGATTGGTGGCCGCCGTGTGCTGGAGGGCCGGCTCAGCATCGGCGAGCTGATCGTGTTCAGCACCTACGTCGGCATGCTGTACGGGCCGATGAGCACCATCAGTGGAATCGCCACCGCGATACAGGGAGCGCTGACCCCGTTTCGCCGCGTCATCGAGATTCTTGAAACGAATCCCGCCATCCGCGACGCGCCCACCGCCCGCGCGCTCGCTCGAGCCGACGGCGTCGTGCGATTCGAGAACGTCTGGTTCGGCTACGATCCAAACCGTCCCGTCCTGAAAGGCATCGACTTCGAGGCGCAACCGGGCCAGATGGTGGCGCTGGTCGGTCCGAGCGGCGTGGGAAAATCCACGCTCCTGAGCCTGTTGCTCCGGTTCTACGATCCCCAGAAGGGACGCGTGCTCCTCGACGGCCACGACATCCGCGAATTCCAATATCGCTCGGTGCGCCGCCAGATCGCCGTCGTCCCCCAAGAGCCCGTGCTGTTCTCGACCACCGTCCGCGACAACATCGCTTATGGCCGGCCCGACGCATCGTTGAATGAGATCGTCGAAGCGGCTCGCGAGGCCGAGGCCGACGATTTCATCCGCGCGATGCCGCAAGGCTACGATGCGCCCATTGGCGAGCGCGGCGTCACGCTCTCGGGTGGTCAACGCCAACGTCTTGCGCTCGCTCGCGCCTTCCTGAAAAACTCGCCGATCCTCATTCTCGACGAACCGACCACCGCGCTCGACGCGGAAACGGAAGCCGCGGTGCTGCGGTCCCTCGACCGCTTGCGCAAAGGGCGGACTGTATTCGTTGTCGCTCATCGTTTATCAACTGTCCGTCAGGCGGACCTGCTGCTTGTCATGCACGACGGTCAAATCGTCGAGCGCGGACGCCACGCCGATCTGGTCGCCCGCGGCGGGTACTACGCCCACGTCTGCGAACTCCAATTCACCGGCCCCGCATAATCGTCTCCCATGGATAAGATCATCGTCACCAGCACATGGGGCGCGGGCTATCCCGAGGGCGGCGGCCTGCAATGGCTCAATCTCCATTACCTCGCCGGCCTGCGCGCGCTGGGCTTCGACGTCTTCTGGCTCGATGTCCTCGGCGCGCCGAAGAAAAGCGCCAGCCGCTCGGTCGCGGACATGGTCGACACATTCCAGGAGCAATGCGATCAGTTCGGTCTCGGTGAGAATTGGGCGGTCCTCTACGACGACCGGCAAGTGTTCGGTTTGAAAGAACGTCACGTCCGCTCCCTCTGCGGCGACTGCGCGCTGCTCATCAATCTCTGCGGCGCGCTCAAGAACGACGACCTTCTGCGCCGCGCCAAACGCCGCGCCTACTTCGATCTCGATCCCGGCTTCACGCAAATCTGGGCGCACGAATGGGACATGGACCTCAGCCAGCACAACCTCTTCTTCACCGTCGGCCTCAACGTCGGCCAGCCGGACTTCCCCATCCCGCTCCGCGGCATCGACTGGCAAACCTTCACCCCGCCCGTCGCGCTCGAGTATTGGCCTGTGCAGACCGACGCCACCGCGCCGAACTTCACCACCATCGGCCAGTGGCGCGGACAGTACGCCGTCTGGAACAACGAAATGTACGGCCCCAAAAGCGACGAGTTCTTGAAGCTCGTCGAACTCCCAGGAAAAACGTCGCAGTCCATCGAGCTCGCCCTGCTCATCAGCGAATTGGAGGTCGACGATCTCCCGGCCCTGCGAAAGAACGGTTGGCAAATCGTCAATCCCCACGAGGTCGCCGGCGGACGCGACGGGTTCCGCGCCTACATCCAGAAATCTCGCGCCGAGTTCAGCGTCGCCAAACACGGCTACGTGAAAACCCGCAGCGGCTGGCTCAGCGACCGCACGGTGTGCTACCTCGCGTCGGGCCGGCCCGCGCTCGTCCAGGAGACCGGCATGAGCAAACACATGCCAACCGGCAAGGGCCTCGTTACGTTCTCCACCATCGATGAAGCCCTCCGCGGCATCGCATCCATCAATGCCGATTACACGGCTCACTGCGCCGCGGCTAGGAAACTCGCCGAGGACAAACTCTCCGCCCCCAAAATCCTCCAATCCATTCTCGAACGCGCCGACGTGCTCTAGAATGTGGTCCGACCGAACCCAATTAAAGAGGGGACGGCCCCAGCCGGTTTTCGCAACTTCTATTTTTACAAGCCCTTGTCGTTTCGGCGCTTTCATTGGCAATTTCGCGATGGACTCGTTGGGTTCGTTTCGCAAAGAACCCCCTCTTGTAGCGTCGCCTGTCCCAGGCGAAACGCCGCGTAGTACTCTCCGGTGTCATGCTGAGCTTGTCGAAGCATCTCTGTCGTGTCGTCATTCCCTCCCACAACCCATCTCCCATTAACCAGTTTCTCCAACCGCCCCGACAATACACAAAGGCATATAGTCTATTCAGACATTCTTGATAGAGGATGGCTGATTGTATCGGACAACTCGCGACGCCCTCAACCGCCAAGGCAATCGCCCCGCCAACATCTGGAGGAACTTCTTGAGTTGCCAGGCGTCAGGCGGCGGCCCCACAGATTGGTGATTCCGAGCGGCTGCCTCGCGAGGATTCGAACCCAGACAGTGTGGCTCTCAGCGTTTTTGACATGAGGAGGGGCTGAAAGGGGCTTCTCCTGCAAGCTGTTAGGCCAATTTGCCAGGGAACACCCTTTATGTGGTTTCATCTGGTTTCACCGTCCACCAAGCAAACGTAAGCAAAAAGGAACTTTTGGATTCCCCGCACACGGGAAATGTCGGCTTGGAACTCATCGCGTCACGAGGCACGACGAGGTTGAACCCAAAAAAATCGCGCTTGCCCAGATTGAGGAAATGTCTTTGACTGTGGCGCAATGGATCCTATCGATTGGCCGGAGGACATCTGCTCGGTGATGTGTGGTGTGCCATGAACGTGTTGGTGACCGGTGCAACGGGTCATCTCGGGTTTTATGCGTGCCGGACGATCGCCGAGGCCGGCCACGCCGTTCGCGCGACGGACAGGGAGTTCCGCGCCGATCCGCCCGTGCGCGTCGAAATCGCCGACCTGCTTGACCCACCGGCCTGCTATCGCTTGACGGAGGGAGTGGAGGCGGTCGTCCACCTGGGCAATCACCCGGCGTTTCGCGGTCGGGACGCCCAGCGCGTGTTCAATGAGAACATGGCGATGAACATGAATGTCTTTCAAGCCGCCGCCGATATTGGTGTGAAGAAAATTATTTTTGCTAGTTCGGTGCAAGTGATCTCTGGCAATCGCGACGAACACGAGCCTCATCATTCGGCCAAGTGTCCACCCTACCTGCCCATGGACGGCGACGTGCCCCCAAACCCCGGAAATCCCTATGCCCTGAGCAAACAGCTGGGGGAGCTAATGCTGGCCTATTTTGCGCGCCAGACGGGCATCGTGTGCGTGGCGATTCGATTCCCGTGGCTCGTTAATGATGACCATCTGGCGTGGATCAAGGCCAACCCGCCGCGATCCATTGGCGATCGCGGAGAGGGATTCACCTTCTTGCATTTTCAGGATGCGGCGAGTCTGCTCCAAGCGGTGTTGCGCGTGCCCTTGACTGGATTCCGAGTGTACTTTCCGGCATCCCGCGATAACCGTCTCTGTCGACCGCCCACGGAAGTCATCCGCGAACACTTTGCCGACACGCCATTACGACGACCGCTGGAACAAATTGACAGCCTTGTCGACCTTTCTGGTATCGAGCGCGAAACGGGCTGGTTGCCCAAGTTCAGCACACTGACGTGACCAGGTTGAGCCAGAGCAACCGGCACTCGCCACGGCGGGCAGGCTTCGGACTTCTTTCCGGCCGTCAATCCTTGGGCAGATACCGGCGGATGAGGGAGGCGAGGGTTTTGTAGCCTTCGGCGTTGAAATGGAGTTTGTCCGCGATCAGCAGATCGGCACGAGGCTGGCCATCGGGGCCGAGGAAATAGTGGTGAGACTTCCAGCGTGCTCTGTGTGAGATCGCGCCGCATCGTTGGCGTGCTACGCCCGCCTTTCGGTCTGGCGCAGATTGCGAATCCGGTCGCGAAGCTCCGCGGCGCGCTCGTAATGCTCCGCGGTAACGGCCTCCAGAAGCTGGTTCTCCAGTTGTTCCAACTCGGACAGCGGTTTGCTCTTCTGGATTTCCTCGGCGAGGTCGTGCAACGCCTCCATCGACCGGCGCCGCTCGAAGTGGAACGTGTCTTCCTCGATGTCCGGCAACGCCTCGATGGCCTCGGCGGCGGCGTGCACGAGCGCCAGCGCCTGATGATGGTTGTTCTCGTCCATCGCAATCATCGCCGCGGCCACGGCATTGATGCGCAGGACGTACGGCCGCCATTGTTCGAGGTAGTCACGATCTTCGACGCGCTTGGCGTACTTGTGGACGAAATCGAAAAACTTCAGGTTGCGCACCGTGTCCCGGACCGTCCGCTCCCAGTCCTTGAGCTGAAACAGGTGCAGATAGCGGTAGTAATACAGCACGCCTTCGTTGAACAACTCGACGCACTCGTCGGGATCGAGACGAAACCCGACCTCCGAACCCGCCTTTCTGGCCTCTTCGAGTCGCGCCAAATAATAATCCAGCACCGAGTCGGCACCGTGTGGGCGGGAACCATCCGGGCGGCCATCGAGGTCGTACTGCTCGATGCCCAGCGGCAGACGCACCTGTATGACGTCGCGTCCGTTGGCCAGCGTGATCACACGGATACAATCGTCTGGATCATACGGCCACGAATCGAGAAATGGTTTGAGATCCGAATCCATTGCCACGCCTGCCCCAAACATGCCAGTGAATGGGCCACTTGGCAACTGCGGAAGGCGAAAAAAAGCACGGGAGATTTATGGGCCGCCAGCACTCGGAGGGCCGCGCTTCCGCGCGGCCATTGGGTTCACCAAATCAATTCATTCATTTCGCCTTGGTATGGCCAATCCTCGGGACGCTCAACCAGATCATGCCGAACCGGATTCCAGCGTACATACTCCCACTTCTCATGGTAGGCCTGTTCACGTCGAAGCTGCCGATCCCAATGGCTCTTCTGCCAGATGGGTCTATCGTCCGGATTTGACCATCGACGCGTCACGAGCGCCTTCCAGTATTGCATCCACTTCTCCAAGGGGCGGAACGGTCGGATATTGGACTGCAAAAAAAGTGCATGTGGTCGAGCATGATGACAAATCGTCCGACGATCCAGTCTTTGGAGTCACGCCATGCCGAGGTAATCAGGTCGTACGCCGATGGCGACGCGAGAATCAGTTTCCGCTGCGAAGTGCAGACTGTCACAAATATGATGGGGGGTCGATCCCGCGATTGAATCGGTGCAAGATGTAACGGGCCTTTTCTCCCTGAGGGCTTCGTCATTGCCGCGGGCCGTTCGGAGGCCAAGGCCGTTTTATTATATCCCCTTTACCCCAGGACGGTCGCGCGGAAGCGCGACCCTCCGATTACGGACTTCGTTTCACAGTTGTTTGCCCGGCCGGATCTTCTCCCACTCATCCAACGTCAGCCATTTCACGCGTGTATCGTTGAACAGCACATTCAATCCGTTTGTGCCGTGGTTCTCGGGCTTGTCCCAACAGATGGGAACCGGGTTTGTAACGGTCTTCGTCTGCCAGGTTCCGTCAACGAGCACATTCGAAAATCCCCATGAGCCACCGACATAAACGTACGAACAATGATCTTCGTCCAATGGGGCGTTGGTGGCTGAATCATGCCGAACAGGGTCAGCGGGGCAATGGAATGCAGATTGTGCCCCGCCTCGGAAATAGGCTCTCACCAAGCCGAGCCCCTCGGCTCCGGCCGGGGGAAGACGACCGTTATTATCATCGGCGTACATCGCGAGACCGATCGCAATCATGCGCAGATTCGATATACATCTCGACTGCGACACATCCTTTTCGGGCGCGCTCCACGTTTGAAGCGACAGGAGGATCAGGATCGCGACCACGACCGCCGTTGACGATGCCAGGAATGGAACCGTCTTACCGAGGAGCTGCATTGAGTGTTTCAGCGCTGTCCCTCCTTAATTAATTCGAGCCAGCACCTTCTCCACGTCCTTCAGCGGCAAACAATTGATGACATCCTTCTTCTCCAGCCAGCCTTTGCGGGCGATCCCGACGCCGATGGCCAAATACTGCAAGTCGGGGATGTTGTGGGCATCGGGATTGATCGAGCATTTGACGCCGAGTTCCTTGGCGTGTTTCCACAACCGCCAATCCATGTCGAGGCGGTACGGATGGGCGTTGATCTCGATGATCTTGTTGTATTTGGCAGCCGCGGCGATAACCTCGGGCATGTTGACCGCGTACCCTTCGCGCTGGAGCAACAACCGGCCCGTCGGATGGGCGAGCATCGTGACCATCGGATGCGCCAGCGCTTTGCAAATGCGTTTGGTCATTTTCTCGGCGTCCATGTTGAAGCCTTGATGGACGGCGGCAACAACATAGTCGAACAGCGCCAGCGTCGCGTCGTCGAAATCGAGCGAGCCATCCGGGAGAATATCGCACTCGGTACCGAAGAAAATGCGGAAGCCTTCCTTGGCGAAGTTGACGTTGAGCTTCTTCACCTCCTCGGCTTGCAGGCGGACGCGCTTCTCATCGAGTCCGTTCGCCTGGCGCTCGGATTTGCTGTGATCGGCGATTCCGAAATACTCCAGACCCAGATCGAATGCCGCCCGCGCCATGGCCTCGACGGTCTCGATGCCGTCACTCCACGTCGAATGACAATGGAACGTGCCCCGCAGGTTTTCCAATTTGACGAGCTTTGGCAGCGTGCCGATCTCCGCCGCCTCGATCTCGCCCATGTCCTCGCGCAGTTCGGGCTCGACGTACTCCAGCCCCAGCGCCTCGTACAATTCCTCTTCGGTCTTGCACTTGATGGAGCTTCCGAGTTCCTTCGCGCTCTTCTCCTTTTCAGCGGCGGGTGAGAAACCGTATTCGTTCAATGACAACTTCTTCAGTTTCAACGCGCGGGCGCGGAGCGCCACGTTGTGCTCTTTGCAGCCCGTAAAATAGTTGAGCGCAAACGCATATTGATCGTCGGCGACCACACGCAAATCAGCCTGAATCCCGCCCTTGAGAACCACACTGGCCTTCGTCTCGCCTTTGGCACTGACCGTGATGATGCCGGGAATTGTCACGAAATCATCAATGATTCGCTGGGCATCCTTCGGTTTGGCGCTGACGAGAAAATCGATGTCGCCAATCGTCTCACGGCAGCGGCGCAGGCTGCCCGCAACACAGCACCGGATCACACCGTCGTGCGACCGCAACGCCTCGATGATCGGCTGCGCCGCCGCGTACGCCATGTCGTAGTGATGCCGGCCACTGAACTGTTGCACGAGCACGATGCCTTCGAGGATTTTCTGCTGCGATTTCTCGCCGAAACCGTCCAGTGCGGCAATCTTGCCCGCCCGGCAGGCCGCTTCGAGTTTCTCGATGGAATCCACCTTGAGTTTGTCGTAGACAATCTTCGCGCGCTTCGGGCCGAACCCGGGAATCTTCAGCATCTCGAGCAGGCCCTGCGGCATCGACGCCCGGAGTTCGTCGTACGACGCGAGTTTCCCTGTCGTGTACAACTCGGTGATCTTGGCCGCAAGGTCTTTGCCAATACCCTTGATGTCGGTGAGCCGTTCTTCCTTGATAAGTGTGCCGAGGTCTTCCTGCAGGCCGTCCACCATTCGCGCCGCGTTGTGGTAGGCCCGCACGCGGAACGGGTTCTCACCCTTGAGTTCCAGCAGCGCGCCGATCTCCTCGAAAATCCCGGCGATTTCCTTCTTATCCATGACCGGCCTTTTTCACCTGGAGTGTGGAATTTACCTCACGCACGCCATCCGTTTCGAGCGCGACGAGCATCGCTCTCCCGATTTGCTGGTGCGACGAGACATCCCCCGCCAACGTGACACGACCATCGGTTGTGTTGACCGAAATACTGAAGACGGAAAGATCGCGGTCGATGGCGTATTTGGCCTTGATCTTGGCGGTGATGGCCGCGTCCGACGAAGCGCTGGCCATCGCCGCGCCAAATTCGGTTGCCTGGCGACGCAGCACCCGTCCCGTGCGGCTGAGTTCGGCGCTGATTTCGTCGCTGCCCAGGTGCCAGGCGGTGAGTTTGGCATTCACGGCGTCCCACGCGTGCGTCACGCGCGGGTCTTTCCGGGCGACGACGAAATACCAGCCCGTACCCGCCGTCAGGAACGCCCCCACGATCAACCCGATCAGAAAGTCTTTCATATCGCTCTCCAACCGGCATCTTATCGCGGAAGTCGGTTCGAGGCAATCCAGCGAAAAAAGCGTTGCGCCCCGCAGCGCGGCCCGCGATAACAGGCTCCATGCCGCGGTACATCAGCCAACACACGATTGCATGCCTGACGCGTCAGGCGTTGCAGGCGATCATCGCCGAGCTCAAGCGCGATGAGGCCGTCAAGACCATCCGCTGCGTTTCCGATTCGCTCGAGGGGAAGCTGCTCTGCGAGTTCGAGGCGCCCGACAAGGAAACCGTGATGACATTTCTGGCCGCCCACAACATGCGGCCGCAATGGGTCATCCGGGTCGAGTACGAATGGTAACGAAGCAGGTTTTGAGAACCGCTCGACGACAGCGTTGCGTGCGTTACGGTCCGGCCGATTGGGTCAGGGTGAAGGTGTCACTGGCGATGGCAATCGTGCCGGTGAGTGTGCTGGAGGTTGTGTTGGTGGCGACGGTGTAGAAAACAACGCCGTTGCCGACGCAATTGGTTCCGTCGGTAATCGTGATGAACGGATCGTTACTAACCGCCGTCCAGACGCAGTCGGGGAACCGGGCCTTCACTTTGACGGTCTTGGAGCCACCCGCCGCCTTGAATTTGGCGGTCGCCGGGCTCAGTACGTAGTTGCATCCACCGCCTGCCTGATTGACTGTGACTGTTTGGCCCGCAATCGTCATCGTGCCGACGAGGGGGAACAGGTTCGTATTGCCGGGGACGGAGTAACGGACCTTGCCGTTGCCGACGCCGTTGGTATCCGAAATGATCGTGATGAATGGATCGTTGCTCACCGCCGTCCATGAGCAGCCCGCGTTGCACGGTTTTACGCTCACGGTGCCGGCCTTGGTGCCTTGGGCGCCAAGATTTACGTTTGTGGAGTTCAGTGTGAAGGTGCATACGTTGGGCTGATTGGTGGTGGATTGGGCGTTGTAGACGACCAGGGCGAAATCCTGATCCACGGTATCCCCGTTGCCCAGGGCGTCGGAGTTAATGTTGTCGGCGGTGACCGTGACGGTGAAATCACCGGAGACGCCGGCAGGCAGAAAGACACTTTCGACATTGTTCAGGTGGTCGGCGGAACCGCCAGTAATGGAGTGGTCGCCCTTGAACACATTGCCTTTGTAGGTATTGCACGCGACCAACACGGTCAGGTCAAGGTCGTTGTCGAGGGCCGCACCCGTCGTGCTGCCCGGGGGATCGGTCCAGGCCAGGGTGACCCGGAACGGCTTGGTCGGGTCGGTGATCGTTCCCGAGAAAGTCGCCGTCTGCCCGCTCGCGGTGAACAAGTTGGTGGCCTGTTCGTCTTGCAACAGCCGTGGCATGCCGTCGAACGCCATCCCGAGATCCAGTTCGCCCATGCCCTGGTTGTTCGACCACAATGTGTCGTTGGCGCCCGAGCCGGTGATGTACCGCGCCGAGTTCATCAGATACGCCTTGGTCATGGCGGGGCTGGGCGCCAAGAGCGACTGATTGATGAAATGCTGCCGCAGCAGCGCGCAGGCGCCCGAGACCGCCGGCGTGGAGTGGCTTGTGCCGGTGGATTCGGTGAAGAACTCCTGGCCGACCGGGAAGAAATTGCTGGCACTCGCCGTACCGCTTCCCTCCACTCCGCAAATGCCGATCTCAGAGAGATCGACCGTCAGGAAACAGGGCAGGGCCGATCCCAGGCCGCCGGGCGACGGCGGTGGAAAACTCTGGGGCGCTCCCCCGGTGATGTGGATGGCCGGTGCGACGAGATCCGGCTTGATCCGACCATCAGAACACGGGCCGCGGCCGGAGAACGAGGCCATGTCGTTGGCGTCGTTGGCGTCGGAATCCGGGGAGTCGCAACCGTCATTCCCCAACGCGTTATTGCCGCCATTCGCGGTGGACATGGATCGCACGTTTTCTGTGCCACCGACGGTGATGACATTCTTGGCGGTGCCTGGCGGGCTGACGGTTGACGCACCGGGGCCATTGTTGCCGGCCGCAAACACGATCACCATTTCCTGGTTGCCGGCGACAGCAAACGTCGAACCCACTGGCTGTGCGTCGCGGACCAGGGTATCGTACGCTTGCGAATCAGAATTGTACGCGCCGTTCGTATCGCTGTCTCCCCAACTGTTATTGCTGATTCGGGCGCCGTCGTTGTACGCCTGGGACATCAGGTCCGCGTAATTGGGATTGGTGAAATCAGCCGGATCGAAAACGACCGAGGAGCCGACCCTGACAAACGGGCAGACCCCGAGGTCGTAGTAATACCCCGCGCTGTCCGTTTGGGGGAAACCGGCGGGTTGGTCATCGTAAGCGCAGACGATGTGGGCGTTGAGGTTGCCATGGCCGTCGCAGCCCTGGATCGTACTGCGCCGGTTCGGCGTTCCCTCCAGTCGATTGTAGACGACGCGGCTCGCATTGTTGGTGTCCCCCAGTTCGTAGAGCGTAAAGTGGCCGGGCATGGTGGTGCCGTCATCAATGCCGCTGTCGCTGATGTCCACGACAAATCCGGATTCATCGAACTGGGCCTGCGTAAATCCAACGCCGGCCAGCCACGCGAGGTACCCGGGCCCGGAGGGGGCGTTCCCGGTGAGATTGCCGGCAACGATCTGGTCCTCCCGCTCATCCTGTTTCCGCGGTTCCCCGTAGGGCTGAATCGAGACCATGTCCGGTTGAGCGGCGAGGACTGGCAAATCCTGCGGATGAAGTCGAACGAACAAATTCACATAATGCAGCATTTGGTACTGACGGCGGACCGGTTCCAATTTGAGACGGTCGATCAGGGCCAGTGTGGCGGGGTTGGCATCGGCGTCTTCCACAAGTTGGATCGCAAACAAGTCCGTGGAGCGTTGTCGGGCGTTGCCGCTGGCATTGATGAGCCTGGCCGCTGGATGAATCTTGTAATCGTCAAGATAATCGCCATGCCATTGCACGGAGGGCGCCGAGCCGGCCAGACTCTGGACTTTGGCCAGCGCCGGCGCGTCCCCGTAGATGAGATAGGTGTTCTGGGGGATGTAACTGACGATTTGGGCCCCGGCCTGCTTCAGGGCGTCACGCCACTCGGGTTTGATCGGGCCGACAAATTGGATAAGGTGCATCCGTTTGCCGCGAAACGACGCGATCGTCTGGCGCGCGGCCGGAACGGTTGCCGTGGACGTGTCAATGGTCGCGGCATTGAGCCGGATCAGATTGCAGTCATCACGAAGTTCCACGACACCCGATTGCACAAGCCCGGTGCGCACCTGATCGACCCGATAGAGTTGGTAACTTCCATAATCCGCGAGGAGTTGGCCGCCATCGTTGGCAATCAGCGTCGCCGTCGCGGGATCCCGGACCTGGACTTTGTGGGCCGTGGCTGTGTCGGGAGCGGCGAGTAGGCCAACCAAAGCCAGGATCATCAGCAGACGAGGTGCCATTCGTACTCTCCCGCGTCGTGGCGGACACGAAAACCTGCTTTGCAACGTTATCGGCACCAAACCTTGTTTCCCTTTTTCGGATTGCGCGCGACCCCCGGTATGTAACACACGGCTGCGAAACTGTCCACGGCGAGATTCCATCGACGGTGTTGCTCACAACGTCGTGCAATGAAAACTAGTAGTCCGGGAACTCGCAATCGAGAAGCTGGAGACGGAAACGTTTGTACGCGGCGACGGATTCACGGATGATGGTGTGGGCATCAATTCGGCCGCGGAAATCCTCGACCACGGGCAGTTTGGCGTTCTCCAATTCCTTGTAGATCTCAAAAAAGTGGCGCACTTCGCGCAGCACGTGCGGCGGCAGTTGCGAAATGTCCGTATAGCTCTCGAACATCGGGTCATTGACGTGGATGGCAATGATTTTGATGTCCTCCAGGTCCTGATCGATCATGCGCAGCATCCCGATCGGCCGCGCCCTCATGACGCAACCGGGAATCACGGGTTCCTGCGAAAGCACCAACACATCGAGCGGGTCGTGGTCGCGGCAATACGTCTGGGGAACGAATCCGTAGTTGCTGGGGTAATGAACCGAACTGTGCAGGGTGCGGCTGATGTGGAGAATCCCGTTGTGCTTGTCCAGTTCGTATTTGATTTTGCTGCGCATCGGGCATTCGATGAAGGCGTTGCATTCCTCGGGAGCTCGTTCGCCCGGCGACAGCACGTGAAACGGATTGATCCACGCGAGCTTCAAAGCCGCGTTGCCCGGAACCGGGGACTTCGACACTGCCAGTTTGCGCGTTGCGGATTTTCCAGCCATGGCCGCGGGAATGTAGCGGACAGCCCTTCTATGTGCAACGTCAAAGCGTGGCGTGGCCTGTTATAGTTTCGCCCGCGGCCGGCCGTCCCCGGGAGGTGTTTGCCATCCGCCGCCCAGCGCCTTGTACAGCGCCACGAGGTTCACCGTGACGGTGCGCTCGCTTTGGACGAGTTCGTCCTCGGCCTGGTACAACGAACGTTCGGCGTCGACGACGTTCAGGAAGCTGGTCAAACCATTCTTGTAGAGTTCATTGGAAATTTCGACCGCGCCGCGGCTGGCGTCCACGGCTTCCTGCAGCGAGCGGTGGCGAACCTGTTCCCGGGAGTAAGCCACCAGTGCATTCTCCACATCTTCAAACGACAGGAGCACGGTCTTGTCGTACATCGCGAGGGACTGCTGCGCCTGGGCGTTGGCCGTTTGGATCTGGCTGCGCACATGGCCATAATCCAAAATGCGCCACGTCACCGTCGGCCCGGCGGACCAGTACTTACTAGCGCCGCTAATCCAGTCGCCGGCGGAGAAACTTTGGAACCCCGCCACCCCGGTCAGCGAGAATTTTGGGAACAACTCGGCTGTTTGGACGCCGATGTTGGCGGTGGCCGCCGCGAGTTGACGCTCGGCCCGGCGCACGTCTGGTCGGCGTCGCAGCAAGTCCGAGGGCAAACCCACGGGGACTTCGGGAGGCGTAGCGGGGATTGCCGCTTCCGCCGATAGTTCGTCAGTCAAAGCCCCCGGCGGCTGTCCGATAAGCACGCCCAGCCGGTGCACAGACTGTTTGAGCAATTCTTCGAGCGTGGGGACTTGCGATTGCGTGGTGGCCAGCAAGACCTCCGCTTCTTTGGCATCCAGTTCACTGGCCAAACCGGCGCGGAAACGGGCGCGGGCGATATCGATGGCATCGCGCTGGGCGGCGATGTTTTTATTGGCAATGGCCAATCGCTCCTGGAAATCGCGGACATCGACGTAATTGCGTGCGACCTCGGCGAGAACGCTCACCAGCACGTCGCGCCGATCGTCCTCGACGGAGGCGAGTAGGGCGTTTGCCTCCTGGAGTTCCCGCCGTTTGGCGCCGAACACGTCGATCTCCCAGCTCGCGTCGAAGTGCGCGTCGTACAGGTCGGTTTGGAATAGATAATTGCTGGTAATGAGGCCGCCAACCGGCCCCGATGTTTTGAATGGAAGCGAGTTCTTGGCCAACCGCTGGTCGGTGTAGCCGGCTGAGCCGTCGATCTTCGGACCGAGGTCAAAAAATGCGCCGCTCCGAAGTGCCCGTGCCTCGTGGAGTAGTCCCTCGGCAATCCGCAGGTCATAATTGGCGGCCACAGCGCGTGTGATCAGGGAGTTCAGCTCGGGATCGTTGAACGTCTTCCACCACTCGACCACCGTCATGGCGCTATTGGTCTCGCCGCCCTGTTGGGCTTCGCTCCAGTTGGCGGGGGCTTGGGTCTTCGGTGGGTGATAATCCGGTCCGACGGCACAGCCCGCGAGCGCCACCGTCACGAAGGCGAGCAGGAGAGTAGTTCCGGGTTTCATAACGACGTTTCCTTTTTGTTGAGGGCATCCATCAAATTGAGGATCGAGGCGAGGACCAGGTCGTTGCCCATCGCGGTGTTGAGCATGGTGTGATACAGGGGGCGATGCGGCCACTCCACGCCAAAGTAGTGCTTCAGAAAGTCCTTGCGGTCGCGGTCGATCGAATCGAGCAATTCGTTGGCTTCGACCGCGTTCTTGGTGAGCGTCAGGACGAACCGGAACTTGAACTCGCGTGGCGCAAATAAGAACACCCGGAGCGTGTCGGCCCGGTCGCGCAGAAAGTAGGGCGCCCCCCGCCCGACGATCACGCAGTTGCCTGTGGCCGCCGCTTGTTCGACGATCTGTTGGACAATGGCCACCATGCGGTCCGCGTCGAAGACGTCGTGTTCGTCGACCGGCAGGCTTCTCTCGTAGCTGCCGCGCCAAAACACCCTGGCGAGACGGTAGAACAACGGGTCGAGTTTTCGCTCGCAGCGCTCGACGACGGCAGGCGTCACCCGGGCCAGCCGCGCAATCTCCTCGGTGATTTGCCGATCCATGAATTTCCAGCCGAGATGCTCGGCGAGTTTTTCGGCGATGACGCTTCCGCCGCAGCCGTACTCCCGTTCGATGGCGATAATTCGGATCATGTTAGTGCACCGCGAGGGGCCCTCCTGTCCTCGGCCGCTTCATCCAGAACGTTAGGGGAACCAATGCCAGGCAGATCAGCCCGAGCGCATAGAAGTTGTCGATATACGCCAGCAGTGTGGATTGCTGCGCCACCATCCCGCCGATCACCGCATACGCCTGTTTGGTGGCCATCACCGCGTCGGCGCCGGAGGCGGCGAGACCGTGTCCCAACGCCCGCACCGCAAACACGAAATGTCCGTTGTAATTGGACAGATGCGTGACGAGCACCGACTGATGGAACTGCGCCCGTCGCGCGAGCATGGTGGTCACGAAGGAAATTCCCACGCTTCCCCCGATATTGCGGGAGAGGTTGATCAGGCCCGAGGCGGCATTGTTCTTGTCCCGCGGCAGAAAGGCGTACGCGGCGGTGTTGATCGGCACGAACAGGAACGCCACACCCGCCGACTGCAGGACGCGGGCCCAGAGCATCGTCGCGAAATCAACCTGCAGGTTGAATCTCATCATGTTGAACAGGGACACCGCAACCATCAGGAAGCCAAACCCGATGATCTTGCGCGCATCGTAATGGGAAACAAGAAATCCGACCAGCGGCAGCAGCAGGATGACCGTGATCGCACCCGGTGAGATGAGTTCGCCGGATTGCTCGGCCGTGTAGCCCATCAACTCCTGCACAAATTGCGGGATCAGCATCGTGGTTGAATACATGACGAATCCCACGGTAAACAGCATCACGTTGGCCAACAGGAACGTGCGATCCTTGAACAGACGCAGGTCCACGATCGGTTCCTTGACATGTAATTCCCAAATGACCGCCAGGATCAGTGCGGAGACGAAGATGACGGTGAATACCCGGATGTACGGGGTCTCGAACCAGTCTTCCCGCTGCCCCTTGTCGAGCACGACCTGCAGCAGGCCCAGCCCCAGAGCGATCAGCCCGAACCCGATATAGTCGATCTTCACGCCAGCCCGCTTCTTCTTCTTCTTCAGGTACGGCGGATCGGAAATGAGTCGCGACGTCAGGATCAGTGAGAGGATACCGACTGGAATGTTTATAAAGAAGATCCAGCGCCACGTAAAATTGTCCGTGATCCAGCCGCCCAGTGTCGGTCCCAACACCGGCGCAGCCACCACCGCCATGCCATACACCGCGAACGCCATGCCGCGTTTGGCCGGTGAAAACGTGTCCGCGAGGATCGCCTGTTCGCTCGGCTGCAAGCCGCCCCCGCCCACTCCTTGCAGGACGCGGAAGAACACCAGCATGCCCAGATTTGTCGCCAGGCCGCACAACAACGAACTGATCGTGAACAGTGCCACACAGATCATGTAGAATCGTTTGCGGCCGATCCGTTCCGAAATCCAACCGCTCAGCGGCAACACGACGGCGTTGGACACGAGATAGGAGGTCAGTACCCACGTGCTCTCGTCCAAGCCCGCGGAAAGATTTCCCGCGATGTGTGGCAACGCCACGTTGGCAACACTGGTGTCCAACACCTCCATGAACGTCGCCATCGTCACGACCATGGCGATGACCCACGGGTTGTGGGGCGGCTTCCAAATCGCCTCGTGATGGGGATCAATGGTGGAAGCGTCGCTCATCGCACTTTCACCTCCGGCACCACGGACGCGCCGAGCGGCATCATCGGAGAGGGATCGTCGTTTTCATCGAAGACGATCTTGACCGGTACGCGTTGCACGACCTTGACGTAATTGCCCGCCGCGTTCTCGGGCGGCAACAGGCTGAACTGCGCTCCGGTGCCAGCTTGGATGCTGTCCACGTGCCCCCGGAACTTCCTCTGCGGAAACGCGTCAACTTCGATGCGCACCGGCTGGCCGGGTTTCATGTATGTCAGTTGCGTTTCCTTGAAATTGGCGGTGATCCACACGATGTGCGGCACGATCGCCAGCAACGCCTGCCCGACCTGCAGGTACTGACCCTGTTCAACCACTCGGTGCGTCACCCAGCCGTCTTCGGGCGCGGTGATGTCGGCGTAGGAGCGGTTCAATTCCGCCTGGCGCAATGTGGCTTCGGCCTGTTGCACGCCGGCGTCGGCTGTCGGGATCTGCGTCTGGTCCTGCCCGATCTGCGCATCGGAAGCATCCGCTTTCTTGCGCGCCTCCTCCAGTGCCGCGGCGCTGGAATGCGCAGCCGCGAGGGCCGCGTCAACCTGCTCGCGCGATACCGCGCGGCTTTCCACGTTCTGATAGCGCGCGAGGTCGGCCTCGGCTCGCGTGGCTTCGGCCTCCGCGACACCAACGGCAGCCCGTTCCTGTTCCGCCTTGGCGCGCGAGACAATCACCTGATGTTGGGCCTGCGCCAAACGGCTTTGGGCGGTGGCCAGGTTGGCGCGCGCCTGGGCGAGGGCCACGTCGTAATCACGAGGGTCGATCTGCACGAGTGGGTCACCCTTTTTGACAAACTGGTTGTCGTTGATGAGCACCGCCAGCACGTGGCCGGACACCTGGGGGCTGATCTGGACCGCGTGCCCATCGATGAACGCATCGTCGGTGGTCTCGTACGGGCGGACGGCAACGAAATAATAAACCGCCACCACCCCGAAGATCAACAGCCCGAGGGCGACGATAAGGGGTATGAACCGCTTGCGTGATCCTGTACTGGCCACGGCGGGCAATGGTTCGGCGGACGCGGTTGCGGCAGATGGTTCCGTATCTGGTTTCATGGCAGGGGACTCATTTGTTGTCGGTCGGTTGTTCTTTTTAATCCTCTCAAGGCAGCGAGGGAGAATTGTGCGATGTGATCGGCCAGCGCACCGATATCCTCCGGTCCAAATTTCATGGCGGGATCCAGCCGGGAGATGACCTGTCGATTGGAGTGATAAGACACCCATTGCGACGAAATGCTGAAGGCGCAGCGACGTACCTGCTCGTCGCTGACCTCGGACCCGAGGATGGCGCGAATGCACGACTGGAGTCGCTGGAAAAACGGCTCCAATTCTTCCTTTACGAGGGCGTCCAAGGCTTTTGTTGGCTCGATCATTTCCCGGGACATCAGTTTGCTGTGCCATGCGGTCTGGCCGAGATCGAACACCGCGTGCAGTCTGGCGGCAATCATGTCATGCAATTCCTGCTCGGCATTGTCAGGGGTAACGGGTTCATGCCCCGTGGGATAATTGTTCCTCACGCGGGCCAGGGCGTATTTCAACACGGCTTCATACAACCCCTGCTTGTCGTGGAAATGGTAATTGATCGCGGCCACATTAGCGTGGGCGCGACGGCAGATTTCGCGCACGGTGGCCTGGCGATAACCGAGCTCCGCGAACACCTCGCCAGCGGCTTCAAGCAGCCGGTGATGGGTCTGGGTGTTTTGCTCAGAGTCAAACGCGGTCTTCATTTGTTTCAAACACACGTTTAAATCACATGTTTGAATTTGTCAAATGGTTTCGGATCCTTTTTCACGGAGTTGTTCGGGTCAAGGAAAACCCATAGATTGCCTCAGGTGTTACGCTCGGCAATATAACGCAACTGCTTCTGGCGTAATAACCAACGAAGCTGACCTCTCCCCAGACGCAATTCATCCAGGTCCACGCAGGCTACGCTCCCCTTGCCCAGAGGCAACCCCTGCGGATTCTTCGATCCAATCAGCGCCGCCAAATGCTCGGAGAGAGACGGCATGTGGCCAACCAGAAGGATTTCTTCCGGGGAGGAATATGATTGCAGCACCTTGAGCAACGTTGGCGTCGATGTGCCGTTCGTGAGTTCATCAAGCGACTCCACTTCACCTCGAAACTTCATTGCGCGCGCCGCGAGTTCGGCGGTTTGACGGGCGCGCACCAACGGGCTGCTCAGAACACACGAAGGTTTGACGCCCAGTTCGGCAAGCGCCAAACCCGCGATCTGCGCTTCCTCTTCACCCTCTCGCGTCAATTTCCGCTCCGCATCACTCGGTGCCACATCGGAAGCGGTGCCATGACGGAGAAGGTATAATCTCATCAGCCCAGGATTTCTCGTGGGTCGGTGATGTGCCCGGTGATCGCGCTGGCGGCCACGGTGTACGGCGAGGCGAGGAACACCTGGGACTCCAAGTGGCCCATTCGGCCCGGGAAATTGCGGTTCGTTGCGCTGATGCACTTCATCGGCTTGTTCAACCGGCCAAACGTGTCGGTCGGCCCGCCGAGGCAGGCCGCGCAACTGGCATTCTCGGTCATTTGTACGCCCGCTTCTTCCAAGACCTGCCAAACGGTTTTGCCGTTCATCTTCGCCGCCTGCAAGTCGTGCACCACATCGGGCGTTGCGGGAACACCAAACGTGTCGATCTTGACCTTGCGTCCCTTGATAACTTCCGCGAACGCCAGAAAATCGCTGGTCTTGCCGCCCGTGCACGAACCGATATAGGCGCGGTCGAGTTGGACGTTGCCCAGCTCCTTGGCGAGTTTGCGGTTGCCGGGGTTGGGATGGCACGCCACCGTCGGTTCCAATTTCGCGAGATCGAATTCCTTGTCGTACACGAACTTCTGTTTGTCGTCAGAGTCGCAAAACAACGCGTCATACTTCGCCTTCGTGCCATTGGCCTTGGTGCGCTCATCGACGTACGCAAACGTCGTCTTGTCGGGCTCGAAAATCCCGTTCTTGCCGCCCGCTTCGATGGCCATGTTGGTGATGGTCATGCGGTCATCCATCTGGAGCGCCCTGGCGCCGGGCCCCTGGAATTGCATGGCGCGATACGTCGCGCCGTCAAACCCGATGTCGCCGATGCAATGGAGAATGACGTCCTTGGCCATCACGCCTTTCTGGAGCGAACCATCGAGCCAGAACCGCATCGTCTCCGGCACCTTGAGCAACAATTTTCCCGTGCCGAATACAAACCCGGCATCCGTATTGCCGATGCCCGTGGCGAATTCGCCGAACGCGCCCGCCATGCACGTGTGCGAGTCCGTGCCAAGCAGGATCTCGCCCGGGCGCGTATGGCCCTTGGCCGGCAATGCCGTATGACACACGCCCGCGAAACTGCTGGCGTACTGGCGTTTGAGCTGGCCTTTGGATGGATCGAAATGCCAGGCACCCTGCGGATCGTCGATCACATCGTAGAAATATTTGATGTTCTGGTCGTGAACGAACGCACGCAAAATGTCCACGTTGCGGTTCGATTTCGAGTCCGCCGTGAAGATGTAGTGGTCGGGGATGATAACGATCTTCTCGCGGTCCCACACCTTGGCGTGCTTGCCAAACTCGCGCTGGAACACGCCGATGGTCCCCGGCCCGCATACGTCATGCGTCATGAGGATGTCCACGTTCACCCACACGTTGTCGCCGGGCTGCACGGATTTCTTGCCCGCCGCGCGGGCCATGATTTTTTCAGTGAGTGTCATGTAATCGGTACTCCGAGGTGGCACAGGATACACGAGCAATTGTGCCCACGCAACATCCGCGCTACACTTCTCGCATGAGGGAAATATGGGATTTTCTGCTCTCCCCCGCCGCCGGCGCGGCGTGGAACATGGCGTTGGACGAGGCATTGCTCCACACGGCGGCGAAACGCGGGCGCCCGTTGCTGCGCGTGTATGCGTGGGAGAAGCCGTCTGTCTCATTTGGCTATTTCCAGAAGTTTCCGGCACCGCTGGCCAACGCCTATGATGCGGTCCGTCGTCCCACGGGCGGCGGCGTGGTGTATCACGTCCAGGACACCACGTACACGGTGGTCGTGCCGCCCGCACACGCGTTGTATGCGATGAAAACCGCCGACGCCTACTGCGCCCTGCACCAGGCGGTCGCCGCCGCCTTTCAATCGCAATCGTCACTGCATGAGTCGACGCTTCAATCGCCGCGGGGTCAGTACGAGTGTTTTCAGAAGCCTGTTCATGGTGACGTGGTGGCCGACGGACGCAAACTTGCCGGTGGCGCGCAGCGCCGCACCAAATCGGGAATGCTTCATCAAGGCTCGATTGCCGCGAAGCTTTCCGCCGACCGACTCAAACACGGTTTTGAAGAGACGCTGGGTATCAAATTCAAAGAGTACGAAGTCTCTGACGCCGAGAGAACGCTCGCGGAAAAACTTGTCCGTGAGAAGTACGCGACCGACGCGTGGAACCGGCACCTGCGGTAGCGTCGATCAGTTGAGTTTGGGGTGGTCGCCCGGTGAAATGACGGGCTGCTCGATTTGGCCGAGCTTGGCGTCGAATTTCGCGAGGGCTTTCTCGCCGTCGGAATAACTGCCCTGCGCGTTGGTGAGATGTTTGCCGAGGACGCGGAAACTTTCCTGGACGCGCTCGAAATCCCCGCGCAGGCGCGCGAGCGTATTGAGAATTTCCTGGGCACGTTCCTCGACCTGCATCCCGCGGAGGCCCAGGAGGATGGTTTGCAGGTAGGCGTAAAAACTGTTCGGCGAGACCGGAACGACGCGTTTCTCCAGCGCGTAGCTGAACAGCGGGCGTTCCTCGCCCGACGCGCTGGCTTCCTCCTTGATGATCGTCTCGTAGTACACGTTCTCGGCGGGAACGTACATCAACGCAAAATTGTAGGTGCCTTCGTCGGGCAGAATATATTTCGTGGAAATCGCATCGACGTGTTTCTTCACGTCGCGCAGGAATTGTTTGCGGGCCGCGACACGCTCGGAATCGCTCTGGGCGTCGATGATGCGGCGGAAATTCTCCAGCGGGAATTTCGAGTCCACGGGCACCAGCTTGTTTCCGATGTGGATCACGGCGTCCACCGCCTCGCCGCTGCGGAACCGGTGCTGCAACTTGAAATGCTCCGGCGGTAGAATTTGTCCCAGCAGGTCACCGAGAAAAAGTTCGCCCATCCCACCGCGCAGTTTCGGCGCCCGGAGAATGTTCACCAGATCAGCGGCCGCTTTGCCGACCTCGTGGATTTGCCCGACTTTTTCGCGGAGATCGCCGACGACCTTGGCGGCATTGTCGAGGCGACTGTTCATTTGCGCGCTGGACTGCTGCAGGTTCTCGGCGACAGTCTGGCCAAACTTGTCGAGTCGCTCCTGCAGCCCGTTCATCTGCTGCTGGATCAGCAGCAGCGACTGGTCAGGCGGCGGCGGTTTGTTGCGTTCGCGCGCGACCACGACAATCAGCACACCAACCGCGACGAGGGTGAGCAACCCGATGGCAATGACTGCGGCTTCCACGGCGTTAAAGTTAACATTTGCCAGTGGGAACGGCAATTCTTTGGTTTCGACAGTCCCTCGTTAGCACCTTTTTAACTGTTTCGCGAGCGGTTTTAATTATCGCCCTGCCTCCCGGCCGACGATACTAGGGACGGAATTGGAACCCTTGGGAGTTTCGGATGAGGAGCTGTGTTGATGAAGGCGAATGAAGTCATACAACTATTCTTGTATTTCGGCCTATTAATCGGCCTGACGCCGCCGATTGGCGGATTCATGGCGCGGGTGTTCGCGGGCCAGCGGACCTCGTTATCCGGCATTCTCGGCCCGGTCGAGAAATGGATTTACCGGCTCAGCGGCGTGAAAGCCGATGAGGAGATGTCATGGAAGCGCTATTTCGCGGCGGTGCTGATCTTCAATGTCGTGGGGATTATCACATTAATGGCTCTGCAAATGACCCAGGGATGGCTGCCGCTGAACCCGCAGAAGTTTCCCAACGTTCCGTGGGCGCTGGCGCTGAACACGGCGATCAGCTTCATTACCAACACCAACTGGCAGGCGTACTCGGGCGAAAACACCATGAGTTACCTGACCCAAATGACCGGGTTGGCGGTGCACAATTTCCTCAGTGCGGCAACCGGCATCGCGATTCTCGTATGCTTTGCCCGCGGACTGAAGCGCGCCACGTCGAAGTCGCTCGGCAGTTTCTGGGTGGACGTCACTCGGACGACGCTCTACGTGCTCCTGCCATTTTCGGTGATTGTCACGGTTCTGTTGGTCAGCCAGGGCGTGGTGCAGAATTTCAAGCCGTACACGGACGCGAAGCTGGTCGAATCGTACACGACGCAGGTGCCCAAGACAGATGATAAGGGGAACCCGGTCAAGGACGACAAGGGCAACCCCGTGATGGTGGACCAGAAGGTCGAGGCGCAGAGCCTTCCACTGGGACCGGCGGCATCGCAGATTGCCATCAAACAACTCGGCACCAACGGTGGCGGGTTCTACGGCCAGAACAGCGCGCACCCGTTCGAGAACCCGACCCCGTTCAGTAATTTCGTGGAGATGTTCGGGCTGCTCATCCTCGCGGCGGCGCTCGTGTATGCCTTTGGCGTGCTGGTCGGGGACCGTCGCCACGCGTGGGTATTGTTTGGAGTAATGTTGGCGTTACTGATCGGCGCCTTTACGTTGGCTTGGTGGGCGGAGACACGACCCAACCCGGTCGTCGGCAACGTGCAACCATTGCTCGAAGGGAAGGAACAGCGGTTCGGCGTGATGAACAGCGTGTTGTTCGGCGTGGCCACAACCGGAACGTCCTGTGGCGCAGTCAACTCGATGCACGACAGTTTCACCCCGCTGGCGGGTCTGGCGCCGTTATGGAACCTGATGCTGGGCTGCATTGTGTTCGGCGGTGTCGGGGCCGGATTATACGGCATCATGATGCACGTCTTGCTCACCGTGTTCATCGCCGGGCTGATGGTCGGGCGCACACCGGAGTATCTCGGCAAGAAAATTCAGGCATGGGAGGCCACGTGGGCGGTGGTCGGGATCCTCATTCCGAATTTTCTGATCCTGATCGGTTCCGCGATTGCGTGTACCGTACCCGCCGGACTGGCGGGCCTAGGCAATAATGGCCCGCACGGGCTGAGCGAAATGTTTTACGCCTACGCCTCATGCGCGAACAACAACGGCAGCGCCTTCGCCGGCCTGAACGCCAACTCGAACTTTTACAATCTCACCCTGGGCGCGACGATGTTCCTCGGTCGGTTTGGCGTGGCGTTCGCGGCACTGGCCATCGCCGGCGGCTTCGCCGCGAAAAAGACGATTTCGGCCTCGGCGGGCACCATGCCAACCAATGGGTTGACGTTCGCGTGCGTGCTCTTGGGCGTCATCTTGATCGTCGCCGCATTGTCATTTTTTCCCGCATTGTGCCTGGGGCCGATTGTCGAGCACGGACTGATGCTGGGCGGACGCGTTTTCTAGGGAGAAACCTATGAGCACAAAAGTTGAAATCAAATACTCCGAGCTGGTGTACCAGGCGGTCATCGACTCGTTCAAGAAGCTGAATCCGCGGGACGAGATCAAGAACCTCGTGATGTTCGTTGTCTGGGTCGGGTCGATCTGGACGACGGCGATCCTGTTAACGCCGGGCGGATGCAACCTGTTCAATATTCAGATTTGCCTCTGGCTGTGGTTCACGTGTCTGTTCGCCAATTTCGCCGAAGCGATGGCCGAGGGGCGCGGCAAGGCGCACGCCGATGCGTTGCGCAAGATGCGCACGAAGACCATGGCCCGCAAGCTCGTCAAAGGCAACGAGGAATCGGTGCCCAGCGCCGAGATGAAGATCGGCGATTTGTTTGTATGCGAGACCGGCGACACGATCCCCGCCGATGGCGAGATCGTGGAAGGCATCGCCACCGTGGACGAATCCGCCATCACGGGTGAATCGGCCCCCGTCATCCGCGAAAGCGGCGGTGACCGCAGCGCCGTTACCGGCGGCACGAAGGTCATCAGCGACCGGATTGTTGTCCGCGTGACGGCGGAACAGGGCAACTCGTTCCTCGATCGGATGATTGCGATGATTGAAGGCGCCCGCCGTCAAAAGACACCGAACGAAATCGCGCTGAACATCGTGTTGGTCAGTTTGACCGCGCTGTTTCTCGTGGTCGTGTTCACCCTTCCGCCATACGCGCACTACAACGAAAGCGCCGCCGGCCAGAAGGGCGTGGTGTTGACATCAATCCCCGTATTGTTGTCGTTGATCGTTTGTTTGATTCCGACGACCATCGGCGGGTTGTTGAGCGCCATCGGTATTGCGGGCATCGACCGGTTGATGCGCCGCAACGTGCTGGCCACCAGCGGACGCGCGGTAGAAGCCGCCGGCGACGTGGACGTGTTGCTGCTCGACAAGACGGGCACGATCACGCTCGGCAACCGCATGGCCACGGATTTCATTTCCGCGCCGGGTATCCCGGTGGAAGAACTGGCCGATTCGGCGCAACTGGCGTCCCTCGCCGACGAGACGCCCGAAGGCCGGTCGATCGTGGTGCTGGCGAAAGAGAAGTACAACCTGCGCGGACGCGAGGTCGCCGAGCCCCAGGCCAAGTTTGTGCCGTTCACCGCGCAGACGCGGATGAGCGGTTTGGATTTGATTGATCCCGACGGCAAGGGAGTACGGGTGATTCGCAAAGGCGCGGCGGAAGCCATCCGCCGCCATGTCGAAGAACGCGGCGGCCTGTATCCCAAGACGGTCGAACAAGTTGTCTTCGATATCTCGACGCAGGGCGGCACGCCGCTGGTGGTCACGGACGGCTCGCGGGTGATGGGCGTCATCCGCCTCAAGGACATTGTGAAGGGCGGCATCCGGGAACGCTTCGCGCAATTGCGCAAAATGGGCGTGCGCACGGTGATGATTACCGGGGACAATCCCCAGACCGCAGCGGCGATTGCCGCGGAAGCCGGCGTGGATGATTTCATTGCCCAGGCCAAGCCGGAAGACAAGTTGGCCCGCATCCGCAAGGAGCAGGAGGGCGGCAAACTCATCGCGATGATTGGCGATGGCACGAACGACGCGCCGGCGTTGGCCCAGGCCGATGTCGGCGTGGCGATGAACACGGGCACCCAGGCCGCGCGCGAGGCCGGCAATATGGTGGACCTCGACAGCAATCCGACAAAGCTCATCGAGGTTGTCGAAATCGGCAAACAACTGTTGATGACCCGCGGCGCGTTGACGACGTTTAGTATCGCCAACGACGTGTCGAAGTATTTTGCGATTCTGCCGGCGATGTTCGGCCTGCTGTACGCCACGACCGCCGGCGGCAAAGGGCCGCTGGATAAATTGAACATCATGGCCCTGCACTCTCCCGAGAGCGCAATACTCAGCGCGGTGATCTTCAACGCTTTGATCATTGTCGCGTTGATACCGCTGGCATTGAGAGGCGTGAAATACCAGCCGCTGGGCGCGGCGGTCATTTTGCGGAAGAACATGCTGATCTACGGAGTGGGCGGAATCATTATCCCGTTCATCTTCATCAAACTGATCGACGTGTTCCTAGTGGCGGTGCACCTCGCGCCCTGACGACGGGGAAAGGAACAATATGAGACTTTTCATACAATCCATTCGACAAACGATCCTGTGGACCGTCATTGCGGGCGTGGCCTATCCACTGGTCATGACCGGTATCGCGCAGTTGCTGTTTCACAAACAGGCCAACGGCAGCCTGATCGAGCGCAACGGGCAGGTTGTTGGTTCCGAGTTGATCGCGCAACAGTTCACGGGCGACAAATACTTCTGGCCGCGACCGTCCGCCGGTAGCTATGCCACGGTTCCTTCGGGGGCGAGCAACCTTGGCCCGACCAGCCAGGCACTGCAGTCCAACGTCACCGCCAATGCCACGGCCTTCCGCACCGGCAACAAGCTGGCGGCGGACGCCCCGGTGCCGGCAGACATGGTGTTCACCTCCGCCAGCGGGCTCGATCCGCACATCAGCCCCGAATCGGCACGATTGCAGGTGGCCCGCGTCGCCGCGGCGCGCGGCATCGCGGAGGATCAGGTCAAGGCGCTCGTCGAAAAACTTGTGGAGCCCCCGCAGTGGGGCATCTTTGGCGAGCCCCGGGTGAACGTGTTGGAGTTGAATGTGGCCCTGGATGACCTGTACCCCAAGAAGGCGGAAGGGAGTGCTTCGGTGAAGGGGTCGTGACGGGACATGGATAACCCTCGATTGCGCGGGGAAAGCTCCTGCTTCCCGTGGCGGCACCGCGCGTTCCATGATTTCTTCTCATGCGTCTCGGATACAAAATCGAAGCGGGCGACGCGGCCCTGATGGAGCGGGCGGCGCGGTTTCGCGGTCGGCCTGAAGACGAAGCCATCCGCCAGGCGAGAATGCAGGTTGGGCTCGGCCCCGGGGACGTACTCGACGACCGGTTCCTGGTCATCGAAGTCCTCAACCAGGGCGGGATGGCGACGATTTTCAAGGCGCTGGATTTGCAGAACCGGGACAGGGAAGTGGTGGTGAAGGTGCCGTACCGCGGGATGGAGAGCAACCCGGCATCCTATGCCCGCTTCGCACGCGAGGAAGAGATCGGCCTCAAGCTGGACCACCCGTTCGTGATGAAGTTTATCGGGGTGAATGGGAATCGATCCCGGCCCTACATTGTCGCGGAGTATCTGCGCGGGAACACCCTGGCCGACATTCTGGGGAAGATTCGCCCGTTGCCGGAAAAGGACGCGCTCAAACTCGTCAGCCTGATTTGTGAGGCATTACAATACCTCCACGCGCACAACATCGTGCATCGCGACCTGAAACCGAGCAACGTCATGGTCTGTTCGGACGGCACCATTCGCGTAATGGATTTCGGCATCTCATACGCGGAGGCGGCGCGGCGGGTGACATTCGCCGGGTTTTCGACGGCCATGGGCACGGCCGATTATGTCGCGCCCGAACAGATCAAAGGCCGCCGCGGCGACCAGCGGACGGACATCTACAGCCTGGGATCGATGCTGTACGAAATGTTGACGGGAAAGGCGCCGTTCGACGGCGACGATCCGTTCATTATCATGAACCGGCGGATGTCGGGCGACCCGGCGGCGCCACGGAAACTCAACCCGTCGCTTTCGCCACAGGCCGAGGAAATCGTCCTGCGCGCGCTGCAACGCGACCCGAACCAACGGTATCAATCAGCTGCGGCCATGAAAGCGGACCTGGACGCGCCGGAAAAAATGCCGGTCACCGGGCTCTGCCACGCGCTGAAAGAATCGACACGGTGGAGGCGGTTTTTGTTGTTGGCCCGCTGGATCACGTTGACCTGCATCATTCCGCTGATCGTTCAGGTGGTCTTGTTCTTCGTCCTCTGGCACCACTTTGCCAAGAAGCGGTGATACAATTGCGAACCATGAATATCGGATCGGGTCTTCTTCGCAATGGGAGGCGCGCATGAACGTCATCGCCTGGCTGATCTTTGTGGCGGCGGCGATCCTCGAAGTCGGGGGTGACGCGGCGGTGCGTCGAGGGCTGCGCGGTCGCCGGCTGGCATTCGTCGTGGCGGGGTTCGTGGCGTTGAGCTGCTACGGCCTGGTGGTGAACTCCGTCAAATGGGATTTTTCCCGGCTGATTGGCGCGTACGTCGGGTTTTTCGTGCTCGTCAGTGTATTGGTGGGCCGCTTTTTGTTCCAGGAAAAGATTCTTCCATCGACGTGGTGCGGGTTGGCGTTGATCATCGCGGGCGGACTGGTCATCCAGTTCGGTCAGCGCTAATGGCTCGTGACGCAACGCGCCATCCTTCCCCCCATCCACTTTTGGATGGTGAAACCGTGCCCACGAGCTAGAATGGCCGCATGACCGAGCTGCAGCGTCCCAACCCGGATGCGTTGCTTGCGGAAATCCAGCGCGAGGAACGCGCGGCCAAGCGCGGGCAACTCAAGATATTCTTCGGCATGTGCCCCGGCGTCGGCAAGACCTACGCGATGCTGGAGGCGGCGCGCGCGCGCAAGGCCGAAGGCGTGGATGTCGTGATCGGCATCGTGGAGACGCATGGACGCGTCGAGACCGAAGCGCTGATGAAGGACCTGCCGGTCATTCCGCGCAAGAAAATCGATTACCGGGGCGTCGTCCTGCAGGAAATGGACATCGACGCCATCCGTGAGCGGCACCCGACGGTCGTGCTCGTGGACGAACTGGCACACACCAACGCGCCGGGCAGCCGCCATCCCAAACGCTACCAGGACGTGCTCGAATTACTCGACGCGGGGATCGATGTCTACAGCACGCTCAATGTGCAGCACCTCGAAAGCCGCGTGGACGTGGTGCAGCAGATTTCCGGGGTGACGGTGCGCGAGGCCGTGCCGGATTCCGTGCTCGACCAGGCGGACGAGATCGAGCTGATCGACCTGACGCCCGAGCAACTCCGCAAGCGGCTGGCCGAAGGCAAGGTCTACATGGGCGAACGCGCGGCCACGGCGTCGGAGAATTTTTTCCGGGAAGAAACCCTCACGGCGCTGCGCGAGATGGCGTTGCGCGCGACCACCGAGCACGTGGACCAGGAGTTGCGCGACGTCATGCGGGCCAAACGCATTCACATGCCGTGGAAGTCAGGCCAGCGATTGGGCGTCGGCGTCGGGCCGAGCCCGTTCTCCGGCCAATTGATTCGCTGGACGCGGCGGATCGCGGCGGCGATGGATGCGCCGTGGGTGGCAGTGTACGTGGAGACGTCGGCGGCGCTGAGTGAAGAGGAGAAGCGGCGGCTGACGAAAAATCTTTCGCTGGCGCGGCAATTGGGCGCGGAAGTGGTGATGACGACCGGAGACGACATAGCCGGTGCGTTGCTGGAGGCGGCCCGCGAGCAGGGGGTGACGCAAATGGTTGTGGGCAAACCACTGGACAATTGGCTGTTCGAATTGATCAAGGGCGGTTCGCTGGCCAATCGATTGATCCGTCGCGGCGGCGACATCGACGTGCACGTCGTGAGCGGGGTGCAGGGCGGCGGCAAGCGGGCGCGGCAGCCCTGGTCGAACTGGGTGGGGACCAACCTGGTGCAGGACTGCGCGGTGGGCGTGGGCGTGGTCATGCTGGCGACCGGCGTGTCGTGGCTGATGAAGGGGTTCGTGGGATACGTGGCGGTGTCGCTGGTCTATCTGTTGGGCGTCGTGGTGGTGGCGATGCGGCTGAATCGGTGGGCGGTGCTGTTGGCGGCGGCATTGAGCGCGGTGGCGTGGGAGTATCTGTTCATTCCGCCGCTCTATACATTGGCGATCCGGTCGCCGCACGACCTGATGATGGTCTCGATGTTCTTCGTGGTGGCGCTGGCGATGGGGCGGACGACGAATCAATTGCGCGTTCGCGAAGCCGCGGAGCGCCGCCGCGAGCACCGGGCATCGGCGCTCAATCGCCTGCTGGAAAGCGTGACGGCGAGCGCGTCGCTGGAAGACGGTTTGGCGCGGGCGGTGAAGGAACTGGACGCGCTGTTTCGGACGCGCACGGCGGTGATCCTGGCCACGGCGGATGGGCGACTCGACGACGAGCCACACCCGACCAGCACGTTTTCTCCCGACGCGAAAGCGCGCGCGGTGGCGGCGTGGGCGTTCGAGCGCGGTCAGGCGGCCGGGCGATTCACCGACACGCTGCCCGACGCGCACGCGATGTATCTGCCGCTGCAGACCGCGAATCACCGGCTCGGGGTGTTGGGCGTCCTGTTCGAGGAGCGCGACACGTGGACGCTGGATGACAACGATTTGCTGGAGACGTTCGCGGCGCAGATCGCCGTGATGACCGAGAGTTATCGCACGATTGAGACGGCGCAACAGGCGCGCATGGCGGAGGAATCGGAACGGCTGTATCACACGCTGCTGGATTCGGTGTCGCATGAATTGAAGACGCCGTTGGCGGTGATCGGCGCGGCCACGGAAGGCCTCGACACGCAGTTGAAGGACGCCGGGTTGCCCCTGAGCGAGACGTTCCTCGACGAAATCAAGGCCGCAAACCGCCGGTTGGAGCGCATCGTGACGAATCTGCTCGATATGACGCGGATCGAGTCGGGACGGATGCCGTTGAACATCGAGTTGGGCGAAGTGCCTGAGTTGCTCGAGTCGTCCGTCAGCCAGGTCGAGAACGAGGTCTCGCGGGAGCGCGTCCACATCGTGCTGGCGGACAACCTGCCGCTGGTGCGGCTGGATTTTGGATTGATGGAGCAGGCGATTTGCAATTTGCTGGTGAACGCCGCGCAACACAGTCCCGCGGGATCGCCGATCGATATGTCGGCGTACCTTGGGGACGGCAAGTTGGAAGTGCGCATCCGCGACCATGGCGATGGACTGGCGCCCGGCGAAGACAAGAAAGTGTTCGAGAAGTTTTATCGCGGTTCCGGCGCGCGGCCCGGCGGCACGGGGTTGGGGTTGTCCATCGTGCAGGGGATTGCGCGGGCGCACCGCGGCGAGATCCTGGCCGGGAATGACCCCGGGGGCGGGGCGGTGTTTACGATCCGAATTCCCGTGGAAACGGGGGAAAGGCCGGCATGAGCGCGGAGCGAACCATCCTGGTGATCGACGACGAGGCACCGATCCGGCGGCTGCTGCGGCTGACGTTGGAACCGCAGGGCTACCGCATCCACGAGGCCGGGAACGGCCAGCTCGGGTTGCAGGAGGCGGCGGCGCGGCGGCCGGATGTGATCATCCTCGACCTGGGATTGCCCGACATGGACGGCGTGGCGGTGTTGAAGCGGTTGCGGGAATGGAGCCAGACCCCCGTGCTGGTGTTGTCCGTGCGCGACCGCGAGGCGGACAAGGTGGCGGCGCTGGACAGCGGCGCGGACGATTATTTGACGAAGCCGTTTGGCACGGAGGAACTGCTGGCGCGGTTGCGGGCGGTGCAACGGCGCGCGCCCGAGGCGCACGAACAGCCGGTGTTCGTGAGCAAGGATTTGAAGGTGGACCTGGCGACGCGGGAAGTGACGTTGAAGGGCAAGGAGGTGCGGCTGACGGCGACCGAGTACGCGTTGCTGCACGAGCTGGTGCGGCACGCGGGCAAGGTGGTCATGCACGCGCAACTGTTGCGGTCGGTGTGGGGCCCGAACTCCGAAAACCAGTCGCAGTATCTGCGCGTCTACATTACGCACCTGCGCAAGAAGCTCGAGACGCCCGGCGGCGGCAAGTTGATCCAGACCGAGCCGGGCATCGGATATCGGTTGCTGGCGAGGGAGTGAGTACCTGAGAGCGCCTACCAAACCAGATTCTGTAGCCACGCCGCTCTGTCGGCGTGCGTCGGAGCCCCTAAGAATCGGACATGGCGCGGCGACAGAGCGCCGCGGCTACAACAGACGGTGGGTTTTGTTGGGGACTCTTAAGAAAGGCGGGGGTTCGGAGACCTCGTCTCCTCTCCCCTCCGGGGGGAGCCGAGTCCGACGAGACGCTCCGAACCTCCGGACCGGAGTTCGGAGCAAAGGATTAAGGTGAGGGGGCAGCTCGTCAATGAACTGTGACGGTGCACCAGCAGGGAAGCGGGCAGTCACACACGAGAATAGGCGGACAGACGGGTGCGAAAGGCGGGAAACGCGATGCTGATCCTTATCACTGGTGCTTCGGGTTCGGGGACCTCGACGCTCGGGGCCGCGCTGGCCAAAGAACTCGGCATTGCCCATCTTGATGCCGACGATTACTACTGGCTTCCGACCGTGCCGCCGTTCACCACGAAGCGCGACCGCGCGGAACGGCTGTCGTCCGTTCTCCGCGATGTGCAGGCGAAACAAAGCGCGGTGTTGGCCGGGTCCATCATGGATTGGGGCGTCGAGTTGGAGAACGCGTTCGATCTGATCGTGTTCCTGTACGTCGAAGCGGCCATACGGGTCGAGCGGTTGCGGGCCCGCGAGCTGGAACGGTTCGGGATGACGGACCCGGAGTTTCTGGAATGGGCGGCGCAGTATGACGATGGCGCGATGTCCGGAAGAAGTCTGGCGAGACATCAAGCCTGGCTGGCGGCCAGAACCTGTCCCGTATTCGAACTCCGCGGCGATCTGTCCGTTGGCGAGCGCGTCAAAGCGGTGGTGAAGTTTATGGCGGACAATGCGGTG
Source organism: Verrucomicrobiia bacterium (assembly GCA_050010195.1). Taxonomy (GTDB): domain Bacteria; phylum Verrucomicrobiota; class Verrucomicrobiia; order Palsa-1439; family Palsa-1439; genus Palsa-1439. The sequence goes on from JBEKLM010000022.1 coordinate 47,374, forward strand.
GGGCGGCAGCGTCGTCCGGAGGCAGAGGGAGATGGTTTATCGGTTGTCGGTGAGTGAGTGGCCGAGTACCTGAGAGCGTCTACCAAACCAGATTCTGTAGCCACGCCGCTCTGTCGGCGTGCGTCGGAGCCCCTGAGAATCTAACATGGCGCGGCGACAGAGCGCCGCGGCTACAACAGACAGTGGGTTTTTGTTATCCGGCATTATTTTGCGTACTTCTTGGCGGGCTTTTCGCGGACGACCGCTGGCGTTGCGGTCCTGGAAGCGGGGCGGTTGCTCGCGTGGAGCACGGTGAAGCCGATGATTGTCTCGCCTTCATAACGAATGATGACATCCTCATCGGTCAATTCGCTGTCGGTGGGAAGGCTCGGTTTTTTGAAATTGACATAGAGGGTGCCTGCCTCCGGGTCGTAGGACAGCCAGAGCGAGTGTTGCGGTGAGTTTTTCACCGCCGGCACGAGCTTCAGGTACTCGTTGATACTGGCTATGGCCATAATTGCTTTCTTCTATTCAACCAGGCGGTGCGGCCGGTCACAAATCAAATGCGTAGCGGAGCGCGACCTTGATTTTTGCGAGGCTCTCCTTTGGCAACAGGCCGATCTTCTTCTCCAACCGCACGACAGCAATAGCGCCGGTGCCCTGTACGTTCGCCACCGACGTCTCCCGCAGAAACGGCAGCTTCGGCAACTCTACCTCGTACGAACTGTGGCGATTCTGAGTTGTGAGCGGGACGTATAGCACCAACGCGCGGGGTGAATCGGGATCGTAGCGCGAGACGATGACGACGGGACGGGTTTTGGCGGCGAGACCGAGGTCGGCCAGCCAGATTTCACCGGGCTTTGGGTTCATCGAGCGTATCGAGTACTTCCTGTTCGGCGGTGCGGGACCGCACCACATCCAGTACGTCCTCGTCAGCCAGTTCGATGATCTCAGCGACCCGGCGTTCGACTTCCTTGGCTGTCTGCGGCCGCCATTTCTTCATCCTGGCATCCAATTTCGCTGCGATGGCTGTCATGGTTTCTTTAGTGTATCACCGCTCCCGTAATCCGGCAATCGGCTTCCGGGCGGGTCCGCGCTGGTATAGGCGTCCTCAATTGTTTTCCGGGAAGTCGCGCTGCGCAGTGTGTGGGAATTGGGGCGGAACTGCAAGGGGGCCTGACCAACCCGAGGCCAGAAAGATGGGGAAGACGGCCATTTCCGTGCCCACATCTCACCGTGTTTCTTTATCAGAGACATCCGAGTTCCTCCGTCTTGACTGGTTGGCCGCGCATTGTCGCGATTCAATCAGACAGGAATCGGGTGGTCAAGCGGCGCCGCTTCTTCCAGCGAGTCAAGACACGGAGGCCGGTTGGGGTGTCCCGCGCTCGGTACGACTTTTGATAATGATTAACGACGTCGGGTGCGCGAGTCGGGCACGTGATGCACGAAGGAAGGAGATCGGCAGTTACGAGGGGCCCGCATGCGGGCTGAGCCACTTTAGCGCGCTGTCTTCATCAGTAAAAAACCGCAGTTGGACGAACCGGAAGTTGACGTTGTCCGTAGCCAGTTTGGCGAGCGCCAGTTGAATCTGGCTGGGCGATACGACGGCCCATTTTACGCCTTTCCGACGTTGCTGCCATTGTTCCAGAATCGTCTTGAGCAGGCGGTCAAACAGCGTGGTTTCGAGCGTAGCATCCTCGGTAATACAGAAGAGAGTGTTGTAGGTGGGGTCGAATGCAGGATTGGCGCCGAGGTCGGAGACGTGTTGCAACAGGTCAGCGGGTTTGTTCGCCCCGCTCATCCGAACCCGTATCAACCGTTGGGCTGCATCAATCGTATAGTCGATCATGCTTCCTTCGGCGGCAGACCTTCGCCTGCGGAAGTCTACCTCTTGGAAGACGCCGGAGCAAATGAGAATCCGGCAGGCGGTCGAGGCGGCAGGCGACGCCACAAGTTTAACGGGGCGGCGATCCCACTTCGCCCAGCCCTCGGCGGACGGCGCGCCGCAGTCTCTCGAGCAGGTTCAGTGCGTGGTGATTGCCTTGGAGTTCCTCGTATAGCGCCCGAAAGGCTTTCTTGATGGCCCGCGGCGTGCCAAACGGCACATGGAGTTTGGGTTGTTCGGCCCGCCAGTCCTGATAGGCGCTGTGAGACCAACGCGTGATCGTCATCCGGCAGTTTTCCTGGACGACTCCTTCGCTGTGGGCGCGGCGGGTCCAGATCAGCGCATACGGGTCGCCGGCTTTGAGGAGGTGCTCGGGAATGTCGCAGTCGGCCTTCTGGGTGAGGAGCCATTCGGCGATGGCGCTGTGCCGCCAGCCATCGCGCAGTTTGCAGTTGATCTCCAGCTGGACATGTTCGGGCAGGGCGGAGAGATAATTTACCTTCCGGGGTATTTGCGGTTTCATAGCGAGCCGATCGGGGTGGCGGGTTCTTGACTGCGGATGGTTGTTTTCATGCGGGCGAGTGTAGTCCCAAACCGAAAAACGCGTGAGTGGACTTTGGAAGGTTTGGGAGCCGAGGCGCGAGGGTGGCGCCTCGACGAGGCCGTGTCGTATCGGCACCCGAAGGGCGAAGCGAACGGTGTGAGCGGAGTCAACCGAGCGTTGCGAGCTGAAACCCGAGTCCGACGAGCGGCGACCACGTCGTACCTGGGTCGCAAACCTTCCTCCCTCGCATTGCTGTAATTCTTTCTCATGCGCCAATCCTACCTCATGACCCAAAAACGCGTGAGTGGACTTTGGAAGGTTTGGAAGGTTTGGAAGCTTTTTTTGCGTCCTCCCCCGCAGCGCCCGGCCGACCAACCGCTCGATAACAGCCTTGCGGCGGGGGGCGAAAATGGGCTATAAGGCGATGGATGAGTACGCGCAGCATCGCGCTCGCCAATCAAAAGGGGGGCGTGGGAAAAACCACCACGGCGGTCAGCCTCGCGGCGTGTCTGGCGGAACGGGGGAAACGGACGTTGTTGCTCGATCTCGATCCGCAGGCGAACGCGACGAGCGCGCTGGGGTTGGAGAAGCTGTCGGGCGGGAGCGTGTACAAGGCGCTGATGGGCGGGGCGCAACTGGCGGACTCGATCCGGCCGGGCGGTCACGAGAACCTGGACGTGATTCCCAGCGAAGTCGATCTGGCAGTGGCGGAAGTGGACGTGGCGCGGGCGGAGAATTATTTGCAACGGTTACAGTTTGCGTTGACGCCGATCCAGGGCACGGACAAATACGAGTTTATCATTGTGGATTGTCCGCCGTCGCTGGGGATTTTGACGATGAACGCGCTGGCGGCGGTGGACAGCGTGCTGGTGCCGATGCAGGCCGAGTATTTTGCGTTGGAAGGGCTGGCAGTGATCACGCGGGTGCTGCAACAGATCCGCGACAGCGGCGCGAATCCGTCGCTGGAGTTGCAGGGGATCGTGTTGACGATGTACGACGGGCGGACGAACCTGGCGCAGCAGGTGGCGGCGGAAGTGCGCAAACATTTTCCCGGCAAAGTGTACAAGACGGTGATCCCGCGGACCGTGCGGCTGGCGGAAGCGCCGAGTTTTGGCAAGCCGATCACGACGTACGATTCGGGGTCGTATGCGGCGCAGTGCTACCGTTCGTTGACGGACGAATTGCTGGCGCAACCGTGGCCAATGCCAACGGGTCCAGCATCAGAGAACGCGACGACCGGTGTCGAAACGCCGGTACCGACGACAAGCTGAGTCGGCCCGCCCCGACAATGGGGCGATCAATCCGCGGCCCGGGTCAAATCATCCACCATCCGAACTTCCAACCGGTAGAACTGATGCTCGGAAGTGCCATGAGCGATGGCCATGCGGGCCTTGTCGGCGGTGTGTTTGAGCCAGGTGCCGGGAATCAAGGACGGTTGCCAGGCACTGGGCCAGGTCGACTCGCCCTTGTTGTTTTCCAGGAACGCGTCGATGACGGATTGTGACAGCGGCACGGAACGACGGAATTGATCACCGCTCTTGTCCTTTTCCCAAACGGCGCCGGAGTTGACGATCTCGCGGGCCGAGCGGTCGAAGAAATCGGCGCCGTTGTATTTCTCGCCGGCGTTGCCGATGTAGGTGACAATGTTGAGACCGTCTTTCTCGAACGTATAGCGGCTGCGGGTTTCGACGAGGTCCATGCCGTAGCCGATCTCGTCGTAGTTCGTGCCCGTCCAGGCGATCAGGCTTACGTTGGTGCTGAAGTTTTCCTTGAGTTCGGCGTAGTAGCCTTTTTGCGCGGGGATACCGCCGGTGGTCAACTCCACGAGTTTGGGTTTTCCGTAGCGCTGGATCAGGGCGTCCTGAGAGTCACCCAACCAGGCGTTGGCGGTGGCGGTGATGCCGAGTACCGCGGCGAACATGACTGCGATGAAAGTGGGTTTCATTCGTCCTCCTGCATAGATGACAGTGTACCGCAGATGAGCGCGTTGGCAAGGCGGACAAGACCGCATTCTTTCGTCCGCAGTAGTCGGTACGCCTAGTGGTACCTGCTTTGAACCAAAACTATACGGCTGGCTGCGCGAACTGGTCAAGTTGCGCGATGTGTTTATGGCCGACCCGGCGACGGCGAAACTGCTGCCGGCTTAGCTTTCTGGCTGTTATTGAGTCCAAGTGCGCGCCAGGGCACGCATCAGATCAAGGGACAAGTCGGACGCGACGTCCTGAACACCGGGTAGCGTGAGGGCATTTGTAGTCTTGTACCCCTCGGACGTGGCAACGACTACTTGGCCCTTGTGGTCGCGATAACTCCACTGCGCGCTTGTGACGTTGGCGAGTATAATGCCCGTTTTAACTTCTTTGGCGGATGCTCTGAACTCGTAGCCGTAGAGGGCGGACGGTGAACGTGCTACAAGTACTTCTACAAAGATGTCGGCATAATTCGTCAGGGCAGCCATCTCGATTTGCTTCGGCGCAACAGGTTGCATTGCGCCAGATGGATTGGTGGCGGCTGTGAGCCGCAGAATTGTAGCGCGATCCACAGTTTTAGCTTTGGCTTCAAGCAACGGTTTTAGGAAGCCGTCCTCAAACGCCCAGACCCAAGGTTCGCAGACCGGCAACTGACGTTCACCCGACTCCGTAGGCTGTTCAATGGAAACCTCGCCGGCGGCAGTGACGTTGGACTGAGTGACGCTGGTCTCCTGGTCATGCGTTCTTTCGGCCATTTGGGTGACACCGCGCTGTTCGTAAGCGGCGGCGATGCGCGCATCAGACCGCCATTCTCGAACATCATCACTGAGCGTACGGTTCAGAAACACTGCGATGCGCGGGCTGCCCTTGTCAACATAAGCCTTCGAGAACTGCTGAATCGTGCCTTGAGCCGCTTCAAGAGGAGATTCAGCAACTTGCGGTTTAGACTGAGTGGAATTTGCCTTGGGCTGTGGGCTAGACGGCGCGAGCGCAGATTTTGGCGCTGGAGGCACACGGCCCGTCGGTGTTTCTTCTTCCAAAAAGACGGTGCGGTTGCCCGAAGGCACCTGAAGTTCCGACGGAGAAGTTCCTGGTCTCGGAGGCGGCTCATAAACTGTGCATCCGGCTACCAACGTCAGCAAGCCAATGAACACTGCTCGGATAAGGGGTCTTTGCATGCTAGCGGCCCTCACGAATCTCGATGTAGTAATAGTTGACCTCGTCGGTCTTCGTGGAGTAGTCGCGGTAGGTTCCAACGGCTTGCGGCGGCAGCATCACACGCTGCCAGGCCGTGGGGTTCTCTGCGGGCGACTTGCTGGCATCGAAGAATGTTGTTCGCCCCTCGATCTGAAGGGGGTAATCGGTACGGTTGCGAAGCACAGCCCACGCTTCCAAGGTCCCTGTCGCCGTCCGCTTGGAATCTGTAGATTCCACTGCAATTTTAGACTTCTTGTCGTGTTCCTTCCGATCGCCATTGAACATGGACGACTCCGGTGGATCGAAAACTGGACCGGTCCAGTCTTGGAGGGATTTGTCGATGATGCCGACAGAGTTGTAACGAATTCCCACTTCGGGCACGCGTACGCCCGGTGCCGCGCCTTCATGAACATTTACATTTGTGCAACCGCAGGCGAGCATAGCGATCGCAGCCAGATTCCCCAAATATCTCAAGCGCGATAAACTCATGACTCCGTCTCCTATCTGTAAAGGATGTCGTCCTGCGCGGTTTTACGGAATTCGTACGCACCGCTCCAAATTATCGCTCCCGTTCCGCGCTCGATCAGTTCAAAAGTAATCTGAAAGTAGCGGGATTTCCGACCTGTGTGTGGGTCCATTGCGTCCAAGGAAGCAATGCGGCCGTCCAGGCGATAGTCGTAACCCAAAGCTGGCTGGGTCTGTCCTTGAGTGCCACCGGTAACGACACCTTGTTGTTCCAACGCGCGTTCCTCCTCAGTCATGCCAGCCGCCTCGCGGGCAAGGAAGACTATCCGCCCGTTGGCCGCGCGCACCAGTTCCGTGCGCAACCGGTCGGTCAAAAGGTTCTTGTTGATGATTTGGGAGCTCTCGTTGTGAAAATACTGGGCGTCAATTACGACTCGCGGAATGCTACTGCGACTGGCAATCGCTTGATTGGCAAGCATGTCGCGCATCATCTGGTCGGTGGCGCTCACAATGTCTTGGGCCTCGATTCCCGTTCCACTCACCGCCCCCGGCGATGTGACATCTTCGTACTTAGTGGGTTGACCACCACGATTATCCACGCGGGTTGTGTACGTTGTTGTACAGCCGGTAAGTGCCAGAGCCAACAAAATGCAACCATGAAGATTTCTCATCCCAACCTTTCCTTTCAGTACGGAAACCGAACCAGAGCGATCTGCGCGCCCTTCGCCTCACCGTCCGGCTGTATGCTTCCCTCGCCGATTGTTCGTCCTTGGTCGCTGGTCATCTCCACGCGAATAGGCCCGTGAATTTCAGTGGCGTCGAGTATGGCGAGATAAAACTTCCCGGGCACCATTCGCATTTGACGGACATCCGCACCCGACTTGATGTTGGCGGAGACACTCCAAGATAGTTCTCGGGCAAACATTAGGATCGGGCCGGCATATGGCACCAACGGCGCAACTCCTGAGACTACCGCGCCTGCGCCCTCGACCCCACGACGAACGCCTGCTTTTGCGGCGAGCACTTGATCCATGTTTCTTTGGCCGCGGGTGACGGCCTGCATGTAACAATCATCAACTGGCTTGGCGTATCTAAAAGAATTCGTGCCGTTGATAAAGCTTATGCTTGACACGCGCGACTCATTGGCGCGGTATTGAAGTTCCTCACCCTTGGACTTGCCGGCGATCTTGTCGGGGCTGCCGCCCACAGCAGCAAGGACAATCAGCGGCTTTGCTGGCAAGAGCGGCCAGTTCAGGGGAAGCAAATCACCATTGTAGCGCGTCTTGATATACTCAGTCCACTCCGGTAAATCTGCGTGTTTCGCCAAGCTCTTGCACTCAGCCAGCAAGAGGTCAAGCGACAACCACTTCGCGCGGTCTGCACTATTGGCCGCTTCCCCGCTCTCCAGTGCACCAGCTTTGAAACAAGCTTGAGCATTGTCAATGTCGTCCTCTGCCATGAACAATAAGCCACGATAGAGAAACGCGACGGCGCGTTCATGGGGCTCGCCCTTAAACATCTTTTCAGATTCACTTCCAGTAAGCGCCGTCGCGCGGATCTCGCGCTCCCCGGCAACCGTGACGCTCAAGGCCGCCTGAACCGCCTCGTCTAAGAATTGGCCCGCCAACTGAACATCACCTGCGTGGGCCGCAGCAATCCCGCAGTCGGCGTAAATTAGCGTGCGGCTGTTGATCGGAACTTGGGTAATGTTTGAGCTAACTTGCGAGAGAGTTTTGATGGCCTCGTCGTTCGGTTTCGTGGTGCCGAGGACGGCGATCTCGACGGGGAGCGGCTTGCTGGATTCCCCGAATGTCTCTGCACCTGCATACGTGCCAACGTTCGACCGGTTTGAAGACCAATAACCGGCGCATCCGCACAAGGCAGCTAAACTTGCGCCGATGACTAAGTTCTGAACTGTGGACGGGCTGCCCATTCAGAGGCTACGTTTTGATAGCGGCCACAATTTCCGGCACCGCTTGCTTCATCAGCTCTTGCAGGGCGAGTTGCATCACGTTTTCGTATTCGCCCGTCGAGGCCGTCCATGCAACCTTACTGATGTAACCTCGATATTCTTTATTCAGAACAACGACACCACCCTTCTGAACCGTGATATTTGCACGAACCGTGCACCGCTCTTGCATGCTCATCTGCACATATGCTTCCGGCACAAAACCCGTGATGGAAATGCTGATGTCAGGTGGAGCAGCATCGCTAAACTTCTGTACGGCAAACCCCGCATGGCTCAACTCATCAGAAAGCGCATTTGCAACCCAAGCCCCGATGTCTTGTTGTTGGGCGTAAACTGATGCGGTCTTCATGCCATAGCCGTTTCGCACCTCGCCGACCTCTTGTTTGCCACGGCGGTCAATGAACTTCACCACAGCCACTTTCTGCCCCGTGCCACCCCCGATTGGGGCAATCGGCTGATACCGCAATGCAATCTTGCGGTCACCGAATGCACAACCGCTCAACAGCCCCACGGCCATCGCTGATATGATCATTAACTCCGCCTTGTGAGCACTCACGAGTCTCATGGGTCTCGCCTCCGTAGTTTTATTTCACGTTCCTTTATTGGTGTTTCTTTCGGTTACTGAATCATTTCGTGCAACGCAAAAGACACATTGGAACACGCGCAGACAGGACGCGATGGGGGCGGGAAGCGCCCCCCGCAAACAGGGTGGTACTTGGCTTATACGCCCGCAGGCTTTTGGAGTGCAAGATATTTTTATCTGAGAATGTTGGGGGGCGGAAAGGCACGGTCAGCGAACGGCGCGATGTCGTCTCGTGGCTGAAAACGCGTGGATCTTGCTTTAACCGTTGATGAATTGATGAAGGGGCTGTAGATTTCAGGAAGAGCCAGTGGTCACCGTGCCATGCCTCATGCAAGGTGGCGCTGACTTCAAGCGTGACCGCAGATACCGATCCGGCTCGTCGCAGAGAATCGGTCTAAACGCTTGCTAGGAAAGCTGGTACGCCCGGCGGAATTTGAACCCACAACCGATGGTTCCGGAGACACCGAATGGCGGCCAAGCTGCCTGAACCAGACTTCGCATGGAGACGCACACGTTTTCGTCACAGGTTGGCGCGGATGCCGCTCTGGGCCGTTGCCGCTCCGCTCCGCCACGGGAAAGGTGAGCCTTCAGAAAGTTTTACCGCGAGCATCGTCCAAGCCCATCACTTCTTTTGCTCTTGCCGTTTTCACTTTCTCCACGGCCCGCAACGGATGTCGTGAAGTGTGCTTGACCGTGGGTAGGCACATGGCTTAGCCTGCTCCCGTGCGCTCAAACGAGAAACGGTTCTTTGCGCTCGCGCCGTCGCCTGAGGGGAATTCCTGGTATTCATGATTGTTAACAAAACGGATAGCGGCTACGAGTTTTTGACCTATACGAGTGACGGAGGTTTCCTGATTCGATTGACGTTGAGCAACACGGGAGTGGAAACTCTCCACACCATTTCGGTCAGGGTACCTCTTTCTATCAAGCCGGTGAAGTTGAAACGGGGAACCATCAAGAAGGCCGTTGGCGACCAACGCTGGCGCGATTTCGTCCGCGTGAGGAAGCTCACGTTTGAAAAGATGTTGATGTGACCGCGTGTTTTCGAGCCGCTTCCAATGTTAGCCGATAGAAGATGGCATTTGAGAGAATTATCCGAATCGGGCAATGGCAAGAAACCTGTCAAACAGTCCAGTAGCCAAATAAACCACCAGAGAGTGTTACCATGTTATATCTAAATGAAAAAGACCTGAAAAAAATCGGATACAATTGGAACGCAACAATCGACAATATCGAGCTAGCCGTTCATTGTCTCGATAAGAAGGACTTCGTCCAACCGATCAAACCGTACCTGCGGTATCGCGACCTGACCAACCGGATTATCGCGCTGATCGCGTTTGTGGGCGGCAAGATCAATCTGGCCGGCATCAAATGGATCGCCAGTTTTCCCGATAACATCAATCACGGACTGCCACGGGCGCACAGCGTCGTTGTTCTGAATGAGGCCGACACCGGGGTGCCGGTCGGCATTATCAACACCGCGTTGCTGAGCATCGTGCGCACGGCCTCCGTTTCCGGTTTGATGATTCGGCATTTTCAGAAAGCCCGGCCCAAGAACAATCTCGTGGTTTCGATTATGGGTTGGGGTCCCATCGGCCAGCACCACTACAAAATGGTCACCGACATTCTGAAGGATAAGATCGCCAAAATTTACGTGTACGACCTGCGGGAGATCAAGCCCGAGACGATCACCGGTCCCTATAAAGACAAGACCGTCATCGCGAAAAGCTGGCAGGAAGCGTATCGCGATGCGGATATCTTCATCACCTGCACGGTGTCCAAAGCGCCCTACATTGACGAAAAGCCCAAAGCCGGCTCACTCCAGTTGAACTGTTCGTTGCGAGATTACAAAGTCGGCATCCTGGACCACACCAAGGCGATCATTGTTGATGACTGGGAGGAAGTCTGCCGCGAAAAAACCGACATCGAGATGATGCACAAGGAACGCGGGCTCAAGGCCGAGGATACCAAATCGATTGTGGACGTGGTCTGCAACAACTGCATGGCCAGCTATCCGAAACAGGAAGCCGTCATGTTCAACCCCATGGGAATGGGCGTGTTTGATATTGCCACAGGCCGGTATTATCTCGATATCGCGAAGAAAATGAAGGTTGGCCAGGAACTGGAATGAAGAACAAACGGATTCATGACAGCGTGCTGGAGTTGATCGGCAACACGCCGATGGTCCGGCTGAACCGGATTTGCGCGGGTCTGACCTCGGAGATTCTGGTGAAGCTGGAGTATATGAATCCTTCCGGCAGCCTCAAAGATCGGATTGCCGTGGAGATGATCGAGCAGGCCGAAAAGGAAGGCAAGCTGAAGCCAGGCTACACCATTATCGAGTCGAGCACCGGCAACACCGGTTTCGCCTTGTCGTCCGTTGGACGGTTGAAGGGCTACAAGGTCTGCATCTATGAGACCATGCCGGGCAAGGCGGGCGCCGAAAAACAAAAAATGATGCACAACGTCGGCGCGGAAGTCCGGTTGATGGAGCCCAAGGATATTCAAGGCCTCAAAGAACGAAGCGTCGCCGGGTCCGAAGTCGAACTTCCCGGCCGGCAGTTGTGTCTGGAAGACGAACGGGCCAATCCCAACAAGATCTGGTGGGCCCGCCAGTTCAGCAACAACGACAACGTGCGGGCGCATCACGTGACGGCCCGGGAAATTCTCGAGCAAACCGACGGCAAGGTGGATGTGTTCGTGCAATCCATCGGCACCGGCGGCAGCCTGATGGGAGTTGCGGAAATATTGAAGAAGGAAGTCCCCAACGTAAAAGTCATCGGGATTCAGCCGGCCAGCTCCAAGGAACTCTGGCATCCGGGAATGGATTTTCCCGTCACGGAAACCAAGGGCGGCATTGTCTCCGCGATGCTCAAGGCGAAGGGGCTGATTGACGTTTTGGTAAGAATTACCGATGACGAAGCCCGGGCGATGACGCATCGATTGTGGCAGGAGGAGGGCCTGTATTGCGGCGTTTCGTCCGGGGCCAACGTTCATTTCGCACTGGAAGAGGCCAGGAAACCCGGCGGCAAAAAAACCGTCGTGACCCTCCTCTGCGATCACATGAACCGGTACCTGACTGAGGAACGGTATGTTACCTGATTGACGCTGGTTCTTCACCCGGCGACCACCGGTTGCCGCCCGGAGGCGCGCTTTCAGATATTCATCCTGAGTTTACCCGCCAACGCCCTTCAGGCGGGCCTGTCGAAACCGCCCCGGGCCGTCTGTCGTGCCGCGACGGCAAATCTCTGTCGTTTCTGCAGCCGTCCGCTCTGCGGTGCCGGCGGCTCGAGCGGCAAACAAAACATCGCCGAAGGCATGGCCGCCAACACCATCCGCATCAACCCCCCGTTCTGCATCACCAAGGCCGACACCGACTTCATCATCAAGACGCTCGACGAGGCCTTCTCGATCATCGAAAAAGGCTGGTCTCGGGGTCACGTCGGCAGGTTTTCCGGCTTTCGGATTGCGACGATCAACCCCGGCGTGATACAAAGCCCGTATGAACCGGCCGTTGTTCGGCGACAATGTTAATTGGCTACGCGACACGAATGTGTTCCCGGTGGCAAGAGGAGTTTCTTCACCACAAAGCCGGAGGGTGACCAATGGGCAAAGACTCATCAATTGAATGGACGCACCACACATTTAATCCGTGGTGGGGATGTACGAAGGTTTCGCCGGGCTGCGAGCACTGTTACGCTGAAACATGGGCGAGGCGCGTTGGAGAGAATATATGGGGGGCGAGGCAGGATCGAAGGTTCTTCGGCGATAAACATTGGAGCGACCCGCTGAAGTGGAATGCCGCCGCAGAATCAGAGGGGCAGCGCAAACGAGTATTCTGCGCGTCAATGTCCGATGTATTTGAAGCGCGTAGTGATCTTGATCCGTGGCGGAATCGTCTATGGAAGCTGATCGATCAAACACCTTTGCTGGATTGGCTGTTGCTAACCAAGCGTCCTCAGAACGTCGGGGGGAAGATTCCGTGGGGCAAACAGTGGCCGAAAAATGTTTGGATTGGAACATCGGTCGAAGACCAACAACGTGCGGACGAACGGCTGCCGATTCTATTGGAACTTCCCGCAACATACCGGTTTCTTTCTTGCGAGCCACTTCTTGGCCCGATTGATCTCAGCAAGTGGACATCCCAACGACCGAAACACTTGTACCGAATCGATTGGGTGATTGCCGGCGGCGAAAGTGGCCCGAATGCACGGGCAATGCTCCCGGGATGGGCGAGGAAATTGCGCGACCAATGTCAGCAATCAGGAATTCCCTTTCATTTCAAACAGTGGGGTCATTGGGCACCGGTTCCCGCGCCGAAACGTGAGAATTCGTTCGTGCATAAGTTCTGGGATGAAGTCACAGGTGCAGAGATCTTTATGGCGGCAAAGGGGAAGAAGATTGCCGGACGCCGGTTGGATGGAATGACGTGGGATGAGCTTCCCGCAACTATATGAGTGACGAAAAACTTCTCTTTGAGCTTCCACCGCCGGTGGACTTGAAGGTTGCGGAGAGGAAATTCAGGGAGCGCAACCCGATCTGGACGGGTTGCAAAGCAAAACTCATCGAGCGTTATCTTTTCTACTTCGTTCAGATCACTCACCACGGGACGTACATCGATGCCTTTGCCGGGCCGCAGGAGAACGACAAACTTGATATGTGGTCAGCGAAGCTGGTTTTGGAAAGCTCACCGAGATGGCTGAGAAACTTCTTTTTGTTTGAGTTGAATGATTCACAAATGAAACTTCTCAATCAAATGGTCGGCAACCAGCCGCCTCGCGATAAAAAGAAGGGCGAACCAAAACGGACAATAAAGACGTATCATGGTGACTTCAATCAGAAGCTAACCGAAATGCTGATGGAAAACCCCATTGGCGACAAGGAAGCCTCGTTTTGTTTGTTGGATCAAAGAACCTTCGAATGCGATTGGGCGTCCGTCGAAGCCATTGCGAATCACAAGAAGGGTGGCACGAAGATTGAACTATTCTATTTCTTTCCAGAGGGATGGATCGACCGCGCCGTTTCAGGAATCAAGAGCGACAAGGACCCGCGACTTCAAAAATGGTGGGGCAAGTCGAACTGGCCGGAATTGCTGAAAAAGAAGGGTGCTGTGCGCGGCCTATACGTGGCCGACCGGTTCAAGGTCGATCTGGAATACAAGTATGTTCACCCATTCCCGATATACGAGAAACCAGATAAGGGCGGTAAGGTCATGTACTACATGATACACGCGTCCGATCACAAAGAAGCCCCGCTCTTGATGAATCGCGCTTACGGGAAGGCCCTTGATATTAAGGAAACCCCTGAGCAGTTGGATTTTCTGAGGCCTACTGCAAAACCTGTGTAGGTTACCGAGCGGGATTTCGCCGCCATTACTTGGCGTGCTTACTTCCCACCCGCCGCCGTTTTCACCGCATCGCTGACGACGTCGCAGAGGCGGTCGGCTTCGGCAGGGGAAAGCGTGAGCGGGGGCTGGAGGCGGATGACGTTGGCGAAGGTGCCGCCGTCGCTTACGAGGCCAACTTAGCCCGTGGGCAACGCGGCTTTCGCCAGCGCAGCCTGAAAGACGTTTAAGAGCCGTTGTTTCTGGCGGACGACGGGCAACCGCGGATCGAGTTTCTGTTCCAGCGTCAGGCCAGACTCCGGTTCCGTGAGCCGCAGCAGCCGGTCGCCTCCCACCAGTTTGACCAGGTCGATCTGAATTTTATCAGTTGCGGCCATGAGATTATTCTCCCTCAAAATCGTAGAATTTCAACATGTGGTCAAGGTTTTCCGGTGACGCGGGTCCCCAGCGTGCGTGAGCGGCACGAGCCGCTCGTTCGAAATCGCTTTCATTGAACTCAAGCACGCAGTGAGGCGGGGAGGCGCTCGCGACGGTAGCCGCTTCCAGCACCTCATGGTACAGGGTCACGGAAAGCTCTTGATCGTCCTGCCCAAACCGGAGAGTCATGTGTAATTCGCGCCCGATCACACGTGTCTGTGCAACTGCGTCTCGTCCCAGTGCATCGCGGAGCGGAGCCTGGCTTAGTTCTACCGCTGCGATGACGAATCCGCCTCGCACCCGTAAGCTCGCAAAAGACGTGAGATCGATCATCGTGTTGCGCTGTCTACTTCCCTGCGCCGGCCACCTTCTTCACTGCATCGCTGACGGCGTCGCAGAGGCGATCGGCTTCGGCGGAAGTGAGGGTCAAGGGCGGCTGGAGGCGGATGACGTTGGCAAACGTGCCGCCGGAACCGACGAGCACGCCGGCTTCGCGACAGAGACGACGGACTTCCTTGGTTTCCGCGACGGCGGGCGTCTTCTGTTTGTCTCTGACCAGTTCGACGCCGATCATGAGGCCTTTGCCGCGGACGTCGCCGATCAACGGCGTTTTTCCTGCGAACTCTTTCAGCCGTTTCATGATCTGCGCGCCGCGAGCGGTGGCGTTCTCGGGCAATTTCTCGTCGAGCATCACTTCGATATTGGCCAGCGCAGCGGCGCAACTGACCGGGTTGCCGCCGAACGTCGAGAGATGGTCGCCGGGCTTGAACGCGCCGCCCACATCCGCTCGGGCCGTGAACGCGCCGAGCGGAAATCCGTCGGCAATGCCTTTGGCGGTGCACATGATGTCGGGCTCGACGCCGTAATGTTCGATGGCGAACATTTTCCCGGTGCGTCCGAATCCGCATTGTACTTCATCGGCGATGAACAGGATGCCATGCTTGTCGCAGACCGCCTTGGCGTATTTGAAATAGTTGTCCGGCGGCACGATGATGCCGCCTTCGCCCATCACCGACTCGGCAATGAACGCCGCCACGTCGCCGCTGGTCTGGGCACGGATCGCCTCTTCAAGGCCTTCGGCACAAGCCGCGGCGCAATCGTCGGGTGTGCTGGTCTTGAACGGGCACCGGTAAAAGAGCGGCGCGGGCGCGAACGCCACGCCGGAGAGATACGGACCCGAGCCTCTTTTCCGCGCCAGGTTGCCGGTAATGGACAGCGTGCCGACGGTGCGTCCGTGGAAACTCTGCGTCAGCGCGACGAGTTCCTTCCTGCCCGTGAACTGTTTGGCCAGCCGCATCGCGCCCTCGATGGCTTCCGCGCCGCTGTTGCCGAAAAAGGTTTTCTGCAACTTGCCGGGTGTGATCTCGGCGAGACGCTTGGCCAGCCGGCCGGCCGGCGGGTTGTAGTACACGTAGGTGCAACAGTGGACCAGTTTGTCCATTTGCGCTTTCGCCGCGGCGATGACCTTGGGGTGATTATGGCCCGCATTGACGACCGAGATCCCGCTGAAGCAATCGAGGTACGCCTTGCCGTCGGTGCCGGTGATGGTGGTGCCCTGAGCCCGCTCGACTTCAATCGGCTCGAAACCAGCCACCATGCTTGTGATCATGTATTGGTCGTAGAGTTCTTTCGTCGTCATCTTTCTTCCTCCCCCAAACTGTCCTTTTCGTACAAGGATGTTATCAATTCTTTGGCCGGAAGAAAGCCGCATCTTCCTGGACGACGAGGAGCGAACACGGAGAGACGGTGCGCGAGGTTGCACCGCGATAGGGGAAGGCCACTCGGCGCGTGCCGTTCTTGATCGGACGGCGTGATGACATTCCGCTCTGCAGTGTGGTGGTGGTGGTGGCCAAGGGCGAGCTCAAGAAGCGTTTGGAGCGAGACAAGCTCGGCGGACACAAAACCATCGACAAGATGATCGACCGCCAGATCGCCGCGAAGGTTCGCGAGTAGTTTCAGAAACAGGATCCAGCCGTTGGATCGACGTCAAGCCACCCAACAGGGAACTTGTGAAATCAACAAGGAGGTGGTAGCAGTTGCCAAACTGGTTGGCAACGTCGTCGAAGAAGACGGAGGCGGGAACAATCGGAGGTGACAGCGCTGACCATGAGATTGGGACCGGAACGCGCCAACGGACGTAAGGCCGGCGAACTCAAGCAACAACAGATGGATGAGACAACCCATGCCAAAGAAATCCTCAACGGCACCAAGCCGGAGGCATTCGGGCACCATGAGTAAACACACCAACGATGAACCATTGACGGAATTGGCGCGAACGCTCCAACGCGTCGGCATCGCCGCCGACCACGGAGGTTATGAATTGAAGGAATATCTGGCCAAGATGTTGCGCGAAGCCGGTCAGGAAGTGATCGATTTCGGCGACGGCCAGCCAAAGGCGGACGATGATTATCCGGATTTTGTGGTGCCGCTGGCCCGCGCCGTCGCTCGGGGTGAAGTAAATCGCGGTATCGCCATCTGCGGCAGTGGCGTGGGGGCTTCGGTCGCCGCCAACAAGGTCGCCGGCATCCGCGCAAGCCTGATCCACGAAAACTTCTCGGCGCATCAAGGCGTCGAGGACGACGATTTGAACATGATCTGCCTTGGCGGCCTCGTAGTCGGCCACGCGCTCGCCTGGGAACTGGTCAAAACATTTCTCGCCGCGCGATTCAGCGGTGCGGAACGTTTTCGTCGCCGCTTGGCGAAGGTAACGGAACTCGAAAACACGCCGCCGAAGAAAACGCCATGAAAACAAGCCCTCTTGCAGGAAAGCCAGTGGAGCCCGGGATGTTGGTCAACGTGCCCAGGCTCATCACCGCGTATTATGCCGAGGTGCCTGACCCTTCGGTGCCGGAACAGCGAGTGGCATTTGGTACATCGGGCCATCGCGGCTCGTCGTTCAAACTGGCTTTTAACGAATGGCACATCCTGGCGATCACCCAGGCGATTTGCCTGTATCGCAAGAGGCGGAATATCTCCGGCCCGCTGTACCTCGGCATAGACACCCACGCGCTTTCCGTTCCGGCCTGCGCCACCGCGCTAGAGGTCCTGGCGGCAAATGGAGTGGAAGTGATGATCGCCGAAGGGAACGAATACACTCCGACCCCGGTGATTTCTCATGCGATTCTGACTTACAATCACGGGCGCAAACGGGGACTGGCCGACGGGATTGTCATCACGCCGTCACACAATCCGCCACATGACGGCGGGTTCAAATACAATCCGCCAAACGGCGGCCCGGCGGAATCCGCCGTTACCGGCTGGATCGAGGCGAAGGCAAACGAGTTTCTCGAGAATGGCCTTCGGGGTGTGAAACGGATTTCTTTCGGGAAAGCCTTTCGCGCCCCCACGACGCACCGGCACGACTATCTCAATGCTTACATTACGGATCTCGCCAATGTGATCGACATGGACGCCATTCGCGGCGCGAAGATCAACCTGGGGGTTGATCCGCTTGGCGGTGCCGGGGTCCACTACTGGGAGCCGATTGCCCAGCGATACGGGTTGACCCTCACGGTCGTGAACAAGGCCGTCGATCCGACCTTTCGGTTCATGACGGTGGATTGGGATGGCCAGATTCGCATGGACCCGTCCTCACCCTATGCGATGCAGCGATTGATCGGGATGAAGGACCGCTTTGACCTCTCCTTTGCCTGTGACACTGACCATGACCGGCACGGAATCGTTACCCGTAGCGCGGGATTGCTGCCGCCCAACCATTACCTTTCCGTCGCCATCTTCTACCTCTTCCAACACCGGCCGAAGTGGCGCAAGGAAGCGGCGATCGGCAAAACGGTGGTGAGCAGCCAGATGATTGATC
>JBEKLM010000023.1:0-63510 GCA_050010195.1 Verrucomicrobiia bacterium
TTGGCTTCGTTTTTTTGAAAGTTCCACGCCGGCTTGATTAGAATTGGGTTCGTTTGGTAACCCCTCCCCCGCACCCAACTTCCCCAATCTGTGGACACAACCCACCCGCGCCACAGGCTCGCACTCAAGCCAACCCGTCGCGTCTATCGCCATCCCTGACGCCTTCTTCACTTGTCAAAGAACTCTACCAACCACGCCCCGGGTCCCCTATGTCAAAGCCGACTCCGAAGGCGTTCGGAGGAGACGCAACGCCGCAGGCGGCCCGCCAGGGTGAGCCGAGCGGGCGCGAGCGAATGCAAAGCAACCTTCGACCACCCATCATATCTGACTACCGATACACCAATCAAGCCCATTTATCGGTCTTCCCGCGTTGTAGCCGCGAATCTCATTCGCGGTCCGTCCCTCGTCCTTGTAGCCACGCCGCTCTGTCGGCGTGCTCCGGTCGCTTTTCTTCCCAACGCTGTCACCCCGAGCCTGTCGAGGGGTCTCTGTCGTTTCCCCGCCCGTCCCCCGTTGAACGTTCCGCGTTGAACGTTTCACATTGAGCGTTGATTCGTCCCCGACCCCCGTCCCATGGAACCCCCGTGGATACGCGACCCCAAGCTGAGCGGCTAAGAAGAAGAGGGGGTCGACGCCTGACTCTTGACGTCCACTCCCTGCCCAGGGTTTACCCTGAGCGAAGTTGAAGGGCCCGACCCGCCCTCGCTCCTGCGTTTCGAATTTCGCCATTCGCTTGGCAGGGGACCTTGCTTATTGCAAGCAGCGGTGCGATTCTGAGTCTCACGCAGTTAACGAGCTCGACCGCTCTGGAGCAAGGAAAACACATGAACGATCCCGTCTATAAACTCATCGAACTCACCGGCACCTCCACCACATCCATCGAGGACGCGGTTTCCAACGCCATCAAACGTGCTCACAAAACCGTCAAGAATCTGTCCTGGTTCCAGGTGGTCGAGACACGTGGCAACATCATCAAGGGGAAAGTGCATCATTGGCAGGTGACCCTCAAAATCGGGTTCGCCGTCAAAGACTGAACGCAGCCAAGAGCAATGCCGGCGTCTACGGGGCGCTTGTAAACGGGGTCAACGCCTCACAATTTTCAGACCAGGCCTCTTACAACCGCATTTCGAATTTCGCCATTCGGATTTCGAGTTTCGTGCCCTTCGTGCTCGGAGTTTCCCCTGAGCCCGGTCGAAGGGTGGTGATCACCTGTGTGAATCTGTGGCTCGTCCTTCCGCCCCCGCCGTCTCTTCACCCCACTCACTGCTTGTTCTGCTTGCTCAGCTTGTTCAGGTCGTCCACGATCTTCTGCGCTTCCTCGTCCGTAAACTCGCCCTCGACGAGAAATTGTCCGTTGATGATGCGCTGGTCCACCAGCCAGGCGCTCACGGGATGGTTGTTGACCATGACCACGATGTATTGGCCCCGCGTCCGCGTGGTCATTTCATCGAGCACGATTTCACCGTGCGGATCGAACCGCAGAAACACCGCTTTCCCGCCCGACGTGTTGTACACCTCGGCGGACTGCACGTCCCGTTCCGTCAGCGTGGGGAAGGGGTTGACGGTCAATTTCAGGCCGGCCCGCGGCAACTCGACGGTTTGCACGGTCTCGGCAGGCAGAGCGGAGTCGCTCTGTTCGTAGATGCGCAGCGTCGTCGACACGGGCGGTGGTTGGAAAAGCTGGAGCTTCCCGATCGCCCCACAGCCGGCCAATACCACCACCGCCAGCGACCCGAGCGCCGTCATTTTAAGCAATTGCATCAATCCGCATTCTATGGTAGCGTCCACCCCGCGACAATACAATCATGACAGTCGATCCACGATTCCTTAAGGAGGAAGGGGCCGAGGTCTTTACAGGGAACGAACTGCTCGTCAAGGGCGCACTCGAAGCAGAGGGCGGAACCCATCTCCTTACGGGCTATCCCGGCTCACCCATTGCGGGCTTTTTCGACGCGATGGAACTTGTCGCGCCCCTCTACAAGGAAAAGGGCATCCGCGGATGCATCGCCAACAACGAAGCCCTCGGCGCCGCCATGCTCAACGGCTCCCAAATGGGCCCGCTCCGCGCCATGTGCGCGATGAAGTCGGTCGGCCTCCACGTCGCCACCGACGCGTTGGCTCTCGGAAATCTCGCGGGCGCGCATCCGCAAGGCGGCGCGCTGGTGATCATCGGCGACGACCCGTGGAGTGATTCCACACAAGTGCCCGCCGATTCCCGGTTCCTCTGCAAGCACATCTTTATGCCGGTAATGGAGCCCAGCACGAACCAGGAACTCAAGGATTGGGTCGATCTCGGCTTCCGCATGTCCCGCGAATCCAACCTGTTCATCGGCTACATCATCACCACCAATCAGGCCGATGGCGGCGGCACGGTGCAATGCCGCCCCAATCATTTTCCCGACATCAGTACGGTCAACAAGTATCAGCTCGATACCGCGCGGATCGATCTGGAGAATACCGTCCTGCTCCCGCCGCGCACGTGGCTCAAAGAAGAGGGAATGCCGCACCGGTTCGGCCGCCTGCTCGAAAGCGCCCGCCGCCACGGCGTCAACCGCATCATCAACGCCCGCAAGAATCCACGCTGGCGCGCCGAAATCGGTTTCGTGGCCTCCGGCCTCGGGTTCTGCTATCTCGAACACGCCCTCGCCGAACTCGGCGTCGCCGACAAGGTGCCGATCCTCAAACTCGGCATCAGTTACCCGGTCGACGCCCAATTGGTCGAGGAATTCTCGCGTCAGGTCCGCAGCATCTTCGTCATCGAAGAGCGCCGCGGGTTCATGGAGGAGCAGATCGCCGAGATTGTTGGGAAGTACAACCAGCTCGCCACCGCCGCGAACCGCACCAATGTGTGGGGCAAGGAATTCCCCGTCGGCCTGAAAGGCATCCCCGCCAGCCGCGGCCTCAACCCCAGCATCCTCGTCGAGCGCCTCGCCCCCCTCGGCAGGTTTTTTCACGATCCCGGTCTCGTTCTCGACCAGGAACGCATCGATTGCGCCGTCGGACTGATCCGTGAGACGGACAGATTCGACGTTCGCATCCCGCTCCGTACGCCGACCTTTTGCCCCGGTTGCCCGCACCGCGACAGCGCCAGCGTCCTGATCGAAACGAAGAAGCGTTTCCTCGACCCGCGCTACATGAAACAGCATCACCGTCGCGGCCCGGTCGACCTCGTGTTCCACGGCGACACGGGCTGCTATACGATGCTCATGTTCGAGCCCACCAAAGATCTCATGCACAACTACAGCGGCATGGGTCTCGGCGGTGGCACAGGCGGCGGCATCGATCCCTTTATCACCAACAAACAGGTCGTTTTCCTCGGTGATTCCACCTTCTTCCACAGTGGGATGCTCGGCATCTCCAACGCCCTCAAGCAGGGCCAGGACATCACCTACATCATCCTCGACAATTCCACCACCGCCATGACGGGCCACCAGCCCACGCCATCCATGGATGTCGATATCGTCGGTGAACCCACCTACAAGCAGAACATCGACCGCATCGTCGAAGCCATGCTCGGCCAGGCCGTCCACGTCGTCCGCGCCAATCCGGCCTACCGCGAATCCTGGAAGACGATGCTCGAAGAAACCATCCTCCGCGACGGCGTGAAAGTCATCGTCGCCGACAAGGAATGCGGTATCACCTTTCACCGCCGCGAATCCCGCGAGGAACGGCGCACCATTCGCGAACACGGTTTCCTCCCCGAAAAACAGTTCGTCAACGTCAACCCCGATGTCTGTGAGAACTGCCTCGAATGCACGCTCGCGACCGGTTGCCCCGGCCTGACGATTGCCGAGACTCCCTTCGGCGCCAAAATCCAGACCGATTTGTCATGGTGTGTGGCCGATACGGCCTGCACGAAGATCTATGCTTGCCCGTCCTTCGAGGAAATCACCATCGTCCGCACGCAAAAACCGCCCGCGCCCATCGATACGATCGATCTGTCGAACATTCCCCTGCCCAAGACAGCCGGCTTCCATGACGTCTGGCACTGCTACCTCGCCGGCGTTGGCGGACAGGGCATCGGCGTCAGTACCGCCAGCCTCGTTCGCGCGGGATTCAAACAGGGCTACCACGTCCTGTTCTGCGACAAGAAGGGGCTGGCGATTCGCAACGGCGGCGTGTTCTCCCAAATCACATTCACAAAGGGCTCGCGGCACACGTCCAACATCATCCCCTACGGCCACGCGGATTTATTGCTCGGCATCGACCCGCTCGAAGCCACCCGCAGCCTCTCGCCGACCGGCAACCTGCGCGTCGGCAGCCCGGGGCGCACGGTCGCGGTCGTGAACGCCTACAAGACGCCCACGATCCTCACGCTTCTCGGCAAGGACGACTTCAGCGTCGCGGAATTGGAGGACACACTCCGCCGCTATACGAAGTCGGACGAGTATTTTGGCCTGAATGTCGCCGGTATCTCCGAGCATTTCTTCGGCACGAAACTCTACGCCAATGTCGTCCTGCTCGGCATCGCCTTCCAGCGGGGATTGCTGCCGCTCTCGCTGGAAAACATCGAGTGGGGCATCCGCGAGACCATGGGTTCCGCCGCGGACGACAACATCAAGGCCTTCCATCTCGGACGGAAACTCGTTTTCGAGCCCGAACTTGCCCACAAACATGAACTCCGCGAGACCTACGCCGAATTCATTGCCGAACGCGTCGACGTCCTGAAACGAAACCACCGCGCCGGCGACCGTTGGGCGCACGAATTTGAAGTCCTCATCCGCCGCAGCGAAAACTCCATCCGCCTTGGCGAACAAACCGCGCGGGACATCGTCTGGCGGTTGTACGACCTTCTCGAGTTCGGCGGGACCGGCGCCCAGGCGGGCCAGTACCTCGATCTCGTCGAAAAAATCTACGCCAAGGACACCGGCCAGTTCGATTTCGCCGCCACGAAAGCTGTCATTTGGAACCTGCACAAGGCGATGGTCATCAAGGACGAGGTGTACGTCGCCCACCTGTTGACCAGCGAAGAGAAGACCCGCCGCGATCAACACCGCTACCACGTCGACGAACAGCGCGGCGACAAGATCATCTATCACCACCTCAACCGGCCCGAATTCAACGTCCTCGGCCGCGATATCCGCTTCAAATTCAGCCCGCGGAAATGGCAGCTCAACGTGCTGAAGCACCTCCGCTGGCTGCGGCGCGTGATGCCGGCCTGGCATCGACGCGAACGCGAATTTCGTGACTGGTACATCGACATGGTGGAGAACTTCCACTATGAAGATCGCGCCAGCTACGACCGCTACGTCAAGGCCCTGCGTTGCGTCGAAGACGTCCGCGGCTACCGCGAAGTCCGCTACCCGAAGATGGACGAAGCCAGGCGCCGCGCCGAAGGACTCCTCTCCCAGCCCTCCCGCACCGCGCCCGTCACCGTTTCCGTCTAGTCACCCATCTTTTGGAGAGTGGACATTTTGACAGCGGTGGAAGAAACTCCGCCATGCTTGCACGATGGTTTTGGCTCCTTCTGATTGTTTCGTCAGCGGCGGCGGCTGAGTTGCCGCCGGCGCTTGACGCCAGGGACGAACAGGCGATCGAGATGGCCTTGCGCGCGATCAAGATGACGCCGCACGATTTGTCGTTCCAGAAGACGAACGTCGAATCGGAACTCATCCTCCAGAAGGCGCGCACGTTCCTGCAGCAACCGCTGACGTTGCCGGTGTATGGCCAATCCGTGGTATCCAATCTGCAAGCAGTCAGTTCATTGTGGCAACTTGCTTGGTTTTCTCGGGAGCAGTTGGAGCTGCCCGCCTTTGCGATAAGGATGATTTATGAACCATTGCAAATCGACTCGCATTTCTTGTCCAACCTGCCGCCTGCTGTCGCGCGCGCAGTCTCGGTGGTCGCCGACCAGGTGGGATGCGCAGAAGTAATGCTGAAACAATCGCTTCCCTCTGATCAGGCCAAGCCATTTGCAGCTTTCGCGGTCGAGAACTTCGGGTTGGACAAGGACCCGGTAGAGTTACAGGCGTGGGCGAAGTTGGGCCTGAGCACCAACGAGGTTGCTGACCTGTTGAAACGAGATGCAGACCTAGACCTTCAGGATGGCGAACTGGAAGCGACCATTCTCAATGCCGGCGATCATTTCAATGGGGGGTTGCTCCTCCAAGCCGCCACGGATTTGGCCGGTGCGGTCGACAAAGCCATCGTAATTCTGCAAGCGGCAAAAGACGATCCCTCCATGCAACGAGTGTTTCAGGTCGAGACCGATACGCCTCTTGGCAAGATCATCGTCAGCGGCGGTGGGCACCATGTGTACACCAACGAGGCGTTTCTGATCATCGACACGGGCGGGGACAACACTTACTTGAATTCGGCTGGCGGCGCCAATGGATTGCTCGGCCGGCCCATTTCCATCGTGATCGATCTCGGCAGCAACGATCAATTCATCTCGAACCGGAGTTTTTCGCAGGGTTCTGGCGTGTTCGGCATCGGTATTCTGGCCGCGCTGGGCAGCAATTGCACGTTTCAGGCGAAGCATCTGTCCCAAGGCGCGGGATTCTTCGGGTGCGGATTGCTGATGACGGAGGAGGGGAACCAGACGTTCGAAGCGGACACGTTTTGCCAGGGAGCCGGCATGTTCGGCGCGGGCATTTTGTGGCAACACGGCGGTGACACGCGGTACAAAGCGGCGCAGATGGCGCAGGGGTTTGGCGGCACGAGCGGGGTCGGCTTGCTGTTGGATGAGGGCGGCAACAATTCGTATGTTGCGGGTGGAAAATATCCGTGCGGCTGGCTTCCAAACCATTATTTCACCCTGTCACAAGGTTTCGGCTACGGCATGCGGCCGTATGCAGGCGGCGGGATCGGCATTCTCTGCGATTTGAAGGGGAAGAACCACTATGTCGCGGATGTCTATGGTCAAGGTGCGAGCTATTGGTATTCGGCGGGTTTGCTGCTGGATTTGGGAAGCAACAATACCTACGACGCATACCAATATTGCCAGGGTGCCGGCATTCATCTGAGCAGTGGCGAATTGATCGACTGGGGTGGGAACAATGCCTATACGGCAGGCCATATCTGCCAGGGCGCGGCCCACGATTATGCGGTCGGGATCCTCATCGACCGCGCGGGGGGTAACAAGTATTCCGGCAACACGACGGCACAGGGCGCGGCGATCAACAACTCGTTTGCCATGCTGCTCGATTGCTCGGGCAACGATGTGTACACAGGCACGGACCCCAAGCAGTCGCAAGCCTCCGGCCACGACGGCGACAAGCGTGAGTATGGTTCCATCGCGCTGATGCTCGACCTCGGCGGGCAAAACAAGTACTCGCAAGGACAAACCAACAACGCCATCTGGCTGAAACCGCTGTACGGTGCCGGATTGGACTGTGATTTCACCAACGCAGTGGCAGGGCAGGCATCCCATTTGTCGCTCGATAAAATTACAGCTGGTATAGCTCCGACTCACGCGCGTCTCTACCAAATTGCGCCCGTCGATACACACCAACCCATCGAACAACTGTTGCGTCGCGCCATCAGCGACCGGCCGGATGCACAAGCGGCAACCGACGAACTGAATAAGCGCGGGGCGGAAGTGTTACCCTATCTCCTGGCACGCGTGGACAGCCCCGAGGTTCTGGTACGGGTCAAGACCGAGGACATAATCGATCACCTCGGCACGAATGCGGTGCCTTTGTTAATTAGCGGTATCGACCACGCGAACAGCGACGACATGGCCCGCCTCTGCTGTTATTTCCTCGCCCGTTTCAATGAAAAGGCGCGCGCGGCAATCCCGCATGTGCTGCCACTGATCAATCGCGGGAAAACACGGTCGGTCGCGTTCTACACACTCGGTCATTTGCGCGCTCACGAGGCGTTCGCACCGGCAATCCAAGCCCTCGATAGCCGGCAGGAATTGGTGCGACTGCGTGCCGCCCAGGCGCTGGGGCGTATCGGCGACCGGCGGGCGACACCGAAGTTACTCGGAGCCCTCGGAGACGAATTGTGGGATGTGCGGTACGCGGCGGAGGATGGACTGGTCGGGTTCGGGAGACAGAGCATCGGGCCGTTGCGCCGGGCATTTGCAAAGGCATCGCCACGCGCCCAGCCACATATTCTGGAAGCCCTGGCAAAACTTGGCGACTCGCAGGCACTCACCTGGGCGCGCGCATTCTACAAGGACAGCGACCCGCTGGTGCGGACAGCGATGGAGAAGCAGTTGGCCGAGGAACTGGCATTGGCGACCCGGAAGCATTGACTCAAACCTCCGTCGGTACTTCGGCGGAACGGGTCACAATGATGACCACGGCGAGAATGATGGCGACGGCAGCGAGCAGGGTTCGCGAGGTGATCTGTTCGCCGGCCAGGGCCCAACCGAGAAACACCGCGACGACGGGATTGACGTAGGCATACGTCGAGACGTGCGCCGGCGATGCCACTTGCAAGAGCCACGCATACGCCGTGAACCCGATCAGTGATCCGAACGTGACGAGGTAGCACCACGCGGCCCACGAATGCGCAGACACCTGCGCGGGCGCGAATCGGGTCCATTCTCCCGTGACAGCTCCCGCCACCATCAGCAGTGCGCCGCCCGTGAGCATTTCCATGGCGGCCGCCAACAACTGGGAGGAAGGCAATCGCGCGCGCCGTGAATACAACGAGCCGGCGGCCCACAGAAATGCCGCGAAGAGGAGAACCGCGGCGCTGGACAGATTGATGGCTGGCCCGTTGCTCAGTCGGCGCGGCGCGACGAGGAACCCGAGTCCAACAAATCCCACAATGAGCCCGGAAACGATGCCGACAGTTGGCCGTGGCCCGCGGTGCCAGAGCCATTCCAGCAGGATCATCCATAATGGCACGGAGCCGTAGATCAACGCCGAAACGCCGGACGGAACGCGCTGCTCCGCCCAACTGAGAAGTCCGTTTCCGCCGAGCAACAGCAGTCCGCCGACGATGGCCGCGCCCCGCCAATGGGCGAATTCCGGTTTCGCCGCGCCGCGCCATCGTGCCCACGCATACAGGATGGCGCCCGCCGCAATTGCCCGCGAACCCGCCATCGAAAACGGAGGAATCGTCCCGACGGCCAGCCGGATCCCGAGATAGGTCGAGCCCCAAATGACATAGACGGTGGCAAAGGCGGCCATGATCTGCCACCGCCTGGGGGTCGGCGATTGAATCTGCGAATCGCGCATTGCGCGAGCATATCACAACCTCTAAAATCCCGCGCCATGAAGAACGATCCGCTTTGGATGGCCGATCAGATTACGTACCAGATTTTTCCGGAACGGTTTGCCATCGGCAGGCCGCACACGTCAGAGTCTAAACTGGCGCTGCCGGCGTACCGCGATCCCGCGTATTCGCTCCGGCGCTGGGACGAAATGCCGGAGAACCCATCACGCGGAAAGGATTTCTTTGGCGGCGATTTGACGGGAATCACAGACCACCTTGATTACATCCAGGACATCGGCGTGACCACGTTGTACCTGACCCCGATCTTCATTGCGCCATCAAATCACAAGTATGACACCACCGACTTTTTCACCGTCGACCCGCAATTTGGTGGTGAGAAGGCGCTGAAGCAACTGATCTGGGAGCTGAAGCGTCGGAAGATGCGGCTGATTCTCGACGCTGTGTTCAACCATGTGAGCGACGATCATCCGTGGTTCCACGCCGCGAGGTCCGGCAAGAAGCCGTACAAGGATTTCTTTACGTTCACCGGGAACGGCGAATTCGAGTGCTGGCGCGGCCATCGCCACATGCCCGAGTTGAACCTGGCCCGTGAGGCGCTGCAGAGGTTGCTGTATCGGAGGAAGGACAGCGTGCTGCAGAAGTACCTCGACATGGGCGTCGATGGCTGGCGGTTCGACGTGGCGGTGGACGTCGGCTTGGGTATTGTGCGCGACATGAGGAAGACCGTGCGCCAGCGTTTCCCCGGTGCCGTCCTGCTCGGGGAAGTCATGTGTTTCGCGGGCGACTGGTGCAACAACGACAAGGTCTTTCACGGTGTGATGAATTATTACTTCCGCGATGCGGTGCTCGGCTGGCTGGCCGGAGATGTTTCCGCAGGACAGATGAATTATGCGGCGGACGAGTATTATCGTGGCTATGGCCACGGCGGCGCGGTGCGGTCATGGAACATGCTGTCGAGCCACGACACGCCACGATTGCGCTGGACGATTCACGACGCGGCGCAGCGTCGGCTCGCGGTGGTCGCGCAGTTCACGTTGCCCGGGGTGCCGTTTGTGTACTACGGCGAGGAAATCGGCATGGACGGCGGTCACGATCCCGATTGTCGCCGTCCGATGATCTGGGACGAGAGCCGATGGGACAAGGAAACGCTCGCGTTCTACAGGAAGATCATCGGGATTCGACAATCGCACGCGGCGTTCCGTCGCGGCCAGCTCATTGTCCTCGGGCAGAAACTGGACGCCGACGCATTGGTGTTTCTGCGCCACACGGACAAGATCGACGAAACCGCGTTGGTGGCGATCAACAATTCGGCGCAGCCGTTGCGGCAGATCGTTTTCACGCCGTACTCACACCTGTATCACGCGTTGCCGATGAAAAATCTGCTGGATCCGCCGCAAGTGGTGAACATGGAAGCGGGCAACCTGCGCCTGGATATTCCCCCGCATTCGGCCGCCATTTTTGTCCCCGATGACACGCGGCTGAAGAACTACAAATTCTTCAAGCCGCGAAACCGCGCTGGATGAATCAAGCGACGGAGCTGTGCCCGCCGGTGATGTAGCGTTCGAGTTCGCGGATGGTGAACTCGCGTTCGGAAATAATCACCTTCACAATGTCGCCGATGGATACCACACCAGCCAGCCTGCCATTTTCCATGACCGGCAGGTGGCGCAGGCGTTTGTTCGTCATCAGCGCCATGCAATTCTCGATGATGTCGTCGGGGCTGACGTACAAAACATCGGTGGTCATCAACTCGGCGACGGTCGTGGTCTTGGAGGAGCGCCCTTCGAGGATGACCTTGCGCGCGTAATCGCGTTCGGTAAACACACCCGCGACCTCGCCGTGTTCGACGACCACGAGCGAGCCGATGTTTTTCGCGGCCATCAACTCCAGCGCGTCGTACACGGTGGCCTGTGGCGCAATGGTCCAGACCTGATGGCCTTTTTCCCGCAACAGTTCCTTGACCGTATGCATAAGAATGACCTCCGTTCTCCGTCTGTGATTCAGTGTACTCGCGATGCACGGGGCAGGGCAAGCGGAAGGATGTGGAAAGTGGTCGGGACGACTGGATTTGAACCAGCGACCTCCTGCGCCCAAGGCAGGCGCGCTTCCAGACTGCGCTACGTCCCGAACAAGAGCCACAGTATAAGACAAAGAGAAACCCTAGGCAACCACCGGTTTAGAAAAGCATCGCACGCCCTTGCGCCTCAGCTACTTGAAACACAGCATAGACTTTGTAATCTTCGGGTTGGTGGCCTCGGGAGTTGGTTGCAGGTGTGGCGGGTTATATGATTTTACAATTTGGCAGGTGGTTTTATAGCCTTTTTATGGGTCCTATTGAAAACGACCGGAACAATTTGATACTGTCATTTGATACTGCATGCGTTTTCGGTGCCGATCTCCAATACAATTCTCCAAAATGGAGCAAGGCGAAGTTTAATGGAGGGCGAAACTGCGGACGGTGCGGAGAGCAAGACTGGTTTCCAATGGACATCTGCAAATTGCCGTCCACCACGAACTGTATTTGCATGTTTATACAATTCTTTTGTATATGTGTGACATGTGCAAGCGCCTACAATCTGCTGCTTCTGCCCTCTACCAAGTGGCGGAGGAACAGCAAGGCTATTTCACTGCCCGGCAAGCGGCGGATGTCGGTTACCTAGCCGGCAGTCAGGCGCATCATGTCAAAGCTGGGAATTGGGTGCGCACTGGTCGCGGCATTTATCGGCTAGCACGTTTTCCGCAGTCGGACGAAGAACAACTGGTCGTCTTTTCCCTCTGGTCAAGGAATCGGGCTGGCGTCCCTGAGGGGGTTTATTCTCATCAGACCGCTCTGAGCATCCACGAACTGTCGGATGTCAATCCCGCCAAACTGCACATGACGGTCCCTCCCGCGTTTCGCCGCAGCGCCAAGGTGCCCGCGATACTGGTGCTTCATCACGCCGCCCTCGACGGCAAGGATGTGGAGCAACGGCAGGGCTTCCGGGTGTCACGCCCCCTCCGTACCATCGTCGATCTGGCGGCGACCGAACTGGTATCCCGCGACATCATCGCCCAAGCTCTGATCGAAGGCCGAAACCGCGGACTCATCACCGCGCGCGAAATCGTTCACTGGCGTCGCCGAGTAAACCACATGGCTTGGTTTGAGAAGCTCCTATCGGAACAGGGAAAATGAAGCCTTCGCTGAAATACGCTTCGGCCGCCGCGTTTCGGATCGCGCTTGAAACACGTCTGAAGGATTTAGCGATGGACGAAGGGGTCGATCTTCAGCGCGTGCGCCGACAGGTGGCGTTTGACCGTCTACTGTGCCGGCTGTTTGCCTTGCCGGATGCTCCGTGGCTGCTCAAAGGTGGCTACGCGATGGAATTGCGCGTGAAGACCGCCCGAACCACGCGTGACATTGACCTGGCATTAAAACGACTTCCCTCACCTGCAGCAAGTTGGGAAGTGAATGCAGGAAACATACTGGAGATGCTGCGTGAGGTAGGGAAGACGGATTCGCATGATTACTTTACCTACGTGATCGGCGAAGCGATTCAGGACTTGGATGCGGCTCCTTATGGTGGCGCTCGGTTTCCTGTCGAGGCACGATTGGCCGGTCGCACGTTCGCGAAATTTCATCTGGACGTCAGCACCGGCGATGTCCTGCGCGAGCCCTACCAATTACTGCCCAGTCGAGACTGGCTGGGGTTTGCCGGCATAACGGCAGCGCAGTTCCCGGCAATTTCTTCCGAGGAACAGTTTGCCGAGAAAGTTCACGCGTACACACTGCCGAGAGAAGGTCGAGTAAACTCCCGCGTGAGAGACTTGGTGGATCTGGTTCTCCTGATTGAGCAGTCCCGCTTTGATGTTGTCCGGTTACGCATTGCGATTCGCGAAACATTTCAACGGCGAAAAACTCACGAAGCACCCCACGCCCTCGAGTCGCCACCGGCTTCGTGGTCTGGGCCATTCGCCGAGATGGCACAGGAATGCAATCTTGAGCCAGACATCGCGAAGCAGTTCAGTAAGGTGGAGCAATTTTACAGAACCCTCGGTTTGTGAGGACCGGGCAAGGGTTTGAAAATGACCACACCTGAAGCCATCGAACAAAAGTTGGCCGATGCACTTGCCGAGTGTCAACGGTTGCGAGGGGAAAACCGGCAACTGCGCGAACGGTTGGGACTTGCTCAAATCGAAACGCAACACCCGCAATCGCCGTCCTCGGTTATCACTCCCGTCGCGGCAGTGGCGGTCACTGCCAAGTCCGGCTCAGAAGAAAAGGTAAAATTGTTCCGTAGTCTCTTTCGCGGACGGGAGGACGTTTACGCCGTTCGATGGGAAGGACGCAACGGGAAGACCGGGTATTCCCCGGCCTGTCGAAAGGGCTGGGGCGGGTCGTTTCGCAAGAAATCTGACGAACCGAAGGAGTATTTCCCGGTGACGGATCAAGTGATTCAGAACCACTTGACCGGCAAACTTACCGCTGGCGTTTATCCGCTCTTGACCGACGAGACATGCTGGTTTCTGGCCGCCGACTTTGACAAGGCCGGTTGGCAGGACGATGTGCGGGCCTTTCTTGAGACCTGTGGCGAAAGTAACGTCCCAGCCGCAATCGAGCGTTCCCGCTCCGGCCGTGGCGGCCACATCTGGGTGTTCTTTGAAGCGGCGTTACCGGCCAGCCTTGCACGAAAACTCGGCGCTGCAATTCTCACCCGCACGATGGAGCGTCGTCATCAGGTCGGCCTCGACTCGTACGACCGCTTCTTTCCAAGCCAAGACACGATGCCCAAAGGCGGTTTCGGTAATCTGATCGCGCTGCCGCTGCAACACCTGCCGCGAGGTCACGGCAACAGCGTTTTCTTGAATTCGGACTTCGCACCTCACCCCGACCAGTGGGCGTTTCTCGCCAGCATTCGACGAATGCGGTTTGCCGAAGTGGAATCTCTCGTCCGCGAGGCTGAACGAGACGGCAAGATCGTCGGCGTGCGACGCAGCGTGACCGATGAGGATGCTGAGGCTGACCCGTGGACGCTGACGCCCTCCCGGAAGAGAAAGGAAGAACCAATTGCCGGCCCATTGCCGCCAAGCGTGCGGATCACGCGTGGCAATCTCCTCTACATTGAGAAGGAAGGATTGCCGTCAGCCCTGTTGAACCGGTTGCATCGTCTCGCGGCGTTCCAGAACCCCGAATTCTATCGGGCACAAGCCATGCGGCTGTCTACCTTCGGCAAGCCGCGCGTCATTCGTTGTGCGGAGGAGTTTCCGCGGCACATCGGTTTGCCGCGTGGCAGTTTGGATGAGGTTCTGACGTTTTTCAAATCGCACGGCATCAAAGTTGCACTCGATGACCACAGTTTCCCCGGCCACTCTATTGAAGTGAAGTTTCACGGCCAGCTTCGCCCCGAACAACAGGCCGCTGCCGACGCCATACTGGCCCACGACGATGGCATCCTCTGTGCGCCGACTGCTTTCGGCAAAACTGTCATAGCGGCGTGGCTGATTGCCGAACGGAAAGTGAATACCTTGGTGCTTGTCCACCGCCGCCAACTTCTCGACCAATGGCGCGAACGCTTGTCCACGTTCCTGAACTTGCCCGTCAAGAGCATCGGGCAAATCGGTGGCGGTCGCAGGCGGGCGACTGGGATGATTGACGTGGGCATCATTCAAAGCCTGAACCGCAAGCAAGTCGTGGATGACATGGTCGCCAATTACGGCCACATCATTGTGGACGAATGCCACCACATCTCGGCAGTAAGCTTCGAACAGGTGCTCCGGCAGGTGAAAGCGCGATACGTTACGGGCCTGACTGCCACGCCGCAACGAAAAGACGGACATCACCCGATCATCGTGATGCAGTGTGGACCGATTCGTTTTCGGGTGGATGCAAAGGCACAGGCCCTCACACGCCCATTTAGACATGTCGTCATTCCAAGACCCACTAACTTTCGGCTGCCACTTTCGCAAGAAAAGCCCGAGATTCACGAAGTCTACGCCGCATTGAACACTGATAGCGCCCGCAATGATCTCATCACCATCGATCTACTACGTGCCGTCAAAGCCGGACGTTCACCCATCCTCCTGACCGAGCGTACCAGCCAAGTGACTGAATTCGTCACCCGGTTGACCGGGTTGGTGAAACACATTGTCGTATTGAAGGGCGGCGTGGGCGCGAAGCAACGCCGGGCCATCGCCGAACAACTGGCCATGATCCCGAACAGCGAAGAACGAGTCTTGTTCGCCACCGGTCGTTACATCGGTGAAGGCTTTGACGACGCCCGCCTCGACACGCTTTTTCTGGCTCTGCCGATCTCGTGGCACGGTACCCTGCAACAATACGTCGGCCGCCTGCATCGTCTCCATGACAACAAGCGTGAAGTCATCGTTTATGACTACGTGGACGGCTCCGTCCCGGTGCTCTGTAAGATGTATGAAAAGCGCGTGCGCGGCTACGAGGCGGTGGGGTACACGATCGAGGACAGTAAGTCAGAATCCTTGCCGCCAGTCCCGGCGGTGTGATAAGAGATTCACCCGCGAGGTGTTCATGAAACGCCAGGCTCACGATATAAAAGTGCCGCCGGTGCACGATTGGCGCACGACCGACCAGGACGAAATCAACAAGCGCCGGCTGCGGGCGCGCACCGAGGCGCTGCACGTCACCAACGTCGACGCGGCGCACCCGATCTTTTCCAACTTCCGTGTTAAATCTGCCAGCGGGATGACCTACGCGGTGGAGATTCGTGATCCAGGCCAGCGCCAGTTTGCCTGCGATTGCACGGACTTTCGCGTCAACGGGTTGGGCACTTGCAAACATGTCGAGGCGGTATTGCTGAACTTGGAAGCGCGGTTCCTCCGGCTATACAAGAAGGCGCAACGCGACAGTTCGTCGCGCATTGATGTTGTGCCCGGAACTGGCAGCGGCACGTTGCAGGTGGAGCGCGGATTGGACCGGCTGCCAGCCCGGCTGCGCCAGTTGTTCGATGAGCGCGGCGTGCTCCGCGATGGCGCGCCCGAGGCCGCACTGGAGTTGCTTTCGCAAGCCGATGTCACCGGCCTGCGCATCTCGCAGGAAGTCGCTCCTTGGCTTCAAGCGCAACGGCAGGCGGAAGAGCGAAAGCTGTTGCGGCGCGAGTACGAAACCAGAGTGCAAGCGGGCGAATGGCCGCCGCACGAGACACTCGTGCCGTTGTTTCCCTACCAACGCGAAGGAATGCTACATCTGGCGTTCACTGAACGCGCTCTGCTCGCCGACGAAATGGGGCTGGGCAAGACGATCCAAGCGATCGCGGCGTGCGCCTTGCTCCATCGGTTGGGCAAAGCCCAGCGAGTACTGGTTGTCACGCCGGCCTCATTGAAGACCGAGTGGGAAGAGCAAATCCAGAAGTTCACCACGCTGCCCTACCAGCTCGTGTTCGGCGGGCGACAGATACGCCTACAAGCCTATGCCGCCGCATCGGCACCGTTCTTCACCATTGTCAACTACGAGCAGATGATCCGCGATGCCCTCGACGTAAATGTCCGTCTCCGCCCCGACGTGATCGTCCTCGACGAAGCCCAGCGGATCAAGAACTGGAACACGCAAACCGCCCAGGCGATCAAGCGTCTCCGCAGCCGCTATGCCTTCATACTGACCGGCACCCCCATCGAGAATCGCATTGACGAATTGCGCTCGCTGATCGATTTCCTCAATCCGGCCGCGCTCGGGCCGCTGTTCCGCTTTAACCGCGAATACTACCAACTGGACGAACGCGGCAAGCCCGCCGGGTACCGCAACCTCGACCAGCTTCACGCCCGCATCAAACCGTTCATGCTTCGGCGCCGCAAAGCCGATGTCGAGACCGAGTTGCCAGCGCGCATTGAACGCACACACTTTGTCCCGCTCAGCCCGGAACAGAAGAATCGCTATGACGACCATGAAGCGCAGGTCGCCAAGTTGGTAAGCGTTGCCAAACGCCGCCCGCTCACGCAACAGGAACAGGACAAGCTCATGCGCGAACTCGCCATGATGCGCATGACCTGTGACACCAATTACATCCTCGACCACGACGACCGCACCTGCCCCAAGCTCGTGGAACTGGAAAAAATCCTCGAAGAATGCCGGGAAAACTCCGACACCAAGGTCATTGTCTTCTCCGAGTGGGAGCGAATGCTGGAACTGGTGCGCGATGCTTGCCAGCGCCTCGACCTCGGTTTCGCCTGGCACACCGGCACCGTCCCCCAACGCCGCCGGCGCGCGGAGATCAACACCTTTAAGGCGGACCCGCGCTGCCGCGTTTTCCTGAGCACCGACAGCGGCAGCACCGGCCTCAACCTCCAAAACGCGAGCGTCGTCATCAACTGCGATCTGCCTTGGAATCCCGCGCGGCTCGAGCAGCGCATCGCCCGCGCTTGGCGCAAACACCAGACGCGGCCGGTGACCGTGGTCAATCTCGTCGCCGAAAACACCATCGAGCACCGGATGCTTGGCACGCTCGCGGCCAAGCAAGCCCTCGCGGAGGGCGTCCTTGAACTCCGCGGCGACCTCAAGGAAATCAAACTCACCAGCGGCCGGCAATCATTTCTCACGAAGTTGCAGCAGTTGGTCGCACCGCCGACCGCGGCAGCCGCCCCGACTTACCCACCGAAACCATTCCCCGCCGACCGCGCCAAGGCCTTCTGCGAGCGCGCCCTCGACCTGTTGCGCGGCGGCTTGGTGCGCTGCGAAGAACGCTACCCACTCGATGGCCCGCACAGTGTCGTGGTCGCTGTTGTCGAACGCGACGCGATGTTGTGGCAGGAAAAACTCCGGCCGTTGCATCAGGACCTCTTCGGCAACGGCCAGTCCGACGCGCTCGCGCCCGTGAAACTGGAGGTGATCGACCGCGCCACCGACGAGGCGATCAACCGTCTGATCGAAGCGGGACTCATTGCCCGCACTACCCGTGCGGCCCGGTCGCTTCATCCGCCCGCCGAAACCGGCCACGCGCTTTCCGTCGCCGAACGCCAGCAGGCTGCTGTGCACCGCGCCAAGGCCAGTCGCAAACTGAAACTCGCCGCGCTGTTTGGCCAGGAAGAATTCTGCGAGGAAGCCCGGCAAGCTGCGTTGGAAGCAATCCACGCCGCCGCCCACGCACTAGCCGTCGAAAACCGCTTACCCGAACCGGTCGAACTCAAAGACGTGCTGGTGCCGCCCTGGTCGCTGCACTGGGGCGACTCGTTGCCATCTCTGCGAGAGTTCATCGGTAGCGCCACCGGCGGCTGGCGGGCGGTTGGCGATCTGCTCGGGGCTGCTATGCAACCGTCGCCGACGGTTGCCAGTTTCTCACATCCAGAATCAGTGCCTACGACGGCAAAATTTTGATACTGGCATTTGATACTCCACTGATTTTTGGGGGCATATTTTAGCTAAAACGGGCAAAGGCAAAAGTGCAGAAAAGGCCGTAAACATTGGCTAAGATAACGATTGCTAAGACCGGCAAAGTGCCTTCTTGACGCCCAAGGCAGGCGCTCTAATCCAAGCTGAGCTACGTCCCGAAGTCGGCCGGCAGTGTATGCAAATGCGGCGAGGATTTCAACGACCTTCCCGGGGCATTAAAGCGCTCGGGACACTCGAATCCAAGCTGGGCCGCGTCTGGCGTGACGCGCAATCTACGTGCAGGCAGTCAGGATATCAACCTTGTATCGACTTGTTTTACTGACATTCACTTTCCGAAAAAACCAAGAAGTCCCCGGTTCACCTGCTCTGCATGAGTCCAGATCAGGCCGTGCGGCCCATCCTTCACGACTGCCAGTGTGCTCCCCTTCACAAGCTCATGCGTACGCTTTCCGCTCGCATCGATGGGAACAATCCGGTCGGCATCCCCGTGAATGACCAGTGTGGGCACGTCAATACGCGGGAGATCCTTTCGGAAGTCCGTCAGCCACGCGGAAACGCAATCCAGGGTGCCCTTGGGAGAAGCGCCAACGGCGACAACCCAGTTCGACCGAACGAGCGGGTCGCTGACCAGTTTGTCCCCCAAGACATCGATATTGTAGAAATTCGACAGAAACGCCATCAGGAACGCCGGACGGTCGGCGACGATCGCTTGCTTGATCCCTTCGAAGACGCTGCCGTTGACGCCGTGCGGGTTGTCTGCCGTTTTGAGGAGGAAGGGCGGTATCGATGAGATAAAGACCGCGTTGCTCACCCCTTTCGTTCCGTACTTGCCCAGATACCGCGCGACCTCGCCGCCCCCCATCGAAAAACCCACCAACGCAAAATCGCGAAGGTCGAGCTTGGCCACCAGCTTCTGCAGGTCCTCGGCCATGGTGTCGTAATCGTAGCCAAACGTCGGCTGACTCGATTCCCCGAATCCCCGGCGGTCGTAGGTGATGACCCGATAACCCGCGCCGAGCAGGGCGGCTGTTTGCTTCTCCCAGGAACGGCCACTCAATGGCCAACCGTGGATGAGCACGACCGGCTTACCCGTTCCGTGGTCCTCATAGTAGAGATCAATGTTGCCGGAGTTTTCCTTGCCGACGGTCAGATAGGGCATAACGACTCTCCTTTTCCGTTTGCACGGTCCTTCAATTGCCTCGCAACCGATTCCAAAATGTCACTGGCGTCAGCATTTGTCAAACCTCGGGAACGTCGGGTAGTGCCTTAATTTGAAATTAGGCCTGTCCGGTACCGAGCGGCAGGACTGGAATTTCTAGTCGGACGAAGATGCGGAGAATGCAACATGAAACGCCAACGAGAACGGCTCACCGTCACGGAGATGCAGTCAATGGAGGGCAAGATTGCATTAAAACTGCGCTGCGTTATTGGCCTTGTTCCAAGCCGATGCCGCTTTTACCTTGGAATCGAACAACACCAATTCCTGACAGCCGCACAGAACGAAATATTTCTTGGCCAAAGACGGGCCCTTGCCGTGGAGTATTTTGGTAAGCACACCGCTGGGTGTGAGGTGGCATTTCACGCAACGGCTAAGCTTCGATTTCCCCATTGATTCCTTGGCCGCAGCAATGTATACCGCCCAGCGAGACTCAGGCAACTTAAAATTAAGGCACTACCGAACGTGGGGTATCCGCGGGAAGACACCGCGGTTTACGAGCGAAGGGAACGTAGAGGAGGCGACACTCGACGACTGGCGGGAGAAGAGATCGTATGCGGCTGAATATATGAAAGCGCGCCTCCGGGCGGAGCAATGTCCGCCTCGCGCTTATAATCGCACTGGTTGGATAACCAGAACGGAGGCACGCATGAGAGAGTATATCAGTTTTGACAGTCACAAGTACTACACCCTGATGGGCGGACTCGACGGCTGAATACGACACACTGCTGGAACAGATCCATGCCCCAATGAGGGCGAAGAGATGACTGGGAACGACCCGAAGAACAAACAGCGAGAGGTGTTGACAAAGTGCGCTTTCAGAGATGACGGAGTACGTATGTTGAGATTCACCTGAGGATTGTGTGGTCCCAGAGCGCCGCCTGCAGGAACCCGCCCCGCAAATTGGCCACGTTCTCAAAACCGCGCCCATGTAACAAACAAGCGGCAAGGTAGCCGCGTTGGCCCTTCTGGCAATACGTCACGATGCGCCGATCTCGCGGCAGTTCACCCAACCGGTCGCGCAATTGCGTCAGCGGGATGTTCACCGCATTGGCCAGCCGGCCAAAACCCACCAATTCATCCGCATCGCGGACATCGAGCAGGAAGTCGCCGTTGGGGTGCCACGTCTCCGGCGCCACTGTGGCGATGTCTCCACGGGCAATGTGTCCCGCTACAAACCCGGCAATGTTCACCGGGTCATTGGCCGCGCCGAACGGTGGCGAATAGGCGAGGTCGAGGTTTTCCAAATCGAACACGCTCATTTTGCCCGCGATGGCCGTCGCCAACACGTCCACCCGCTTGTCGATACCGTTCTCGCCGAGCACTTGCGCTCCGAGAAGCCTTCCGGTGCCTTCTTCCGCGATCAACTTGGTCAGCACCGGTGTTGCCCCCGGATAGTAATGCGCGTGGCTGTAGTCACGCGTAAGGCTGGTGAAGACACTGAACCCCGCCTTGGCAGCTTGTGCGCTGTTGATCCCGGTGAAGCCGACCGTCATGTTCAGCACCCGCACAATGGAGGTGCCGAGCGCGCCAGGATAAGTCATTCGCGCGCCGGCCGCATTGGCTCCGGCGATGCGTCCCTGCCGATTGGCCGGGCCCGCCAACGCAATCCGCGCCCGCGCGCCGGTGAGCGCGTGCATCGTTTCTGCCGCGTCCCCCACGGCGTAAATGTTCGGGTCAGAGGACTCCATGCGACCGTTGGTTTTGACACCGCCCGTCACGCCAATTTCCAACCCGGCAACCCGTGCCAGCTCCACTTCGGCCTTCACGCCCACGCTGAGCAGGATTAAGTCAGCCGGTAGCTTGCTCCCGTCGGCAAATTCCACGCCTTCTGGAGTAAACGCCGATGCCGCCGCCCCGAGCTTGAAATCGAAATCCGGTTTCCGGATTCTATCCTGCAAATGACGGGCCATGTCACGATCCAGCAAGGGCAGAATTTGCGGGTTCAGTTCCACAATGGTGACCCGCAGGCCGCGGCGGTGGAACGCCTCTGCCATTTCCAGTCCGATGAACCCGCCCCCAATCACCACGGCGCGCTGCGGCTTGCGCTCGTTTAGGAATGTTGCAATTCGATCCATATCCGGGATGTCGCGCAACGTAAACACGTGCGGCAGATCGACGCCGGGAATGGGCGGGACAATTGGCTTCGCTCCCTGGCTGAGAATCAGTTTGTCATAGGACACATCGCGCTCGCCGCCATCCGGGCCCTTGACCCGCACCGTCCTCGCCGCGCAGTCAATCGACAAAACTTCATGGTTCACGTGCGCCTGCACGCGGGAACGTGCCCAGAAGGTTTCGGGCGTCATGACGATCAGCTTCTCCCGACCATCAATCTCGCCAGCGATGTAATACGGCAGACCGCAATTCGCGAAGGAAATATACGGGCCGCGTTCAAAGATGTAAATTTCCGCGGTTTCATCCACGCGACGGGCCTTGGCGGCGGCTGAAGCGCCTCCGGCCACGCCACCAATGATGATGATTCGACGAGGAGTATTCATAATGCACACAAATCAATGGTTCACTTCACAACCGCAGTTTGAAGAACAGTTGACCTGACGATTCCACGGCATTTTGGCGAGGAGCAACGCCAGCCCGCATGTGCCAGTGAGTCCCGCGAACAACAGACCGCAACCCGTGAGGAGCGGGATGATGGCAAACCGCACATTCACTCCCAGCGCCAGCGCTGCACCCGCGGCTGACAAAAAGCCCACGGTAATCTGCACCTGACGCATCAGGGGCAACACCTTGCTCTCACCCCGTTCCACCGGCAGCCCGGTTTGCACCCACGCGTCGATTCCTCCTTCGACCTGCACGCAATCCTCAAAGCCCGCTCGCTGAAACTTCGTAACGGCCTTCGCGGACCGGGTTCCCGACTGGCACATCACATACAGCGGGACGTCGCATGTCCCCCGATTCCTCAGGAACGCGGCCGCGTCGAGCGTGTCGAGCGGCAGCAGACGGGCCCCCGACACGTGGACAATGGCGTGTTCGGCGGGGGTGCGCACATCGAGCAATTCGATGGGGAGTCCTTCGGTCATCCGCCGATGAAGTTCTCGCGGGGTAATGGACGTTTTGGAATGGACAATCGGTGCGTTCATGGTATAATTATATTACCATATAGTTATATGTCAAAGGGAAAACACACACGTCTTCTCACCGCGGAGGAACTGGATCAGATTGCCTGCCGGTTCAGAATACTGGGGGAGCCGATGCGACTGCGGATTCTGCAGGCCGTTTGTAAGGAACCCCGTAGCGTAAACGAGATTGTGGCGGCCGTCGGGTCCACCCAGGCCAATGTCTCCAAGCATCTCGCGTTACTGGCAGCGGGCGGCGTTCTGGCCCGTCGTAAAAACGGCCAGTGTGTGTACTACGCCGTGAAAGACAAACTGGCCGTGAAGCTGTGCGAACTCGTGCATGCCCAACTCGACGGGTAGAGAGTCGGTCCGCCGGACTCAGGCTGTGGACATCGCCCGGACCTGGAATTGTTCTGGCTAGAACCGTACTTATGGCACAAACCGAGAAGCAGCCTGTGAGTGCTCAAGGGTTTGCCGTGTCTATTGTCGCACGGGAGGGGGGGGCAGGACGAAATCGCGATACTGATTTGGATCGCCCGTCTGACCGGCCTCGGCAGCCTTGATCAGATTGAACATCTCGCGGGCCGTGACGTAGTGCAGCAGGGAAGTCGACCCGTCATTACAGATCTTCAGCAGTTGCTCGTGCATCCCGGCGGCGGACGAACCCAGCGCGGTGTCAAAATTCATTTCCTGACCGCCGTGAGTGTACA
Source organism: Verrucomicrobiia bacterium (assembly GCA_050010195.1). Classification (GTDB taxonomy): domain Bacteria; phylum Verrucomicrobiota; class Verrucomicrobiia; order Palsa-1439; family Palsa-1439; genus Palsa-1439. The sequence goes on from JBEKLM010000023.1 coordinate 23,467, forward strand.
CTTTCACAAACACCCAATTGGGTTTTCCAACGACACCAATGCGTTGGGCAATCCAACTGTGGATTCGATCCGCGTTCACCGGCGCGTTGCGAGCAACCTCGCCGTTTTCAATGCGCGGGATCACGCCGAATTTGCGGCCGGTCCAGTTCAATGCCAGCGGGCCTTGCACGATCAGGAGATCACCGCTCGGTTTCCCGCCGACGCGCACGTCCACGCCAGTATCATGGGATTTGGGTCGCGACGGATCATCCGTGGCGTAATAAATCGAGTTGATCTTGCGCGTCTGACATTCGCTCGGCGCGCTGGGCAGTGTGAAATCGGCATAGCAGCCGGTATCGCGAAGCACGTGCAGTTCGTTATTCACACCGCACCAGCGACCATCGGGACGAGAATTGTCCAGCGACCAATTGCCGTGGATGAAACCGTAGCGTCCCGGGGAGAGAAACCCGTGGTTGTGCAGTTTGGTCTTAAAATCCTCAATCGTCTGGCGAAGGTTCTCGGCCGTGTCGTTGTCGTGATGGAGATGAATCTCCACTTCACCGTAGCCGCGCCGGCACAATCGCGCGAGCAGATCGAGGTACTCGGACACGTACTCCTCCGCAGGATAGAAAAGCGTATGCTGCGGCGGGCGCCCATCGGCATCGCGAAACTGGTCGGCCATCCGTGGATAGTTTTCAAGCCAATGCTCGACGCGCTCCAGCCCCTGATGCCGGGAAGCCTTGTTCCACAACGGTTCGTAATGGTCGACAAAGCAGAAAAAAACGTGCGTCGGCGTGACCACTGCCGGAGGCCGACGCTGGAGGTAGCTCGGCAACCACAGATGGACGTTCTTCAGCATCGCCACGACTCTCCGTCAACGAACTGGCGGCTCCACAATTCCAAAAACAACAGAAGCAACAGGGCGGAGCCACGATCTTGCTGGCCGCTCATGTGGGCATTGACCAATTCGCGCACGCCATCCGCCCGATAGAGCCCTCGAGTGAGCGTCCGTTTGTCCAGGAGCACACTCTCGATGTGTGGTCGCAAAGGTCCGCGCAGCCAGCCGGGCACGTCCACGTAATGTTTGTAGCGCTCGTAGCCGAAAACACGCTTCAGATAGCCGTTGGTTTTGCGATACAGGCGTTGCGTGAGATCACCGGCACCCGCGGGAGCACCGGTATTGGCGTTGGTGATGCGCAATAACGCGGGATTGTGCCGCGCCAACAAATGACGATGCACTCGCGTGCCGAGACGCTCCGTCGGAGCGAGTTGCAATACCGCGTCCACGTACTCACGGTCGAGAAACGGCATCCGTACTTCAACGCGACTGCGCAGTTGTGCCAGTGACGGCACGGATTGCCGCCGCAGATACTCCTGAACGAACACGCAACTCACCTGGTCGATCACGTCCCACGCGGCATCCACCCCGGCGAACGCTTCTTCCATGGATGCGCGCGCGGCGCCACGGAGGAGTTTCGCCAATTCCGGCGCAAACAACGTGTCCAAATCGGCGTCGGCAAGACCAAACGCCATTTGCCGAACCAGTTGCGACATCACATCGGACTGTGTCCGGCAATCCCGGATGAACCGGTTGCAGGCCAGTTCATAGGCCCATTGCATGCGCGCCAGTTCGCCGCCGTGACCGCGCAAGGCGATCTGAACGCCGAAGTCACGGTACCGGTCGAGCGTGGACATCATCACGCACGCTTCATCGTAGTACATACCGTCACTCAACCAGACCATCTCGCGTACGTACTGAGGCCACTTCGCAAAGAAATCCGTGCTGTTCTCAATGAAGTGATGATTCGGCAATCCGCTCGTGCAACGCGCGATTTGCTCGGCGATGATTTGGTCCGCGCCGCCCGACACATCGAGGGTAAGCGTTTGGATCGTCGTTTGTGGGTGATTGATGGCTGCGGTAATCGTGCGCGAGTCATAGCCGCCCGACAGCGAAACACCGATCGGTAAACCACCCCCACAACGCCTGCTCACGGAGGATTTGAATCTGTCAGCGATCTGGTCAAGGAGTTCACCGTTGCCGCGTGAGCCCCGACCAATGTGCCGCCGAAAGTCCCAAGGTCGCTCAATCTTGGTCTGTCCCGTGTGGACGTCAAATCGCAGCGTTGACCCGCCGGGTAGACAATTCAAGCCTTGCACGAGAGTCTTTTCACCGAAGATAAACCCGAATGCCATGAGGTCGGCGAGACCTCGCATATCAATGTTGGGACTGACAGCGGGATGGGCCAGCACCGCCTTCATCTCGGTGCCGAAAACGAGCAGGTTGGCATTTTGGTAATAGAACAACGGCATCATGCCGAACGCATCATTGGAGATGGTGAGCGATTGCGTGTGCTCGTCGTAATCAACGCGCGTGAAACCGTCCGTTTCCTCGCCGTGAAGCCATCGCAGTGAGGAATTCTTGGTTGGCAGAATACCGAGATGAACGTGAGCGCAGGCAAAAGTGCGCTGGGGTGAGACGAACTGCTCGACCTTGTACCAGTCGAAATGACGCACCGACCCGATCATGCGCGCGAGGGCGCGCTCAATGTCGTTCTGCGGGGTGGTGGAGATGATGCCGACGAGGCCGGGCATGATTAGCAATTGGCGGAAAAAGCCTTGGGTGCGGTCGGGGGACGAGAATCGTCAATATACTTCCGGTGCCACAATTCCAACAGAATGAGCGACCAGATTTGGTGTGCATTGTCACGATGACCGCTCAGGTGATCGCGCCAGAGTGTTTCCACTTCGGACTTCTTGAAATATCCTCGCTGCGTCGCTGTCGGGCCAAGGAGGAGGTCTTCAGCGGTTCCGCGCAATTGGCTCCTTAACCATTCCGCGATCGGGAGGCGGAATCCCTGTTTTTTGCGCGAGAGGATTTCCTGTGGCACGAGGCGCGTCGCGGCCTTCTTGAGGATGTATTTACTCTCGAAACCTTTGAGTTTGAAACGTGGCGGCAGCGTGGCGACAAACTCGACCACCTTGTGGTCCAACAACGGCGGGCGCGTCTCTAGTGACACCGCCATGCTCATGCGGTCGACCTTGGTGAGGATGTCGTCGACGAGATACGTCTTCAGATCCACATACAATGCCCGGTTGAGCCAGTCGTCAGGCGCCGCGTGCGCGTTGCGATACAACGCGCGAAACTTGGCGGCGTAATCGTGCGTCTCCGGTTGCGCCATGAAATGCCGCTTCGCCTCTTCGGTGTAGAGGTAAAGGAAATGTTTGCGGGCGCAGGCATCATCGGGAGTGCGCGTGATGCTTTCCAGCGAGTTCTTGGCTTTAAATCGCACGTCATCGGGAAACACACGGGCCATCGCGCCCAGAAACCGCAGCGGCCCGAGTGTCCGCCGCAGTCGATGCTCCAATTGCCCCAGCCGAAAGCGCGAGTAGCCGGCAAACAATTCGTCTCCGCCGTCGCCGCTCAGAGCGACCGTGACGTTGTCGCGTGCAGTCTTGCTGACATAGTATGTGGGGATGGCCGACGAGTCCGCGAATGGTTCGTCAAACGACCAGACAATGAGCGGAAACAGATGCTCGATGTCGGCGTGGACGACGTGCTCGTGGTGTTCGGAGTGAAACCGCTCGGCCATCTGGCGCGCGTACGGCAGTTCGTTGTACGCTTCCTCTTCAAAACCAACGGAGGAGGTGACAAGTTTGCCGGTAATGACCTCCCGCATCAGGCCGACGATGGTGCTCGAATCGACCCCGCCGCTGAGGAAGGCGCCGAGAGGCACGTCAGACAGCAGGTGATCCTTGACCGTCCCTTTCAACAGATCGAAGAGCTGACCCGCCGCCTGCTCCTCGGTGAGTGATTCGTTCACGTTGTAATCAACGTCCCAGTACTGGCGGATACGCACGCCGTTGCCGTTACAGGTGAGCGTGTGTGCCGGCGGCAACTTATGGATGCCATCAAACATGGTGCCGGGATCGGGCACGTACAGCAGGCTGATATATTCACTGAGCGCGTCGGGATTCACACAGCGCGGGACGGTTTCATCCTGGAGTATAGCTTTGATTTCGCTGCCGAAGACCAGCGACCGACCACCGAGCACGGCGTAGTGGAGAGGCTTGATGCCGAGACGGTCGCGCGCGATGAACAACTTCTCGACACGCGCGTCCCAGATCGCAAACGCAAACATCCCGCGCAACTCATCGACACAGTTCTCACCGAGGTCTTCGTAAAGGTGTACGATCGCCTCTGTATCGCAGTGGGAACGGAACTTATGCCCCTTCGCCTCGAGTCGATCGCGAAGTTCGGGGAAATTGTAAATCTCGCCGTTGAACACGATCCAAATCGTGTTGTCCTCGTTGGTCATCGGTTGGTGGCCGCCTTCGACGTCGAGGATGCTCAGGCGCCGGTGCGCCAGGCCGACACCGCGGTCGAAATACTCGCCACTGCCATCAGGCCCGCGATGCGTTTGGGCCACGTTCATGCGCGCGATCAACTCGCGCGCGACCGGCGCGTTGTCACGGAAATTGAATTTACCAGCGATTCCGCACATGGTTTATCGTGCCGTCCGTTTCCACGCGGCTTGTTGTGTGCCGGTGACAAACCGGAAGAACCCGAACAATAGCGCGAGGTTGATCGTGACGAAATAGTAGGGAGCACTGAATAGGAAGATTTTCCGCTTCCGGAGGAACGCGCCAAAGAGCGCCAGACAGTAAAACGCGCCTTGCAGCACGAGTAACACCCCGAAGAGCGGTCGGGGCAGTAAGACGACATTTGATATCAGGGCAGCGATCATCAAGAATGGGGCGAACCACCGTAAGACTTTGTGTGACCAGAACGCGATCGAGTAAAACCCGTGCCAGGGCACCAGCGACCGCCAGCACAGAAATAATGCCTGGAAGTCGCCTGCACCGATGCGGATGCGGCGGGTCATTTCGTGGCCGACCGATTGCGGCAGTTCCTCGGTCGCGACGGCTTTCGTGTCGTAGATCACCCGGTGGCCCGCCTCGCGCACCCGCATGCCAATGACAAAATCATCCACGAACGTGTTGTCGGGTATCCGTGGCCAGTACGATTTGCGGATGGCATAGATGGCTCCGTTGGCCCCGAGGCAGGAATCAAGGGCGCTCTCTCGCGTCTTCAAATACGTCTCCAGTTTCCAGTACGGGCCTTCATCGGTCTCGCTGTCATCGCCACGGAGCACGAGTCGCCCGCACACCCCGCCGATCTGCGGATTGGCAAAATGCCGTGCGAGTTTTCGAAGCGCGTCCGGGCCGAACATGGCGTTCGCATCGCTGAACACGAGCAGTTCGGAACGCGCTTGTGGCACGAGTCGGTTGAGCACGCTGGGCTTGCCCCCGCGTTGCTCGAACGCGTGCAGTTTCACGCGGGCATCTGGAAATGTCCTGACCAATTCGTTGGTGCGGTCCGTCGAACCATCCGATCCGATCAAGATTTCGAGCTTGTCGCGTGGATAATCGAGCGCGAGCAGGTTTTCGATGCGCGTCACGATGTGCTTTTCTTCGTTGTACACGCTGATCAACACGGAAACGGACGGCCAATCGCGAGGGCCATCGGTTTGTTCGTAGCGCCGCTCGGGCACCAGCGCGAGCAGTAGCGGGTAGATCGCATACGACCAAACGATGGCAACCGCGGAGACAAAGAGAACAGTTATCCAAAAGCTCGTCATGATGACCGAAACGACAGTCTGATACTTATTTTGCCGCGAGCAACCTGCGGAGCGCGTCGCGAGTGTGAGCGCGTGGCTCCCAGTGAAGTTGGTCGCGCGCCTTGGTGCAATCAAACGCCAGCGGCGCAACGGCGGAACGCAGGCGGTACGGTGAGATTGGCGCGGGGCGGCCCAACGTCGTGGTGATCCATTCGATGCCGCCGGCAAGGACACACGCCAGCCCAAGGGGAATCCGCGTAACGCGTAGCTGTGGTTCGCGCGTGCGGGAATACAGACGCACCAGTTCCTCGCGGCTCATCAACTCGTTGTCCACCACTTGAAACACCTCGCCATGTGTAAACGGGCTTTGCGTCGAGAGCACGATGGCTTCGACGACATCATCCACGTGTACGAAGGGGAGCTGATTGGAGTCGTCCCCGATGACAACCAGCCACTGACCGAGGCGAATACCCACAGCGGCGGTGATGAGCGGACTGGTCTCGCTCCAAATCTGGCCGGGACGAAGAATGACGACCGGCAAACCGTGTTCCTGCGCCGCTGCCCGGACGATGCGCTCGGCTTCGAGTTTTGCCTGCGTGTAAGAGCCGCGTTGCTGGGGGGTGGGTTCCAAAGTTGCGGACTCGGTGACCGGTTGGTTGGCCGGATGCCCGGCCCAATCGATCACCGACAGGGAACTGATGTAAATCATTTTGGGCACGTCATGCGTCAGGCAGGCTTCGACCACATTGCGGGTGCCCGCGATAGTGCCCGCCTCGTGCGCCGCCCAACCACCGCCCATGGCTGCACCGATATGAAAAACTGCAGTGGCGCCGTCGATGGCGCGATCCACCGCGTCGGGATCACCAAGCTCGCCGAGGACAACCTCGATTTGCGGATGATCCGCGATTTCCGGCGGAGGCAGACGCCGCACGAACAGTCGGACATACTCGTCCTCCTGAATGAGGCGTTTCACGAACGCGCTGCCAAGAAGGCCGTTCGCGCCCGTGACGACAACCACCGGCCGGTTGCCCGGCCGGTATTGACCATGGAATTTGGCCTTGGCGTGGTCAGCTTCGCGCGCAACCTGCTCCGTCCAACGCACCACTTCGCGGGCCTGTTCGAGGCCTGTCGGCATCGCGTTGTTGGTGCTGAGAGATTCGTAGAATGCGCCGACGAAGTTGTGCAGTCCTTGATATGGTTGAAGCTGACCGGTGGCAAACAGAGTGGCATTCCAAATCAACTGCGCCGCGGATGAAACGGATTCTGCCAACGCGTTGGCCACACGTTCCGCGGCCTTTGGCAAAGGCGTGTGGCGGCGGCGCGTCAGGTACATCGCGAATAAATCCGCGCGCAAGGTCCCGCGGGTGCCTTGAATGATCAGTTGATGCTGGAGCGGCTTCACGTTCCACGAGAGCTGAACGTTGCCGGTGCCCCTGGCGCAACGCACCAAGGCGCGCCACTCGTCGAAATGGATGTTCGGATCGCTGTCTTTCAAGCCTGACGTGCGAAAGTCGGCCTGAACATCCTGGATGTTCCCAAGAAACTCTTGCAGCAAGTACAGCGCGTGCACGCCGAGATCGCGAAACTGGTAGCCACCCTCGCGATAATGTGGGGGGAGGGGACCGCCACGATATGGCGGGTAATTCGAACTGCGCAGGTAATCGACGGTGAGAACGTCGCCAATGACGCCCGTCTTGACCAGTTCCAATGCGCGCTTGATCAATGGATCACCCAGCAAAGAGTGGTTTGCGCATACTCGCAAATTGCGCGCCTGGCTTTCGGCGATCAGCCGGTCGCAGTCTTCGACGCTTGTCGCCAGGGGTTTTTCGACGAGAACGTGGCAGCCAAGCGAGAGCGCCTCGATCGCGACATCAACGTGGCTGTCGGGTGGAGTGAGGACATGGACGACATCAAGGCCTTCGGCGGCCATTACTTTCAACGACGGATGCGACGTGATGTCGAAGCGGTTGGCCGTCGCCCGGGCGCGCGTGCGATCGAGGTCGGTGATCCCCACGATGCGCACGTTGGGTAGACGTTTCAGCGCTTTGATATGGAACTCGCTGACGTAACCCGCGCCAACGATACCGACACGATAACTCTTGCCGTTTGTCATTTCCGTTTGCGGACTGCCTCCTGAAACGCCTCTTCCAGTCGTTCGTAGATCGCCCGCCAATCGTAGCGATCGAGGACAAGCTGACGGCTCCGTTCGCCCAGTCTCTGGCGTAGCGCCGTATCTTGTAGCAGGGAAACCGTGGCGTTGGCAAATGTTTCAGGATCGTCCGCGAGCAGGGCGGTCTCGCCGTGCGTCAGGGCGATGCCCTCGGCGGCCACGGCCGTGCAGACCACCGGTTTCTTCATGCACATGGCCTGAAACACGCGATGCTTCGTGCCTGCCCCGGCGCGCAACGGCATCACGACGACAGCGGCGCGGGCCACGTACTCGCGCATATCGGGGACGAAGCCGGTGACGATCACGCCGTCGCCAGCGAGAGCTTTCACTGTCTCGGGTGGATTCTGCCCCGCTATATAAAACGTCACACCCGGCACACGCTGGCGAACGAGGGGGAGAATCTTGTCGTGAAAGTAAACGGCGGCATCGGCTTGGGGCGGCCAACTCAGGTTGCCAAAGTAAAGAATGGATGACGGCTCGACGGCGCCATTGGTATCGCCTGGTGTCCAGTACTCGACGTCGGCACCGTTGGGCACTGTCGTCACATCAGCCTCAGGACAAATGTGCTGGTATTCGGCGCGATCTTCGTCGGAAAGAACGACGCATTTCTCGCTGGCGCGTGCCACATCCTGTTGGAGCCGAATCAGTTTGCCGTATTGGGAACGGATGAACGCCTTCTTAAATGGATTCGTTGTGGTGCGCTCCATCCGTTGCCAGAGGACATGTTCGAGATTGTGCGCGTCGTGCACGAACGCGGCGCTCCGCTTGTGGCCGACATACTGGCTCATGTGCAGGAAATGCGAGTGGACAACGTCGATTCGCTCCTCGTCCACAAACTTCTCCAGTACGCGAGCCATTTCAGTCCGCCAGTACTCACGGATAATAAACGGATCTGCCGTTACCAGGCTCTGGGCGGCGTTTACCAACGTCCGCCACTTCGGACGCACGAGGTCGATTCCAACGATCTTCTGGCAGTACGGACGTAACGCATCGAAACGCTCACGATCAGTCGGTTGGAACAGGAAGCAAAGCAGCGATACGTCATGGCGTTTGGCGGCTTCGCGAAGCAGGTTGAAATCACGGATGACCGCGCCGTCCGTGAGTGGCCACGGGAATTTCGAAATGAGCGTAAGGATTCTCACCAGTACAGGCCGTGATACCGGGCTGTCGGGATGTTGGCGTACTTGACTGCAGCCACCAGGTCGACAACGTGGTGATAAGCAGACAGTGCTCCCGGCAATTCGCGATATTCGGGCGCATTCTTACAGATCACCAGCGTTGTGCTCCGCGCGACAACATTCTGCAGCGATGTGGCCAACAACGAATTGATGTGGGGCAGTTTGTCTTCGAGGAACCGTTTGTTGGCGCCGGTCAACCGGGTCAATTCCACTTCGGAATCATGAATGACCAGTTTAAACCCCTTGCCGAGCAAGGTCTCCGCCATGATGACAATGGGACTTTCGCGCAGGTCGTCGGTGCCAACCTTGAAACTCAGCCCGAGAATCCCGACCTCGCGATGGCCGAGTTCGGTGATGACCTCGATGGTGCGTTGGATTTGGCTGAGGTTGCTGCGCGCGATCGCGTCGAGCATGGGCAATTCGATGTCTTTTTCCCGGGCGCGTCCGACGAGGGCGCGCAGGTCTTTCGGAAGACAGGAACCACCATAGGCCAGACCGGGCTTGAGATAGGTCCTGGAGATGTTGAGCTTCGTATCCCGGCACACGATATCCATCACTTCGTGGCTGTCGATGCCCTGGACCTTGCAGAATTGGCCGATCTCGTTGGCGAAGGTGATTTTCATTGCGTGGAATGCGTTGCAGGCAAACTTGATCGCCTCGGCGGCGCGAATCGTGATGCGCACCTGCGGCGCGTCTACACAGCGGTACAAGTCCGCGAGTGAATCGCCTGTTCCGGCATGGCGTTCGCCGATCACGACGAACGGCGGCTCGTAAAAATCGCGGATGGCCGAGCCTTCGCGCATGAACTCCGGGTTGGCGACGACGTGAAAATCCCGGCCCTCTTGTTTTCCCGAGGCGGATTCGATCTGCGGGACAACCACACTCTCGATGCTACCGGGCAACATCGTGCTGCGAACGACGATCATATGCAGAGCATTTTTGCCGCGGAGAGCTTCACCGATCTCGCGTGACACGCACTCGACGTGAGACATGTCGGGCTGCCCTCCTTTTTTGCTCGGAGTGCCCACGCAGATGAAAGATACCGTTGAGTCTTTGATCGCTTCCGCCGGGCTGGCGGTGGCGGTGAAGCGCCCGGTGTGGTGAACCTCTGCAAGCAATTCCGCGAGGCCGGGCTCGAACAATGGAGTTTGGCCGGCGCGGAACAGGGCGAGCTTGTCGGGATTCGCTTCCACGCCGATCACGTCATGTTTGCGGTCAGCAAGACAAACTGCGGTGACTGAGCCGACGTATCCGAGTCCGAAAACGCTGATTTTCATGGTGGCTCTTTCAGTGAGTTGGTGCAGAGTTTTTGACTGCGATCGTGGTCAATTCATCTCCTACGCCGAGTCCGGTGGCCGCAAGGTTAAGGGCGGATTTGACGGCCCGCACGAACAGGCTGCTGGATTCCTGGATGGAAGCGGAAGACGAAACGACGTCGTTCGCGCCTGCCGAGTCGTGTCGTCGGAGCAGGATCGACAGGACTTTCTGCAACTCGACGTTTTGTCGTGAGAAGTGGACGGAGAATCCCAGTTGGCGCAGACGATCTTCGAAGACCCGCTTGGTGAAATAGGACACGTGGCGCGGCGGGCCTTCGCCCGTCCATTTCCCGAAGAACCGGTAAGCGGGAGAGGCAAACTGTGTCGGCAGGACGGTGATGAGTGCGCCGCCGGGGCGGAGAATGCGTCCCATCTCCTTGAGCAGGCTGACCGGGTTTCCCACGTGCTCGATAACGTGCGAACTGAAAACGGCGTCGAACGACTCGTCCGGAAAATGAGCGTCCTGAAGGGAGCCCTGGAAGACGGGGATTTTCAACTCTTCCGTAGAAAACTTCACGCCGAAGTCGGAGACCTCGACGCCTTGCACATCCCATTTTCGATCACGCGCCATCTTGAGGAAGAAGGCCGCGCTGCAGCCGACGTCGAGGAGGCGGTTTGCCTTGCGGAATGGTTCGAGACGATCCAATAACGCCTGCGACTTCCACTCGTTGCGAACGGTATACTCACCGTGCGAATAAATGAAAGTGGGGTGCACTTCCGTTTTCGACCAGTCTTCTTCGTAGAGTCCAAGTGCCGACGAGTCCGTCGAACTCGTTGCGAAGATGAATCCACACGCGCCACACTGCATCATCTCCTTGAACCGGCAGGGCTTCTGCGAAACCCTGGCAGAGTCACACAGTGGACAGTTCATGAGGAACCTTTTTCCAGCAGGTCGGGCCCGAACACTTCGGGGAAGCGTTCACACAACTCTTTGTAGACCGGCCTCATTTCGTCGCGATCACGTGCATTTAGAAATATTGGATAGGGGCGCCAATAGGGCGTTTTCAAATCGGCAGTCCACGGCGCGCCGCGATGTTCCGCGTGGGAGTGCAACAACGCGTTGACCTTCGCGCTGGATTTGGTGCATGAGATATTCTCTGTCGCCCATGCGCGCGCACGAAACGACCCGGCGTTGTCAAGGAATCGCTGCAACTGCACATCCATGCGATCGGGCGTCAATAGCACGCCTGTGTCCTTGTTAATGTATGCCCTGGGGCCGACGTGGGCGTCGTGCATCATCCCCAGCGGCGAGTCGGCGAACAACGATTCGACCGCGGCGACGCAACAACCCTCGCGACGCGAAAGAATCAGCGAGATCCTGCTGTCGCATTGGTGGTGGGTGACGTCATCGATGGTGATGTTCTCGACAAAGTTGATCTCCTGTTTCACGCCGAACAGGGCGGCCCGGTCGCGCAGCATCGACAGCGTGTGACCACCTTCCTCTTGTCCGATCATCGTAATCCGCAAGTTGCGCGGCATTCGCCGCAATGCATCAAAGAACTGCCAGTGCCGCTTGAACGGCGCCCAATTGGCGACCATCAGGATGTCGGTCTGCCGCTGGGCATAAGGCTTGGGCTGGTAGCACTCGGGATTGATCCAGTCACAGGCGATGCACGGCAGGCATTTCAATCGCGGGCTGAATTCTTCAATCCATGGAATCTCGCCATAATTGCACGCTTGCACGAAGATCGTGCCGCTCAATGACTGCAACGCCAGTGCCAACAACGCATAATCCGTGGGCGACCAACTGGTGGAGAGGATGATGTCGAACTTCTCGCTGAGGTACCCGAGGTCCTTCACGTTGGCAAACAGCCGCAGCCAGTTGTACTCGAACATGACCAGCAGTACACCTTTCTCGCCGGTCGATCGCGGAGCTTTCAACACGATGCTGCGATTGACATGCGAATCCTCGGCGGCCCGCGGGTAGCGCGTCCAGCCGATGTGCTGTTCCCGCCAGATGTTACCTTTCGTGTCATCCAAGTACCGTTTCGCATCCTCGCGGAGAGCCTGGCGTGTAGGTCTTGTCCCAGCCAGTCGATAGGCCCGCATAAGAAGGTTCGCACGTTGCGCATCGTCACAAACCAATCGAAGTCGTATTCTTGTTCCCCCTAACAACACTTTGGCGGTGCGCGGCGAATACTTCACGGAATCCTTCCACCGAATGACAGCCCGTCGGACAAGCCTGACGATTGATTGGATCATGCGGCAAGCACTTTGCTTAACGTGTCCAGCACGGTACGCGCGTTCACGTCCCAATCGAATTGAGAAACCGATGCGCGAATTGCTTCGCGGTCCCATTTGGTTGCGAGGGCGCGGCGTAGCGCGTCGGCAAGGGCGGCCGGGTTGGACGGTGGCACGAGAAAGCCATTGACACCATCACGCACGACTTCGGGGACGCCGCCGACACGCGAGGCAACGACGGGAAGTCCGCACGCCATCGCTTCCAGTGCGACGTTGGGCAGGCCTTCACTCAGACTCGGCAGGCACAACACATCGCAAGCGTTCATCCACAACGGAATTTCGTCGTGCGGGCGTGCGCCGAGCAGGAACACGGTTGGACAGTCGTCGCGCCAGTACGGGGTTGTTGACGTTGCGACGAACATACAAAATGCCTTTTGAAGCGGTGCCGCCTCGGAACCGGTTCCGAGGAAAATCACATCCAAGTCTCCGAAGTTGCCGCTCTTCCCGTAGCAAAGCGGCTCGTCGCAAGCGGTCGTGACTCCTTCTGAGCCCGGGCTTGAGGACTGACCCGAACGCGAATGACACAGGAGATGTTGGAACCCACTGGCCAATATCGTCGGGCCTTTCACCGGCAACAGGTTTCCAACGTACAAGATGCGACGGCGCTTCGAATCGAGTCCGAATTTGCGGCACGTTTCCGTGCGATCGATCAGGCGGAATCGCTCGTGGTCGACGCCATTATAAACCGTTGTGGCAGCGACGCCTTCCGCCGCTAGCGTTTCGCGCAGGGCCTCGCTGCGGCAGAATACGGCGCGGCTGGCCCGCAGGGCGCGGAGCACTTGGCGTTTGCGAGCTGCATTTTGGAAGAACACATTCACATCGCTTCCCTGTACGGTCGTAGCGAACGGCAATTTCAGTTTGTTGGCCACGAGCATTACGCCGTAGGCGTCCGGATAGGCCCAGTTGACCAGTACGATATCGGGACGTTCCCGCCGGATGACCGGTTCAACGGCGCGCGCGAACAACCAACCGTTCAATGGCCGCGAGAGCAAGGGGACATGGACGAATCGCGGATGCGTCACGGCGATACCCCGCCAGGCTTCATCGGGTACGGGTTGGTGCATGGGGGAAACGACCTTGATCTCACAGCGCTTCGCGAGCGCGGCAACCTGCTGGGCATTGTGCATTCCACGGGTCGGTTCCGCCCCGTTGGGGAAGAGGTTGGAAACGAACAAGAACTTCATGCGGCGAGCTGGCGCCATAGTTCTTCGTAACGTTCGGTCATGGCCTTGACGCTGTGATCCTTCTCGGCAACAGCGCGTGCTGCCGTGCCGAGCCGGGTGGCCAGCACCGGGTCCGCCAGCAATCGCTCGATCGCGGTGCGCAAGGCAGCTTCATCGTTGGGCGGTACCACCAGACCCGTCTGCATGTGCTTGATCAATTCAACGTTTCCGCCGACGGCGGTGACCACGATCGGACACCCCGCAGCCATGGCTTCCAGCAAGGCAATGCTCATGCCTTCGGTATTTGAAGGGAGCACGAACACGTCGAACCCCGCCAGCAGTTCGGACACATCCGCACGCTGGCCGAGAAACGAGACGCGGGCGCCGGCTTGCCTCTGGAGTTCCTCGCGCAACGGTCCATCGCCAACGAATACCAGCTCCGCATCGCGAATCGCCGCCGTGGCGCGCAACAAGAGCGGGTAGTTCTTTTCGGGAACAAGCCGTCCAACCGTGCCGATGTGACGGCCTGGGGCGTGCCGCGGCGCGGCAAAACGGTCGACGCGAATACCATTGGGAATCACCTTGAGTTTTGATGCGACGGCGCCCTCGTGCGCCACCGCGATCTCGGCATTCTTCTCGGAAACAGCGACGGTAAAATCGGTGAAGCGCGCCGCGATGCAATTGAGGCGATGATACCGAGCTTCCTCGCCGACGTTCTTGCCGTGTTCGGTGTGTAACACCCGTGCCTTGGTGAATCGCGCGGCGACCGCTCCGTAGAAATGCGCCGTCGAATTGTGCGTATGGATTACGTCGACCCTTTCTGCGCGGGCAAGGCTGGCGATTTTCCAAATCAGGCGCCAGTCCACGCCGGGTTTCTTATCGAGTGCCACAACTTTTCCCCTATCTGGCGGAATTTCGCTGGCCCATGGCCCCGGTTCCTCCAGGCAGCAGACAACGAATCGAAATTGGTCCGAGGCGTGATTGACCAAATCGACCACGACCCGCTCGAGTCCGCCGACTCGCAGACCGAGCACGACCTGCATGATGGTTTCAGGCGGCGGCACGGAGGGCGCGCGCGACGGCGTTGATTTGCTCGGGGCTCAACTCGGGGTAAATGGGAAGTGAAAGGCAACGGTCGCAGAGCCGCTCCGCGGTCGGCAGATCGCCGCGATGATAACCAAGCGGACGATACACCGGTTGCAGGTGCAGGGGCACCGGGTAATTGACGGTCGTGTCGATCCCTGCCTCGCTCAGAGCCGCGCGGACACGGTCACGGTTGTCACACTCGATGACGTAGCAGTGCCATACGGGTTCGGAGTCGGCAGGCACCGCCGGCAGACCGTAGGATGTGCCCGCGAGCAGTTCGGTGTATCGACGGGCATGGGCGGCACGCGCGGCATTCCAGGCATCGAGGCGTTTGAGTTTCACCCGCAGCACGGCGGCTTGAAAGCTGTCCATGCGGTAGTTGTAGCCGACTTCTTCGTGGACGTAGCGGGCGCTCTGCGCGTGCTCGCGCAAGGAGCGGGCGCGGATCGCAAGTTTGTCGTCGTTGGCCAACAGCGCTCCTCCTTCACCATACGCGCCAAGGTTCTTTGTCGGGTAGAAACTGAAGCAGGAGATGGCGCCCAACTGGCCCATGCGTTTGCCTTTGTAGCGGGCGCCGTGTGCCTGTGCGGCGTCTTGCACGAGAGGGAGCTTGTACTTGGTGGCAACGGCATTGATGGAATCCATGTCGGCTGGCGTGCCGAAAATATGCACCGGCATGATTGCCTTGGTGCGCGGAGTCACGGCGGCTTCCAGTTTGGCCGGGTCGAGCGTGCGACGCACGGGATCGATGTCAACGAAGACGGGCGTGGCGCCCACATAGCTGGTGGCCCAGGCGGTGGCGATGAAGGTGAAAGGCGTGGTAATCACCTCGTCGCCAGGGCCAACGTTGAGGCAGCGGAGGGCAAGGTGCAACGCGCTGGTGCCGCTATTCAGACTGACGCAATGGGCGACGCCGCAGTACGCAGCAAACTCCTGTTCGAATGCGGTTGTCGGCGGACCCTGCGCGAAGCGCGCGGAGTCGCACACGTCAGCGAGGGCCGCTTGCACTTCGTCGCGGATGGTCGCGTATTGAGCTTTCAGGTCGAGGAATGGGATACGGGTCATTGTTTCAACGGTTCCAGATGGGTCACGATGGACGTCGCGTTTTTCGCCGTTTGTAGTAGTGCAGCCAGGCCGACAGCCGCGCCGGCCAGCAGAAACGGGATGGCCGGGACAAAGTACCGAACCATCGGCATTCCGACGGACACGACGGAATAATAGTAACCGACATAGAGCGTCAGCAGCCAGGCCAGGGTTTGGGTTTCAACTCGCTTCCATAATCTTGTGATTCCGTATGCAGCCAAGAGCAAGGTGGGCACTTGCAGCAGAATCATCGGCAGGTGTCCGGAAGGGCGGTCCTCGCTGGCATAGAGGGTCCGCGTCGCTTTCAACCACAAAAGCCGCGTCAGGGCGACGGGGTGATGCAGGAGATCTTTGTATTCTTGGATGGCCATCTGTAATTGCCAGTGTTGGCGGTCGAAATCGTTGCCGGTTGCTGGTGGACGAATTCCGCGCGCCGTCATCTCGGCGGCGAGTTCGGCGGCGTTGGCTCGCATCGCTTTCCCATAGCTGGTGAAAATACGCGGGTCTGACCCGAACCACAAGTTTTGTCCGATGTTGTGAACATTGAACGCGAAGTGACCAAGTGCGACGTAGTTGCGATAGGACCAGGGTAGCAGCACAGCGATGGATGCGAGTAAATATACAATCCAGTGGCGCAGTGAAAAAGCGCCTGCTTTTCTCGTGGCCAACCAGAGGACGCCGGCCAGAAACAACGGCAGAAAGATGGCCGTGCTCTTCGTGAAGATGGCGAGGCCGACTGTTGCTCCCGCAATTACAAAACGCCAGTAGGATGGGTGATTGAGAGCGCGGTAAAGTGCCACAAAGCTGATCGCGACGAGGAATGTGAGAAGAGGTTCATCGTTGACGTTGTTACAGAGCAGGAGGAACAACGGATGGAGCGCAAACGCCGCGGCGAGCAGGATGACAGTCAACGTGGAACAAGCGCCGGCCAACACCCCGGTCAACGCCAGGGCTGTACCGACATCGAAGGCGATGTGCGCGAGTTTGATTGGCCATAGTGAGTCCCCGAAAAGAAACCGGCACAGCGATAGAAAAGCCGGGTAGCCGGGATTGAAGTCGCTATCGGGTTGTCCGTTGGCATCGACATAGCCATGACCCGCCGTGATGTTCCGGGCAACTGCCAACTCGCCCGGTGCGTTTCCGTAGACGTTGCGGCCGGGAGAGATCGCGAGGAATACCAGCCGGGGAATGACGACAGCCAGCACAATCCACAACGGAAGCCGCGGCCGGAGCCGTTCGGCGAAGCGATTGAGGTTTTCGCAGAGACTGGACACAGGATTCCGATAACTCAGGTAGCCGGCGCTCCCGTCGGCGTCGACCCGCCGAACATTTTCTCCCACAGCCAGACCACCGTCCCGCTGGCGAGGATGATGCAAAAGGGTTCCATGGGATAGCGGAGGCGCGGCATGGCGTAAAAGATCAGGGCAATTGCCAGATTCGAGAGGATGAACAGGTGCAAGAGAAGTCCCGGATTACGCTCCTGCAGGAATTTGACCAGTGTCACGAAGAACGCTGGAATGAAGAACACCAACACGGGTCCCCAGCTCAACAGCATGATCAGTCGATTGGTGCGATTATCCTGATGCAGAAACGGGGACCAGAACCGGATGAATTTGCTGCGAGACAGATACCACCATTTGTCGGGGTGCTCGGACAACCACTGGGTCGCCAATTGTTTGGCGATGGCTTCCCGTCCGATCTGGGGAACACCGTCGAACTTGTGTTCCCAGCCGGGAACCTGACTGTACCAAATGCAATAGCCCGCATACTTCGGGTCGGTGGCGACGACGGGATTGTTGCCCCCCAGGATCTCGGTCCAGGTCCTCGGGGCAACCAGGATGAACCGATGATAGAGAAAGTAGTTGCGCAGCGACCACGGCACGGTTGTCAGATAGGTCACCGCGGCGACGACGAAGATGAGCGTCTTGGCGCGGACGCCCTTGAGGACAAATAATCCCCAGAGCACCAGCAAAGGCATCAGCAGGAATATCGTCGGACGAACGAGCGCCGCGAGGCCGAGCGCGATTCCGCATGCTGCCGCGCTTTTCCAGGTTGGTCGCGGCGCGAACCGGGCGACGCAGAGCCACAGGCAGAGGATGAGACAGAACGTGTACAGTGTTTCCGTCAGCAGCAAGTCGCTATAGAAGATCGCGCTGGGATACAGGGCGTACACGGCGGCGGCGACGTAACCGGCGCGCTCATTGATGACCGCCTTTGCCAGGAGGAAGAGCAGAAACGCCGACGCGGCGCCCAGCAGGGCGTGCACGATACGAACAGCGGCATAGCTCTTTCCGAAGATGACGTATACAAGGGCGAACAACGCCGGCGCGCCGGGCGGCAGGTAAGCGGACAGCACCTCGCCGTCGACGCCGGGCTCGGGACCACGGAAGCCGTTTCCTTGTGCAAGATTCCAAGCGTAGCGGCTGTAGAAGGAGGCATCGTCCGAAGGTCGGCCGGGTTCACGACCGATACCTTTCGCCAGCGAGTACCCGACACGAGCGCCGAATGCAGCAATCAGGATCAACGCCAGTAGCAGTTGCTTCTGCTTCATGGTGGGGTTCCCTGGGGAGGATCGACGGTGGTGGCGTCCGCACGGTTGCGTTGAGATTTCGTCTGCTCGGCCAGTTTGGTTTCCAGGATGGCGATGGCGCTGATCAACTGCAGAACCTGGTTCGACAGGCGGGTAACCATGGAAGTCAGGAAGAAGACGTACACAAGCAAGAAACTGATGAGCACTATGTAAATGATGTGGCGCGCGTCGAGGATGCCGATGACGGAGGTGGCGATCCACTTGTAGAGCGGCTCCAGCACGGCGATGGACAGGAGAAAGGCCGCCATGCCGAGCCACAATACGGCGTAGCTCGGACGGAACGTGTTTCGCTTCACGTTGCGCAGCACCACGTAAAAGAACACGAGGCCCAGGGCGAACGCGATGAGTTTAATTTTCAGTCCCATAACTATTACCGCCTTCCGACCTGGATTTGTTGGCGCTGCAGCAGCGCGCCGGTAATACTCAGGATTCCCTTGAGCGGAAACGTGAACGCGTCACGCAATCCATATTCGGACATTCCATGCGCCCGCTCGCGCATACGGATCGGCACCTCGGTGATCTGTGCCCCACCGAAATGGCTCAGGAGCAGCAGCTGGCTCGTGTCGTGAACTTCATACCGATAGTAGGCTCCGAAAAACTCGATGACCTTTCGACTGTAGGCGCGGAAACCGGAGGTCACATCCGTGACCTTCTGGCCGACAATGCTGGACACGATCCAGGAGAAGGACGAGATCCCGATTCGGCGCAGGGCCGTGGACTGGAACCCTTCCTTGGCGAGAAACCGTGAACCGATCACATAATCCGCTTCGCCGCGCTGCACCGGCCCAATGATCGATGGCAACTCGGTGGCCAGATGTTGTCCGTCACCGTCAAATTGGCAAAGGCAATCATAGTCGTGGTGATAGGCATAATTGAAATAGCTGGTGACGGTACCCATGGAACCGCCGGTATTAATGCAGTGCGAGACGACGGGCACACCCAGTTCGCGGCAAATCGCGGCGGTGGCGTCGCGTGACCCATTATCGATGACGACGATGTCGAAGCCGCAGTTGTGCGCGCGCAGGTCCTCAATCGTCGCACGGATATTTCGTTCTTCGTTGTAGGCGATGACGCTGATGAGTGTTTTCACGTCGATTTCTCCGTCTGCTCACACACGAGCCGCGCTCATTTCCCGCGCCGGGATGCCGATGTACACGCCCGGCTTTTCGATGCTTCGGGTGACGACGGCCCCGGCTCCAATAACCGAACGAGTGCACAAGCGTAATTGCTGGAGGACCCGCGCGCCGGTGCCCATGAGGATTTCGTCGCCCAGCACCACCTCGCCTGACAAGCACGCTCCGGGATTGATGAGGTTGTAACTTCCCAATACACAATCATGCGCGATCGTGGCACCGGGATTGACGATATTCAGAGACCCGAGCTTGATATCGGTCGTGAACGACGCGTTGTTCAGGACAATGTTACCCGAATCCATCGCGATCCGTTCCCAGTCTCCGGTGACCGAAGGATGAATAAGGTTTGGAAACGACAGTTTCGGGTTCTGGCGAAAGCGTTCGTGCAACGTGCGCAGCCGCGATGGTTGGCCGATGGCAATGGCCACGGCGATTTCTTTCGTGAACTTCGAGAGCCACTCGTCGGTCCCCCGCACGGTGTGTCGGCCCACCATCTTGGAAACGGACTCTGCATCGGAGGCAATGTAGCCGAGTAGATTCCACATGGGTGTGGCCCGATTGATTTCCCCGATGAGGAACGCGATCTCGCGTGCCAGCCCGCCGTGCCCGACGATCACGATGTCCTTCATGGTCTTTGTCGCAGGACTTCGATCACACGCTGAATTTGCGCCGGAGTCAAGTCAACCGAACAGGGCAGGTTCAGCGTGACATCCAGCAGATGGTTTGCTCGGTCAATCTGATAATGCTGACAGGTCGTATAAGGGCGTTGTAGATGATTCAACTGCCAGA
This sequence comes from Verrucomicrobiia bacterium, assembly GCA_050010195.1. GTDB lineage: Bacteria > Verrucomicrobiota > Verrucomicrobiia > Palsa-1439 > Palsa-1439 > Palsa-1439. The sequence continues at coordinate 43,813 of JBEKLM010000023.1, forward strand.
GGGGGCGCGTTTGGATCTGGTTTTGGCTCATTCTGGCCATGAGTTGCTCCCGGTCCAAGCCGTATTGCGCGCGGTCAATTTGCAACGCGTACATCCAGTAGTTGTTTGCAGCGTACTCAGGACCTTCGGCCAAGTGGAGGCCGGGAATGGCGTCGATCTGGGCTTTGTAAGCCGAATAGGTTTTCCGTTTCAGGTCCAGGTACTTGGGCAGTTGCTCCAGTTGGGCCACGCCGATGGCGGCTTGAACATTCGTCAGCCGGTAGTTGTAGCCGACGTCATTATGAACAAACCTCACCTCATCATCCTTGGCCTGGGTGGTGAGATATTTCGCGCGGTCGGCGTACTCGCGGTGGTTGGTAAGGATCATGCCCCCGCCGCCGGTGGTGATGATCTTGTTGCCATTGAACGACAGGCACCCAATGTCGCCAACGGTGCCGGTGTGCCGGCCCTTGAATGGGCCGGCCGTGTACTTCGTGCCGATACTTTCAGCAGCATCTTCGATGACCTTGATGTTGCGCTCTCGGCACAGCGGTAAGAGTTCATCGAGCCACGCGGCATTGCCGAACACGTGGACGGGCATGACCGTGGCAATGCGACGATTGGTCTGTCGATTGTATGTGTGACCGTCTTTGAACACGGTTTCTTGGAGGATGAAGTCGCGCATCTTCCCGGCGTCTAGGTTGTAGTACTCGTCGCAATCCATGAACACGGGGTGGGCATCAACGTACCGCACGGAATTGATCGATGCGATGAACGTGACGGTGGGCACAATGACCTCGTCCCCCGCCGTGACCCCCGCAATTCGGAGCGCGACATGCAGGGCGGCGGTGCCGGTGGCGCACGCCACGGCGTATTTCGCTCCCGTGAACTGACTGGTCTCCTGTTCGAAGCGGTCAACAAACTTGCCGGCCGAAGAGACCCACCCGGTGTCGAGGCATTCCTTGACGTACGCCCACTCGTTTCCCTGGATAACGGGAACGCTGAGCGGAATGAAGCTTTTGAAATGATCAGACATTCTTGAATCGAGCCGCATCCGGATCGCTGATCACTCCCTGACGAAGCAGGACGGAGAGTTCCCGAATACCATCGGGAACGCGCTTGGTGATTTCGAATCCCAGCGTCGAATGAATCTTCGAAAAATCGACACGGTAATCGCGAGGGTCTTCCGTCTTTTGCACATACGTGACCAACGAGCGGGGCAGGTCATGCAGACATTTGAAGATTTCGTTGACGATCATTTCTTTGGTGTAATTCTCGCGCGTATCCCCGACGTTGAAAACATTCTGTCGGACTTTGTCGGCGGGGCATTCGAGGACGAGAACAACGGAGCGGGCCAGGTCTTCGACGTGGCAGTAGGGCCGCCAAAACTGCTGGCCGAAAACGCGCAGCGTTCTTCCCAATGCCAGATCGCGGACGAACTCGTTGACCGTCAGATCGAACCGCATCCGTGGAGACACTCCATAGACGGTGGCGAAACGCAGGGCGGTAGGGACGAGGTTGGGCCGCAGGGAAGCTTGTAGGAGATGCTTCTCGAATCCGACCTTGAGTTCGGCATACAGCGAAACCGGGCGAAGTGGGGATGTTTCATCAAGGTATCCATCACCCTGCATTTTGCCGTAGTTGCTGCAGGTGGACGCGAACGCGAACCGTTGGATGATGGGGCTCTCATTACAAAGCCGGAGCAACGTCGTGGACGCTTCCAAGTTGATTGCGCGGGCGAGGTCTGGTTGTTGGGCGCAGGCAGGATCGCCAACGATTGCGGCCAGGTGCGCGACCGCTTCGACGCCGTCGAGCGTGGCCGCCAAGGCCTTGGTATCGCGCACGTCGGCGCGGACGAATTCGAAGCGCGGATGCGTGACGATGTCCAGCAGGGAATCGCCGCCGAAGAACAGGGCGTCCACGCCCCGGACATGGTGGCCCTTGTGGAGCAATTGACGAGTCAGAACGGAGCCGATGTAGCCGGCGCAACCTGTAACCAAAACGCGCATGATTAGTCCTCTTTAAAGTGCTGACGGTAGATGTCCTGCGCCTTCTCGAAGTCGGTGATTTGCCCGATATCCAGCCAGTACGCTTCGAGGTTGTATTTTACCACGGGCGAGCCGCGTTTGAGCATCGCCTTGATTAGCAGGTCCATACCGAAGTAGGTATCCGCGGGAATCATCTCGAAAATCTCGGGGCGCATGATGTAGATGCCCGCCAGGATGAACTTGACGATGTTCGGCTTTTCCTCGATCCCGGTGACGCGATCGCCCTCGAAAAAGATGTCTCCGAAAGCATACGGCGTGATGTGCTGCCGAATCGCGAGGGTGAGCCAGGCCTCGTGTTTCATCGCAAACTGGTAGAAGTCCGTAAAATCGATCAGGCTGAGAATATCGCCATTCATCACCACAAACGGTTCGGTCAACTTGTCGCGCAAAAGGGTGACAGGTCCTGCCGTACCCAGCGGCTTGGTTTCCTCGCTGACGGTCACGCGCACGCCATATTGGGAGCCGTCACCGACAAAGCGTTCGAGGTAGTCGGCCTTGTAGTTCGTGGCGAGAAAAATCTCATCGAACCCATGCTTCTTGAGCCGCTCGATTTGGATTTCGAGAACCGACTTTTCGCCGATGGGGAGCAACGGTTTCGGAATGATCTCGGTGAATGGGCGTAATCGAGTGCCCAAACCACCTGCGAGGATGACTGCCTTCATAAGCTTGCTCTCATTTTCTCCGGTTGAATGGCTGTTTGCAAGGACATCGGGTGCGGTGTGTGTTCGGGTGCAACAGGACCGGTGTGGACCGTCATCTGGCGCTGGCACCAATTGCGGTCAACGTATCCCTTTCGTGGTTCGTCAGCCAATCGCACCATAGTTGTGTGAACCTGGCAGCGCCGGTCGGGTTCAGATGCTCCCAATCCTGAAAATCGGCAGCCAGCAGCCCGCAACTCGACGCATCATCAAAGAGGGCGACGGAGACACCGTCGAGGCTGTGAATCGTCGCTTTGTACTCATCATAATCTGCTGAATGTGTCCGACGCACTTCGCGCAGCCATTCGTCTCGCACTGGCAATTGAACAACGAGAACTTGCTGGCCGTCTTCTTGCGCAGCATGCACAATTTTCTGGAGGAGAGAGAGCCGTTCTGGGGACAACTTAAAATGGCCGTACCAGTAGGCGACGGGATCTTCCACCGGCCCCAAGGCCGGGGGCGCTGTAGGTTGGTTGCCCGGCGCTCCCCTTGGCTCTTTCTCGGCGATCGGCCGCAACGTTGAGACAACCCGTGCTTGGATTCTCCGAAAGATCGCGTGATACAGCGCCGCTTTTTCCTCGGTGCGAAAGAACCAGCCAAACAAACTCGGAACGGACGGGTCCAGATTCAGACGATCGGTCAGACTGGCAAAATGGTTGAACCGCTCACTCAGCGGAAAGTTCGCGTTCCACTGATAAGCATCGACGCAGCAGATCAACAGCCGGGCGGATTTCATCCGCTGACGGTTGCGCTGTTGAAGAATGCAGTTGTCGTAAAGATCGCCACTCTCGATAGATAGGTTCAAGACGGTGTCCTTGGGCAGCCCCAGGAGGTGTTCCATTTCGCGGGAAAGCAATCCGCCCTTGGAGCGCGAATTGCCGAGGATAATAATGCGTGGCGGTACAGGGTCGCTCCGCAACACTTCTTCCTGGGCCAGGAATGTGCCGACATAGCTGGACGGATACTTGCGATACGGCCAGTCGGCGCGAGACAAACCGAAATCCAAGACCCCCAGCAAAATGACTGCGGTCAGGAGTCCACGAGGAACGCCCCAACGGATCTGCAGGGTGTCAAAACTGAAAATAGATAAAGGGGATGGCACGGTCACTTCGCGAGACAAAGATCATTGTGATCATTGTCGCATAGGCAAGGCCGCGGACGATCCACGGCCAGCGCAGAATGATGGTGTGACTCTCGGAAAAGTATTGGGGCAGATCGAGCGCCAGGACGACGAGGATGAACCAAATGGCGCCGGCCATCTCCACCACGTTGAATCCTCCATGCCAGTGCAGAATGCCCATGAGATAGGAGAACGCGGTTGGGAAGTTGGGAGCTCGGAAGAATATCCACGTGAGAGCGACGAGGTGAAAGGTGACGAACACCTTGGCCACATTCAGGAGCCAGCTCGACCTCGCTGACTCCGCGGGAGAACGCAATTCGAGATAAAATTTGTGGGCGGCGAGGTACAATCCGTGGAGGAACCCCCAGGCGACGAATGTCCAATTGGCCCCATGCCACAGTCCGCCCAGCAACATCGTGATGAACAGATTCAGATAGGTCCTGAGTCGGCCGCGGCGATTGCCGCCGAGGGGAATGTAGAGGTAATCGCGGAGCCACGTGGACAGTGAGATGTGCCAGCGTCTCCAGAATTCGGTGATGTTGCGGGAGAGATACGGTTGGTTGAAATTCTCGGGCAACTCAATGCCCATCAACCGGCTGACCCCCCGGGCAATATCGGTGTAGCCGGAAAAGTCGCAGTAAATTTGCAGGGAAAAATAGTATAGCCCCTTCAGCAACAGGAGCGACGAAAACGCGTGCGGCGTGGTGAACAAGGGCTCGACGTCGGGCGACAGGACATCGGCGATCACCACTTTCTTGAACAATCCGATGAGGATGAGCGCGCCGCCGGTGTTGAGGTGTTCGTTCGTGACGATGCGTTTGCGGAGCAACTGGGGTAACAGGACTTCCGCGCGAATGATCGGACCCGCGACCAGGTGCGGGAAGTAGGACACAAAGAGAGCATAGGTCAGGAAGTCGTTGGTGGGCTTCATCTTCCGTTTATACACGTCGATTACGTAGTTCATCGTCTGGAACGTGTAGAACGAGATTCCCGCCGGCAGAATGATGCGGAGAACTGGCCGGTGCGGTTGAAGGCCGAACCATTGGATAACGTGCGCGGCGGAATCGATAAAAAAGTTGAAATACTTGAAGAAGCCCAGCATCCCGAAGTTCACCAGGATGCTGACCAGCAACAGGAGTTTCCGGCGATGCTGTGCCGTGGCGTTTTCGATGGCGATGGAAATGTGGAAGTCAAAGATCGTCGAAATCATCAACAGGCTGGTGAACCGCCAATCCCACCATCCGTAGAAGAAATAGCTGGCGACCAGCAACATACGATTCTGCGGCAGCGTTGCTAGGGAGTAGTACAACGCCAGAACGACCGCGAGAAAGACGAAGAATTGCCAGGAATTAAACAGCATGGTTGTTCGATGGCTTAACTCGAGCCGCTCACGGCCCAATAGGCGCGGATGATGAGCCAGATTGCGGGAATGCTCGCGACCGCATAGATCGTGCTTTGCCTCACGTCGCGTGTGGAAATGTGCAGCAGCGGCGAGTTGGGCGGTAATTGGCTTTCAACCCAGAGGGTGAGCCCCACCCCCATGCCGAGGAGGAAGTACAATACGGGATTATAGGTTCGCGTGAGAAAGAAAGCCGCGGTCAGGTAGCCGACTTGGGCCGCGAACAGTCCGTTGGCGACCCGCCGTGTTCGTAAATCGACCTGGCCTTTGGCGCGAGCGACGCGGAGCACCGACTTCACGATGAGCAGGCACAGTGAGAACCAGCAGATGTAGCCGACCAAGCCGAGTTCCGCGAAACAATTGACCAGCGAATTGTGCGCGACAATGCCGCCGCTGAATTCCGGCCATCGTTGGTACCCGAACCCGAACAGCGGGTCCTCTTTCAGCATTTGGATCCCGTACCCCCACGCCATGATGCGTCCTGACGCCGAGCCTTCCACGTACGCGCCGCGGGCGCGCTCCGGGCCGAAAAATGCGATGACCGAGAGCAAGGTGATCAATAGGAAGACACGAATCATGAGGTTTTTCGCGGTCGTCCAGAAGTACGCTATGAACATGGCACAAAACCCGATGACACCGCCACGCGATTGCGTATAGTAGAGCACGTACACCATGGGGGGCAGGGTGCCGAGCAGGAGCAGCTTGCTGGCGATGGCCCCACCCGCCGTCAGGAGACAGAAGGCGAACGGCATGGCCATCAGATAGAGCATGGCGAAATCATTCGGGTCTGCAAAGATGCCGGAGCCGATGACTCGAAAATCTCCCGAATCGAAGGAGCCGTAGGGTTCGATATTGCCGAAACCGTGGCCCGTCTGGACTTGCAGGTAGGTATGATAGGCGAGGATCATGGACGAACCGATGATGACCCACATCATGATTCTTACGCGACGGGGCGTATTGACCAGGATCGCCACCAGGTAGAAAAGGATCACGATCTTCCCAAATTCCCGGACGGCATCGATCGCACCGGAAATGCGAAGCCTGACCAGTTGAGACAGCATCACCGAGGCGAACAATCCCAGCATGGCCTGGGAAAACCGGTTCCGTAAAAAGAAACCACCCGCCTTGCTCTTGCTTTGTTGAATGAACGCAATCAGAATCGTCGGGATCGCAATGATGTTCACCAGTTCGTATCCCTTGATCGGGTCGTACCATTCCTGCGGGCGCAACAACAGGACGGCGACGTAAAGACAGACCAGGAGGAACCCCATGGATTTAGCCGGCTCCTTCCGTAGCGCGTTTTCCAGCAAGACTGTATCGCAACAACATCCTGGCTCGCTCGAGGGGTCTCTTTTGCGCCTGGCGGTTGCGCAGGGCGAACGGCCAGCGGCAGGCCGAACGCAGCAAATCAGCGAGGGCGCCCGCGCGGTCTCCGCCGCTGAATCGCATGAACGCCACTTCCCGGTACATCCGTGCCTCCGCAACCCGTCGCCATTTGTGTTGCCCGTGCAGTTGCGGAACTCCTGCGAATAACTGGGTGATGGCCTTCTGGTGGTTTTGGAACATCGAATCGGCCTGATGACTCATGCTTTTCGAATGAAACCTCTGAGCCGTGAGCGTCGCATTCAAGCGCACCACCCGAAAGCGCGCGGCGATGCGCACCCACATTTCCATGTCCTCGACGGCGGTGAGGCCCTCATCGAATCCGCCCACCCTTCGTAGACAATCTCTGCGGACGAGAACGGAAGACGGGCTGAATGCGGGAAACTCCAGCAGATCGTGCGCGGTCAACTCACAAAGCCCTTCTTGGGAGCAGGATTCGGCCACGTAGTCCAGCCGCCGCCCGGTTTCATCGATCGCGAACCGCTCTGTAGCCACCAGCCCGATATCGGGTTGCTGGATAGCGACGGTCACTTGTCGCTCGACTTTGTCCGGCAACCAGAGATCGTCCGAATCCAGCAGCGCGACAAACTCGCCCTGTGCCGCTTGAATGCCTGTGTTCCGAGCAGCCGACAGACCGCGGTTCTGTTGGTGGATGTAGCGCATGCGGTCGCCGTAAGCGGCGAGGCGCTCCCGAGTGTCGTCCGTGGAACCGTCGTCGACGACGATGATCTCAACCGGAGAGTAGGACTGGCCCAACGCGCTCTCGACCGTCTCACAAATGTAGCGCCCATAATTATAGGTCGGGATCACGACGCTGACGAGCGGGGAGGTCATCGGTGTTTCAATACCACCTCATACATGGCAACGATCTGGTCAACGACACGAACTCGATCGAACCGTTCCATAACCAAGTGGCGGGCGTTGCGTCCGCGTTGCGCGCGCAGGAGGGGATTCTCGCGGGCCTCAATGATCGAGAGGGCCAGCTCGCCGGGCGTCTCCATATCGACGCAAACGCCGCCGTCCCCGATGACCCATTCGATCACGGGGAATCTGTGGCCGCGCAAGGTCAGACCGGTCGCGCCCGCCTCGAGCAAGACAATGGCGAACATTTCTGTCAGCGCCGCATGGGCAAACATGTCCGCGGTCCGATAGAGGTCCGGCATGTTCTGGCGGGGGATGTTCTTCAGAATCCATGCGTCTTCCCCGAGGTACTTGCGAATCGCGTGGTCGACTTGAGGGGTCTCCGGGGTGGTCGCTCCGGCCACGATTAACATGATCTCGGGATGCGTTTGGCGGGCGATGGCCACTTCTTTGGCCAACCAATCCAGCCTCTTGTGAGCCAACTTGAGCGCGGCGGCGTCAAATACGACGAACCGATCCCGAGGGATCCCGAATTTCTGTCGGGCCTGAGCCTGATCTCCCGGCACATAGACATCGCAATCGACAAAGTTGGGGATGGCAAACCATTCCCGGTCCGGTGACAGCCCGTTCTTGCGGTCCAATTCCAGATAGTACGGGGCCAACTCCTGGACGTGCTCGAACTGGTTCAGGAACTCGAAGGGTTCTTCCGTTCCATTGGCCAGGATGACTTTGGCACAGTGACGACCCGCGCGCCGCGCCCTTTCCAGGACCAGCGCGGTACCGGCATCCTGGGTATGGACGATGTCAAACCGACCCCGATGCAATTCGCGAGCGACGCGCCGTGCAAACACCACTTGCTGCAGGTGCAGCGGCGAGCCGAGCCCGTAGCGCCACAAACCGTGTCGGGTGAAACGCGTCACATGTTTCCAGAACGGGTCCGTGTGGTCCGGACAGGGAATTTGGCGTGTGTAGGAGGCAGCGGACGGGCCACCGCCTTGAAAGAGCGTCACATCCATTCCACGCCGGTGCAATTCCGCGGACAGGTCTTGCGCCCAACTTTCGACGCCGCGCAAGACGTGTCCCAAGAATGCGGAGGCGACGGCAATTTTCATGAGTTCGATCCTTCGGAGCGCGTCGCCGAGATGATGGTCGCCCTGGTCAAGGCGTCCGCGTGCGCGGGGAACAGGCGGTTGCGCAGGGTCAGGGCCGGCATTTCAATCAGGCTCCCCAACAACGCACCGACAAGACTGGCGAGGCAGACGAACAGAAGCATGGCGAGGCACCAACGCAGTTCCGGTGGAAGGTGAAACAGGAAGCCTTGGCTCATTAGCCAGCGGACCGGGTCTCGTCCCAAATCGAGATGCCAAAGATAGATCGAATAGCTAAAGCAGCCGATCCATGCCACGATACTGGCGGGGCGGGAGTTGAGGAACGAACCCAGCCAACCCTTGCCAAGGGGAGTGTGGACGATCGCGAGGAGTACGCAGGCGTACCCCAAGTAGAGTTCCGTCAGCCCGACCGTCGGGACAAAAGCGCAGGTCTCTTTCTGTAGGACCAACATCGGGCTCAGGAGTAACAATCCTATCCAGAGCACAGTCGTGCGGTGTCGGATAATCGGTTCCAAGACACTGGCACGGCAGTGGTGTAGAAACGCCAAGAACACCCCAAAGAAGAGACTGTCCACCCGCAAATGGGTCAAGAACAGGTAGCGGTCATTGCTGTAAGGGACACCCGAGGAGTAAAGATGCAAGCGCCACAGCAGACAGCCAATCGCCAGCGCAACGGCGATTAGAGGCACCGCTGCGAACGGACGGGGCTGGCTTCGGCTGGCCCACAAGAGCGCGACCGGTAACGCGAGATAGAAGTGTTCCTCAATCGCCAGGCTCCACGTGTGGGTGCGCACCATGCCAAGGTAGTTTTGCAAGTGCGACAATTGCGGCAGCATCCTCACTGTCAACGATTTCAGGTCACCGAGTTCGTGCGTCACTGTCATGAGCGCGAAGAGGAAAGCCAGATATGCGTAATACGAAGGCCAAATCTTAAAAATCCGGCGGATGAGGAACCGCCCGATATCCATCCTTTTCTGGGTATTAAACTCCTTGAACAACAGACCACCAACCAAAAAGCCGCTGAGCACAAAGAACAGATCGACACCCGTCCAGCCAAACCGGGAAAGAATCGCCGGAAAATATCGAAACCACGAGGAACCGGCCTCACTCGGGTACACCGGCTGATGACGACCCATCACGAGAAGGATAGCCATCCCCCGAAGAAAATCCAATTGCGGCAACCGTCCTGCCTGCCTCGGATTCAACAAGCTCTACGTCGCTTTCCGCCCGCAGGGGCCTCGAATAGCCTGTGCGCCTTCACGGTTCTCACGGCAGATCAGGTTGTCGCACGGGGTTCCGCGCCGACAATGCTCTCCAGAGTTTGACCGGGATCTTGTGAACGACGCGTCCAGCGATCAAGGCGATCGCGTACAGCCAGTCAAATGGCGTCGGCTCACGGCGTTTACTTGTGCAGTAAAGGTAGTCCTCGGGGCCAAAGCGGTGGACCGGTTCGAACCCGGCAGCCCGCACCAATTCATTGAGAAAGCGGCCTTGGATGGCCGTGCGGGTGAGATGCAGCGGGTGGCGTTCCGTCTTACCGAAGCTCTCGGTAAAAATGAGCAATCCTCCGAGACGCAACACGCGATTGATGTCCCGCAACGCAGCAAGCAAATTCGGCAGATGTTCGAAGACTTCAATGCTGATGACGGCGTCGTTGTCGCGGCTTTGACCGAGATACGTCACGACTGTTATTGGAATCTGTTGTTTCTGGAATCGCCACGACGCGAATCGGAATGTCTGCCCCCCAGGCAGGTCGTGGTAGGTCCATTGCAGCCCCGCGCGGGCAAACCACATCGCGTCGGTGCCGATACCCCCGCCGAACTCAAACACCCGTCGAGCGCCGATCTTCCCCAAGGCTTCCATCATGGCCTCACGGGTCTCGTTGCGGAACGGATTCTCACCGTCGATCAACAATTCATACAGATAGGCGTCGGTTTCCTTGTAGAATCGTTCGATTTGGGTGCTGGTTACCGGCCGTTTCTCGTGCCATTCAGCGGCGATGTGGTCGCCCAAGCCATGGCGTTCTTCCTCCAGACGTATTGCGACTTGATCCACTGGAATGCTCTTGTAAGCACCTAGTTCCCGGGCAAGTTCCTGCAGGCGCGCGGGTGAGATGCTGAAATCGTTCAGGTGGGCTGTCGTCACGTGCGAAGAGGCAGCAGCCAGACACTCCCGTGTCAGGAGCCGCACGGCAGCGAGTTCGGTTCCGAGACCAGCCATCAAGGGATCGATTTGTTTGTCGCCGTACACGTGCTTGTCGTAGATGTTTTGAAGCATGTAGCGTTGAACAGCCCACACGACCTGTTCGGCCACCGTCTGTAGTGCGGCGAGATGGGAATGGAACAGGTCGCGCTCGGTGCCAGGGTTATCCCGGATGCGCTTCAACACGGTGAGCACGGCTTCGTCGAAGGTGCAGCCTCGCGTTTCATATTCATGAGCGACGAACAGATGAAGCAGGTCTCTGCCGGGCCAACCGTGGGTGTCCGCCAAATCCCAGTCGACAACCCCGGTGAGTTGGCGTGATTGCGGATTGAAAACCAAATTGTTCAGGCTGAAATCGCCATGGGCCGTGACGGTCTGAACGCGTTTGCCCAACAGGTCGCGGCGGGCCAGCATTTTCAGTTCCGCTACGTTCCCCCCGAGTTTGTCGACGTAATCCACCAGCCAGTCGAAGTTCTCCCGCAGCCATTCCTCGGAGCACACGTGTTCTTGAATCGTTTCCCGATGGAACTTGGTGAGGAAGGCGGTGGCTTGCCGCAGGATCATGGCAAGATTGTGTGGACGTCGAGCCACCTGAGCACCGGAGGCACCGGGGAACACCCGGGTGACGAGATAGGCTTGTCCCTGGAATTGTCCTTCGGCGATCAGTTCCGGAACGAGCGGTCGTGGCCGCGAGTTGATGCTGTGGAGGTTGGCGACTTCGACTTTCATGCGCATTCGGGCGCGCTCGGTCAAGGGAAGTCGAACGACGGCCTTCGGCGTAAACAGCAGTGCCGCGGCCGTGCGTGTGACGTGCAGATGGCCGTCGTCTGATGGGGCAATGTCAACGCGGCGCAGCAAGCGGTCAACAAAGCGGTCCAAACCTTGGGTTTTGGAGGCAATGATGGAATACGTCGGGGAGAACTCGCGAAATACATTTACCCGTTTGCACACCTGCATGCCAAGACGTCCGAGAAACGAGGTTGGATACAGAGCCCGTGCGAGATTTCGTGGTCGATCCAGGTCGATCAACTCGCTGAATTCACGGTATTCGGGAAACGGACAGTAGAATCTGGCCGTCGTGAACCCGGCGTCACGGAGCAGCTTGCGGTAGCCGCGCCAACTGTAGGTGTAGGTCCGGTACGGCTCGCGACGTCTCGCGAGCGCATAACGGTTGGCCCAGGAACGGGGCAGCAACGTGGCGTATTTGAGTTTGGAATGTTCATCGGGCTTCCCGAGGAAGTACCCATAGCCGATTCGATTTTCGATGCCGAGATAGACCTCTCCGTCGGGTTTCAATGCTCGCGCGATTTCCCGGAGCAGACGCAGCTGCGCTTCCCGCGGGTCAGCGATATCCGGGAATGAAACTGGCACCCACTCGAGCACGCCATTCAGGACGACGACATCCAGGGACGCGTTGGGAAATGGCAGGTGAGCGGCATTGCCCCCCACGAGGGCCGTCACATTGGTAAGTCCAGCTTCCCGCGCACGGATGGAAGCCATCACGGCGCGTTCCGGCACGAGGTCGAGGGCGTACACAGCAGTGAAGTTACGGGCCAGCGAGAGGGAGAGATTACCCCAGCCGCAACCGATATCGAGGACACTGGCGTTCTCGGGTAAATGGAGGAGAAACTGCCAAGCGGCACGGGTTTCGTCGGTCGCATAATGGCGAAAGTACCGCTGCCACTCTTCGGTCTTGTCATGGAGCGCGTTCTTGAACGCCTTTGCGCTGCCCTCGCGGACGGCGGTTTCGATGATGGACCTCATCTCGGGCTGCGGGAATTCGCCATAGTAGTAATCGGATTTTGCGCTGAAGTTGGGAACGCCGTGCGACAGCGGAAATGTCTGGCCGCAGCCTTGGCAAGACAGGGCTGTAGGCGATTCGGTCAAGTGGCCAAGACAATGCGGGCAAACAAAGGAATGAATCTGTGTCACGAGGTGAAACTCACGTGCGTCAGGCCGCGTTTGGTGAAGAAGATCAGGTACACCGCGCCGAAGTAGAGCGCGGCGGATAGGATACAGAAGACGGCCATAGTGATGAACTTCTGTGCTAGCCAGACGTATTGGAAACCGACGATCATCGCGACCAAGGGCACGCTTGCGACCAGCACGGGCAGAAACGCCTTACGGTAGTAATCGGCGAGCCCCAGCGAGAGCACGTTGCAAACGTAGATGGGTTGCGCAATCAGGCTGCTGAACGTGCTGGTTAGGGCGGTGCCAAGGGCCACGCCGATCATCCCCAACGGTCGCACGAGAATCAGGCTGAGGATCAGGTTCGCCAAGGCTTCGACAAGGTAGATCAAGCTCAGGTTCTTATGTTTGGCCATCCCCTGCATCACCATCAGGGTTGTTGTCTGTGAGGCCTGCGTGATCATCGGGAAAGTGAGAATGGCCAGCACGATCGCCGCCTGCTCGAACCCCTTTCCCACCCAGATGTGGATGATTTGCCCGCCGTAGGCTAAGAAAATCGTGGCCATGAAGATGGCTGCGGCAAAGGATGCTCGCGTACCAAGGAGCAACAGGCGACGCTGCTTTGCTAGGTCCGCTTGCGCATCGTACCCTGCCGAAACCGGCATCAGCACGACATTGAACGCGGCCACGGCGACAAGGGCGTATTGCGCTAGGCGCCCGGCAATGGAGTAGACGGCGACTTCGCCCGTCGTGCGAAAGTAGCCAATCACGACGTTGTCGGTGAAGAAGCTTATCCGCACCGAGACGGCCAGAATGAGGAACCAGATGCTGGTGGCATAGGTTTCGCGAATTGTGAGGCGGTCGATATGTTCCACGGCCACATGCAACGGTTCGAACACGCGATAGCACAGCAAGAGTTTTACGCCACCACCGGCTACGGTCAGTGCCAAGTTGATTGCTGCCAGCGCCAGGATGCCGTAACCCAATTGTATCATCCAGACGGTCAACCCGACGCGGGCGATGGTCATGAAGATTTCGACGATGTTGATGAGGTCGTAGCGCTCGTAACCAGCGAGACAGCCTTCGAACACGGTCAGCGGCAGGCCAACCGCCACGGCGAATCCGCACAGAAAAACAGCGGCGGACACGTGGGGCGCGTCGGGCCCGATATGAAACAGCCGGCCAAAGTATGGCGAAAGCAGGAAGGTCAACAGTGTGACAACGAGACCCGATGCCGTGAGCAGCGCCAGCGACGTGTTGATGGTATGATTAACCTTGGCCGCGTCCTGACGGGCACGGTAGTAGGCGACAAGCCGCCCGGTGGCAATGCGTACGCCGAAGTCGGTGAACCCGAAATAGCCCACCACTGAGCCAATCAATACCCACAAGCCGTATGTTTCCTTGGTCAAGCTGTGAATGAGATAGGGCGATAGGAAAATGCCCGCAGCAATCCCGACGACCTTGCTAATCATCTCCAGAGAACTGTTGCGGAAAACGCGTTGCTTCAGGTTCATGGGCGGCGGTCTTGCCTTTGGCGGGTGCCTCGCCTAAAGATTGGCGTGTGACCAGTGGAGATCGATTTGCCTGGGAGGCTTACACGCTGCCCGATGCACAGGCTAGTTTCGCGGCGGGGGCGGTTGTGATCGACGTTGGGTGCGGCAACGGCAAAGAGTTGAAGCAACTCGTGGAACATGGATGTGTAGCCGTCGGGCTTGACGTGGATGCGCGCGCGCTGGCGGATTGTCAACGTGCCAACCTGCCCGTGGTCTTGGCACCGGCGGAGCACATGCCGTTGCAGACGCAAGCGTTTGACGGTGTGATCTGTAATGTGGCGATTCCCTACACCGATGAATCGCGAGTGATGCAGGAAATCGGGCGCATCCTCAAGCGGGGCGCGCGCGGGTATTTGTGCTACCATGGATTCGGCTATTTTCTGCGATATGTAGTGGCCGGACCGAGTTTCCGCATGCGCTTCTACGGTGTGCGGTCGGTGCTCAACACATGCTATTACCGGCTGACAGGAAGTCGCCTGTCCGGGTTTTGGGGTGATACGCTGTATCAAACGCATGGTCGGCTGCTGCACTATTACCGGCGCGACAGCTTAAGACTGCTGCAATCGCGGACGGGCAAGAGGTTCCTGGGGCTTCCTGTTTTCATTTACCATCTGGTCGAGAGAGTCTGAAATCGAAAGACCTTGAATCCTTTCAGGCAAGCTGCCGCCATACAGGTGCATTCCTCATGAAACTTTGAAACGCCTGTTTCCTCCGCCCGTCGAATGACGAAGGTGCATGCCAGTTTTTTGGTGCGCCCACTCCCAACCCGCGTCGGGAGCCACTACAACAAATGGTCGATCACGGGGTTGTTCAGCATCCCGTGGATCTTTTCATGGAAATCCCTCGCCCGCTGGAGTCGATCGGCAACCACTTGCATTTCCTGCCGTTGCGCGTCGTCCACTTTCTCCATCGCCCGCTTCAATGAATTCTCTACCTGCCCGATCTGTGCGCCCGCTGTCTCCACCTTCTTGCGAAATGTCATCAGCAGCCCATGGCGCAACACCGTGCCGAAATCCGTCTCAGCCTCGTAATAGTCCTTGCGATCTCCTTTCACCCATACGCGCCTGACGGCCGCCCATTGTTCAAGCTGGCGAACTGTCGTGCTCACACTGGCTTTGCTCACGCCCAATTCGCATACGATGTCGTCCAGGCATAAAGGCTTGGCGCTCAAGTACAGAAGAGCAAATAACTGGCCAGCAATCCGGCCAAAGCCGAAGGATTGGGTAGTGTTGCCGCCCGCTTCAATGAACTTGCGACGGGCGGCATCCAGTGGTTGACACGAAGGAGAGTTCATTCGTTCAATAAAAACTAAACGTTATTATCATTATGTAAGTAACTTGTCAATAGCAAATTGCGTACATAAAACTCGACGTATAATTCCACATTTCCCGCGTCAGTTTTGGCAAACATGACCGTAAATGACCTCACGGTTGCCATCATTCTGTCTCTTTCCGCGCATCTTTGGCTTCAGCGCAAGAAGTCGGCCAAGTAGGGCTTAAAATGAACGGGATGTATCTGGTTTCAGTGTTTACCGGCTTATTTAGCGTCGCAAGCTGCGTGCCCGCCGTGTGCTGAGTGGAAAGCTCCCAGTCCCGCGCTCAGAGCTTCTCAAGTTGCTAAGAGGAGATTAGCGGCAAGTCAAATTTAACAGAGACGTGGTCAAACGAAACAGCCAGCGCAAAACCGCTTCCCAAAGCCCAATTCGCGTCGCATGGTGAACGAGATTGCGCACATGTGCGAGAAAACCCTCTGCTCTGGTTTTTCCGAAGCGCCATCCGAAGTTCCAAGTCAGGCGCAGAAGCAAACCCGCGGCGTACGGGCGTGAAGTTAGGCAACCGCCAGCTTCACCACGACCAGCTTGCCGGCTTTGAGAACCTGGCCGTCGTGGACGGTGACGCGGGCCTTGTCGTCCGTGATCTTCTGGCCATCGAACGTAACACCACCCTGCTGGATGACTCTCCGAATATCGCCGCGGCTCTTGAATTTGCCGGTCTTCTCCACCAACTCCACAATCCAAATCTCGCCGGCTGGCACACGCAGGCTCTCCGCGATTTCCGCGAGGTCTTTCTTTGAAAACTGCTTTTGAAAATCCTCGCGCGCATGGTCGGCGACCGCCGCGCCGTGGTATTGCGCGACAATGGCATGGGCGAGGGCCTTCTTCGCCTCCATCGGATGGCCCTTTTTCAACTCGGCAATTTCAGCGGGAGTCTTGAAGAAGAGCAGGGCGTACCATTTCCACATCAGGTCGTCCCCGATACTCATGGTCTTGCCGAACATGTCCTTGGGCGTCTCGCCGATGCCGATGTAATTGCCCTTGCTCTTGGACATTTTCTCGACGCCATCCAGTCCCTCCAAAATCGGGAGGATCATCACCACCTGCGGCTCTTGGCCGGCATCCCGCTGCAGATCGCGACCCACCAGATTGTTGAACGTCTGGTCCGTCCCGCCCAGTTCCACGTCGGAGCGAATCATCACCGAATCGTGTCCCTGCATCAGCGGGTACAGAAACTCGTGCACGCTGATCGGCTCACCGGCCTTGTGCCGTTTCTCGAACGTGTCGCGTTCCAGCATACGGGCGACGGTCATTTTGCTGGTAAGGCGGATCACGTCCGCGAAACTCATTCCCGCCAACCATTCCCCATTGCGCCGAATTTCGAGCTTGTCCGGTGCGGTGTCGAGAATCTTCCCCGCCTGGTCGAAATACGTCTTCGCGTTGCGGTCGATGTCGGCATCGCTGAGCATCGGACGCGTCTTGTTTTGCCCCGTCGGATCGCCGACGAGCGCTGTATAATCGCCAATGATCAGCACCGCCTTGTGTCCGAGGTCCTGAAACTGCCGCAGCTTGCGCAACACGACGCTGTGGCCGAGGTGCAAATCGGGCGCCGTCGGGTCGCAACCGAGTTTCACCCGGAGCGGGCGGTTCTGCTCCAGTTTCTTCTCCAGTTCCTCGCGGGTGACAACCGTCTCGCACCCTTGCACGAGCAGATTCAATTGTTCGTCGGCAGTTTTCATTACGTGTCCAAACAGAAGCCCGGTCCCGAAAACGTTCGGGGCCGGGCTTCTTGTACTAGATTCGCGAGGAAACGGCTACTGGTTTTTCTCTTCCTCGGCCTGCTCGAACGCGTGTTCGAGGTCCACGATCGCTTCGCCCGGCTTGAGCGCGGCTTCGTATTGCTCTTTCTCCGCTTCGAGTTGTTCGCTGCTGTAATTCGCGGCCTTGATGCTCAATCCAATGCGGCGCTCGGGCGCGTCCACCTTGATCACGCGCGCGGTGACTTCATCGCCCACCTTGAGCACGTTCTTGATCTTGTCAATGTGCTCCTCGCTGATCTGCGAGATGTGCACGAGGCCCTCCAGCTTGTCGGGCAACTCGATGAAAGCGCCAAACGACGCGAGCTTCACGATCTTGCCCTTCACCAGGTCGCCCATCTTGTACCGCTGCTCGATGGTCTTCCACGGGTCATCCTCAATCTGCTTCATGCCGAGCGATATCCGCTGGTTGGCGCTGTCCACTTCCAGCACCACCGCGTCGACCGTCTGGCCTTTCTTCAACAGCTCCGCGGGATTGGTCACCTTCCGCGACCACGACATGTCGGACACGTGCACCATCCCATCGATGCCTTCCTCGATCTCCACAAACGCGCCAAAATTCGTCAGGTTCCGCACCTTGCCGCTGATCCTCGTGCCCGGCGGATACTTCTTCGGCACCTGCGACCACGGGTTGGCCTCCAACTGGCGAATGCCGAGCGAGATCTTCTGCTCCTCGCGCTTGATCTCCAGCACCAACGTGTCGATCTCGTCTCCCACCTTCAACACATCCGACGCGCGCGCCACGCGCTTCGTCCAGGACAACTCCGACACGTGCACCATGCCCTCGACACCGTCCTCCAACTGCACGAACGCGCCGTAGGGGACCACGCTTACCACCTTGCCGTGGACCTTGCTGCCGACGGGGTATTTCACCTCGACGTTGTCCCACGGGTTGCGATTGCGTTGCTTGAGTCCGAGCGATACGCGCTCTTTTTCGCGGTCCACTTCCAAAATCATCACTTCGATCGTGTCGCCCACCTTCAGCAACTCCGACGGATGATTGATCCGGCCCCAGCTCATGTCCGTGATGTGGAGCAATCCATCGAGACCATCGAGGTCGACGAACGCGCCAAAATCCGTCAGGTTCTTGACCAGCCCTGTGCGAATCTGCCCGACCTGCATGCTGCTCATCAGGTTGCGACGCTTGTCTTCGCGTTCCTGCTCGATCAACTCCCGCCGCGACAACACAATGTTGTGGCGTTCCTGGTTGATCTTGACCACCTTGAACTTGAAAGTCTTGCCGAGGAAATCGTCGAGGTTGCGGGGAGGGATCACGTCAATCTGCGAGGCGGGGAGGAACGCGTCAACACCGATGTTCACCATCAGCCCGCCCTTGACCTTGCCGCGGACCTTGCCATCGATGGTACCGCCTTCGGTACAGATGCTCACGATCCGGTCCCAGTTCTTCTTCTGCTCGGCCCGGGCGTAGGACAACACCACCATCCCGTCGTCGTCTTCAATCTGCTCCAGCAGCACCTCGATCTCGTCGCCCACCTTCACGGCATCGGGCACCTCGAATTCCGAGAGCGAAATCGCCCCCTCCGACTTGTAACCAATGTCCACCAACACTTCATTCGTCCGCACCTCGATGATGCGTCCTTTGACCAACATTCCCTCGGTGAATTCCTTCACCTCAGAAAAGAGTTTCTCCATGGCATTCTGCATTACAGTGATTTTTCTCCTGCCTTTGGGCGAGCACGACGATGGTGCGGTTGCTGAAAAGGCGCCACAATATAGGGCTTCCGACAGGGGATAGGCAAGCCCTTTCTAACGAACCCATTTCAGGCGCCCGGTGCAGAACAAATTGGGTTCGTTTTGCAAAACGAACCCAATGCAAAAAAGCCGGACTTACCGCGCCAAGTCTCTCTCGCGCAACCAGATCGACGCGCACCAGCTCTCAAAAAAGCCGAGTCAGACGAGACGCCGCTGTCGTATGCGGCAATTGGCTTCGTTTGGCAGAAATACACTTTTTGCGCGGCGCTGTCCCCCCCCGTAGCCGCGCGCGCGGCGAGCGCGGATCGGTCGCCGTCGTTGGTGGGGCGTGCTGGCCCAGCGCGCCGCCTCGTCGTGCCTTGGCGGCAAAGGATTAAGGCGAGGGGTAGTGCCGCCGCTCTCACGTCGTCCTTCGTGCCATTCATGGCTCAACTTTGGCTTCGTTTCCACGCTCTGTGCCTTCCCATACCGGCTTGAATGAATTTGGGTTCGTTTTGCAATTCCCCCTTTTTTGCGGCTGCCCCTCCCTCCAACTGCTTGGGGTAGGGCGCGGTGGCCGACCGCGCCGTCCGTCGATCCGTAGCGCCCCGTGTCTGGTAGGGACGCGCTGTAGCGGGAATTGGCTTCGTTTTTGG
>JBEKLM010000024.1:0-61818 GCA_050010195.1 Verrucomicrobiia bacterium
TTAATTTCGTAATGAGACAATAGCCACACCCCTCACCCGGCCTCTCCCCCAAGGGGAGAGGAGAGGCTTTTTGATTTGTGGTGTGTGGGTTTCCTCTCCCCTTCGGGGGAGAGGATCAAGGTGAGGGGCGGTTTTAGAAATGAGCGTGATGATTCAGGTGACGATCCGATGATTGTGATTACCGGGGCAACGGGCTTTGTTGGCGAAGAAGTCGTCAAGCAGGCGCGCGCGGCGGGTTATCCCATCCGCGCCATCGTGCGCGAGACGGAGCGGGCCCAATGGCTCGCGGAGCGATACGGCGTGGAATTGTTCCACGGCAATGTGTTGTATGCGCCGTCGATTGAAGGGGCGATGAAGGACGCGAAGTGCGTGATTCATCTGGTGGGCATCATCTGCGAATGGAAAGAGAACACGTTCGAGCGGGTGCACGCGCAGGCGACCCGGCACGTGATCGATGAGGCGAAGAAAGCGGGGGTGAAACGGTTCGTGCACATGAGCGCCCTCGGTGTGCGCGAGAAGGCGCGGAGCCGGTATCACCAGACCAAATGGGCGGGGGAGGAATCCGTGCGCAAGAGCGGCTTGGCTTGGACGATCTTCCGTCCCTCGTTCATCTACGGCCCGAGAGACAAGGGGATCAACACGCTGGCGCAGATCGTGCGGCGGCTGCCATTTATCCCGGTATTGGGGAGCGGCAATACCAGAATCCAGCCCATTTCGGTGGAGAACGTCGCGAAGGCGTTTGTCGGGGCGGTGCGGAACGATGAGAGCATTGGCAAGGCTTACGACCTGTGCGGGCCGGAGGCGTTCACGTGGAACGAATTGTATGACAAGCTGCAGGGGATTCTCGGCACGCGGAAGAAGAAGATCCACCTGCCATTGCCGATCGCGCGGGTGCAGGCCGCGATCTTCGAGAAGTTCCTCGCGAATCCGCCGTTCACACGCGATCAACTGCTGATGTTGCAGGAGGACAACGTGGGTGATCCCCAGCCGGCCGAGCGCGAATTCCTGCTGCAACAGCAGAAGTTTGAGGAAGGCGTAGCGCGGTATCTCAGCCGCGACGCGTGATAAAACGGAAACAGGGAATCCATTGATGGATTCCCTGTCGAGATGCCGCGACCTGATCGGTCGGAGCGAATCTGGTTACGGAGTGGCTTCCTTCTTCGGCGCTGGGGGCGGGCCGATGTGGCGTGCCGTCAATACGCCATCTTCCTCGCTATAGCTGACGAGAACCTTGTCACCGACCTTGATGTCGGTAAGCGCCGCGTTTTTGTTGTCGGCGGTGCTGTACTTGGTCTTCTCGCCAATCTTGAAGGTCTTGCTGTCCGTGGCTCCCTTCTTGACGATGACGCTACCGGCCTTGGCGTCAATCGCCGTGATCTCGCCCGTGTAATGACGCGGTTTCGGCTTGGGAGCTGGTGCGGGTGCGGGTGCGGGCGCCGGCGCCGGTGCGGGTGCGTTTGTGGCCATGCCCTGGGCGTGAACCAATCCCGTGAACGAAAGCGCGAGCGCGGCAACACCCAAAGCCATCGCTGTGCGCAGTAGACGTTTGCTCATGTATCTCCTCCTTATTTGTTATGAAGGTTAACGACTAACCCCTCGATAGCGTCGGGTCGGTCTTTAGAGCAAATCCGATAGTCCGTCAAGCCTGAATCGTGAGCCTCACACCGCACGGGATTTTTGCTTGATTCACTGGGGCATCGGGTTCAATCTCAGGCAGCCTCGCCCGCCGGCGAGTCAGGCGGAGTTTTACGACCGAAACCAGTTTTTGACGGAGATTCTCCACATGCCAGTTGACATCGCAAAGATTCGCACGGTGGCGGTCGTCGGCCACGCATCCAGCGGCAAGAGTTCGTTGATCGACGCCGTGCTGTTCATCTCGAAAGCGGTGAACACCCACGGCCGGGTCGCCAACGGGACGAGCGCCGCGGATTGTTTGCCCGACGAGATCGAACGCAAGATCACCATTCACGCCAAGACGTTTCACTGCCAGTGGGAGGGCCATCGCGTCACGCTGCTGGACACGCCGGGTTTTTCCGATTTCTTCGGCGACACGCTGGCGGCCATCCGCGCGGCGGACGCGGCGATTGTCGTGATCGACGGGGTGGGCGGCATCGAGGTCGGGGCGCGCCGGATCTGGAAGATGCTCGACGAGATGCAGAAACCGCGGCTGATCTTCGTCAGCAAGCTCGACAAGGAGAACAGCGATTTCTTCCGGTGCGTCGAGCAGATTCGCGGTGTGTTTGGCAAGAACTGCATCCCGTTCGAACTGCCGCTGGGCAAGGAATCGGCCTTTTCGAAGGTGCTGAACCTGCGGACCACGCCCGAAGCCGATGTGCCGGCGGAGTTGCGCGAGCAATTTCACAAGTGCCACGAGAGCCTGGAGGAAGCCGCCGCCGAGCAGGACGACAAGCTGCTCGAAGAATTCCTCGGCGGCCAGGCGCTGACGGTTGACGAGATCACCAAGGGCACGCACGTCGGCGTGGCCCGCGGCACGACCGTGCCGATTTACTGCGGGTGCGCGGAAAAAGAGGTCGGCGTTCGCAATTTATTGGAAGGCGTCACCGCGTTGCTGCCGTCGCCGGCGGATGTGGGCGCGGTCGCCACGGAAGACGGCGGGAGCGTCGAGCCGAAAGCGGACGCGCCGTTCAGCGGATTCGTGTTCAAGGCGACGGTGGACCCCTATGCGGGACACCTGGCGTATGTGCGCGTGATTTCGGGGACATTGAAGTCCGACATGGACGTGCTCAACGCCACGCGCGGCGGGAAGGAACGCATCCCGCAGTTATTGAGCATGCAGGGCAAGACGCAATCCATCATCGCGGAGGCCGGTCCGGGCGAGATTGTGGCGCTGGCCAAGCTCAAGGACACGCACATCAACAACACGCTGTGCGATCCCGCCAAACCCGTGAAGTTCGCGCCGATCCGGTTCCCGCGATCGGTGATGAGTTACGCGGTGCATCCGCACACGGCCAAGGACGAGGAGAAAATCAGCATCGCGCTGCATCGGCTGATCGAGGAGGACCCGACGTTTCACATGGAGCGCAACCCGAACACGAAGGAACTGGTGATTTTGGGGATGGGCGACCAGCATCTGGCGGTGGTCGTGGACAATTTGAAGAAGCGGCTGGGCGTGAACGTCGATCTCAGCACGCCGAAGGTCGATTACAAGGAAACCATTACCGCCAAAGGCGACGGCCACTACAAGCACAAGAAACAATCCGGCGGCCACGGCCAGTACGGCGAAGCGTACGTGAAGATCGAGCCGCAGCCGCGCGGCAAGGGATTCGAGTTCGCCAGCGAAGTGGTCGGCGGGTCCATCCCGCGCAACTTTATTCCCGCGGTCGAGAAAGGGTGCATGGAAGGAATGCAGGGGGGAGTGGTGGCGGGTTTTCCGGTGGTCGATGTGCGGGCGATTGTGTATGACGGCTCGTATCACGACGTCGACTCCAACGAAATCAGCTTTAAGATTGCGGGTCTGCACGCGTTCAAGGAAGCGATGCAGAAGGCGCGTCCGGCGCTGCTCGAACCGGTCATGAACGTCACGGTGTTCGTTCCCGAACAGTACATGGGCGACATCACCGGTGATCTCAACCACCGCCGCGGTCATATCCTCACCGTCGAGATGGTGGATGGCATGCAAGGGATCAAGGCGCAGGTGCCGCAGTCCGAGTTGTTCAAGTACGCCAGCGAACTGCGGTCGATGACCGGTGGCCGCGCGTCGTTCGAGATGGAATTTTCCCACTACGAACAGGTCCCCCAACACGTCGCCGCAAAAGTCGTCGCCGAAGCCCAGGCCGCCAAGAAGGCGCAGGCGGAAGCGTAGTGGGCGGTGAGGTTTTCGCGGAAGCCGCTTCTTCGCATCAACAGGCCCGGACTCCTTTTTGCCTGGAGTTTGGGGCTTTGCAAGGCCAACGATCTGGTGTAAACTGTCCGCATGAGTGTTCGGGAGATTGAGAGTGCTATCCAGCGATTGTCCCCTCAGGAGCTGAGGGAGTTCCTTGCTTGGTTTGAAGATTATTGCGAAGACAACCTCGAACTCACTGACGATGTAAAGGCCAAGCTACAACAAGCGCGCGAGGATGTCGGCGCTGGCCGATACCGCACCCGCAAGCCATAGGCGATTCGCCGTGGCGGCGGCCCTTCAAATCTGGACGCATACCTTCTGCAAAGAATTCGACCGTCTCTCACCTGCAATTCAGGGAATAGTACAGTCAAAGATCGATGACATGGGGCGTCGTCTTGTCACATTTCCACACCACCGGCTGACAGGCCGCAGTGAATATCGATTGCGAGCGGGCGACCATCGCGTGCTGTACGATTTCGATTCGTCAAAGGGCGTGATCTATCTGCTTTTCGTTGGTCACCGGCGCGAGATTTACAAGTGATCGGTTCGTCGTGGTCGTGGTCAGCTCCACGGTGTTCAACATCCTGTCCATTACGCCGCAAGCGAGCGCCATTCTGCTCTCATGGGTCATGCCGCTTGGGTTCACGGGAGTGGTGCAGGGGACGGCGGGCGCGGGCAACGGCAGCTACAGCAGCAACTTTACGGACGTGAGCAGTCCGTTCTACGCGCCGGGCAACGGTTGTCATGACCAATACCTACCTCGATACCGGCGCCCTGACCAATTCGCCTTGGTGGTACTATCGAATATGACTGGTGCCGTAGGCGGATGGCTGCCGCCGAAGCTCGAGCCGCGAAGAAGGCCCACAGTTCTAGATGGGGGGCGCTTTGTGCTTTCATTGCCGTCCTATTGGAGGTTTAATGCGATTCGCACCATGGTACGAGAGACACCATCGCAACCGTCAGGTTTGAGGCGATTGCTGCTGGCACCATTCATGAGTATGTTTTTTGTTGTTCGTATCCTTGTTAAGGGCATTGCTATTGTTTGCATTCCCATCACTCTCGTCGTTTCGAAAGTCATCCGCAAACGCTGCCCACATTGCCAGCGCAAAGGCTTGCACTGGAAGCGTGTTGGCCCCGAACCTGCGCTTACTGGCGACACGCGGCCCTTCGGCGCGGGTATGTGTGATTACTGCCACCATCAGTTTTGGAAGGTAGACGGCCGCGCGATGGTTCACATCACTCCGGCCGATCCACGTTACATCCAGGACACAGACGAGCCACCACCGCGCGTGGTCTGACAGATCGCTGCGGCCAAGCAAGGTCGGCGCTCAAATACGGTAGCGGACACGGTTGGTCAGCAATCGGCGGCTCATCCACGCGCGGCCTGGGGCGCAATTGGTTTCGTTTCCGGTTTTGATTTGACATGTGTATCGTGTTGCGATATGGTGGCGGGTTGTGAAGAAGATTGGTTCTTTGAAATAGGAATTGGTTTTGCATTGCGACCGGGACACGACGTGGTCGCGTCTCAGCGGCCAGTGCCGCTTTCGGCTCCGCTCGCGCCCGCTCGGCTCGCCCGCATGGGCCGCCTGCGGCGTTGCGTCTCGCCGCTCCCAGCGGCTCGGCTTTGACATAGGGGACGGGCGGTGGTTGGTGGGAAATGGCTGGCCGGCGGGGATGCGGCTCGCCGGGAGGCTCGCCCTCCAAACGACCCGACCACGGCGACAGAGCGCCGTGGCTACAGTACGGCGGCGGGATACACCCGTCGGACGGGGCATCCCGGCCCTACAAAACGGAGGCGACGGGTCTGTAGCCGGCGGGCAGGGGAGCCACCCCTACGGAGGGGGGAAGGGCCCGGGAGGGGTAGAATTGCGACCGAGGATACGACGTGGTCGCTTCCCCACACGACAGGGGATTACCAAACGAACCCAATTTCAGCCAAGCCGGCGTTGAAGATTCTTCCGGGGAAAGCCAAAAACGAACCCAAATCGAAGCCAAGTGTGTATTGGGCCAATTGCGATGCTAAGGGCCATGGCGATAGGGTGTTAGGCAAGTTGGAATCGGGAAAGGCGGTTGGGGCGATTTGGGGTGTTTTTGGCATCGTTTTGGGGGGATGAAGGCAGGCGATTTCAGCTGCGGAGGGGGTGTCCGGGGCGGTTTTTTGGACAGGCTGTTACCCCGAGCGTAGCGAAGGGTTTCTGCCTGCTTTTACGAACCACGACAGAGATTCTTCGCTGCGCTCAGAATGACAGACATTAAAGGAGGGTCAAGCCTGACCGGGCATACCAGTGGCGGGTTGGAGCGTGGATTGACGGTAATGGAATTGTCTGTTAAACTTGCTGTAGATCGTTCTGGTCGTTGTAGCGCCCTCAACACGAATGAATCCGTGGCAACTTCCCGAGTAATTGAGACCCTGACAGTGACGCCTGCCCCGAAGGTTTCGAGGCCGGTGGACCAAACGGCAGCATCCGAGACGGCGACCCTCAAAACGCCGCGCGTGGCCACGCCGGCGGAACGGATCGTCACCGACGGCAAATTCTTCCGTCTCGGCTCGCAGAAGTTTCATCCACGCGGCGTGACTTACGGGCCGTTCCAGCCGGACGAGACGGGCGGCACATTCCCGACGCCGGAGCAGGTGGAGCGCGATTTCGAGTTGATGAAACAGCTTCACGCAAACTGTCTGCGCGTGTATCACGTGCCGCCGCGGTGGTTTCTCGATCTCGCGCAGGAGCACGGGTTGAAGGTGCTGGTGGATTATTACTGGCCGAAACACACGTGTTTTCTGGAAGACGTGGAGACCGTCGAGTTTGTGCGGCGCGTCACGCGGGAGGCGGCACAGGCGGTGGCGGGTCACCCGGCGGTGTTCGCCCTGACGTTGGCCAACGAAATCCCGCCCGATATCTGCCGCTGGTACGGGGCGACGCGCATTGCGCACTTCATTGATGAACTCGCCGCGATTGTCAAAGCCGTGGACCCGCAACGGCTCGTCACGTTCGTCAATTTTCCCACCACCGAGTTCCTGCAACCAACCAGCCTCGATTTCGTCAGCTTCAATGTGTATCTGCACGAGCCGCGTCCGTTTTCCAACTACCTCGATCGCCTGCAGAACATCGCGGGCGACAAACCGCTGGTGTTGGCAGAGTTCGGGATCGACTCGGTGCGCGAGGGTGAGGACGCCAAGGCGCAAATCCTGAGCGGGCACATCGAAATCGCCTGCCGCGAGGGTCTGGCGGGGACGTTCATCTTTGCGTTCACGGACGACTGGCACACGGGCGGGCACCAGATTGAGAACTGGTATTTTGGACTGACCACGCGTGATCGCAAGCCGCGTCCCTCGTTCCATGCGGTCGCCGAACAATACAAGCGGGCGCCGTACTTTCCGCTGCCGCAGTATCCGAAGGTCAGCGTGGTGGTGGCCAGTTACAACGGCGGGCGGACGTTGCCCGCGTGCCTCGATTCGTTGACGCACCTGAACTACCCGAACTACGAGATCATCCTTGTGGACGATGGCTCGACGGATGACACGGCGCGGGTCGCGTCGCATTATCCGACGGTGCGCACGATCCACCAGGAGAACCTGGGCCTGAGCGCGGCGCGCAACACGGGGATCGAGGCCGCGGCGGGCGAGATCGTCGCGTTTACCGACAGCGACTGCCGCGTGGACGAAGACTGGTTGTATTACGTCGTGGGCGACCTGCTCAAGACCGACGCGTGCGCGATCGGAGGCCACAATTTCCCGCCGCCGGAAGACAGCCCGGTCGCGGGGTGCGTGGCGGTGTCGCCAGGCGGTCCCGCGCACGTGATGCTGGACGACCGCAACGCCGAGCATATTCCCGGCTGCAACATGGTGTTTTGGAAGTGGGCGCTTGAGGAGATTCACGGGTTTGACCGGCAATTTCGCGCCGCAGGTGACGATGTGGATGTTTGCTGGCGGCTGCTGCAGCGCGGACGGAAAATCGCGTTTTCGCATTCGGGTTTCGTGTGGCATTACCGCCGCAACACCATTCAGGCGTACCTCAAGCAGCAGCGCGGCTACGGCGTGGCGGAGGCGCTCCTGCGGCGCAAGCACCCCGAGTTCTTCAACAGCCTGGGCGGGATGCGCTGGCGCGGGCGGATCTACAGTCCGACGCGCATCTCCGGGGTCTTCGGGAAATTCGTCATCTACCATGGCACGTTTGGCAGCGCGCTGTTCCAGACGTTGTACACACCGGAGCCCAGCGGACTGCTGACGCTCTTGACGAGTTTGGAATGGCACGTCGTATTTACGCTGGGAGCGTTCCTGTTGGCGACGGTGTGGCCGGCGTTGTGGCCGTTGCCCGTGTTGAGCCTCTGCGCGAGTTTGACGGTGGCGACGGTGGCGGCGGCGAGCGTGGAATTGCCGCCGTGGCAGATGCGATGGTGGTCGCGGCCGCTGGTGGCGATTTTGTACCTGTTGCAGCCGGTGGTGCGCGGATGGCCGAAGTATGCACGGCGACTGCGACGTTCCGAGACGCCGGCGGCGGCGTATCAGGCGGTGCGCATCCTGGCGGCGCAATACAAGGGATTGGGTTCCGTGCACACGCTGAATTACTGGAACGAGAAGAGCATCGAGCGCCTGACGTTTTTGGAGGCGCTGCTGGAATTGTTGGATCGGGACCAGTGGCAGTCGCGGACGGACAGCGGATGGGATGAATTTGACCTGAGCATTTATGGCGACCGGTTCACGCGGGTGGATGTGAAGACCGTGGCGGAAAACCACGGTGGCGAGAAGCGGCTGCTGCGGGCGCACTTGAAGGGTGGCTGGACGTTCCTCGGGAAGATGTCGGTCTTTGCGATTGCGGTCGGCATGTGCCTGGCGGCGCGGTTATGGTGGTCGCTGGCGTTGCCCATGGCGGACGTGCCATTGTGGGTATTGTGGGGACTCACAGTATTACCGCTAACACTGATTGGCCTGTGGGCAGGGTATCTCCAACTGCGCACACGCCGAAGCCTGCGACTGGCCACGGCATTGCTGGATCTCTGCGCGAAGCAATTGAACCTGATCAAGCTCAGCGCGCCGAAGAAATTCGTGAAGCCCGACTAGCGCGGGATGGGCAGGTCGCATGTCTGGAGCATTGTCCGCAGCACCTTGTCCGAATCAAAATACTCCTCTGCGATTCGCCTCGCGGCCCGGCACTGGCGCTCGTAGTCTTTCCCGATTGTTTCGACCGCGTTCACGGTATCGTCCGCTGTCTGGAATGCGAAGAGTCCCTCGCCACAGGGCAGGATCTCCATGAAGCCGGTGTCTTGCACGATGGCGGGTTTTCCCGAAGCGAGATAGGCGACCGTGCGATCGCTGAACCAGCCACAGCGCGTCTTGACATAGGCTTCCTTGGCCACGCTAAATTCGCCGCGGGAGCGGCCGATGTAATCGAGGTAGGCCTCGACACTCAACGTCGCGGACAGTGCTTCGGAAATGATCCAGCCGGAATCACGCAACGATTGCGCGGGAGCGTCCACGCCGCCGAGCGCGATCTCGAACACATGACCGGCGCGACGGGGCAGATCCAGATACTTGAGCAGCTCGACATTTTTCTGTCCGTAGCTCACGTCCTGATACTCGACGCTCCCGTACGCATTCCAGCTCATCACCGTCGTAAACCGTGCGGCCCGGGGAGTGAACCGCGGAGAGATCAGGTCAAGCGCGAGCGGTTGACGAAACGGATGCCAACCCAGGCCGTGCGTTGGGATCGGGCAATCCGGTTGGCCGATCCGTTCGCCAAACGTGAAGTGAAAGTTGAAATCGTAGGGCGACGCATAGCCCGGACAGGAAGGACTCGGCGTGGGCGACATCTTGAATTGAGTAAAGCCGGGATCGATATCGACAAAGATGCGCGTCGGGCACTCGCGCAACTCATCGAGCCACGTGGTGGAGGACGAACTCATCGCAAATGCCGCGTCACGGCACAAGGTTCGGACATCGTCGCGCTGCAGGCCGTGCCATTTCTCCGCTGCGTCCACGTAACACCAGCGTTGCAGGCCGATTCGTTGGAAGAACGGAAGGATTTGCCCCAGGCCGTACGTGGGATCGTCGGTCATCGTGTTGGTGCGCGGGTCATAACACGCATTCGGCCAGCCGTAGTGTTCGAGGAAGACGACTTCGTAGCCGAGTTTCGCGAGGCCTGCGAGAAAGTGATACTGGGACAACAAGTGGCCGCCGAGTGGATAGCGGGCGAGATATCCCGCGACGATGGCGATCGGCCGGCTCATGCGGTGGCTTTCGCGAGGAGGTCGGCGAGGACCGTGCGCGCGTCGAACATTTCCGCGGCCAACTGCCGTGCGGCGCGTGAATGCGCGGCATAATCGGCGTCGATGGCCTCAATTCCCGCCACGGCTTCCTCGAGGGTGCGAAACGCGAACAGCCCGTGGCCGGTCGGGTAGATGTTACTCCAGCCCGTGTCCTGGAGCACGCACGGTCGGCCGAGCGCGAGATAACAGGCGCTGCGGCAACTGAACCATCCGCTGCGCGATTTGACGTACCCTTCCTTGGCGACGCTCCACTCGCCCTTGGACTGGCTCAAGTACTCGCGATAGGTCCACGGGTCGGGCAGGTGGTCCGCCGGCTCGATGATCTGCCAGCCTTTCTGTTGAAGCATTTCCGTGGGACGTTTCATGCCGGGCCCCATGCCCATGGCGATTTCGAACTTCTGGGTGGTCCGCTGCGGGAGATCGAGGAATTTGAGGAACTCCACGTCTTTCTGTCCCCACGTCTCCCTGTTATATTCACAATTCTTGTAGGAAACCCAGTTCATCACCGTGGTGAAGACGTCGCGGGGCGCTGCCGCGCCGACGTTCCACCAGTCGAGTACGACGGGTTGACGCGTCGGAATCCAGTGAAAACCGGCGTGGGGAACCCGGCAGTCGCGCGCACTGATGTTTTCGGCAAACGTGAAATGACGGTCGTGCGCGCGGATCCGCTCGAACACGTCCTGGTTGCCGGACGCGAGCGCCACTTGCGTGAACATCGGGTCGGAATCGAGGAACGCCTTGTGCGGGATGGCGAGGTATTCGGGGCGCAACCAGCCGCACCCCGAGACGTTCAGGAAGAGGTCGGCCGTGGCGCAAATCTCTTTCGCGTCCGCTTCGGTATGGCCGTGATAACTCGCGTCGGGCGCGCTGCGGTACATCCAGCGGTCGGCCAGCCCGAGTTTTTCCATTACGCCGCGGAGGTAGTTGACGTTGTAGGTGCAATCCTCGCTGATGGTGTTCTGGATCGGGTCATAGGGCCACATCTCGGTGTCTTCGAGGTAAAACACGTCGTGGTCCAGTTGGCGGAACCCCTCGACGAACTGCAGGTAGTCCCACGCCACGCCCCCGAACGCGTATTGCCCGACCAATCCCGTGACGATGATGCGCACAGGTGGAAGTTATAGTGGTTGCCCGCCCAAGAGACAACCTTGGCGAACCGCGTCGAGGTCAAAGTGTAAATGGCCGGCCAAACGACGGGCGATTCGCTCGCGCATAAAATGGGCGGCTAGGGGATGGTGCCTTCGAGGTGAATCTCGTTAAATTCGTCGCGGATCTGGATGGCGAGACCCGATAGATTGCTGACCGTGGCAGAACTAAACGGCAACGTCTCCCCCCTACGGGTGTCGCGAGTGTAGGTGCCGGTGTGAATATTGTTTGTCGAGATCGCCAGGGCGCCGATGTTACTCATGATCGTCGATGAGGGCGATGGAATGTGGTATTCAATGAAGATCGAGTACGACTGGCCGCCCGACAAATGATTCGCGAAGATATCGAATACGCTGTGGCCCGATGAGCCGGTAAAGATTGTTTTTACGTAACCCTTTTCAATGGGGTTGGGCGGGATGGGTACTGTGCTCAACAGCGACTTCAGGTTGTAATGCGGCGCCTCGGCCTTCGTCGTGAAGGGCGGTATCTGGGAAAAGAGCACCGTGTTGGCGAAGAAATTCGTCACGCCGCCGTCAATATTCGTTACGCAACCGTCAATTTCCGGCACGCAACCGACGATATTTGTCAGGCCGTCGATAATATTCGTCACGCAACCGATAATATTCGTCACGCAACCGATAATATTCGTCGAGCCACCGACAATATTCGTGGGACCGGGGTTCCCGATGACCAGGTACAAACCGGAGAGTTCCTGCAGATCGGCAACGCCCAGCTGTGCTGGCGCAGCGCCGACGCCCTCGTACTTGAGGACCCACGTGTCATTGGTGCCCAGAAGATTCAGGGGGCCGATCAAAGAAACAGGGGTATTCGTATTGTTTGCCGTACTGATAAAGACGCCAAATGAAGCGTTTGATGCACTTGACCCGCCCGATTCGCTTGATAGCCCGGACAGATTGTTGATTGTTACCGAAAAGATTTGGTTGGGGCCTCTTTCCTCGAGGACAGCCGTGCCGGAAGGTCCCGGACTCGGCGTGTCCACCTCACGCTCAAACATGCTGGTGGCATAGATTGCCGGCTCAGACGCGCGCAAAGCACTTGCGGCTAGGCCCGGCAACAGCGCCATGACCAGAACAAGTGTCCTCAGTGAACCCAATGGTTTTCGTTTCATCTCTTTTGCGGTCCTCCCAACTCAATCCATCGCACCGGTTAAGGCATCAGAGGCTCTATTATGAGCAGCGGTCGTGCCGGAGTAATGGGTTTTGCCGACTCAGTGCCCATCCGCAAGTATTTAGGGAGCAACGAGTTACAAAACTGTTCCGCCGGCGGAGGCGGTATGCTGATGGCGTCCTTTTGCGCTGGACACAAGCGCCGGTGCATTTCAGAGTGCGCGGAATGCGGAACGAAAGATGGTTCGTGGCCATTTCCCTCGCCCTCGGCGCCTTCGCCTTTGCCGTCGTGCTGGCCTGGCACCGCGTCGTCGATGGCGATCTGTGGGCGCGTCTGGCAGTGGGCGCTTACGTTTGGAAAACGGGTGCGGTAATGCGCCATGACGTGTTCGCATTCACACCGACGCTATCGCAATGGATTGACCACGAATGGGGCGCAGGCGTGGTGTTTTTTGCGATGCTGAACTGGTTTGGGCCGGCATCGTTGATGGTTTTCAAAATCAGCGTAGCGCTGGGAGCGCTCGCGATGGGCATCGCCGCCTCGCGTGCCAACGGGACGACGTGGGCGAGCGTGCTGTTCCTGGCCGCACCTTGCGCCCCGGCGGTCTTGCCCGGTTATGTGCCCGTGGTGCGCAGCCATGTGCTTACGTATTTTTGCTTCGCCGCAACGCTGGGGTGTCTGGAACGCATGCGGAACGGACGGCGTTGGGCGTCGTTCGCCATCGTGGCATTGATGCTTGTGTGGGCGAACGTCCACGGCGGGTTTATCGTGGGCCTTGTGGCCATCGCCGTGTATGCGGTGTGGCTGAGGACGCGCGCCGCGCTAGCCACGCTGCTGGCCGCCCTGGCGATCACCTGTGTGAATCCGTATGGCTTGAGTTACTGGACGTATCTGGTGCCCGCGTGGCTGCACCCGCGGGCCGATATTGGTGAATGGGAACGAATGCCGCTGTGGGGATTTGATCCGTATTTTGGTTTTCGGCTGTTGTTCGTGGTCGTCCTTGGCGCCATCGTTTGGGGATGGAAACGCCGCACAGGGAGCGGGCTGACCATGTTGGCGCTGACCGCGGTCGCGGGGTGCCTGCACCGGCGGCATGCGCCATTTTTCGGACTGGCGGCGCTGGTGTATGTCGGGCCCTATCTCGACGGGAAACGGTTGCGGGTGGAGGCCATTGCGGGAGCGTACGTGGTGATCGCGGCGGTAGTGGCGTGGAGGTTTTTGCCGCAGGCGGCACTCGAGCCGGCGGTCCCGGCCACTTTCTATCCCGTGCGTACAGTGGACATCCTCGAAGCGGCACATGCGGAGGGGAACCTGGCCGTGCCGTTTCGCTGGGGCAGTTACGCATCCTGGCGGCTGGCCCCACGAATCAAGGTGTCGATGGATGGGCGTTACGAAGAGATATATCCCGAGGAGACGTTCAAGATGAACCGCGCTCTCTTCTACAAAGTCGGCGCGAATTGGGATGAGCTATTGCGGCGATTCCGCGTGGATTTCATCATTGTTGAATTGCGGACGACTCGGTTGCAGCCGGACGATCTTCTAGCGCGCGGCTACGAGGCGGTGTGGTCGGATGCCACTTCGGCGCTGTTTGCGCGTCGCGAAGTCGCGCTGGGACTACGCGCCGCCGCCGCAAATCTTTCCCCGACAACCCGCGAGCCCCTCGATCCGCATCTGGCCGGTCGCTGGCTGCCTGCGGGCGCGTAAGAGAGCTACAGTGATTGGACCATCTCGGCGGGTGGTTTCTCGATCTTGTCAATGCGAAGTTTTTGCGGAGTGGTTTCGCCGGCGGCCTCGACGGTGTCGCCGACCGTTTTATTCAGCAGCGTCTGCGCGAGGGCGGCAGGGTAACTGATGATGCCGCGAGTAGGATCGCCATCCCATGCACCGAGGATGTGATAGGTCTGCGACTGATTGGTGCTGAGGTCGGTCACGGTGACGCTGGTGCCGATACTGACGATATCGGTCTTGGCGTCGGCGAAGTCAGTCGGCTGGGCGCGTGAGAGGAGGATTTCCAGTTCGGCCCGGCGGCGCATGAGAAGCTTCTGCATGTCCTTGGCCGCTTTGAACTCGAAATTCTCGCGCAGATCGCCGTAACTGCGGGCGAGCCCGATTTCTTTGCTGTTCTGCGGGATTTTTTTCTGGACGATGTCGTCGAGTTCGGCCCGGCGCTTGTTGTAGCTCCCCCACGAGACGATGAGTGGCTGCTCCTTGACGGTCTTGGTGACGAGGAACTCCTGAACGAACGGATGCACTTTGACGACGCGCGCCACGAGCGACCGACGATCGAGTTCTTCGAAGGCCGAGGTGGAAAGAATCAGGCGGGCAATCTTGCGTACGGTTTCCGTATCGGCCTCAACGAGGAGATCAGCCACGAGTTCCTCTTCCCCGAAGAGCACATCGCGCAGTTTCTTGCTGACTGACTTGTTCGGGGCGGACTCGATTGATTCAATGACGGCGAAAAGCAGCCCGGGCGTTTGGAGTCCGTCGAGCCACGGATACGCCTTGCGGGAAGCGGGAGTGGAGATGTTTCGGCAAATCCAGCACAACAACTCCGTTCCGGCCGTTTGGTTGTGGACCCATTGCTCGATCGTGTCCGCCTTCTGGGTGAGCACGTCGGGAATCTCATCGAGGGACTTGGTGGAGAGCCGGTTCAATTCCCGCGACAGGCGGTCGGGATCGGCGGTCTTGAGGACGGCGAGCGCACGCCGTTGAGCCGACGTGCTCAACTCGTCCAACACCGTGGACAGGTTCGGGGTTGTCGACAGGAAACCGGCAAGCAACACGGCGGTGTCCTCCGTGGGCGCTTGCCGGTGATTGCGCAGTTGTTCGAGGACGACGGCCGCTTCGATGCGCTCGACGTATCGGCTCGACGGTGTTTTTTTCAGCACCCCCAGCAGAGTGTCCTGAAACTCCTGGATCAACAGCTCGGCGTTTTCGAGTTCGTCCACGAGCTTGAGGAATTGGCGGGCGACCTCGGTCTGCTGGCCGATCCCTTTGGCGCCATGGAAGGCCTCAAGGATTTCGTCCTGCTGCGACACCGGCGCGGTGCGCAGAACCACGGGGTCGGTCTTCTTCGTCGGGAGATCAAAGTGGGAATCTTTCTTCAATAGCTTGCGCGTGTTCTCCCACCACTTCTTCCATTGGTTGCCGGGAATGACCGAACCTGAGAGCACGGCCTCAATTCGGTCGACCGTGGCCGCGCGGTGCTGGCTCAGAAGCACGAGACGGAGCAGCGCGACAGGGTCTTCAGCGGCGAGTCGCTTCAGGCCATCGAGGTCGGTGAGCTTGCGGACTTCGATGTGGTCGTTGCTCACGGGTGCGAGGCTGTCGGCAGCATAGGCCAGTTGCATGGAATGGGATGGGTTGTGGGCGAACGCCACGACAATCTGCCCGAGGGTCGCGTCGAAGGATTTCACACAGCCGACGCCCCAGCTCTTGTGCTGGCCGTAGGTTCCCACTTGGAGCGCAAGCAACGTCTCGATCCGGATAATCGCGGTGGGGAGAGGTGTACGATTTTGGTCAAGCTCCGAGACAGCAAGGATGGTCTTAAGACGGGGGTCTGACTCATGGAGCTGGCTAAAGGCCGTGACAATCTCTGCCCGGAGCTGCTTGTCGGTTGGCTTCGCTTCTGCTTGTAGCTTAAGGGCATAGAGCCATTCGTGATGTTTGCCGGCGGCCTTGATGCTCTCGACGATCAGTGATGCAAGTTCAGCGGCCATATCCACCTGTCCGGCGTCGGCAAATTCCTTTACAAGAAGAAGTAGAAACTCGGGTTGGTCAGAGAATTGCTCTGCTAGTTCCAGCCAAAAGGCTTGGGCGCCGTCCCAATCGGACCGGGACAGGAGGTCTTTAAGTTGCTGATGGTGATTTTGTGTCGAAGTCATGTGTGTCGAAGTCATTTGATATCAGGGAGATCTTGTGTTGGCGGTAACGACGATTGTGAATGAGAAACCGCTGGTCCGCCAGCTTGACGATGCTGGTGGCCAGAGATACGATGAAATACTCATGAGATGGATTTCCACGCTTGGCGCACTTTGGCTATTGCTTGCCGCCGGGTGCCAGTCTAACCAAAATGTACAGGTTTTGTCTCCAGAGAAATTTGCTGCCACTACCAGCGGGCCAGCGTACAGCACCACGGACACGAATGCAACGACCGGAACCAACGCCAAACCACGGGTGATTGTCCCCGGCATCAGCATCAGTGTGACCGTGGACCAGGATCACAGTCTCGATCACGTCTACGTGGTGCCGATCAGCGGGGCTATTGACTTTGTGCCACTCGGTCGTGTTCCGGCGGAGGGACTGACGGCGGATGAGGTGGCGCAGAAGATCAAGGAAGGCCTGGAAAAAGACTATTTTCAGAAGGCCACGGTAACGGTGGCCATCGAGTCCGCGCTCGCCACGGGTGGCGGCGGTGCGGGGGGCGTTATCTATGTGATCGGGAACGTGAATCGGCCCGGTCCGTTGCTGTTGCCGAAGGACGAACGGTTTACCGTGACCAAGGCGATCATCGCGGCCGGCAACTTCGCGACGTTCGCCAATGGCGGCAAGGTGCAACTGATCCGCTACGACAAAGCGGGAAAAAAATACCTCACGCACATCGATGTGGATCGAATCATGAAGCGCGGTGAGTTTGAAAAAGACATCCAGGTTCAGGATGGCGACTGGATTGTCGTGCCGGAGAAGTTGATCAACTTTTAGCCATGGGGGTCAGGTCGCCAAACGGGAGTTGCCAATGCTGAACCAAACCGTCACGGAAAACAGGGCCGAGAGCGTCGACATCAAGGAGTATATCGCCGTACTGCTGAAGCGGAAGTGGCTCGTACTGATTTGCTTTCTGCTCAGCATGGCCGGCACCACGGCGTTCCTGTTTACCCGACAGCAGATTTACGAAGCGGATGCCAAGTTGCTGGTAACAACGGCCGGCGGATCGGTACCAGTTTCCGAAGTGACACGCGAGGACGAGAGCCGGTTCTATGCTACGCAGATTGAAATTCTCACCGAGCAAACCATGTTGCGTCGCGTCCAGTTGCGGATGCGGAAAACCCCGGACGAAATCCGCGAAAACCTGGCGGATCTGAAGGTCGAGCCTATTCGTGGCGCGGCGATCCTGATGATCCGGGTTCAAAGTCCCTCGGCGGATTTTGCGAAGGATTTCGCCAACACGCTCTGCGAGGAATACATGCACTTTCGTGACGAGCAGCGCGCGCAAAGTTCCGAGTCCGCGCTGCTGATGTTGACGCGGGAAATCAAGCGTCTTGGGGAGGAGAAGCAGGCAGCCACCGAGAAGATGCTGGACTACGCCAAGCAGAACCACGTGGACCCGATGGGCAGCGTGGGGTTCGCCTGGTACAAGCGGTTCAACATGCTGAACTACGGTTATGCCACAGCCGCCAAAGCCTACAACGAGGCGAAAACGCGCAAGGAATTGCTCGATAGCCGACCGGATACATCGACGGTGCTGGCCTTGCTGGCGGCGGAACACGAGGAGGGGATCGATTCATTCGCGCAAGGGGCGGCTGGTTCCAATGAAACCCAGCGGGTTATCTCCAAGGGGATGCAACTGGATATTTTTGTGGAGGAAGATCCCTCCCTGAACACACAGGTACAGGTTGGGACGGACGGCACCATTAACTATCCCGGCATCGGCGCCATACCGGCCGATGGCCTCACGGCGCAGGCTCTTGCCGAAAACATCAAGCAGGGTCTGTTGGGCAACAAACTGGTCAAGCCCAAGGAATGGGGCGACCGCGGCGGAGTCGTCTACACCGATGAGATGCAGAAGGTCATGACGGCCACGGTGAGAATCATGGTCGAAGACCCGACCGCTCCTCCCGTTGGCGACGTTCAGGCGAAAGCCTCGGATGAATTGGGCCGGTACTCATTTGGTGCGCTGAACGAAACGGTATCCAAACAGCTCTTTGAACTGGAGAGAAAGAAGCGGGAATTGGAGGTCAAGCTGGATGAAATGCGCAAGATCTACAAACCGCGACATCCGGCGCTGATCGAAGTCGAGCAGCAACTGAACGAGACGACCTCACAGATCAACGGGGAGATCGAGTTTATCCGGCAGAAGGCGGATGCGGATCTGGTGGTCGCCAAGAAGAACTTTGACGAGATGTCGGCGCTCGGCAAGCAACTGGACGACGCGGTGTATATCGATGGCGAAAAGGCGACCGAATGGAAGACATTGAAGGATGACGTCGACCAAATCCAAAGCCTCTACAATGCGCTTCTGTCCCAGTTGATGAAAATTGATGTGTCGCAGGGATTCAATTCGCGGACTGTGTCCGTGTTGGAGGCCGCCCTTCTTCAACCTGAGCCTGTCTACCCCAAGAAGATGAAGATCTTGCTGATGGCGGCGTTCTTTGGCTTGGGCATGGGATTGGCCCTGGCGTTCTTCATCGAGTACATCGACGATTCCATCAAGTTGGCGGAAGAGGTCGAGCGCGATCTGCAGCTGCCGTTCCTTGGGATGATCCCGGCGGCGCAATGGAACCCCGACGATCTCAGTGCCCATCGGTTGGACCGGCTGAAACAGCAGGGCGGCGTGGCCGAATCGTATCGCGTCGTCCGCTCGGCAATCATCTTCTCCACGCCGCGCGAGAAACTTCGTTCGATTCTGGTCACCAGCGCGGTGCCGCGCGAAGGCAAGACTACCACGTGCGTTAATCTCGCCATCGGATTCTCGCAGGTCGAGGATCGCGTGCTGTTGGTCGATGCGGATCTCCGTCGTGGCGAAACCCACAAGTATTTTGGCTTTGAAAAAGACAAAGGCCTCGCCGACGTGCTGCTCGGGGAAGCGACGCCCGAAGAAGTCGTCAAGCGCGGCGACGTTGCCAAACTGGACGTCATCACCTGCGGCGCCTATCCGGCGAACCCGGCGGAGCTGTTGCTGGGCTGGCGATTGAAAGAGTTCCTCGAGTGGGCCTACAAACACTACGACCGGGTGGTTGTGGATTGCCCGCCCGTGATGGGCATCGCGGACAGCGCCATTCTCGGCTCGGCTGTTGACGGCGTCCTGTTCATCATCTGGGCCGGTCGCACTTCGCGCCGTTATGTTCGCGTGGCGAAGATGACCGCGGTCAGCCGCGGGGCGAAGGTGTTTGGTTTCGTGCTCAACAACCTCGAACCCGGCCGTGTCGGCTATTACCACTACTACCCATACTACTACAGCTACTACTCGCGCGGGTATTACGATGCCCACAAGGAAGACGAAGGCAAGGGTGGCGACATCAAGGGCATCGAGGTCCCCTCACAACAAGATGGCAAGGACGAAATCGACGACGTGTATTGATCCGCGGTGCCGCGTGTGGACGCCTTAGACGTCGAAAATCACTACTGCACGCCAAGAGCCACCGGGCTGTGATTCGACGCGGAGTTGATGGTAGGTGACGGCTTTGATTTCTTCGTTGGTCTGCGAGCGCGTGAAGTCGATTGGGCCACCGCGGAGCGTGGCCTTGAGACGATGCGGTGTCAGTTCGTGAATCTCAAAGTCGTCATATAAGACGTGGTTCACTTCGATTTCATAAAGGAGATCGGCGAGCCAGTCATGCAACAAATCTTCCGCTGACTCGGCTTGGAGTGCGACGGATTTGTGGAGATTGCTTTCCGGTTTGTGCAATTGCCCGAGCGCCTCGTGCATGGCGCGTGCGGCGTTTTTGAATAATTCGGCGAGGCTGTTGCCGTAGACGCGGACGCCGATGTCCGCCGTGTGGTCGAAGAATTCGAACCGATCAGTCACTCTTGTAGTTTGCCCACTTCGCTTTGCGGTCCGCAACCAGTTTGTCGAATTTTTCAAGCTGGTCGGGCCGCAACACGACGCGGGCCTTGACATAGAAATCATCCAGCGCCGCAAGGACCTTCGGCTGGCACTGAGTGCGCGCGTCCGTGATCTGCACGTGCGCAGCTTGAACGAGCGTAAGTACCTGCTCCCGCTGTGCCGCATCGAGACGTAGTTGCCGGCTCCACCACCCGGTGATCTCCTCCGCGGTAAACGCGGTTTGACCGTGCAACACACGTTGGAGACGCCTGGCCGCCGCGGTGCGCATCAGAAACGCGCCGGTGGTCATTCCCAGCAGGAATACCACTACGACTCCGAGAATCGCCTTCCAGTTTTTCATGCTATTCTCCACCCATCAGGCCCACCGGCACCGTTTCGCTTCCCGCGCCGAGTGCGGCTTCGGTGCCCGTTTGGGATTGCACATTATAGGACCACACGCCGGTGACGACGACAATGGCTGCAAACACGGGCATGAGCCGCCAGGTGAGGGCCGCCCACGGTGTCGGCTGCTCCCGGTTCTCGCGCAGAGCTGCCAGCAACCGCGTTTCGAAGCCGTACTCGGCGCGCGAGGTGTCCGGGCGCGACCCGCGCAGGGCCTGAAACAGTTGGTTCAATTGCTCATCGTTCATGGCTCGCCTCCAGAATCTTTTTGAGCGCCTGTCGCGCGCGAAACGCGCGCACTTTTACATTCGACTCGCTCCAGCCCGTCAGTTCCGCCGTTTCGCGCACCGACCGTTCCTCCAGTTCCAGCAATGTAATCACGAGCCTCTCGTCAGAAGTGAGCCTGACCAGAGCCCATTGCAGCACCTCGCGGGCATGCTCGGCGTTGCCGCTGGGTTGTGTGCCGATCTCAATCCCGTCGAGCGGCACGTTTTCGCGGTCGTGGCGCGTCGCGCGCAGGAAATCATAGCAAGAGCGCACGGCGATGCGCGACACCCAGTGCTCGAAAGGCGCGTCGCCGCGAAAGCTCTTCAGTTTACGGTAGGCCTTCACGAATATCTCTTGGCTAATGTCCTGCAGTTCGGCGTCGTTGCGCGCGAACCGCGCGGCGATCCCGAACACTTTCCGCTTATGCCGCGCCACCAGGGCCGCGAACGCCTCGTCGTCACCCGCGAGGGTCGACTCAATGAGGCGTTGGTCTGTCGGTTCATCGATCGGGGCGCTCATCGCGCCGCTATTATTAGTCGGTCGCGGTGCGATTGGCAATGTGTTGCAGGAACCCGTCAAAGCGGGCGTCCGTGTCCATCTGCATGCCCTTCAGTTTCTGGAGTTGCTCGGGCGTGAGCACGGCGCGAATGTCGTGGGCGACATGGGCGCGTTGCACGGCCAAATCAGCTTCGAGGGACGCGACCTTGGCAGCCTCCGCGCGGATGGCGGTTTCATCAATTGTCTGCGCGCGGATCGTATCGCGCAACGCCCGTCGCTCGGTCACGACCTCTTTCACCAACGGCCCGACCATTGGCTGATAACTGCGCAAAATGGCTTTCACTTGCACCCTCTGCTGGTCAGTGAGACCAAGTTGGGCCAGTCTCCGCCCGAACCGGCCGTTGGCAGTGCCGAACTC
Organism: Verrucomicrobiia bacterium; assembly: GCA_050010195.1. Taxonomy (GTDB): domain Bacteria; phylum Verrucomicrobiota; class Verrucomicrobiia; order Palsa-1439; family Palsa-1439; genus Palsa-1439. Next base: position 21,730 of record JBEKLM010000024.1, read on the forward strand.
GTTGGTATCGGCGTGAGCCAGGAAGGCGAAGAAACCCCCGACAGTCAAGGCGGCCACGATACCCGCGCCAATCAAAGCTTTCGTATGCGTCGTCATAAACTGTTGTGTCCCTTTCACAAACAATAGACGCGGGACGAGGGACGGAGGTTACGAGAATGAGTGGAAAGATGCGAGTTGTGGGCCAAAATGTTACAGAGTCATTGCGCTTGGAAGGTTTGTAGGCGGTCAAGGCGGGCCTTTACGTTAGCCAAGGCATTTGATTTCGCTGCGATTTCACTATCAGCTTTGCGAACGGCCATTTCCCATGCTCTGTCATCGACCTCTTCGACTTCCCGAAATGCGTAGTACCATTGGAGACGTTCCTCATCCAAATTGGCCTGTAGCCGCATCAGCTCATCTGTTAGCTCCGCCCGCTCCTTCTCTAACGACCGTCGTGACCTTGCTCGCTCAAATCCACAGATGAAAAACCAAACCCCGCACAAGAGCGTGACCGCAAGCAGCAAACCGGCTCGGGCGCGAGACTTCATGACTTCTCGTGTTGCAGTCGTAACTGCCCGCACGCGGCATTGATGTCGGTGCCCTTTTCCATGCGCAGGGTGCTGGTGACATCGTGGGACTGCAGGGTATGCTGGAACATCTTACAGCGGTCGCGGTCGGGGCGCTTCCACGGTAGGCCCTCGACGGGATTGTAGGGAATGAGGTTGACCTTGGCGTGGAGACGACGGGCGATGGCGCCGAGCTTGTGGGCCTGTTCGAGCGAGTCATTGACGCCGTCGATGAGGATGTATTCGAACGTCATCATCCGCTTCCTGGCGTTCGCGTAGTAATCACAGGCAGCAAGAAGCTCTTGGACCGGGTGTTTCTTGTTCACGGGCATGATTTTCTCACGCACCTCATCCGTGGCGCCGTGCAACGAGACGGCGAGACGAATCTGCATCGGCTCATCGGCGAGCTGCTTGATGCGCGGAACGAGGCCGACGGTGGACACCGTGATTTTGCGTGCGCCGATGCCGAGACCCCATGGCGCATTGATAATCTTCAGGGCGCGCAGGAGGTTGTCGTAATTGGCCAGGGGCTCACCCATGCCCATGACGACGATGTTGTTGGCCTTCTCGCCGCTGAGCTTCTGGACCTGTAACACCTGATCCACGATCTCGGCCGTCGTGAGATTGCGTTTCACCCCTTCGAGGCCGCTCGCGCAGAATTTGCAGGCGAAGGCGCACCCGACCTGCGTCGAAACGCAAACGGTGTGTCGGTCGCTGCTGGTGGTAAGGCCCGGCGTAGCGGGAATCAGTACGGTCTCAATGAGCGAGTGGTCACGGAGTTGGAAGAGGAACTTCTCCGTCGTGTCGGTGGCGTTGCGGGTCTTGAGCGCGTGGACGGCATTCAGGTCGAAGCCGGCGGTGAGTTTCACGCGCAAGGCTGCGGATAGATTGCTCATCTGGTCGAACGAGTCGGCCTGCTTCTCGTAAATCCACTGCAGGATCTGGTCGGCACGATAGGGTGGCTCGCCGAGTTCGGCGAGACGCGAGGCAAGTTCCTCGTGGGATAGTGACTTGATGTCCTGCTTCGCGTTCATACCTTGTTGGCCTTGAGTTCCTGCAATGAGTAATGCGTGCCGCGCCAGTCGATGCCGTCATTTCGCAACGTCTTCAGCGTGGCACGCCAAATAATGTACTGAAACAATAGTGCCGTAACCGGTGCGCCGACACAATGCCAGCGTTCGGTCGAGCGGTCATCGACAGCGATGAACTCGATGTTCGGGTAATCCTGTACGAGAACCGATGGCAATCCTTGCTCGATGTTGCGGGCCTCATTGCGCGCGGCAATGATCACCGAAACTTTCGGTGAAGGACTGCCTGTAAATGGCGGAAGATTTCCGAGCCGGGACAGGGAACGGTTCCCCAGGGCAAACTCGATGGTGGTAGCCAACACCAGGAGCAGTGTTGCCACCGCGAGCCAGAATAGAAACAAGGACATCGCTGCATGGTACCACAGAAAGTCGGTTCACTTTTCCAGTCGGAACCAATCCACGTCGACGTAGCCCGTCTTCTTCGCGTCCGCGGTGGCGAGGCAGAACAAGCCGACACGCGCCCCGGCCCAACCGCCTGGTTGCGCATGGAACGGTTTCCCAATTGGGGAGAATCGTTTTCCGTCAGTGCTATAGCTGAACTCACAAGAAGCGCCAACGTTAACCCGAACTTGCAGGAACGCCGAATTGCTTGCCCAGGGAACGTCGCCCTCTTGCGTGTCCTCAGCTGGGGGCTCATTGCTGATCCTGATCAGGCGGGAACCCGTGCGGGTGCGCTTGATCGCCACGAAGGAATAGTTTCCGCCCAAAACCACCAAGCCTGCGGTGTCGCCCGCGGCCAAATGATCGAAATCGAGCTTTGTCGTGACGGTGAATTCCGGGGATGGCAGTTTTTGGAGGATGACGTTTGGGACACCCAGTAGATTCTTCGCCCCATTTGGCTTGGGGATGGCAAACAACCGCAGCCAACTGCGCCTCGCGGAAAGCGAATACCATTCGTGGTGAAAGTTGGCGGCCCATTGCCATTGCATGCCGAGCGTGGGCGAATCAAACTCGTCGCTCGTTTGTGGGACCGTCACAGGGTAGACCTTGCCGAGGTCGGGTTTCTTGTGCGACAATACCGGCTCGCCTTTGCCAGTGCCGTCGGGGTCGTTGCCAATGACGGGCCAGTCATTCACCCATTTCATTGGCTGGAGGTGCGTGACGCGCCCGTACGCGCCACGGTCTTGGAAGTGAATGAACCACGATTCGCCGGATGGCAATTCAACCCACGCGCCCTGATGCGGGCCGTTGATCGGCGTGCGGCCCTGGTCCATGACGGTGCGGCCTTCATACGGACCGTAAATGTTCCTGGAACGAAAAACCAACTGATAGCCCGCGGTGACTCCGCCGGCGGGCGCGAAGATGTAATAATACCGATTTCGCTTGTAGAGCTTGGGCCCCTCGAGTGTGGGGTACTTGCCATTGCGGCCGTCGATGACCATCCTGCCGTCGTCCAGCAGCTTCACGCCATCGGTGCTCATCTGATTGATCGTGAGGATGCTGTTGATGCCGGAGCGGCTCCTGGCCCACGCGTGGATGAGGTACGCCTTGCCGTCGTCATCCCAAAAGGGACAAGTGTCGATCCAGCCCTTCGATTGCTTCACGCAAACGAGCGGCATCCATGGCCCGATTGCGCTTTTGGCCTTTGTTATGAAGATGCCGTTGTCGGGATCACCGAAGTAGATGTAGAACTCGCCGTTGTGGTAGCGGAGGCTCGGCGCCCAGACGCCAAAACCTGGTTGAGGCATGGCAAATGGTTCGAACGGATAAATCTCGAAGGCGTGACCAATGATCGTCCAATTGACGAGGTCTCGGGAGTGCAGGATTGGCAGGCCGGGCATGGAACTAAAACTCGACGCCGTCAGGTAGAAATCCTCTCCGACGCGAATCACATCGGGATCGGAGTAATCGGCGAAAATGACCGGATTCGTGTATGTCCCGTCACCACGATCCGACACCCAGACCGGTTTCACGTCCAAGTTCGACTGGGCCGCACAGCAAACTGCGCACCACACGAGGCACAGGCTGCATGAGAGCTCGAGCTTCATCCGCGACGTTCAATTGTACATTACGCAAACGCTTGGGCAGAGCGCGAATTGTAGAAACGCGGATCGCGTCCACCCTATGACTTCTTGTCGCTCTTGTCGCCTTCCGCTGATTCGGCGGCTTCTTCCTGCTGCTCGCTGATGACGCGGGCGATGGCGACGAGTTTGTCGCCTTCGTTGAGGTTGATAAGTTTGACGCCCTGGGTGTTGCGGCCGGCGATGCGGATGTCTTTGCAGTTGGTGCGCACGGTCTGGCCCTGAGAAGTCGTGAGCATGATTTCATCAGCGTCGGTCACGGTGAGGGCGCCGACGACACTGCCGACCTTGTCGGTGGTCTTCATGGTGATGATGCCCTTGCCGCCGCGAGACTGGACGCGGTATTCATCAAACGGGGTGCGTTTGCCGATGCCGTGTTCGCCGGCGACGAGGAGCGTGGCATTGATGTCGACGATTTCGACGCCGATGACATAATCACCCTTGTCCGGGCGGATACCCCAGTTGCCGACGGAGGCGCGGCCCATGTCGCGGGCCTCTTCCTCGTGGAACCGGATGCTCATGCCGTCCTTGGTGACGAGGACGATTTCGTTGTTGCCGTTGGTAAGCTTGACGCCGATGAGGCGGTCGCCTTGTTCGATCTTGATGCCGATGACGCCGCCTTTGCGCGGGTTGGCATATTCGCCGAGATTGGTTTTCTTGACGATACCGACCTTGGTGGCCATGAAGAGATATTGCTTGTCGGTGAATTCCTTCACGCGGATGAGCGCGGAGACTTTTTCATCGGGACGGAGTTGCAGGAAGTTGGCGAGGCTCTTGCCTTTTGCGGCGCGACCCATTTCGGGAAGTTCATAGACCTTCTCGACATAGACGCGGCCTTCCTCCGTAAAGAACATGATGTAATCGTGGGTGGAGCAGGTGAAGAGATGCTCGATGAAATCCTCTTCGCGCTGTTCCATGCCGATCACGCCCTTGCCGCCGCGACGTTGCGAACGGTAGGCGGTGACGGCGGTGCGCTTGATGTAGCCCTGGTGCGAAATGGTGACGATGCAGGCTTCATTGGCGATGAGATCTTCGATGTTGATCTCGCCCTCGTCGGCCACGATGTCCGTCCGGCGCGCGTCGCCGTACTTCTCTTTGACTTCGAGCAACTCGGTTTTCACGACGCCCATGAGTTTCTTCTCACTCGCCAGGAGGCTCTTGAGGTACTCGATGCGCTTGATGAGTTCGAGGTATTCCTCCTCGATCTTGTCGCGTTCGAGGCCCGTGAGCTGGTAGAGGCGCATCTCGAGGATGGCGTTGCATTGAAGTTCGGACAGCTTGAATTTGTCCATCAACTTCTTCTTCGCATCCTCGCGGTCGTCGGCGTTCCGGATGATCTTGACGACGGCGTCGATGTTGTCGAGCGCGATGCGGAATCCTTCGAGGATGTGGGCGCGGTCCTCGGCCTTCTGTAGCTCGAATTTCGTGCGCCGCATGATGACTTCCTTGCGATGCGCGATGTAGCACTCGATCATCTGCTTGATGTTCATCTCGCGCGGACGACCGTGGTCGAGCGCGAGCATGATGACGCCGAAGGTGTCTTCGAGCTGCGTATACTTGAAGAGGTTGTTGATGACGACCTTCGGAATCGCATCACGTTTCAACTCGATCACCACGCGGATGCCGTCCTTGTTGGACTCGTCGCGGATGTCACTGATGTCGTCGAGTTTCTTCTCGTTCACGAGCTGCGCCATGCGCTCGATCAGGGTGGCCTTGTTGACGTTGTAGGGGACTTCGCTGATGATCAGGCGTTCCTTGCCGCCCTTGACCTCCTCGATGCCGACACGTCCACGCATCTTGAGGCTGCCGCGGCCCGTGAGTAGATAATCCTTGATGCCCTGCTTGCCGCAGATCATGCCGCCCGTGGGAAAATCGGCGCCCTTGATGAACTTCGCAACGTCTTTAAGGTCGGTCTCCGGGTTGTCAATCAACGCGCAACAGGCGTCGATGATTTCGCTCAAATTATGGGGCGGAATGTTCGTGGCCATGCCAACCGCGATGCCCGTGCTGCCGTTGCACAGCAAGTTGGGAAACCCCGCGGGTAAAAGTGTCGGCTCGGTGCGCGACTCGTCGTAATTCGGTTGGAAATCCACGGTCTCTTTGTCGAGGTCCTGCATGAGCACGACAGCGAGCGGCATCAGGCGGGCCTCCGTATAGCGCATGGCGGCGGGGGGATCGCCGTCCACCGATCCGAAATTACCCTGGCCGTCCACGAGTGGATAGCGCATCGCGAAATCCTGCGCCATGTGCACGAGGGTCGGGTAGATGACCGCTTCGCCGTGGGGATGGTAATTGCCCGACGTATCACCGCAGATCTTGGCGCATTTGCGGAAGGGACGGCCGGGCTGCAGTCCGAGTTCGTGCATTACGTAAAGCACGCGCCGCTGCGACGGCTTCAGGCCGTCGCGGGCATCCGGCAAGGCGCGCGAGACGATGACGCTCATCGAGTAATCGAGGAACGACGTTTTCATCTCCTCGCTGATGTTGATGGGAGTCAGCTTTTCATGTTGGGCGTACATGGTTCCAATCCTATTGTTTGGCCAAGAACAGCTTCGTGGTTGTTAAGAAATTATCTGCGTCAGCCAGCAATTCCTTCGTCCGCTTGCAATCGGGCGGCATTTGTGAACCGATACCTGCGTCTTCATGCAACTGCGTGGCGCGTTTGAACCGTTCCCCGAATTCCGCTGGGATCAGCCCTGTTCTCACGAACTCGCGATGAAACTTCGCAGCCACATTTCCGTCGCGGGACGGCCCGAATTCCTTCGTCGCCAGCAGCGCGCACGCGCAATAAAACATCGTGAAATACACCCGGTCCATCGCGCCCCGGCACATCTTCTGGTCGATCAGCAAACGCGCCTCCTTCAAACTCTCGATGGCCTGGGTAAGCCGGAGGTTAATCAAGTCCTGGGTCTCGGTCATCACGGCTTGTTAGACGTCGAGGTTGCGGACGTTGAGCGCGTTGTCCTCGATGAATTGCCGACGTGGCGCGACTTCGTCGCCCATAAGAATCGAGAAGATATCGTCGGCTCCTTGCACGTCCATCAATTTCACCTGGAGCATCTTGCGGCGTTCAGGATCCATCGTGGTCTCCCAAAGCTGCTCGGGGTTCATTTCGCCCAAGCCTTTGTAGCGCTGGATGGTGAGGCCGCGCTTGCCGATCTCTTTGATCTGCTCCAAAATCTGCGGGATGGAATGGATGTCGGAACGCCGTTCCTCAGCTTTTGCCCTTGGCTTCTTTGCCTCCGGCTTGGATCCAGCCTTTGCGGCCTTCCCCTGTTGCGGCTCGGCAGGGGCCTCGCCCTCCACCACTTCCGCTACCGCGCTGCCTTCGACCAGCTCAAACAGCGGCTTTTCCTGCGCGGCGTAGTGATCGAGGTTGAAGCCCTTCCGTTCGAGTGTCTCGGTCGCAGACTGAATGCTCTTGGACTCGAGGAGTTCCAGTGGCTTCGCGACGGCGGCTTTGCCGTTGTCACCATTCTTCGGCTCGGGGGCCGTATCTTCGTCAGGGCTAATGTCGTACTTGTCACAGAGTTTGGCCCATTCCTTGTCCGTGCGGGCAAACTCGAAGCGGACGACACCGTTCTCCTTGATGCGCATCGCATAAGCCGGGAAGTCGCCCGACTTTTCATCACGCGCCGCGAGATAATCTTCAAACTTGATGCCGCGACGCTCGATGGTGTCAACGAGCTTTTCCAATTCCTGCAACGATTCGAGAACGGAGACCAACTGCTGACCGGAGAATTCCTTTTTGTCTTTGAGTCGGAATAGGCGCGAGTCTTCGGAACCGAGTTCGATCAGGATGCGGCTCATCTGGTCATCGTTCTCGACGTATTCCTCGCGCTTCTTGCGTTTGACTTTGTAGAGCGGCGGCTGGGCAATGTAGACGTAGCCGCCCGTGATCAACTCCGGCATTTTCCGATAAAAGAACGTCAGCAACAGCGTGCGGATGTGCGAGCCGTCCACGTCGGCGTCGGTCATGATCACAATGCGGTGGTAGCGCAATCGGCTGATATCGAATGCGCCTTCGTTTTCGCCCTGTCCAAAACCTGTGCCAATGGCGGTGATCATCGCGCGGATCTCATTATTATTGAGCATCTGGTCATCGCGTGCTCGTTCCACGTTGAGCAGCTTGCCGCGAATCGGCAGAACAGCTTGGAATTGGCGGTTGCGACCCTGTTTCGCCGAACCACCGGCGGAATCACCTTCGACGATGTAGAGCTCGCACTCCTCGGGGCTCTTCTCCGAACAATCTGCCAGCTTGCCGGGCAGTCCGCCACCCGTGAGCGCCCCTTTACGGACCGCTTCGCGGGCTCTGCGGGCGGCTTCACGCGCACGAGCGGCCGTGAGTGATTTGTCGACGATCCGGCGCGCGATGGGCGGGTTCTGCTCCATGAAGGTCATCAGACCTTCGTACACAATCGAGGAAACGATGCCATCGACCTCGCCATTCCCGAGCTTGGTTTTGGTTTGTCCCTCGAACTGCGGGTTGGGAACCTTGACACTGATGACGGCGGTGAGGCCTTCGCGAAGGTCGTCTCCTGTGAGCGACGGATCCTTTTCCTTGAGCAGGTTATTGGACCGGGAGTATTGGTTAATGGCCTTGGTCAGCGCCGAGCGGAACCCGCTGAGGTGCGTGCCGCCCTCGATGGTGTTGATGTTGTTGGCGTAGCTGTAGACAGACTCGTTGTAGCCTTCGTTGTATTGGATCGCGACCTCGGCGGCGATGCCGTCCTTCTCCTTGGAGACGTAGATGACCTTCGGGTGGAGCGGTTCCTTGGCGCGGTTGATGTGCTTGATGAATTCTTCGATGCCGCCGTTGAACTTGAAGAGGTCTTCGCGTTTGTTGCGCTCGTCTTTCAGCGAGATTTCGATGCCGCGATTCAGGAACGCGAGTTCGCGCAGGCGATTGGCGAGGATGTCGTACTTGTATTCGATGACCGGGAAGATCTCGCTGTCAGCCTTGAACGTGATTTTCGTGCCCGTGCCCTTGGCCTTGCCGATGACCTCGAGCTTCGACGCGGTCTTGCCCCGCTTGAAGCGCATGTGATGGACCTTGCCATCGCGTTTCACTTCGGCTTCGAGCCATTCGCTGAGAGCGTTGACGCAGGTCACGCCGACACCGTGAAGACCGCCCGATACCGTGTAAGACTTCTTATCGAATTTGCCGCCGGCATGCAGCATGGTGAGCACGACCTCAATCGCCGGCTTCTTTTCTGTCTTGTGCATGTCGACGGGAATGCCGCGGCCGTCGTCGACGACGGTGATGGAGTTGTCAACGTGGATCACGACATCAATGTGTTTGCAGAAACCCGCGAGCGCTTCGTCGATGGAGTTGTCGACGACCTCGTAAACGAGGTGGTGAAGACCACGCTCGCCCGTATCGCCGATGTACATCGCGGGGCGCTTGCGCACCGCCTCAACGCCCTCGAGTTTTTGAATTTTGTCAGCGGTGTAATCGCTGGCGCCGAGGCTTTCGACCACCTGATCTCGATCCTTTGAAAGTGATTTTTCCACAATACGTGTCTTTTCCAGAAGCTTGCTGGACATTAGCAACCCCCTCCTCCTTTGATACAAAAAATATAGCGTAAGTTCAGATAATTCTGCAACGATATTCGCACAAAATGCAGTACTTTTTTTTTATGTATAAGTGGCGATAGGCTAGAATGTTCTACAAGATTATTCCGGGTCGGAAACAGGGGGTTGACAAGATGCGGAGTCATGTTAAAATAAAGCAACATTGGTAAGATACTTAGGATTACATGAAGGCATCGGTTAAAAGCGATTATGCGTGTCGGGCGGTGGAGGCTTTGGCGCTTCATCATCCGAACGTGAGGCCGCTGCGGATTGAGGAAATTGCATCGAGTGAGGCGATCCCGGCGAACTATCTCGTGCAAATCCTGATCGAGTTGAAGAGCAAGGGACTTATTCAGAGCCGGCGGGGAAAGGCGGGCGGCTATGCGCTGGCCAAGACGCCGCGAGAGATTACGGTTGGGGACGTTCTCCGGGCGGTGCAGGGGGATGTGCTGGAGATGCCATTGCTGAGGGAGGCACGGTGTCCGGAGGAGATCAAACGCGCGTGGCGGCGGATCAAGGAGGCCGCCGAACGCGCGGCGGACGACGTGACCTTCGAGCAGCTATGTACGGAGGCCAAAAGTCGTCCCGAGATGTACTACATCTAGGGCATTGACAGGCATTTGTTCTTTGATATAGTCCCTCCGTTGTTCCGCATGGGTGGAGCAGCAAACTCATCAAGAGCGGTCGAGGGACTGGCCCGTAGAAACCGCGGCAACCGTTCCGTCACCAGAGGGTGGCGGAAGACAAGGTGCCAATTCCAGCTCCGAGGCCCGACGCGAGTCGGGAGCGGGGGAAGATGAGGGAGAGCAATCAAGCTGTTTGGATGCCTCTTCATCGTCACCCGTCATCGGGGATGTTGAAGAGGTTTTTTTGTGCCTCTTGGCGCGGTGACCGCCACTTGGTGAAGAAAGCGAGATGGGATGAAGGCAAAACATGGATACTTCACCAGTTTAAAGTGTCGCGAGTGCGGACGGCATTACCCGAAGGAGGCGCTGCATGTGTGCGAGTTCTGCTTCGGGCCGCTGGAGGTGGATTACGATTACGGCCTGATCAAGACCGTTTTGACACGCGCCAAGATTGCCTCGCGACCCACGAACATGTGGCGGTATCGTGAACTGCTGCCGATCGAGGGCGAACCGACGATTGGTTTTCAGGTTGGCTTCACGCCACTGGTGAGGGCCAATCGCCTTGCCAAGCGGCTGGGCTTGCGGGAAGTCTGGATCAAGAACGACACGGTCAATTATCCCACATTGTCGTTCAAGGATCGGGTGGTCAGCGTGGCGCTGTCGCGGGCGCGGGAACTGGGGTTTGAGATCGTCGCGTGCGCGTCGACAGGCAACCTAGCGAACTCGGTGGCGGCGAACGCCGCGAGTGGCGGTTTGAAGAGTTACGTGTTCATTCCCGCAGATCTGGAGACAGGGAAGGTGCTCGGTTCGCTTGTCTATGGAACAAACGTCATCGGCATCCGTGGCACGTACGACCAAGTGAACCGTCTGTGCAGCGAGATCGCTGGAAGATACGGCTGGGCATTTGTGAATGTGAACATCCGGCCCTATTACGCCGAAGGCTCGAAAGCCATGGGCTACGAGATCATCGAGCAACTGGGCTGGCGGTTGCCGGACCACGTGGTGGTGCCGATGGCGGGTGGGTCGCTAATCACGAAAATCCACAAGTCCTTCAAAGAGTTTGTGAAACTGGGCCTGGTGGACGAGCATCCATGTTCCATTCATGGGGCACAGGCCGAAGGGTGTGCGCCGATTGTGAACGCGATGAAGGCCGGGGCGGACATCATCAAGCCGGTGAGCAAACCGCAAACGATCGTGAAATCGCTGGCCATCGGCAACCCGGCGGACGGGTTTTACTCGATCCAGACGATGAGACAGACGGGCGGCTGGGCGGAGAACCCCAACGACGAGGAGGTCGTGGCGGGAATCCGGTTGCTGGCGGAGACGGAAGGGATTTTTGCAGAGACCGCGGGCGGCACGACCGTCGCGGCGACCCAGCGGTTGGTGGAGGCAGGCCGGATCAAGCCGGGCGAGTCGCTGGTGTTGTGCATTACGGGCCATGGGCTGAAGACGCAGGAAGCGGTGAGCGGCAAGTGTGGCGAGGCGCAGGTCATCGGGCCGCATCTGCACGAGTTTTCGGCCTTGTTGGACAAGTAGAATTGATCAGGAGAAGGAGAAACAATTATGCCGATAAATGTGCGGATTCCAACACCGTTGCGGAAGTTGACGAAGGACAAGGACATCGTGCAAGCCTCGGGCACGACGATCCAAGACATCATTGACAGTTTGGAGGCGCAGTACCCGGGGTTGAAGGAGCGGATTTGTGATGAGCGCGGAGAGCTGCGCCGGTTCGTGAACGTGTATTTGAACGACGAGGACATTCGATTTGCCCAGGGCAAGGGCACGCCGGTGAAGGACGGGGACGAGATTTCCGTCATACCGGCCATTGCGGGTGGCTAAACCAAGGTCGCGATCAAGGAAGACATGGCAAAAACGAAAAAGGCCGCCACGGCGGCGAAAGAGACCAAGCGTCTCTGGCTGACCTATCCGAAAAAGGTCATCCAGCAGCCGGCTATTTATGAACTGGGCCACAAGTTCAAGGTGGTGACCAACATTCGGCAGGCCAGCGTGACAGAGGAGGTCGGGATCGTCTCGCTGGAGTTGGTCGGCACCCGCGATGAGATCAAGAAGGCCATCAAATGGCTGGAAGGTCTCGGTGTCAAGGTCGAGCCGGTCGAGATCAACGTGATTGAAGGGTAGGGAGCGAACGTGAAGTTCACAGCGGAAGAGATCCAGAATCTGGCGGCGGAGTTCGAAGATCGTGAGCCGCGCGAGATTTTGCAGTGGGCGGCGGACAGTTTTGGTTCGCGCGTCGCCATTTCTTCCGCGTTTGGTCCCGAAGGGCTGGTGCTGATCGACATTGCGACGCGCAAGGTCACGCCGCGCATCCCGGTTTTCACAATCGACACGGGATTTTTCTTCAAGGAGACCGTGGAACTGATTCACAGGATCGAACAGGAGTACGGGATCACAATCGAACGGCTGCACCCCGAGTTGACGCCCGAGGAGCAGGGGGAGAAATACGGAGCCGAGTTGTACAAACGCGAACCGGACAAGTGCTGCTATATGCGCAAGGTGTTGCCCTTGCAGAAAAAGCTGCCGGAACTCGACGCGCTGGTCACGGGATTGCGCCGCAGTCAGGGCGAGAGCCGCAAGGGGGCGAAGATCCTGCAATTGCAGGAGACGCCCCAGGGTCACCGCTATCTCAAGATCAATCCGCTGGCAGCCTGGGACAAGGAGAAGGTCTGGTGGTACATCATCAGCCACCAACTTCATTACAATCCACTGCACGACCAGGGTTATCCGAGCATCGGTTGCTGGCCGGAGTGCTGCACGCGCGCGGTGAAGGACGGAGAGAGCGAGCGCGCGGGCCGCTGGGCGGGCTCGGACAAGAAGGAGTGCGGCCTGCACACGTTCGCGGCGAATATTTGACGGTGCGGCGCCGGGATTTTTGATTATGGATCATCTCGACAGGCTGGAGAACCAGAGCATCTTCATCATCCGCGAGGCGTTCAACAAGATTGAGCGGTTGGCGATGCTGTGGAGCGTGGGCAAGGATTCGCAAACGATCCTGTGGCTGGCGCGCAAGGCGTTTTTCGGCCACGTGCCATTCCCGTGCGTGTTCATGGAGACGAGTTTCGACATGCCCGAGTTGGTGGAGTTGCGGGACCGGTTGACGACGGAATGGAAGCTCAACCTCGTAATCGCGCGCAACGACGAAGCGCTGGCGCAGGGGATGAACCACACGCGCGGCCGGGTCAATTGCTGCTCGGCATTGCTGAAGGAGAACCTGAAGAAGATCGTCGACCGCGAGAGGTACGGCGGGCTGATCGTCGGTGTGCGGCGCGACGAAGATCCCACGCGCGCGAAGGAGCGCTATTTCTCGCCGCGGGACAAGAACATGGAATGGAATGTCGAAGACCAGCCACCGGAGTTGTGGGACCAGTTCAATACGGATCTCGCGGGCGGTACGCACCTGCGGGTCCATCCGTTGTTGCACTGGACGGAGATGAACATTTGGGAGTACGCCGAGCGTGAGAAGATCCCGAATGTATCGCTGTACTTCGCCAAGAACGGGAAGCGCTATCGGAGCCTCGGGTGCGTCCCGTGCACGTTCGCGATCGAGTCAAACGCCGACAGCTACGAGAAGATTCGCGAAGAGTTGCGCACGACCAAACGGAGCGAGCGCAGCGTGCGAGCCCAGGACCAGGAGAGCGAAGACGCGTTCGAGAAGTTGCGGCGGGATGGGTACATGTGAGCCACGGTGGTGGATTTGGTTATGCAACAGAGTGAACAACTGAAGATTGTCATCGTGGGGCATGTGGATCACGGCAAGTCGACGCTGGTCGGTCGCTTGTTTTATGACACGGGATCGCTATCCGAGGGGAAATACGAAAAGATCAAGGCGGCATGTGAGAAGCGCGGGATGCCGTTCGAGTGGGCGTTTTTGATGGACGGTTTGCAGGCCGAGCGCGATCAGAATATCACCATCGACACGGCGCAAATCTGGTTTCGCACGCCGAAACGGCCCTACGTCATCATCGACGCGCCGGGGCACAAGGAATTTCTCAAGAACATGGTGACGGGCGCGGCGAGCGCCGAGGCCGCATTGCTGCTGATCGACGCCAGCGAAGGCGTGCAGGAACAATCCCGGCGTCATGGTTTCCTTCTCTCGTTGTTGGGGATCAACCAGATCGCGGTCCTGGTGAACAAGATGGACCTGCGCCATTACAGCGACAAGGTATTCAAATCGATTGAGGATGAATACCGTGCATTTCTCAAGCAGTTTGGTGTCGAACCGAGACTGTTTATCCCCATCGCGGCCGCGAAGGGGGACAACGTCGCGACGAAATCGTCGCACATGCCGTGGTACAACGGCCCGACGGTCCTGGAAGCGCTCGACCGTTTTCAGGTCGCCGCGCCACCCCAACATCTTCCCTTACGGTTCCCGATCCAGGATGTCTATCGATTCGACCACCGCCGCATTTTGGCCGGACGCGTGGAAGCCGGTACGCTGCGCGTGGGCGACAAGATTCTGTTCTCGCCACGCAACAAAGTCAGCACCGTCAAGTCGATCGAGAGTTGGCCACACGGGACGCGCCAGCACGCCCATGCGGGAGAATCGGTCGGGATCACATTGACCGAACAGATTTTCGTCGAGCGCGGCCAGATCGGGTCCAGCGAAGAGGATGCGCCGATTGAAACCGACGTGTTCAATGCGAAACTGTTCTGGCTCGGGCGTCAGAACCTGGAAGTGAGCCGCCGGATCAAGCTGAAGCTGACTACCGAAGAAGTTGAGTGCCAGATCCAGTCCATCGAAAAACTGATCGATGCCTCGACCCTGGCGGAGATCGACACGAAGTCGCGTTCGTACATCGCCCGCAACGACGTGGCGGAGGTGACGATCCGCACGAAGCGGCCAATTGCCCTCGACAACGCTGATTGGATTGTCAATACGGGACGGTTCGTGTTGATCGACCATTATCAGGTGTGCGGTGGTGGTGTGATTTCGAAGGGCGAATATCCGGACCGGCGGCAGGTATTGTCGGGCGTGAAAAGCCAGAATATTTTCTGGTCGGCGGGCAAAATCACCCGCGAGGCGCGTGAACGGCGTAACCATCACAAGGGCGCGATCGTCTGGCTGACGGGCCTGTCGGGGGCGGGCAAATCGACGGTGGCTTCGGAGCTGGAGCGCGAATTGTTCGTGAAGGGTCTGCACACGTACATCCTCGACGGCGACAATATTCGCCACGGCCTCAGCGCCAACCTCGGTTTCTCTCCCGAAGACCGCACGGAGAACATTCGGCGCGTCGCGGAGGTGGCGAGGCTGCTTATGGACGCGGGCGTATTGGTCATCACCGCGTTCATCTCGCCGTATCGCGATGATCGGCGGCTGGCGCGGTCATTGGTGGATGAAGGCGAGTTTATCGAGGTGTTCGTCGACGCGCCGCTGGCGGTGTGCGAAGAACGTGATCCGAAGGGCCTCTACAAGAAGGCGCGCGCCGGCCAGATCGCGAACTTCACCGGTGTGTCTGCACCGTACGAGCCACCGAACGCCGCCGAGATTGTGGTGCACACGGACCAGCAGACTCCGTCCGAGTGCGTGGCGCAGATCATTGATTTCTTGAAGGGGCAGTACATTGACCAGCAGGATTGGGTCATTTGATCGGTCCGGATTTGCTTCCGACCGGAACCGCGGTAGGTTACAATCATTCACATTCTGCGAAAGGATGGCATGGCGAAATCGGGGTCGAAGACCAATGAGTCGGTGCAGCAGCCGCTGGTTCGGCAGTTCTCGGTATTTCTGGAAAACAAGGTCGGAGCGCTCCTCGATCTCACGCGGACGTTGAGCGAGTCGAACGTACATGTCTGCGGCATCTCGGTGGTGGACACGGCGGACGCGTCGGTGGTGCGGATCGTGGTGGACGACCCGGAGCGGTGCCACGAGGCGCTGGGCAAGGCGGGGATAGCGGTGAACGAATCCAACCTCGTGGTGGTCGAGTTGCCGCGCGGGCCGGAGAAACTGGACACGGTGTTGCGCGGTCTGGTGGCGGCGGAAGTGAACATCCAGTACACGTATTCCCTGATGGTGCGGCCGCATGACAAGGCGTGTCTAGCGCTGCACTGTGAAGACTCGGAGTTTGCCCGTGACGTGTTGGTAAAGGAGGGCCACAGCGTGCTCAGCCAGAAGGATATTTCCCGTTAATGACGGACAAGCCCGCACCCACTGGCCTCGCGATCGTGATCTGCGACCAGATCATCGAGGACAAGCTGACCGGCAAGAAATCCCTGATCGGGATCTTCAACCAGATCGGTGCGCAGAGTTTCCCCTGTCGTCATCCGCAGTTGTGCGTGTTCCTTTCGCTGACGGAAGGCCGGGGACAGTGCGCGGCGCGACTGCGGATCGTCCACGACGAGACTGACCACGTGGTGGCAGAAGTCAATGGCCAAATCCAGTTTCCCGATATCCACACCGTGGTCGAACTGAATTTCGGTTTGGTGGGTCTTACGTTCCCGGACCCCGGGGCGTATGCGATTGAGTTCTATTGTGACGATGCGCTGGTGTTGGAGCGCCGGTTCCACGTCGTCCACGTCAAACCCCCACAAGGCCCGCCCGCCACGGAGATGTAGGGCGAAGGGCGCGCTGTGGATTTGCTAGTTGCGTGATTTCCCGCTTGTTGTACCCCGTCTGCGGTGTCAGCATACTTGGCTGAGGAAAGGGCTGGTTATGACGAAGAAAAGCAGGAGTTTTATTCGTGTTGCCGGACTGATCTTACTCGCCGCGAGTCTCCACGCCATTGCCTACGCGGCGGGACCCGTCGCGAATATCACTGCCGACGAGGCGCTGGCACGGTTGAAGGCGGGGAACGAACGATTTGTCACGGGCCAGGTTATCCATCCCAATGGAAGCGCCGAGCGCCGCACGGAGGTCGCCAAGGGACAAAAGCCGTACGCCATCGTGGTCGGCTGTTCCGACTCGCGGGTCGGGCCCGAGGTGGTGTTCGACCAGGGGCTGGGCGATCTGTTCGTGGTCCGCACGGCGGGCAACGTGGTGGACGATGTCGCGCTGGGGAGCATCGAGTACGCCGCCGAACATTTTGGCGTGCCGGTGATTTTCGTGCTGGGACACACGCGTTGCGGGGCCGTGGCGGCGGCGGTCGCCGGCGGCGAGGCGCCCGGGCACGTGGGGTCGGTCGTCGAGAAGATCAGGCCCGCCGTGGAAGAAACAAAGGGCGAGAAAGGCGACGCGGTGGACAATGCCGTCCGCGCCAACGTGCGGAATGTGGTCAATCAACTGCGCGGGGCCGTGCCGATTCTTTCCGGACTGGTCAAATCTGGTAAGTTGCGGGTAGTGGGCGGTTGCTACGATTTGGATACGGGCCGGGTAGCGATGCTGGAGTGAGGGACCTTGCGGTGTGGCAGAGATACAAGTCCGAATCTCGCCGCGTCCACGTGACGGCATTTATGGTATCATCAACCGCTATGAGGAGCAAGGTGCAGAAATGAATTGGATTCGCAGGCTACCCCCTTGGGTGGTCATTTTGATGGTGATACTTTTCCCATTTCTCGTATACGCCTTCTTGATCCTCTCCTTTCTTTTCACCCATACGAGCGGGTACATTGATAAGTAAGATTTCAAATTAAGACACTACCCACCCGTCTCGGACCTTGACAAATCGGGGTAAAGGGGGCATGCTAGTTGGCGATATAGATACTGCTATGGAAAGCGCAAGGCACAGCACATTGGTGAACGTTTCCCGCGCGACGCTGGTTGGCGTCGTGGTGGTCGTGCTGGTGCGTGTCGGCGCGCCGTAGCGGGAACGAAACGAGAGATTTCAACCCCCGTCGGCGCGAGCCGGCGGGGGTTGCGCTTTTTCAGGCCTACCAACTCACGCCGGTCGTCGCGGGGACAAGAACGAACCGCGAAGGGACAAACGACCATGATCAGAATGACCGGTGCACAAATCATCATCCACTTGTTGGAGCGTCAGGGGATCCGCATCATCAGCGGGATCCCCGGCGGTGCGAATTTGCCCATGTACGACGCGCTCTCGCAGAGCCGGAAGATTCGGCACGTGCTGGCGCGGCACGAACAGGGGGCTGGGTTTATCGCCCAGGGCATGGCGCGGGTCACGGGCACACCGCAGGTGTGTTTTGCGACGTCGGGGCCGGGCGCGACGAACGTGCTCACAGCGGTGGCGGATGCGAAACTCGATTCGATCCCGCTCATCTGCATCACGGGACAGGTCCCGAGCGCGCTCATCGGCACCGATGCGTTTCAGGAAGTCGACACATACGGGATGAGCCTGCCGATTACGAAGCACAATTTTCTCGTGCGGTCGGCGGCAGAATTGCTTGACGTGATTCCGGATGCGTTCCGCATCGCGGCGTCGGGACGACCGGGCCCGGTGCTCATCGACGTCACGAAAGACGCACAGACGGGGATACTGGCATTTGAATCGTGGCCGGAGCCGGGCACGCTCGGGCCGACGCCACGTCTCGACCGCGGTGATATTGCGAAGGCAGCGGCGATGATCAATCGGGCGCGGAAGCCGGTGTTGTACCTCGGCGGCGGGGTGATTCATGCGGACGCCGCGGCCAGTGCCGTGCGCCTGGCGGAGCGGGCAGGGATGCCCACCACGATGACATTGATGGCGTTGGGCGCGATGCCGATGGATCACACGCTGTCGTTGGGCATGCTCGGGATGCACGCGGCGCGGTACACGAACATGGTGTTGGAAGAGTGCGACCTGCTGATGGCGGCGGGCGCGCGGTTTGACGATCGGGCGACGGGCAAGGTGGCGCAGTTTTGCCCGCGCGCGGAGATCATTCATATCGACATCGATGCGAGCGAACTGGGAAAGATCAAGAGGCCGCAGGTGGCGATCCATGGCGACGTGGGTGAGGCGTTAGCGGCATTGTTGCCGCAGGTTGAGAAGAATACCCGGTGCGAGTGGCGGGAACATGTGGCGGAGTTGCGGCAGAGATTTCCGTTGCAGACGCGGGGCATCGATGACCCGCGCGCGCCGTATGGGTTGATCGCGCATGTTGCGAAACTCGCAGGCAAAGAGGCGATTGTTTCGACGGATGTTGGCCAGCACCAGATGTGGACGGCGCAGGTGTATCCATTTCAGCGTCCGCGGCAGTGGCTTACGTCGGGCGGCTTGGGAACGATGGGTTTTGGCGTGCCGGCGGCGATTGGCGCGGCCTTGGCGTGTCCCGAGCGCACGGTTGTTTGCTTCAGCGGTGACGGCAGCCTGTTGATGAATTGCCAGGAGTTGGCGACGGCTGCGGAAGAAAACGTCAACGTCAAAATTGTGCTGATGAACAACAACTCGCTTGGGTTGGTGCATCAACAGCAGGATTTGTTTTACGGTCGAAGGTTATTCGCCTCGGATTATCAGGCGCGGGTTGATTTCGTTGGTTTGGCCCGGAGCCTTGGTGTACGGGCGTATGACCTGGCGGATGATGACGACCCGCAGGGGACGTTGGCGCGAGCCGTGTGCGAACCGGGGCCATGTTTGATTCATGCGTTGATCGACACGGAGGAAAAGGTCTTTCCGATGGTGCCGCCGGGCGCGGCGAACAAGGACATGATCGGGCATGAAGAGGAGAGGAACGAGGGCGCGATGGTGTGAAACAGGAAACGGCGCTTCGCAGAAGCGCCCCTACAACGACTTCAGTAGTTCGGTCAGTTCCTCGCGGGGGCCGTCGTGGTGTTGGGCGATGGCGAGTTTCAGGGCGTGTTCGAGAATGGGTTTGGCTTCGGGCAAACGGCCGAGGGCGATCAGTGCCTTGCCGAGTTGGATGTGGACGACCATCCAATCCGGTTTCTTGTCGCACAGCGCGCGGAGATGTTCGATGGCGTTGGCGAAGTCGTTGGCGTCGCAGTACGCCTGGGCGAGATTGAATCGGGACAGGTCGTTGTCGGGGAAACGTTGCCAGAGATCGCGGGCCTTGGCGATTCGGTCGTTGCTCATCGATGGTCTTCTAGCTAGGCTGGCGCGCCGTGGAAAGCAAATTCTACCAGGCTGACGAACACCGCGCGGAGAAGGTGCAGGAGTTGTTTGCGACGATTGCGCGACGGTACGACCGGCTCAACGACATCATGAGCGCGGGGCTGCATCGGCGGTGGAAACGGCGGTTGGTGGAGTTGGCGCTGGGGAAAGCGGAAGGCGGGAAACAAATGCGGGTGCTCGATCTGTGCTGCGGGACCGGGGACATCGCGTTAGCGTTCGCGCGCGCGGGAGCGGACGTGACGGGCGCAGATTTTACGGAGGAGATGTTGCAGGTGGCGAGAACGCGGGCGGGGCGCGCGCGGGTGCGATGGGTTCGGGCTGACGCTTTGCAACTGCCCTTTCCCGACAGTTCATTCGACGTGGTCAGCGTGGGATACGGGCTGCGGAACCTGGCGGACATTGAGCGCGGGCTGGACGAAATTTTGCGCGTACTGAAGCCGGGCGGGAAATTCCTGTCGCTCGATTTTGGGAAGCCGGAGTCGAGGGTGTTTCGCGCGCTGTACTTTGGTTATTTACGGGTCGTGTTGCCGATTCTGGGCCGCATGTTTTGCGGCGATCCCGACACGTACGGCTATATTTTGGCGTCACTGCAGAATTATCCGGCCCAACGGGGAATCGAAGAATTGATGGAGACGTGCGGGTATCGGGAGTGCGGGTTCGAGGAATTTTGTCTGGGATCGATGGCGATCAACTACGGCGTGAAGCCGGGGTGATAGTGGAGACCTGTCGGTCGATGGACGCGGCGCGGTCGGGAGACCGGCGCCGAACGGAAAACTCCGGAGGATTACGCCACGCCGACGCGGAACACGGTTTTCTGTCTGTACGTGTGCCCGGGGCGGAGGATGACCGACGGGAAGGCCGGTTGGTTGACGGAATCGGGGAGATGCTGGGTCTCGAGGCAGAATCCACCGTGCTGGGGGTAGGCAATGCCGCGTTTGCCGGCCACGGTGCCGTTGAGAAAATTTCCCGTATAGAATTGGACACCCGGCTCGGTCGTGTGCACCTCGAGAACGCGGCCCGATTGCGGTTCGCGCACGCGGGCGGCGAGCGGGAGTTCATTGCCGTTTCCGTCCAACACATACGTGTGGTCGTAGCCGATAGGGTCGCCTTTGACCTGCTTGATGCGTTGGCCGATCGGCGTGGCCTTGGTAAAATCCATCGGCGTGCCCGCGACGAGTTTGATTTCACCGGTGGGAATGAACGTGTCGTTCACGGGGACGAACCGCGCGGAGGGAATCATCACCTCGTGGACGAGGATGGTTCCCGAGCCGGCGAGATTGAAGTAGGAGTGATTGGTCAGGTTGACGGGCGTGGGTTTGTCGGCGGTTGCGACGTAGTCGATGATGAGTTCGTTGTCATCCGTGAGCGTGTAGACAACCGCGACGTTGAGGTTGCCGGGATAGCCTTCTTCGCCATCGGGACTCTGGCGTGTGAATTGGACGGACGGGTATTTGCCGGTGACCGTTTCGGCCTGCCAGTAGGCCTTGTCGAAACCTTTGCGTCCACCATGCAAATGATGGGCGCCGTTGTTGGTGGCGAGGCGGTATTCCTTGCCGTCCAGATGGAAGCGCCCGTGGGCGATGCGATTGGCGCAGCGTCCGACGATGCAGCCGAAATAGGGGCTGTTGCGCTGCACGTAACCATCGAGGGTGTCGAAGCCGAGGGTGATGTCGCCGGGATGGCCGTGTCGGTCGGGCGCTTCCAGCGCGACGAGGGTCGCGCCGTAGTTCATTACCGAAGCGGTTGCGCCGTTTTGGTTGCCCAGAGAGAACAAGGTGACGACGGAATTGTCGGGGAGTTTCCCGAATGATTTTGTATGCAGGCTCATATTCCCTTCCAGACGGTCACGCCATCGACGAGGTTACAGACGTGGACGGCGTAGTTGTCGGCGAGGTGAGGATAGCGGCACGGATACTGCGTGTCCACGGCGATCTTGAGAGCGTCGACGCTGTCGGCGTGGACGAGCGCACCCGCCGCGCCCTTGTCGCCGCCGCCGAGCATGCGTTCGCCGAGCACGCCGGGGACGGTGCGGGCGAGAGTTTCTCGGGCACGGAGATCGGAGCCGTTCATGATTAAACCTGATGGACGCGCAGGGTACCACAGGCGCTGGACGGTGGTCGAGCGCTCGCAAGAAAATGGGTCATTCGGGATTTTCTGCTTGATGAATGGGGATGCGCGGAGGAAGATTGTGGTCAAGATTGTTTTCTCGTTCGACGAGGAATGCGCCGTGAAAGAAGTTTTCTGACTGGAGGGATTCGCGTGAAAGAGATGAGGCTCCCGAGAAGTGTTGGTTTGATCTTGCTAGGTTTGTTGATGGCCGGTTGTCCTGCCGCCAAACAGGAGGCGGATACCGCATTGGAGCCGAGGAAGGGGGGAGACGGAGCCAAGATAGTGATCCGGGGGTCCAACACGATCGGGGAAGAGTTGGGGCCGCGGCTCATTGCCGAATACAAGAAGGCCCATCCCGCTGCCGATTTCGATCTGACAGCCAAGGCGACCGGGTATGGCATCGCAGCGTTGATTGCGGGACAATGTGACATCGCCGGGGCATCTCGACTGCCGATCTCCGAGGAGCAGGAGTTGGCCAGCATGCGCGGCGTTCAGTTGGCTGATTACATCATCGGCGCGTACGGGGTGGCGGTGGTGGAAAACGCCAGCAACCCGGTGGGGAACTTGACGACGAACCAGGTGCGCGACATTTTCACGGGGGTCATTCAGAATTGGAAGGGCGTGGGTGGGCCCGATGCCCCGATTCACTTGTACGTTCGCGATCCAGTTTCCGGCACGTATCTGGGCTTTCGTGAACTGGCCATGGAAAACAAACCTTACGGCCGCGCGCAAATACTCTTTACGAACTACGTAGCCATCGTACAGGCAGTTGGTGAAGATCCGAACGGGATTGGCTATGCAAGCCTGGGCCTTGCCAAGAGCAGCGGGGTCAAGGCGGTGTCCATCGGCGGAGTGGAGCCAAGTTTCGATACCGTGAACAGGCGGCAATATCCGTATGCACGCACCCTGCACCTGTATACCAACAGGAATCAGGAGGCGCCCACGGCGCACGATTTCATCCTGTTTGTGGAATCACCCCACGGCCAGGAAATTGTCCAGCAAATGGGCTTTGTGCCTCATTCCTGACCCATCTCGGCGCGGTGATTCGCCCGTTCGTCGGTTTTATGCCTTCGTCGACACGGTGGCGATGAGAGCCCAGGTGACGGCCGGGGGAGAATCGTAATCGAGCGTCTGCGGCGTGTCGCTGGCCTGATGGTGGTGGTTGTGGAATTCCGAGGTATCGGTCCACATGACGGCAGGAATGCCGGCCTTCCAAAACGGTGCGTGATCACTTCGCCGGAGCACCGGCAGGAGTTGCTCGGTACCGTCATAGACCTTGAGACTCCGCGCTGGCTCCGTAGCTTGGGGCACCGTTTAATTACGCGGCGGGAGGGTCGGGCGCCTGCCAGACGACTCCTAGGAAGTATCTCAACGGAATGAACGTGGCACCGGGCAGGGCCGCGGCATAGACCTCGCGAAACCGGGCCCGGGAAAGGATCTGGTCGCTCTCCACGTGATCGAGCCAGTGGCGCGACGTGTAAAATCGGAAAATCCGCCAGGCGGAACGAGGACCGTGACGGAACAGATTCGGCGGGAATTTCAGACAGGCTTTGGCGGTCGACGTACAGGCATTACGAGGAATCAGGGGCCAACGGGAGGCGATGTCGACCAGGATGAGTCGGCCACGGGGTTCGAGGGAAGCTTTCAGCGCGCGCAAGGTTTCCGAAACATCCTCGAGATGGTGGAAGGTGGTGTGGCTGACGATGCAGTCGAACGTTTGGTCCAGAGCGAAGTGATTTGCATCCCCACGCCCATAGACAATGTTTGGGCTGGCCCGTCGGGCGCGGGCGATGGCCAGCATCGGTTCCGAGATATCGATGGCCACGACAGAGGCAAAGTGACGGGAAAGCTCGTGCGCCAGAATGCCGGTTCCACAACCGACATCGAGGACCCGGTGGCGACGTTCGGGAAGATGATCCAGAAAAAACGCGGAACGTTCCTCTCGTGTGGCGACGAAGTCGTATTCTTCTGCCATGTGGTCGAAGGAGCGAGGGTTGTAGGTTTTCGGAACAGCAGCCTGCCCGGAGGCTGATGTATTGGCTGAGGATTGTGTGCGCATGATCCTTGGCGGATGGTAAGATGGGGGGACGCTTGGACGCGACTGAATTCGCAGACACGGCGGCGGCGGCTTGACCCGAGCGATGCCGGGCACTAATGTTAGCGCGATTCGCGGCAGGAACGCAGATAGGATTCGGGGTCAGTGTCGCTCCCACAGTAGCGACGGAGAGGTGGCAGAGTGGTCGAATGCGGCGGTCTTGAAAACCGTTAGGCGCGCAAGCGTCTCGGGGGTTCGAATCCCTCCCTCTCCGCCAATTCATTTTTCCTAAGTAAATCAGGGTATTTCGCGTTTCTCGCTGGTTTGTGCTAACGTCTAGTGCTAACGGTCGCTTCCGTGTGTGAGGATGTCACGAGCCGATTTGGGGCGCGATCAGAGGCATGGTGCGAAAGCATTACGTTCTGCCCTGAGATCGTGCCTTGGCGGTAACGTAGGACGACTAAACGGGCCTTCTTGCGGGCGGACGGGCGCGGCGTCCCGTTCCACTCACGTTGTTCACGGCGGGCGCAGTGCTGCTCCGCCAGAACGGCAGGCAGGGGCAAGCTGGGCGGTGTGGCGGTACTAGTATGGTTCCACTCTGGGCCTGAAAACTGGAAAAAAGCAGTCGAGCACTGCCAAACGGCCAAACTCACTAGCGGCGTAAGTCCTTGGGAAAGTGCGCTTACGATGCCTCTGTTCTAAAACACTTTGGCCACATAAAAAAGGGGGCGTCGTGGAGATCGCTTCCGTTTCGGTTCCGCTTGGACGGGCGGCACACGTCGTTTGGTTGTGCTGGCTAAAACCCTTCCCGCTTAACTCGCGGCAGGTGCGAGCATTGCACGGGATTCGGGAATTATTTTAGCCTACGAAAGAAAGTGGCGGTGATATTCGCCACACTCGGTCGGCCACGCGGCCTTACCGGTAGTAAATGCGACAAACTGCTTCCGCTGGATTTGCCCCATTCGAGGAAGTCACAGGGCGTTTGCGAGGTGTGGGCGTGACCGGCCACGGGGGAGTCACAGAGGGGGGAGTTTACCGCACATAAAAAAGGGCGGCGCAATTTGCTGGTTTGGTCCGGTGGTGCCACATCCCGGAGATTTGCGGGTGTCAAGGGTGGGCAACTTGGGGCATCGGGAAGGCTGGTTTTGGGCAGGAGTTTGCAGTATAAAAAAACGGTGGCGCTAGAATCCCGGTCGCGTTGTCGGGCCTGTGCAACCCACCCAGCGCAATTCAGACGATTTTGGACGATAAAAAAGAATCCCGGTCGGGTTGTCGGGCGCGTGCAAGAGGCGGAACGGCAGGGGCAGGGTCTAATGCAATAGCTGAATGGGTATGGGTTTGGGTTTGGCGGCGCAAAAGACAAAAAGCGTGGTAGCGTAGGTCATGCAACATAACCGGAAACCGGGCAGGCCGAAAGCAGAACATCAAAAACGCCTGCTTCCTGCAAAAATCGCGCTGGCCTACTGCGATACGGAGAGCTTGGAGAAAACCGCTGCCCTGTGCGGTGTTGCGCCGAATACGGTGCGGAGGATTTTGGAAGATCACCCCGACGATTTTGCAGCCGCAAGAAAGCTGTCGATGTCCAAGATGATGGTCGTGGCAGACGCGGCGGTGGACATTGCAGCCCAGCGGATAGGCGAATGTTCCGCACCCCAAGCCGCAGTCGTCGCCGGTATCTTCACGCAACGCAGTGGCGAGCTATCTGACAAGCTCCCACCCGCTGACACGCCTGATGTCGAGCAAGCCCTTGAGGAATCGGCCAAGCTACAAGCCAAGCTAGACCAGGAGATTGCCCTGCTTGAGCAACTCAGGGACAAGCTGACGAGCACACCGCAACCGGCAGCGGCACACGCCAACGCTGAATAGCGTTGCCTGCCCGGTGTCGATTCTTTAGACTGGTGTGCCGTAGGAGAGGCCATATCGAGAACATGTAACGCACACAACAATTTCGCGTAGCTACGGCTACGGTCTCACGAGAAAACCGCTAATTTTCAGTCCAGAGACCAACCGAGCACGCGCCCGCAAGGGCGCGGCTTGGCGTATCTCTCTGGACGGGCGCTTAGCGGTGCCTCTCGTGAGGGAGCGACAAGTTCGCGCCCCTTTTGTGCCGATGCTGCCGAAAAGCAAAGGAGCCACATGAGAAAGTTTTTTGCAGTGGTACTTGCAGCGTGGACAACGGCGGGAATAGCCCAAGTGCCCAGCGGTCAGTTCAACTACGCCTTCACAAACACGCCGCTGGTGGACATAAGCGGCAGCCTCACGAACAACACAGTCACCAACGTCTTTGTATTGACCGTACAAGCCGCCAGCAACGGCAAGCTCACTGGAACCGTTACGGACGTTTACTCTAACGATAACGTGTACTTTGACGGCGGCGGTGACGTTACGGGGAGCACGTCTCAGAAGGGAGGCAATCTTGTTTTTCCCATAGTTTTGTCAGCAACTTACTATGGGGTTGATGATGGTGTTTCATTCGTGGAGAATGAAACTTTCCGCGGTAATTGCACTATCACGTTGTCCCCTCCGATATTTGCGCTGGCTGGCATCAAGCGAGATTGTATCGTTGGCGGTAGTTGTGAGACAACCCCTGAAGACGCTGGGCTTCTTCTTCCCGACGACGTGACGGGCGATTGGACACTGGAAACCGACATTTCTGCCGAAGGCAAGAAGCTGTCGGGCACCGGCACGTTGACTCTGTCCAACGGTCGCACCTTCACCTACCAGATCACCGGCAGCTACAACACCAGAAGCCAAGTCGCCAAGCTTAAACTAGTCGGCGAAGGGGATGCCACCGGAACGAGTCTGTCCCTAACCACCGAAGGCACGGGCATGGAGTTGACCGCGCTAAAGGGCAAGGTCTTGGGTCAGACGCCGACGTTTCCGTAGGGGGGCACATGAATCGACTGAAATGTTTTCTCACCATCCTCACAGTGTTGTGTCTTTCGGCGTGCTCGGATGACAAGACGCAGAAGTTAGTTGCGTGGTAGTTCGTTGGAAAAGAGGCTCACGATGGAGTGTCCAAAGTGCGGCTTGATCAGCCCTGAATCAGCCCAGAGATGTGACTGCGGCTATGATTTCGTGACAGATGTACCACAGAAACCGACTACCGTTGCGGAGAGAGCCAGCGAACCCCGCGAGAAAGTATCAGATTTCATGGTTGTCGCTGAGGGTAATAAATTTCGGTTGAAAGAAGTCAGCGACCGCCGCAAGAAAGTATCAGACTTCATCGACCGGATAATGCAGCGTGTTGGTGTCGTTATCATAATCGTACTAATCTTCGCAGGTGTTTGGTGGCTAGCCGCCTCAGTGATTCGACATTTTCGGGGTGGTCGTTCGTGCCACTCAAGAAAGCGGCTTTTGCAATCGGCCACCACTGCGGGACTGTCTGCTTGGAGAGCGGTGGCAGGTCTTTGCACTTCAACTGCCATTCGGTAAGGTGCGAGTAGTCAGCTTTCTCGCCCATTTTCTCGGCGGCACCATCGGAGAGACGGAATTGGTACTGTATGCCTTGAATATACTGCACCAAGTCGGCGGCGCATTGGGTCGCACCGGGCAACTGGTCGTGTGTCCCGTCCTTGCTCTCACCCCACTTCGCGTGTTTGTCAGAGCGAAAGCCAGATTGTTCACCGACGCGAAGCCGTTCGACTTCCTCTTTGGCTTCTCTCACCGCTCGTGGGTGCGAAGATAATAACACGGGCCACAAGCGATACTCCGGCGCAAGACTGCGGACAAGATCGCCGCCGGGACTTTTCGCGAGGCTTATCCACCGCGTAGTGTCATGTGTCAGCTTCCATAGGAAGCGAGCGGCAACCTTGTCTCCGTTGTTGGCAAGGGCCACGAGATTGTTGACTGCCGCCCGCGCCTCACGGTATGCGGCAATGGCTTGGCTATCGGGATAGACCTTTTCCGCCCATTCGAGTTCATCAAACGGCGCAACTGCCGGTGATGGCTTGGTGCTCGGATTGTCATCGGGTGTTTTGACGGGTTTCGGGTCGGAATTCTGCCCGGTTTCCTTCGGGTTTGGACCGTTCATTTCGCCCCCTTCTTCGCGGTCGCGCTGGTCACGTCGGGGAGTTTCTGCATCGCGTCCACAAGCGAGCCTTTTTCGATATGGGTGTACAATCGGCTGACGGCTTCGGAGTCGTGGCCGATGATTTCGCGGGCAACCACGTCGCTGACACCGGCGTTTTTCAGGAGGCTTGTCGCGGTGTGGCGCAAGGCGTGGAATCCAAGCTTGCAGAGATCGCGCTTGGCATCGCGGCCCTTATCTTTCGAAACGTGCGTCCGCTTCTCTACAAGTCCTGCTGCCGCCATGATGTCATAGAACTGGTTGCTCAGCGTTCCGGCGCGCTTGTCTGCCGTCGCTGCCGCGTTCGGGAAGATTGGTGCGTCGAGATCGTCGGCAGATGGGAGGCTTTCGAAGTATTCGAGCAAGACGGGATGGACCGGAATCGTCATTGGCCGTTTGGTCTTTTGCGTGATGAGGCGGATTTCCTTTTCTGCCAAGTCCACGTTGCGCCAAGTCATTCGGGCAATGTCGCCGATTCGCTGGCCTAGATAGACGCCACACAAGACCATGCCGCGCCATTCGTTGTCGCTGGCGGCGAGGATGCGTTGGAGTTCTGGCAGCGTGAAGGCACGGCGTTTGGCCGGGTCGGACTTCACCATGTCCAGCCGCACAAGTATGTTGTCCCGAATGACGCCATCCTTGACCGCCCGCAACCATGCGCCACGTAGAATCTTGAGGGTCTTGTTGACAGTCGCGCCACTCACGCGTTGAGCGAGAGCATCGCGAAACGTGGTGAGATCGCGCAGCGTGACCGTGTCCATGTGCTTTGTGGCCTTGTGGCCGAGATGTTCAAGCAGGGCATGGGCGGCGGCGTGGTATTCCTTCGCGCTGGATTCGGCCAGGGTCAAATCCTTGCCCTTCAACCACGATTCGAGAAAGTCTTTGGTCGTTGACTGGGGGAGTTCCTCTTTGTGGGCAAGCTGGTAGATCGTGGCAATGGTGTCCCGCGCACGTGCCTCAGTCAAACGGCCTTCCTTTGCCTCACGGGAAGCCCGCTCCCATTCGACGCACATGTCTTTCGCTTTGCGCTTGTCGCTGGTGCCGGTGCTGCGTAGAGTCCGCCTGCCGTCAGGAAGGTAAAACGCACAGTGCCAATACGGAGAGTTCTTTTTGCGGTGGATGGATGCCATATCGTTAGTCTCGCTTTCTTGCGCTAACACTAATGCTAACGTGTGGTGGTGTCAAGCGTGTTTATTATGTGTGAGTTTATTAGGAAACTCGAATGTTTTCGATTTGGAAAGTATCGGGGGTTCGAATCCCTCCCTCTCCGCCAGCCCGCGCTTACGAGGTCGCGATTTGTTGCGCCACTTCGATTCCGACGATGTCGGACGATGCGACAACGCATTCTCCGGATGCAATCGACGAAGATGAATCTGAAGTTACAACACAAAACTCCGTATTCAGACATCAATGATCTCCTGCTCTTCTGGGCAGGGGGCGTATGCACCGGTTTGGGTGAAAAAGCAATCGGCCTGTATCTAACGGGTTCGTTGACGTACGGTGACTTCGTGCTGAAGAGAAGCGACGTGGATCTGTGTGTCGTGGTCAACCAGGCGCTTTCAGTCGCGGAACTTGAGTCGATCAAGAGATTGCATATTGAAACGGAACACCGCGACCCGCATTGGGCCAAGCGGGTCGAATGCTCGTATCTGCCGGTGGATTTGATGCACGAGGTCCTTCCGCCGAAGACTCCGCGACCATGGTGGGGACATGGTGTTTTTTATGCCGAAGCTCCCTATGGCAACGAGTGGATCATCAATCAGTATTTCCTGTACACCTCCGGCATCGCTCTGAAGGGACCTGAATATCGGACGCTGGTGAGTCACGTGGACCTGAAGGAAGTGCAGAAGGCGAGCGCGCGGGATTTGTTTCAAGAGTGGGAACCGAAAATACGCAATTCTGGATCGCTGGCGGACCCTCACGATCAATCGTACGTGGTCCTAAATCTATGCCGCATTATGTCTACAGTTCTACAAGGCGATGCGGGTTCCAAGAAAGCTGCCGGTGCCTGGGTCAAGGCGGCGTATCCGCAATGGAAGGGCCTGATCGAGGAGGCGGACGGTTGGGGGCATGGGGCGGAGATGAATCGAGTAGAAGATGTCATAGCATTTATCAAGTTTGCGGTCGAGAAAGTGAACCAAACAGATTTGTTGAGTTAGCAACCCAGGTGCGTTGTCTTTTGAGCGCCGGATGCCGCCGGCGAAGAGGGGGAGAACTTCCTGATCCAATTCAGCTTCTGGCCCCAGCCGTCGAAGACACTTCCATAGCCATCGGCTCGGGCCATTGCCTCGACGTGAGCGAGGATGTTCTGTTGCGTGGGAACGGAGCCGGTCTCGATGACCTTCAGGACCGATTCAATCAATTCATCCGGTGGCATCGGCAATTTTGGCAGCGGAAAGGTTTTCAACTCCCATTCGAGATATTTGGCAAATGGCGGTACGCGTCCATGCATGCCGAACAGAACGTTACACAACAGCGTGACTGACTGGGCGGCATGAATTCGCCATCCGGACACTTGTTCGTCGCGAAGGCATTTGAGGGATCGGAAGACCTCATTGATGTAGCCATCGAGGTGACCGCGGACATAACCGTGTCGTTCTGATTCAGGGATACGGGCCTTCTCGTCGAAGATTTCTTGAAGTTGGCCGGTCTTATCGACCAGCGGTTGAAGGTGGGCGAAATCGTAGCGGTCCCAGGCGGTATGGCTGTTCCAGAGCGCGTAGCCTTTCAGAGAGTCGAGTGTTTGAACGCTCAGCTCGATGTTCCGATCGCTCTGGTTTTCGTAACGTTCCTTGTATTCGCTCAGGACGTTGTCTTTGACGAGCATAACGGGGTCGTAA
This sequence comes from Verrucomicrobiia bacterium, assembly GCA_050010195.1. Taxonomy (GTDB): domain Bacteria; phylum Verrucomicrobiota; class Verrucomicrobiia; order Palsa-1439; family Palsa-1439; genus Palsa-1439. Next base: position 52,596 of record JBEKLM010000024.1, read on the forward strand.
TCAGAAGTTTTCGTGACGAGACCCTTACCACGCGACCCGCCGAGCCAAAAACCGATGATGTTTGGATCGTTCTGCGCATCAGCCAGAATTCTGTGAAATGCATCCGGCGTGGAATTTTGGGTTGGGTTCATTTGACGAGAATTATAGCAAATACGCGAACGGGAAATTAGCCGAATGCCGCGGCTGAGTAAGGGAGGGTGCATCTGGACACTGCCACCCGGTCACGAGGGGGCTTGCCATCCAAGAGCTTCTCGGGTTAGATCGCCTCCAAGGAATGGAACCTGAAGCGCGAAGAGATTATGAGTAACGGATTCCCAATTCCCGTTCCAGATCGGCCCATCAACCACCGATGCAATTGGGCGTGGCTCATGCCACTCGCCATTTCAACCATTCCGGCGATTGTGATTCTCGCATTCATCCTTCACTACGGCGTGAACGTGCCCTATTACGACCAGTGGCAGTGCGAAGCCCCGATGTTCAGGAAATTTCTGGAGCATCAACTCACGTTCGCCGATCTGTGGGCGCAACATAACGAGCATCGAATGTTTTTTCCGCGGCTGGTTTATCTGCCGCTGGCGTATTTCACCCATTGGAACGTCAAGGCGGAATTGATCGCGGCGTGGCTTTGCGTCTGTATCGTCAGTTTTAGCGTCTATCGCATGCACCGCAGCGTCAGCGGCCCGATCGGCGCGACGGAAGTGAAGCCCTTCATCGCGGCCAACATGCTGATCTTCTCACCCGCCAGCAGCGAGGCCTGGCTGTGGGGCGTGAGCCTGGCGAATCTGCTTCCGATGGCCTGCATCATTGGCGCGATGGCGGTGGCCTGCTCGAATCGGCGGTCCCACTGGCGGTTGGGCCTGTGCGCGGTTCTCGCCATTATCGCCACATTCTCCACCGCCAGCGGATTGCTCTGCTGGATTCTCTGTGCGCCGCTGCTGTTTCTCCGTAGCGATCCGCCTCGTTGGAGCGAGCGGCGGCTGTGGCCGGTGCTGGCCTGGACCGGCGGTTTTGTGCTCACGACGGCGGCGTACTTTTATCATTACACCCGTCCGGCCGACCATCCGCCGCCGGCCGAGTCGCTCCAACATCCCCTCGACGCGCTCGCATTCCTTCTGCTGTATCAGGGCAATCCGCTGACGTTTCTGACCCAGACCGATCACTTCCTGGTCGCCCAGATCATCGGTGGAACGATGCTGACGCTGCTGCTGCTGGCCGGCGGCTATCTTCTGTACCGGTGGCGCGACGATCGACTGCGCGACCGCGGATTGATCTGGACGATGTTGGGGGCCTATTCCGTCGGAAACGGGATCCTGATCACCGTGAGCCGGATGGGGATTGGTATCGGCGCGGCGGTCTGGCCGCGCTACGCCAGCTACGCGCTCATGCTGCCGGTCGCGCTGATTTTTTTGCTGCCGTTGCTGGCGGAGGACCTGGTGCAGCGGACAAGTCGATGGAACATCCGCCCGATGGCAACCGGCGTGCTGCGCGCGCTGCTGCTGGCCGCGCTCGCGCTGCACATTTGCAAGTTTACCGTGAGCGTTCAGGACTTCCCCATACTTCAAGCCGGTTTGCTGCATCGCAAGGCGGCGCTGCTGTTCATCGACGTGATACACCAGGACGGCCCGCGGCTGATGGGCGAAGCCTCCGAGGAGGAGATGCGCGGGGCAGCGGATGTCCTGAACGCGCATGGCTGGTTGCGTCCGCCGCTGATCCAACGCGCCCGCATGCAGGACATGGAGGATTCGAGGATCACCAACATCGGCGCTTACGGAAAAATCGAGTGGGCGGGTGACGCCGGCAACGGCAAGACCGGCATCAACGGGTGGGCCCGTAACCCACGGACGCGATCACCGGCCGACGCGGTGGTGCTGAGTTGGGAACAACCGGGCGGCGACGCGGTGCCGTTCGCCATTGCCGACATGGGTTTCCAGCGCCCCGGCGAACCGGCTGGTTCGTCCCGGCGTTCCTCCAACTGGAGAGCGGCGTTCCCCTCCAGCCTGCTGCCCGAGGGAAAACTGGACATCCGCGCCTGGTCCCTCGACACCAGCAGCGGCAAAGCGGTTCGGTTGCTCGGGTCTTTCAGGCTCAACATCTTGCCTCGTCCTCCGACTGGGCCCTGAGGGGCATAACGCTTGCGGAGTGTTCTCGATTGCGTGTGGGCGGGGCGTGTGATTGGATTTGGGGGAAGCGGATCGATCTCTCGGAATTACGTGAAGGTCAGCCGGACAACATTGGTGGGAGTGGCGCTGGCGATTTTTGCCGGCTCGGTCTGGTTGTATTGGCCGAGCGTCCACGGCGGGTTTCTCACCCGCATGGACGATGACGAGTATTTGCGACAGTCGGTGCGGGTGAATGGGCTGACGTGGAAGGCGGTGACATGGGCGTTTACGACCACCCAACCGTATTACCATCCGTTGCCGCGGTTGTCGCACGTCCTCGACTACCGGATGTGGGGGAAGAATGCGGCGGGACATCACGCGACCGGCGTCGTTGTGCATGCGCTGAATGCGGCGCTCTTGTTCGGCTTCCTGTGGACGTTGCTGGGCGCGGCGGCGTTGACGACCGGCGAACGGCTCGCGATGGCCCTCGGTGTCGCGGTGGTGTTCGCGATTCATCCGCTCCAAGCGGAGTCGGTGGCCTGGATGTCGGGGCGGACGCAGTTGCTGTGCACGACGTTCGGGATCGGCTGCCTGTGGGCGTACGTCGCCGGCGCACGGCGATGGGTGGTGTGGGGATTATTCGTGGCCGCGCTGTTGTGCAAACCGATGGCCGTGTCGCTGCCCTTCGTGATGCTGGCGATCGATTATTTTCCACTGCGGCGGCACGAACAGGTCGGTTGGGGACAACTCGTGCGGGAGAAGGCGGGAGCGATGGCGCTGGCGGGGGTGGCGGCAGCGGCCACAATGATCAGTGAGGCGCGGCTGGGAGGACTGATCGTTTCCGTGGAGACGCTTCCGGTGTGGCAACGCGTGCTGTTGATGTTCCACAGCCTGGCGTTTTACCCGTGGCGGTTGGTGTGCCCGGTGCATTTGTCGCCGTTTTACCCGTTGCCGTCGGGGCATTCGATGGATCTTGGGCCGGTTGTGCTATCGGTGCTGGGGGTCGGGATGGTGACGGGATTGGCCGTGTGGGACCGGCGACGCATGCCGGCGGCGGCCGCAGGCTGGGCGGCCTACGTGTTCCTGGTCCTTCCCGTTTCCGGATTGGCGCAAACGGGTTTGTCGGCGGCATCGCAACGGTACGCGTACCTGGCGATGGTGCCGCTGCTCTTGCTGGCAGGTGGCGCGGTCGTGTGGTTGTGGCGGCGTTCGGCAACCGTCGTGCATCTCGGGATTGCCGGCCTGCTGGCCTGCGAGCTGTGCGTCTTCGGAGTGCGGACTCGCAGCCTGATCCCGGTCTGGCACGACGACGAGACGTTGTGGCGAACCGTGCTGGCGCAATACCCCGACTCGATTGTGGCCAATAACGCGATGGTGCTGATTCTGTTTCTTCATCACAAGATGCCAGAGGCACTGGCGTGCGCGCAACGGTATGCGGAACTGATGCCGCAATTGGGCGAGGCGCATAATAATCTCGGGTTTATACTGGCGGCGACGGACAGGGTGCCGGAGGCGATGAAGGAGTTCGAGCAGGCGCTACGGCTGAAGCCCCATTATGCCGAGGCGCACAACAACTTCGCCAACGCCCTGATGCAGGTGGGCCGGGTGGAGGAGGCGAGGCAGCACTACGAGCAGGCCGTGCAGATCAAGCCGCGTTACGTGGATGCGCATCTCGGTCTGGGCTGGGCGCTGTTCCGTCTGGGCCGGCGCGCGGAGGCCATCGATCATTACGAGCAGGCATTGGAGTTCGATCCGGATTCGGTCATTGCCAGCAATATGCTGGCGCGGCTGCGAGGCGGTCAATAGGCGGCGTCCAAATAATTGTAACCGTACAACATGGTTGCGCGTCGTAAGAAATTGGAGGAGTCTCCCTGTGGCGGATCAAATGATCAGGAATGATTGGGATGGAGATTGATGGCATGATGAGAATTTCTCGTGTTGTAGTGGCAATGATCCTGGTGGCGTGTCTGGGGCAACCGGGCCGGACGAGTGCGGACACCCTCAAGACATTGCATACGTTTACCGGTGGCGCGGATGGGTCCGTGCCCCACGGGGGACTGATCCAGGCTACCAACGGCGATTACTATGGGACCACGGAGTCGGGAGGCGGGAGTGACCTGGGTACAGTGTTCTCAATCACCGGGGCCGGCACATTATCGACGATCTACAATTTCGGCGGGACTGGTAACGGAGCGAACCCGGAAGCCGGGTTGATCCAGGGTAGCGATGGGTTCTTGTACGGGACGACGTACAGCGGCGGCACGGGCGGGGCCGGGACGGTATTCAAGGTCGGCACGACGGGCACGCTGACGACGCTATACTCTTTCACGGGCGGTTCGGACGGTGGTAATCCGCAGGCCGGGATCGTTCAAGGTAGCGACGGCAATTTCTACGGCACAACGTCTGGCGGGGGAACGAGGGGCGACGGGACGTTATTCGAGATTTTTCTGTCGGGTGTTTTCAACTCGAACTCGGTGTATAGTTTCACCGGTGGCTTGGACGGCGCGAAACCGAAAGCCGGGCTGGTCCAGGGCAGTGACGGCCTTTTGTATGGAACGGCGTACGCCGGGGGGACGAGCAATTTCGGCACTGTGTTCCGCTACAGCTTGGGCAGTGGGTTGACCTACCTGTACAACTTTACGGGCGGGGAAGACGGAGCGAACCCGCAAGGGGTGTTGGTGGAAGACGTCAACAGCAATTTTTACGGGACGACGTATGGTGGGGCATACGGCTATGGCACGGTGTTTCGGTTCAGCACCGCGACGGATCGGTTGGACGTGCTGTGGGTTTTCGGGGACGGCTCGGATGGCGGCAATCCCGAGGCCGGGCTGATCCTGGCCGATGACGGGAATCTGTACGGGACGACCTCCACCGGGGGAAACAGCGGCGCCGGCACGGTATTCAAGATCACGAAGGGCGGCGCGTTGACGACGCTGTATAATTTTACCGGCGGCAAAGACGGCGCCGTGCCGCTGGCGGGTTTGCTCCAGGCCAGCTCGACGAATTTCCTCGGGACAACCTCCGCGGCCGGGGGCGATTCGCTGGGAACGGTTTTCAGCCTGATCCAACCGTGCACATTCTCGGTATCGCCATCGCACGTGACGCTGACCGGAATTGCCAATGGCGGCACATTTACGGTCACCAGCAGCGGGACGGGTTGCGTGTGGACGGCGACGAGCAATGCGGCTTGGATCTCGGTCACGTCGAGCGACAGCGGCATCGGCGAGGGGACGGTGGCGTATTCGGTGACGGTCAACACCAACAGCGACTCGCGCGTCGGTACGATCACGGTCGGTGGAAAAAACTTCACGGTGACGCAACAGGGGGAAGTGTTTGGCGCGTTTCTTCCGGGAAGCTACAACGGCCTGGTCATGGTAACGAACGCTCCCGCGCAAGCCAGTTCCGGGTTGATCAGTCTGGTTCTGAGCAAGACGGGATCGTTTACGGCGGACCTGACGATGAACGGTGTGCGGTCCGCGTTCAAGGGGCAGTTTGACAGCTCGGGCAACTGGACGAACCCGGTGACGCCCAAGAATTCGAATCCGCTGACCGTCATTCTCGAGGCGACGGCGGTGAGCAATGCGACGGATGAGATTGTGGGGACGGTATCCAATGGCACGTTTACGGCGCAGTTGGTGGCTGACCTGGCGGTGTTTAGCGCGGTGAACACGAGTCCGTGGGTGGGCAACTTCACATTTGTGCTGGCACCGGCGGACAGCAGTGATACGACTGTGCCGCAAGGGTACGGGTACGGGACATTGACGGTGACGAGTCTTGGCAGCGGATCGCTGGAAGGGGTGCTCGGTGATGGAACGAAGATCAGCGGGAAGTTTCCCGTCTCGGGTTACGGGACATGGCCGCTGTACGATTCGCTCTACAAGAACAACGGCGCGTGCATCGGCTGGGTGACATTCAACGAGGACAACACACTCAGCGGGACGGTGTACTGGTTCAAGGAAGCCGGGGCAGCCGGCCCGCTCTACCCGAATGAGTTCTCGACGACGAACTCGCTGACGGGAGACCTGTATATTTCGCCTGCGGACGGCGGGCCATCGGTCGCCGCGACCGGGCAGTTGACGCTGGGCGGTGGCAATCTGACGAACAACATCGTTATCAGCGTGTCCATCGCCACGAACGGGACCGGCACGGCGTCGTCTGTCGGCAGCAATGACCTGAAGTTGAAGGTGGCGCCGGCAACGGGGGCATTGAGCGGCAGCTTTCTTGATCCGACCATCGGCAAGGCGGTCAAGTTCGAAGGCCTGCTGTTGCAGAACAGTGGTGCCGCGTCGGGATACTTTTTGGGCGCCGGTGAGAGCGGTTTCGTGACGTTTGTGCCGGATGCGGAATAAGGATGGGTGGCGGGGTGAAACTGCCAGAGAGGTCTTGACAAGAGGGGTGGGGGTTTGGTAGTAGGTAAGGCGTACGACGTTGAGACTGTGTCATTTGTACGTGCTGTTGTGAGAGAATCTGGAGGAATGCAGTCAGATGTGACCGTGCGCACCCGGGCTGGGTAGGCACGGTCTTTTTTATTTATCCCGCCAAAACAAGGGTTTTCCATTAAGCAACATCCACTAAGTCGATCAAAATCCTCGAGGAGGTGAGCGAACATGGCACGCGGAACAGTGAAATGGTTCAATGAGAAGAAAGGGTTCGGGTTTATCCAGCAGGAGGGTGGGCCGGACGTATTTGTGCATTTCTCGGCCATTCAGGGTGACGGGTTCAAGACGCTGGCGGAGGGGCAGGCGGTGGAGTTTGAGGTCATCCAGGACGCGAAAGGCGCGAAGGCCCAGAATGTGATGCGGGTATAGGCGTTTGGGCGCGGGATGATGCGCACCGTGAGGGGTGCGTAGGCTGGGTACCAGACGGATCGGCAATTCCAGGGCGACGAGGCAGTGGTGCAGGCAAACCTTGGACGGACCGGCGCGGTTTGTGCTTTATTTTGGGATTTGGCCGATGCCGTGAGCGGGCTTACGGGGCAGAGATAATCAGGGTTACGCGCCCATCTGGTTTGGCTGGATTTGGCCAATTCGAAATCTTTGAAAATAGTTCTTGCATACGGGGCGGTGGGTCTGTAGTTTGGCCCTCCTTTCACGGGAACCGTTGTTGCGGGAACGCAGCGACGATTTATCGGTGAGGGGCTTGACAGGCGCCCGAAGTGGGGGTAGATAGTTAATGCTTGCGAGGGGTGTAGACGTACGGATGGTTCTTTAGGAGTGCGACAAGCCAGATTCCGATGTCGGGATTCCTGTCGCCTGAAGACGGCGATCGGCGGTTAGACATCAGTGTTCAGCCCGACGGCTGAATATTGATCATCTGAAAGCAGATTGCACGCGTCCTGAAGGAATCGGGGTGCGTCGCGTTCTTTGAAAATTGAAATGTGCGATACGTGAGAGCCCACGTTCCCTGACGAAGGTCGGGGAACTTTGAGTGATGTAACAAAACATTGGTCGGGGAGCCCCGACGATGTACTCAACGTGGAATCGGTTGGATCAGTCATGGCCCCGAAAGGGTCAGGGCGAGCTTCGGAGCAATTCGGAGCAGGTCTGGTTGATTATTTTACGGAGAGTTTGATTCTGGCTCAGAACGAACGCTGGCGGCGTGGATAAGACATGCAAGTCGAACGAGAATTCATTTATAGCAATATGAGTGGATTTTAGTGGCGAAAGGGTGCGTAACACGTAGCTATCTACCTCGAAGTGGGGGATATCTCCGAGAAATCGGAGTTAATACCGCATGTGACCGCAAGGTCAAAGCTGGGGATCGTAAGACCTGGCGCTTTGAGATGAGGCTGCGGCCTATCAGGTAGTTGGCGGGGTAATGGCCCACCAAGCCTAAGACGGGTAGCTGGTCTGAGAGGACGACCAGCCACACTGGAACTGAGACACGGTCCAGACACCTACGGGTGGCAGCAGTCGAGGATTTTTCTCAATGGGGGAAACCCTGAAGGAGCGACGCCGCGTGAGGGATGAAGGTCTTCGGATTGTAAACCTCTGTCATCTGGGAACAATGTGATCTACCCAACACGTGGATTATTGATAGTACCGGAAGAGGAAGCCGTGGCTAACTCTGTGCCAGCAGCCGCGGTAATACAGAGACGGCGAGCGTTGTTCGGATTCATTGGGCGTAAAGGGTGCGCAGGCGGTCCGTTAAGTCGGATGTGAAATCTCACAGCCTAACTGTGATAGGTCATTCGAAACTAGCGGACTCGAGGACTGGAGAGGAGACTGGAATAGTCGGTGTAGCGGTGAAATGCGTAGAGATCGACTAGAACACCGGTGGCGAAGGCGGGTCTCTGGACAGTTCCTGACGCTCATGCACGAAAGCCAGGGGAGCAAACGGGATTAGATACCCCGGTAGTCCTGGCCCTAAACGGTGTTCACTTGGTGTGGGGGGAGTCGACCCCCTCCGTGCCGAAGCTAACGCGATAAGTGAACCGCCTGGGAAGTACGACCGCAAGGTTAAAACTCAAAGAAATTGACGGGGGCCCGCACAAGCGGTGGAGCATGTGGCTTAATTCGATGCAACGCGAAGAACCTTACCTGGCCTTGACATGCTGGTGGTAGGAGCCTGAAAGGGTAACGACTCATCGTAAGATGAGAGCCAGCACAGGTGCTGCATGGTTGTCGTCAGCTCGTGTCGTGAGATGTTGGCTTAAGTGCCGCAACGAGCGCAACCCTTGTGTTTAGTTGCCTGCGCAAGCGGGATCTCTAAACAGACTGCCTCGCTTTAAACGAGGAGGAAGGTGGGGATGACGTCAAATCAGTATGGCCCTTACGGCCAGGGCTGCACACGTGCTACAATGCATGGTACAGAGGGACGCAAGACCGCGAGGTGGAGCAAATCCCACAAAACCATGCCCAGTTCAGATTGAAGGCTGCAACTCGCCTTCATGAAGCCGGAATCGCTAGTAATGGCGCATCAGCTACGGCGCCGTGAATACGTTCCCGGGCCTTGTACACACCGCCCGTCACATCATGGAAGCTGTCTGCACCCGAAGTCGCCGTGTTAACCGCAAGGAGACAGGCGCCGAAGGTATGGATAGTGACTGGGATGAAGTCGTAACAAGGTAGCCGTAGGGGAACCTGCGGCTGGATCACCTCCTTTCTAAGGAGACCTTGATTCGA
>JBEKLM010000025.1:0-61597 GCA_050010195.1 Verrucomicrobiia bacterium
CTCCCTGGGCGATGTTGCAGTTGACAATGGTATCGACTGATGCTATACGGTAGTGCACGTGTATGTGGTAGTTGATATTGATCTTTGAAATAGGGGAATGGGGAGATGATAGGACCCCTCACCTTGATCCTTTGCCGCCTCAGCACCGCCGGCGGCTTCTCGTCCGACTCGATTCCCCCAAGGGGCGAGGAGACGCGAATGGGCTGCGGTCAGCGCCCGCGGGGCGGGCGGACGGACGCCGACGTTACAAGGGGAGCCTCCTTCCGGGCTGCTCCCTTCTACAAGCTCAGGGTAGACGGTGCGGATACGGCCCCGCAAATGTTAAATCTGCAAAACGAAGCCAATTTTCCCGGGTGTTGTGTATTGTGGATTGGCTTGAGGGACAAGATGTTAGAAGTCCAAGTGTGCCATTTTGTCGCTTGGCTTCGTTTTGCTAAAAATGGCTTCGTTTGGGGATCCGGAGGGGGATTAGAGACCCGAAATGAGCGGTAGAAAGACGAGAAATGTGGCAGACTGAGTGGAGTTTCGGGATGACGGTAGGCCCACGTCTTTACCTGAGATGTCGGTTGGCGAAGGCGAGCCCGGAGCGGCTCTTGAGGCGGCGCTCGAACTGCTCGACGCGGTTCGCGTCACGGTTCCTGCGAACGCGACGGAGCGCGTCCCTCCTCCAAATTCGACGTACAGACCGAATTTGACAATCGCTGATCGGGTGGATAGCATGGCCCCGCATTCCGTAACGATTTTGGTCGGGGACGTAGCTCAGCTGGGAGAGCGCCTGAATGGCATTCAGGAGGTCGAGGGTTCAACTCCCTTCGTCTCCACCAAACATCTACGGAGAATGGGCGGGTTAAAAACTCCTTTACACCCCTTGTGCGGGCCGCTAAACTCACCGCTGTTTAACACTGGAAAGGCGTGAGACACTAAGCAATGATTGCGACGGTAAAAAAGACGGAAGTCACCAAAGAATTTCAGCTTCATGCGAAGGACACGGGATCAGCGGACGTGCAGATTGCGTTGCTGACGGCTCGCATCAACGAGTTGACGCAGCACCTGCAGGCGCACGTCAAGGACCACAGCTCGCGGCGCGGGCTGTTGAAGATGGTGGGCCAGCGGCGGCGGTTGCTCGATTATTTGAGCCAGACCGACACGAAGCGCTACCATGAATTGATCAAGAAACTGAACCTCAGAAAGTAGAAAAGAAAGGCGATTGCCCCGGCAAGCATTGGAGGATTGATGGATTGATGCCCGCCTACTCCGCGCGCGGCGCGGGTGGACATCATTCCATTAGTCCGATACCTGCCGGGCGGTCGGAACTCATATATGCAGCCTAGTGTAGTGCGTGCCCCCATTGGCGACAAAGAACTCATTATCGAAACCGGCAAACTGGCCAAGCAGGCGGACGGCGCCGCCGTCGTGACCTTCGGCGAAACCGTCGTCATCGTGACGGTCGTGGCCAGCGGCTCGACCCGCGACGAACTGGACTTCTTCCCCCTCACGGTCGATTACCGCGAGAAGGCGGCGGCGGCGGGCAAATTCCCCGGCGGCTATTTCAAGCGTGAAGGACGCCCGACCGAAAAGGAAATCCTCACGGCGCGCATGATCGATCGGCCCTGTCGTCCGCTGTTTCCCGAAGGTTTCTACAACGACACACAAATCATGGCGATTTTGCTCAGCGCGGATACGGAAAACGATCCGGACATGCTGGCGATCAACGGCGCGTCGGCGGCCCTGTCCGTGTCGGATATTCCGTGGCACGGCCCGATCGGCGCGGTGCGCGTGATTCGGGTCGGAGACGAATTCGTTGCCAATCCGACGCACACCCAGCGAAAGGAAAACCCGGATCTGGATCTCGTGTTCGTGGGCAACGGCACGGAGCTCGTCATGATCGAGGGGTCCGGCCTGGAGATTTCCGAAGCCGACATGATGAAGGCCATCGAATTCGCCCATGGGGAATCGAAGAAGATCGTGGCGGCCATTCGCGAGCTGGCCGAGAAAGCCGGCAAGCCGAAGCGCGAAGTCAAACTTTACACGGCCCGATCCGAAGTGGTCGCGGCGTCCCGCGACATGGTTGGTGGCGAGGTCCTCAAAGCGCTCCTTACGCCCGGCAAGCTGGCTCGCGAAGCGGCGATTCGGGCCTGCAAAGACAAGGCCACCGAGGGATTGAAGAAGAAGTTTGCGGACATCACGGATTTCGAGATCAAAGAGTCATTCCACAAGGTCGAATCCGAAGCGGTACGCAGTTCGATCCTTAACAGCAACAAGCGGCCGGATGGCCGTGGCGCGCGCGACATTCGCCCGATCTACGGCGAAGTCGGCGTCCTGCCCCGCACGCACGGGTCCGCGATCTTCCAACGCGGCGAGACGCAAGCGTTTGTGATGACCACGCTCGGGTCGAAGTCGGACACGCAAGATATGGACGCGTGGACGGGCGGACCGACGGAGAAGAAATTCATCCTGCATTATAATTTCCCGCCGTTCAGCGTTGGCGAGACGGGACGAACGGGTTCGCCCGGCCGACGAGAGATCGGTCACGGCGCATTGGCGGAACGCTCCGTCGAACCGATGATTCCCGACGAAGTCGATTTCCCGTACACCATTCGTGTCACGTCGGAGATCATGGAATCGAACGGTTCGACCTCGATGGCGAGCGTGTGCGGTGCGACGCTTTCCCTCATGGACGCGGGCGTGCCGATGAAAGCGCCCGTGGCCGGTATCTCGATCGGGTTGATTACGGACGAGAAGACGGGGAAGACAGTCACGCTCACGGACATTCTCGGATCGGAAGATCATTTTGGCGACATGGACTTCAAGGTCGCCGGCACCAGCAAGGGCATCACCGGATTTCAGACCGACCTCAAATTGCACGGGTTGAGCTTTGAGCTGACCAAACAGGCGTTTGAACAGGCGCGGGAAGCGCGGCTCATCATCCTCGGCAAGATGGCCGAAGCCATCCAGGCGCCGCGGGCCGAACTCTCGAAGTACGCGCCACGGATCACGGCGATTCACATCAACCCGGAGAAGATCGGCGCCGTCATCGGACCGCAAGGCAAAGTCATCAAGGGAATCGTGGAGGCAACTGGCTGTCAAATCGACATCGAGGACGACGGCACGATTCACATCTTTTCCACAGACGGCGAAGCGGCGGAGCGGGCCATCGAACAGATCAAGGCCATCACGGCGGAAGTCGAGGTTGGCAAGATCTATCGCGGCAAGGTGGTCGGGATCAAGGAATTCGGGGCGTTTGTGGAAATTCTCCCCGACAAGGACGGCTTGTTGCACATCAGCGAAATCGCGGATCACCGTGTCAATCACGTCGAAGATGTGTTGAAGCTGGGTGATGAAACCTGGGTCAAAGTGCTGGGAATCGACGATCGAGGCCGCGTCAAGCTTAGCCGCAAAGCCGCGATGGCGGAGAAGGACGCGGACGCGAAGAAGTAGCGGCTTCCTGGTCCGCTGCCGAATGCCGGCGACAGACGTTCTCCTCCGATCCGGAGGGGAAAATGATTGCCATACCTGTCGTGACTTCCTATATATCGGCGGGAAGATGCCGTCAGCGTCTCTAACAGGAGGTGGGCCGCATGTGTGTCTCGTCTAATCGAACGTCTCGACTTGTGTCCGCTGTCTTCTGGACGGTTTTGGCGGCGGCGGCCAGCAGTAGCACGGGCTTGGTGTTCGCCCAAGAAGCCGGGGCAGTTGACTCGGTCAAAACAAAGACGCTCTGGGAAATGCTTCAGGCGGGCGGACCCCTCCTGCTGGTTCTCGCCCTGCTATCGGTCATCACGGCCACGCTCATCATCGAACGCTTTCTCTATTACCGCAGCGTCGGGGCAAGCGCCGGTGAATTGCTCCATCGGATCAAGCAGGGCGCGACATTGTCGGACATGCTTCGGGCGACCGATGATGTATCGGGCGTTGCCGGGCGAGTGATGCGTGTGACGATTCAAGCGGCGCGCGATGGGTATAAACCCGATGAGATCGAAGACCTTGCGCAAAGCGCGGTGACCAAGGAACTCATCTCGCTGGAGAAGCACCTGCCGTTGCTCGATTCGATGGTGACCATGTGTCCGCTCATCGGGTTGCTCGGCACCACGATCGGCATGATCCATTCCTTCAGCGTCGTCGCGGCCATCGGCATGAGTGACCCCACCAAACTGGCTGGCGGCATCTCCGAAGCGCTGATCAACACGGCCGCGGGCCTCGCGGTGGCGATTCCAGCGTTGTTCGCCTACAATTACTTTTCCGGCAAGAAGGAGGCCATCTTGATGAACATGGAAAAGAGCCTCACCGAATTGATCGTGCTCCTCAAGTCCCCCATTCCTCAGTAGGCTCGGCCAATGAAGGTCAAGCGTCGCAACATCCGGCGGGCACGCATCGAGATCATCCCGATGATTGACACAATTGTCATCCTGCTGATCTTCTACATGAGCTTCTCGCGCTTTGCCGAAGTGGAACGCCAGGTCGGAATCAAACTCCCCATTGCGCTTGTCGGTGATTCGTTTGAGAAACTGCCCAACCAAATCATCGTCAATATGTCTTCGTCCAACAGCGTGATCATCGACGGCCAACCCTACAAGCTCAACGACCTTCCCGATCTCCTGCGCCGCCTGCAGTCCGCGCACACGGGTCTGGACTCGCTGATCCTTCGGGGCAACCGCGCGATGACGTACAAGGACCTCAGCGCGTTCATGACGGTTTGCTCCAAAGCCGGCATTGCCGATGTGGCCTTCGCGACGGTCCCCAAATGAAATTGAAGCGTCGAACCATCAAGCGGGCACGTATTGAGATCATCCCGATGATCGACACGATTCTCATGCTGCTGGTGTTCTACATGAGCTTCTCGACGTTCACCAAGCGGGAGAAGAGCTTCCTTGCCAAGTTGCCCTTGGTAACCTCCACCCGCTCCCCTGCGCAAGTGCCACTCGATATCGTGCTCCATGTAAAGGACCAGGGCAACATCGTCGTCAACGGCGCCACCACGTATGACATACAGGGGCTTCGCGACGCAATGATGCAACTGACTGCGGTCGGGCAGGATACCACGATCATCATCGAGGCTGACCCCGGCTCCAGTTATCAGGATGTCGTGAGTGCGTTGGACGCGTGCGCCCGGGCACACTTGACCAAGGTCGCCTTGCGCCCGCTTCCGAACCAAGTGGTCTCCGCTCAATGACTCCGTCGTTCCACACACGTCGCCCCTTGACCATGTTGGCAGCCCTGCTTGTGTCGATGTATCTAACCGTGCAAGCGCCCGCACAAGACCCGGAATCCGCGACCGGGAAGGCCTATCAGAATGCCAAGGCGCTTTACGACAACGGCAAGGTAGCCGAAGCACTGGCGGCGTTGCAAACGTTCGAAGGCCAGTACCGGTTCAGTATGGCAGTCCCGCAGGCAATCTGTCTTCAGGGTTGGTGCTGGGCTGAAATGCAGAAATATCACGAGGCCATCAACACCTTCGACCGGCTGCGGAAAGGGTACCCGGCCGCCTCCATGATCCCCGACGCGATTTTGAAACAGGCGGAGTGTTATCGGGAGTTGAAGAATTACCCGACAGCACTGGAGTCGTATCGCGAATTTGAAGCGAAGTACCCGAACGATGAGATGTTGCCGCGAGCCCTACTCGGGGAGGCGTGGACGCTCTTCCAGCAAGGAGACCTTGCATCGGCCCAGGAGATCGTACAGAGAGCTCGCACCCAATCTGCCGACGATCCGGCCACGGTCTTGGACGCGCAGTTTCTCATCGCCCAGATCCTGACGAACGAGAAGAAGTATGATGCCGCTCTTCGCGTTTACGAGCAAATCCCTCAGGACGTGAGTAATGCGCGCACCTCGGAGGGCTTCTTCCTCGCGGGCGAGGCGATGTTCGAGGCGGGGCGATGGACCGATGCCATTGCCTGCTACAAACGAGTGCAACCCCGAACCAGTCTGATCGAACACCTTCACCGTCAGATTGACGACCTCCGATCCCAGCAGGCGAACTACGTGCAGCGGGGAGCGCTGCCAACCTATGAGAGGCAATTGAGCGACCTGCGCCAGCTTCAGGCCAGGTGTGAAGCTGGCCCTGACCTCGGCGCGTCAGCCCTGTTTCGCATGGCCAACTGCTACCAATCACTGGGCCGTCCCGAGGAGGCGTCCGCCGCATACCACGAGTTTCTCGTACTCCATCCAAACGACAAACTCGCCGAGCAAGCCCACGTCAGGTTCATTCGGGAACTGATCGACCGACGTCGATTCAACGAGGCCGATGGCGCGGCCAGGGAATTTCAGACCCGTTATCCAACCAGTGCGTTCGCCAATGACATCCTGTTACTCGAAGCCGAAGCCCTGTTCGCCTCGGGCAAGATTCCGGAAGCGCTCGACCGCTTCCAGAAGCTGGCCGCGTCGAACCCGCGATTGCCAATCCTCGAGACCGCAGACTTTCGGATTGCTGACGGCTATTACACTCTCCGCGACTTCGACCATGCACGCGACAGTTTCCTGGCCTTCGTGCAGCAGCACCCCAACAGTACGATGATGCCGGATGCCCTGTTCCGACTGGGACGGTGCTACTTCGAGATCTCTCAGAAGGCCAGTGATCCAACGCTTGCCCGCGCGAACCTTGCCGACGCCGTCAGGGACTACGAACAACTGCGCGCGACCTACCCTTCCAACGCCCTGATCCCCGAAGTCACCTTCCAACTCGGCTACCTCAACGCCTGCGCAGCCCAAGAAGGCGATGCAACAGCCAAGGGGACGGCCGCAGCACACTTCGAGAAGGCGGTTGCGTCTTTTCAAGAATTCGTCAGGCGCTGGCCTGAGAACTCTCTCGTGGCGGAAGCTCTCTATCAACTCGCTCGCAATCAATATGCTCTGGGGCGTTTTGACGAGGCCATTAGCTCCTACCGGAAACTCGTCGAGGGATTTCCGGACAGTACGTTTGCACCGCTTGCCGTATATGAAATCGCCAACTGTTATTGGGCGGAAGACAAGCGCGGGGAAATGGTGGCACAGTTCCGCACCTTCGTGGCGCGCTATCCAACCCACCCACGCGTTGGCAGCGCCCTCTACTCTATCGCCTCGCAGTTGGAGCGTGATGGAAAGACAGACGAGGCTCTCGCGGCGTATCGCGATGTTACGACGCGGGCCATGTCGGCGGTGGACGTGACGACGGACTTTCGCAAGGCGGCTATCGCTTCCGGAATGCGCGTCGCCGGCATTCTTGAAGCCCGGGGCGACGTGGCCAACGCCATAGCGGCCTGCGAAAAGATCCTCGGCAAATTCCGCGACGATCCTGCAGCGGTAAGCGCCATGATTGGCCAGATCACCGAAGCCTATCGCGCTGCGAGAAAGTTCAACGATGCGTACGCCCGTCTCGACCACCTGGCCGCCGAGTATCCCCAAAACAATAGTGTCCGCATTGCCACGATTACGAGCACCATTGAGCTGGCGCTGGCCGAGGGTG
Source organism: Verrucomicrobiia bacterium (assembly GCA_050010195.1). GTDB lineage: Bacteria > Verrucomicrobiota > Verrucomicrobiia > Palsa-1439 > Palsa-1439 > Palsa-1439. Next base: position 7,439 of record JBEKLM010000025.1, read on the forward strand.
ATTCGTCGCGCGCGTACGCTGCCGCGCTAGAACTGCTCGGCGACCCCGAAAAAGACCACCTACCGCCACCCGCCTACATCGCCATTGGCGACGCCCTCTTCCGTCGTGGACAGCTCATGCAAGCCACGCAAGCGTACAAGAACTCACTCACGCTCTATCCGGACGACATGCTCACCGGACCACTGGCCCGACTTGGTTTGGGGGAATCCGAGTTGGCGATGAATCAACTCGACGACGCTGAGGCCATCTTTGGTCAGATCGTCTCGAGCACCCCGCCGGGAGCCCTTCACGATCGCGCCGCGTTGGGCCTTGCCAAAGTCCATCTTGCCCGTGGAAACAGTGGAGATTCGCGGGATCCCCACAACGCGAAGGCAATAGAACTTCTCACTGCGGTCATGGTTGGCGGGACGGGAGAAAATTCGGGCGAAGCCGCCTACCTGCTGGGAAATTGCTATTTTTCGTTTGGCGGCGATGAACGGGGAAACAAGAAAACCGCGTTGGCGTACTATCTGCGTGCGTCGCTCGTGATGAGCGGCCCGCATGGCGAGGAGGCGGCATTTCGCAGTGGGCAATGTCACAGAGCGCTCGGCAATCCGCAGACAGCCCGCCGTGCGTTTGAAGCTTATCTCCGTCGATTTCCCAATGGCCTGTTTGCCGCCGATGCGAAGAGGGAGTTGGAATCCCTGCCCGCCCAACCACAGCAGTCTTGACGGATGAAGGCCATCATCAAATTCCTGACATGGCTGTCGGCAAACACGCGCCTCCTGTACGCGTTCCTCGTTGCTTTGCTGATACACGTCACGTTGATTGCGGCCTCCGGCTGGATCAAGATCGGAGCCAATCGCCCGAGAATCGTGGCATCGTTCGACGCGGGCGTGCTCCCGCCGCCTGCCGCTGATAAGGGCGCGCAAGACCAGACCGCCGCCTCTCGCGACTTCGACTACAACGGCCCGACGCACGGCGCGGGTGGTGGCACGCGTGGAACGGGTCCGGGTGGCATTCCAACCGCTGGCGGAGGTGCGCCTGAATCCTACCAAGCGCACCTCACGACTCCATCCGCACAAGCGGGTCAGGAGTCCATAGCCGACGTGATCGGGGTTGTGAGCGACGGCGCGACGGCGATCGAGCGTCCCGAGGGTGGTCCAACCGGCGTGGGTCTAATAACGGCCCCGGGTGGTCTCGGCGACACGGCGATTGGCACTGGCGGAATCAAGGGACCTGGTGGCGGTATTTTGGGGGCGCGCATGGGTCCGCAGCGCGCGAGCAATCTCAAGAAGTACGACGGCAACAGCGAAACGGAACGCGCGGTCGTGGCCGGATTGCGGTGGCTTAAGGCCCACCAAGAGGCGAATGGTTCGTGGAGATGTGGCGAGAGCACCGCTGCCGGCACCGCATTGGCTACACTGGCTTTCCTCGGGCACGGGGAGACACCCGACTCTGTCGAATTCGGCGATACCGTCAGCAAGGCACTGGACTACTTGTCGCTCCACGTGGGTCGCGATGGCCTCGTTTCCGATGCATCGCAAGATTACATCGGAGGGGACTCCCAGGGCTTAGTCGCTCTTGCGCTGGCGGAAGGGTATGCAATGACACAATCCCCCGTGTTGCGCGATCCGCTGGAACGGGCGTTGAACGCGATCATTCGCGGACAATCGGCCGCAAAGGCTAATGCCCAACACACTGGTGGATGGCGCTATCGCCCATCGTCAGATGATTCGGATGTGTCGGTCACGGGATGGATGATCATGGCACTGACGTCGGCCAGGGCAGCCGGGCTGAATGTTCCGCAGGCCGTTTGCGACAAGGCCGCGCAATTCCTCTGGAACATGTATGACGTGAAGGACCCCGGCTTTGGTTATCAAACGCCGGAGCGTTCGCCATCCATGACCGCCATCGGCGTGTTCTGCGAGCAACTCCTTGGCAATGGCAAGGATCCGCGCATCAAAGCCTCACTAGACTACCTCCGAGAACAAAAGGTCGAGTGGGACAAGACCCAGGGTGATTACGTGCTCTACGGTTGGTATTACATCACGCAGGCGATGTTTCAGGGCGGTGGGCCGCACTGGCAGTACTGGAACCGGGAAATTCGCGACACGCTGATCAAAAAGCAATGCGGCGACGGTCGCTGGATGCCGCCCCCCAACAGCACGATGGAAACCCGGGAACTCGCGGCAACGCCCGCCTACTCCACCGCGCTCGGCGCACTGATCCTCGAGGTGTATTACCGGTTGCTGCCGATGGATCAACTGAGCGAACAGAGTACCGGCGCAACGGCCACCACCACGCCCAACCAAGGGCGCTAGTCATATCGGGAGTTTGCGGAGAGCCTGTGGCGGTGCTAGGGTTTACGGGCACCCGGCTGACACTCGGGCTTGTCCTTCCCGAGCGGCTCCTTCTTGGCAGTGATATTGGCCGCGCCCGCGAGTTTGTCGCGGTTTTCCGCGATGAACGGCTTCCATTTCTCGGGTACATCGCTCTCCGTAAAGATCGCCTCCACCGGGCAGACCGGCACACACGCCGTGCAGTCGATGCATTCGTCGGGGTGAATGTACAACCGATCATCGACTTCGTAGAAACAATTCACGGGACAAACTTCCACGCAATCGGTGTACTTGCAGCCGACACAGGGTTCACACACAATGTGTGCCATAATCTATCTCCTCTTCTTCATTGAAATCGCGGCGGTGAAACTGAACACGTCCTTGCTCATATGCTATACTGCGACCGGTGAACGTTGCCAAGAGCAAATTGATGGCCCGGTGTAGCACCATTTTACGGCGCTTGCGGGCGGCCTACCCGGAGGCGCGATGCGCCCTGCATCATCAGAACCCGCTCCAGCTCCTCGTCGCCACGATCCTCAGCGCGCAATGTACCGACCAACGTGTCAATCTAGTCACCCCGGCCCTGTTTCGGCGCTACCGCACCGCCGCCGATTTCGCCGCGGCGCGGCCGACGGAACTGGAGGCCATGATTCGCAGCACCGGCTTTTTCCGGAACAAGGCGCGTTCGATTCGGAATTGCTGCCAGAGCCTCGTCGCGAAGTATGACGGCCGTGTGCCCGAAACCCTCGACGAACTGATTCAGTTGGACGGGATCGGACGCAAGACGGCGAACGTGGTGCTGGGTGTCGCTTATGGCAAGGCGGAGGGTGTCGTCGTGGATACACATGTTTCGCGGCTCTCTCACCGTATGGGGTTGACCCGCCAGACGGCGCCCGAAAAGATCGAGCAGGCCCTGATAAAACTTGTGCCACGCAACAATTGGATAGATTTCTCACATCTGCTCATCTGGCACGGGCGAAAACGCTGCACCGCCCGCAAGCCTGACTGCATCCAATGTGAAATCGCGGACATTTGTCCCAAGATAGGAGTCACATTATGAAAGAGCTCAGTGAAGGCGACCGAGCGCCGGCATTCAAGGAACTCGGCGAGAACAAGGGCAAGATAGTCGTGCTCTACTTTTACCCCAAGGACGACACCCCCGGGTGCACCACCGAGGCGTGTGAACTGCGGGATGCGCACAAGCAAATCGCCAAAAAGGATGCCGTCGTGCTTGGCGTGAGTCCCGATTCGGCCAAATCGCACGAGAAGTTCTCCACGAAGTTCAATTTGCCCTTCACGCTCGTCCCCGACGAGGACCACAAGATCTGTGAGGCGTATGGCGTCTGGAAAGAGAAGTCCATGTATGGCCGCAAATATATGGGCGTCGAACGCAGCACTTTCGTTATTGGTCCCGACGGAACCATCAAGAAAGTCTTCCGCAAGGTCAAACCCGCTGGCCACGCGGAAGAGGTTCTGGCCGCGATCTAAGCCGCTATCACTGACCGCGTCCGATGAAGGCTATCATCACAGGCGCACACGGGACTGTAGGGTTTGCATTGTCGAAACATCTGACGGTGCAGGGTCACCAGGTCGTCGCGTGGGACCGTGCAGTCGTGCCGATTGATCGATATCAGCCGATGGAGGATTTCGTCCGGCAGGAGCGACCCGACGTCCTTTTCCATCTGGCGATTGCCTCGCGTTCTACGGGTGTGACGAATGAATTCTGGCTGGTTAACTACGAGTGGACCAGTGAACTGGCCTGGATCACGAGGCAACTGGGTGTACGTTTCGTATTCACAAGTTCGGTCATGGTATTTTCGGACAACGCCAAGGGGCCATTCACGGTAGAATCAGAACCCGACGCGCCACAAGGCTACGGTTATGAAAAGCGCATGGCCGAACAACGCGTGTTTTATCAGAATCCGGATGCGGTCGTTGCGAGGCTCGGCTGGCAGATTGGTGAAACGGCTGGCTCCAATAACATGATCGACTTCTTTGAGAAAAAGGCGGTGACGGGCGAAGGCATTGCGGCCAGTCACAAATGGTATCCGGCGTGTTCGTTCGTCCGCGACACCGCCGGAGCCCTGACATGGCTCGCCACCGCAAAACCCGGCCTTTACCTGATCGACTCCAACACGCGTTGGAATTTTCACCAGATTGCCTCGGCACTCAATGAAAAGCATGGTCGGCGCTGGAAGATCATCACGAACGACGATTTTGTCTTTGACCAGCGCATGGTTGACCCGCGCGTTCCCATTCCGTCGTTGCAGCGCACGCTCTCGACGCTCCCGTAATCGTAGTTTCTGCTTCGGAACAATCGCGGTTTACGGCAACCGGTGTGTTTCTTTCACGAGTTTCGCGAACATCTGGGTCTTGTGGAGGAGATGCGGTTCTTTGTCGAGTTCGGCGACGGTCTCATCGAGGCGATAGGACCAATTACCCGCGCTGACGGCGCCGGGAACGTTGAACCGGCCTTCCGAGCCGAACAGGTCGGTGATCATGAAGACGGCGAGCCACGAATTGGAGTTCAGCACCCCGTGCAGGATGAGCTTGTGGATCTCATCGTTGAACACGCGCGGCGGGGTCTGATGGTCCGCGCCGCAATACACCATCCAACGCGTCAACTCCTTGTAGGCCTCTTCTGATTGGTAACGCGCGTTCCCATCCTGGCTATTCTTGCCCGCGTCGACCTTCTCCCACAGCTCACGCCACATCTTGGCTATCGGATCGTGGTCGTGTGTCGCCGGCGTCGCGAGCGAGAGCCGCGGGTAGGTCTTGCCATCCACAAACGACTGGTTCTTCTCGCGCAGAAAATGCGGAATCTTGTAACCGGGGATTTTCAAGCGCTCGAGTGTGATCGGGACATACGGAGGAACGACCCCGAGGTCTTCGGCGACAACGGCCGTATCGCCCGCAGCCGCCAGCACCATCGTCAGCAATTCCTCGCCCTGCTTTTGGTTGAACTTCGCGCCTTCGGGTGTGTCATCGGCATACGGTTGGAAATGCGGCAACCGCCCGCCCGTGAGTTTCGCCGCTTCCTCCTCGGTCAAGGGCAGGAACTTGTCGTTGTATTTCGGCTGCCACGGGAACGAGTAGATGCGGAAGAAGCCGAGCACGTGATCGATGCGGAAGAGATGGAACGTCTTGTGGATATTGCCGCAACGAATCCGCCACCAGTCGTGGTTGCGCTCGCGGGACACGTCCCACTTGTAGAGCGGGATGCCCCAATTCTGGCCCCATTTCTCGGTGAAGGGATCGACCTTGAAGTTTCTTTCGGGCGGGCAGCCCCCGCTCCAGTCGAGGTTGAAGATGGCGCGGTTGCCCCAGACGTCGGAACTGTAGCGGTTGACGCCGAACGGGATGTCCCCCATCAGGTAGACCTTGCTGCGCGTGCCGTGGTCCTTGATTTTCGTCCACTGGTCGTACGCGATCCACTGCACGTACGCGCAAAACAGGATCCGCTCGGTGTACTTATCGCGCTGTTTCGTCGGCAGCGAGAGGAACCATGACCAGGCCTTTTTCGGGTTCTGGCGGTCCAACGGCCATTCATCCCAGGTCGGCCAGTCGTGATAATCCTCCATCAACACACGGAACATGGCGTAATCGGAAATCCAGTCGCCATTCTCGGCAAGAAACGCGCGGAAAGCATCACTGCGCTCGGACGTCTTGTTCCAATGCTTCGTCAAGAATGCGTCGAACGCCGCTCGAAGCAGCGACCGCTTGAGTTCCTTCACTTTCGTGTATTTCACCGGGCCCGCGCGCAGTTCCTTCAGCAGCTCGGGTTTGGCGATCTCCTTGAACTTCGTAGCGGACAAATCGGGGATGTGCTCGGGCGAGATGGTGATGGTCGTCGGATCGAGCGCCATCGAGCTGATTGCGTTGTACGGGGAATTGTCGTCGCTTGTCTCGTTGATCGGCAACACCTGCAAAATGCCGATCCCATGCTTGTGACACCAATCGATCATCTGGTGCACCCCCTCGGTGTCGCCGATGCCGAGATCGTTTTCGGTTCGAATGGAAAACACCGGGCACAGTATGCCGGCTAGTTTTCTGTCGGGAGAAAGTTTCATCTACAGTTTTGCGACCTTCACGTCGAAGATGTCCTTGTCCGCTTTGATTTCAGCGAGGACGTCGTCGCTGGGGGCGCTGTCAAGGTTGAGGACGGTGAGGGCCTGGCCGCCGGCTTTGTCGCGGCCGAGGGACATGCTGGCGATGTTGAGGCCGTGTTTGCCCATGATCGAGCCGATCCAGCCGACGATGCCGGGGCGATCCTTGTTGCGCATCATGAACACCACGCCGGCCGGCACGGCCTCGACGGGCATGTCGTTGATGCGGACGATGCGCGGATTGTTCGGCGAACCGTAAAACGTGCCCGACAGGCTCGCGACCTGGCTATCCACAAACGCCCTCACGTTGATCAATTCAGCGTAATCAATTGGTTCTGTGCTTTTGACCTCGCTCACGGTAATGCCGAGCGTTTGCGCGATGACGGGCGCGTTGACGTAATTCACGTCACCGCCCTGCGCGTTTTCGAGGAAACCCTTCAACACCGCGCGACTAATCGGCCCGCTCTCCAATTCCCCCGCTTTCCCGCAAAACTCGATGACCAGCCGCTCGACGCGTGGCGGAGCGATCTGCGCCAGCAACCGTCCCATTTTCTCGCCGAACGTCAGGTACGGCTGGAGTACCGCGAGCACCTTCGCGTCGATGGTCGGCATGTTCACCGCGTTGCGGATGGTGCCGCCTGCCAGAACATCGGCGATTTGTTCGGCCACTTCGACTCCGACTGATTCCTGCGCTTCCGTTGTCGACGCGGCCAAATGCGGGGTCATGACCACCGCGTCCAGTTCGCGTAACGGCAATTCCTTCGGCGGCTCCTGTTCGTACACGTCCAGCGCGGCGCCGGCGACCTTGCCGGCCTTGATCGCATCATGCAAATCCTTCTCGTTGATGATGCCGCCGCGAGCGCAATTGATCAGGCGCACGCCATCCTTCATCTTCGCGATGGTGTCCTTGTTGATCATGCCGCGGGTTTGGTCGGTCATCGGAACGTGCACCGTTATGAAGTCGGAACGGGCATAGATTTCGTCGAGCTCGACGACCTCGACCTGCAACGCCTTCGCGCGGCTGAGGCTCAAAAAGGGGTCGTAGGCCAGCACGCGCATGCCAAACGCAATGGCGCGGCGGGCCACTTCGGTGCCGATACGTCCCATGCCGATGACGCCGAGGGTCTTATTGTACAGTTCGACACCTTCAAAGGATTTGCGGTCCCACTTCCCTGCTTTCATCGTGGCATGGGCTTGCGGGATGCTCCGCGCCAGTGCCATCATCATCGAGAAGGTATGTTCGGCGGTGGAAATCGTGTTCCCGCCAGGCGTGTTCATGACGATGATGCCGCGGCGCGTGGCGGCGTCCACGTCGACGTTATCCACGCCAACCCCCGCACGACCGACGACGCGCAGTTTTTTGGCGGCCTCGATGACCCGCTTCGTGACCTTCGTGGCGCTACGGACGATCAAGGCATCATACTCGCCGATAATCTCGCAGAGTTGGTCTTCCTTGAGGCCCGTCTTCACGTCCACTTGGAAAGTCGGATTCTTGCGCAGCATTTCCACGCCGCGTTCGGATATGGAGTCGGCAACAAGTATTTTCATGATCATCACGCTACGAAACTCGGCGGTTGCTTTTGGCATCCAATTTGCGATGTTAGCGCGCGATGCACAAGGAAAAATCATGCGAGACGTGAAGCTGTACACGCGGAAATGGTGCGGATGGTGCGTCGATGCCAAGGATTATTTGAAGGCGCATGGCATCCCGTTTCAGGAGATCGACGTGGGCCACGACCCTGCTGCCGACGAGGAAATGCAACGGTTATCGGGCCAGCGTTACGTGCCGACCATCGTGGTGGACGGCCATGTGCTGGCCAATTTCGACACTGGCCAGCTCGAAACGTTTCTCGCGACGCTCAGCCCCGAAAGCCCTCGGGGTTAATGCTTCATCCAACTGACCAGCCACACGATGCCGTGGGTGGTCACGCACGCGGCCGCCGCCGCCAACAGATCGTCCAGCACGATCCCGATCCCGCCGGAAAAATCCTGCGCCTCGCGAATGGGAGACGGCTTCCAAACATCGAAGAGCCGGAACATCGCGAACCCCACAGCGACCGGCCACCAACTCGTCCCCAATCCGATCAGCACAAGGGGCATGGCCACGATCTCGTCGATGACCACTTGGGGTGGATCGGGGTGATGCATGATGTCGGACGCTTCGCCCGCACACCAGACCGCGAACCCGATGGCCAGCACCAGAAGCGCGCCGCGCAGCCACAGGTGATGTTCCTGGTTCAGGGCCCACCAGAACCCGACGCCGACGAGCGCGCCTGCCGTGCCCGGCGCGACCGGCAGATAGCCGACGCCGAACCCGGTGGCCAGAAATTTGATCAGTCGCTCACGCATCGCGGGTGAAGAACTGGCCGTTCTTGAAAAAGTAGATGATACCGGAGATCAACGTCAGGCTGACCGTGATCAGCATCAGGGTGAACGCCACGCGCGAAAAGGTCACGTCGAACTGCTGGCAATCAACACCGAAGCAATTCCAGTCCTCGCGCGCGGCCAGGCCGAGCAGAATCACAATGATGGCAACCATTTGGGACACGGTCTTGTGCTTTCCAAATCCTTCGGCCCGCAAGACCACGCCCTGTTGACTGGCCACCAGCCGCAACCCCGTCACCAGAAAATCGCGCGCGACGATGACAAGCACCATCCACGCCTGCACCAGCGGCACCCCTGCCCCCCGGTAACTCGGCTGCTCGATGAAACAGATGAACGCGGCGGTTGTCAGAATCTTGTCCGCCAACGGATCCATCAATGCGCCGAATGTCGTCTCCAGTTGATGCCGGCGGGCGTACCAGCCGTCCCACCAATCGGTCAGGCTGGCGACGATGAAAATGACCAGCGCGGTCGTTTTTCCAAACGGGAAGTGCGAACGAATCCAGCCTTCGGGCGGCAAGAGCAGCGCCATGACGAAAAACACCGTCAGGCCAATCCGCGTGACGGTGAGGCGGTTGGGCAGGTTCATTCGTGGCGCATTGTAAACCCGTCCCGCCGCAAAACAAGCCCGTTACGCTGGTAAACATATGGGCTTGACCGACATCGGAGATTGCGTATAATTGCTTCGGTTGATTAATTGGCGACACGGAACAAGTGGGTCGAAGAACCCACTTTTTTGTTCCCCTGTTGGGGTGTGCCGCCCGAGGATAAAAAAGGCTTATGAACGGCGAATTGATAGTGGCTGTGGAATATTTCCACCGGGAGAAGGGCATCGACAAAGAAGTCCTGTTCCAAGCCGTCGAGTCGGCGTTGCTACAGGCTTCCAAGAGAAGTGTCGGTCCCGCCAACGACCTTCGCATCGAGATCGACCGCAAGACCGGCAACATTCGCGCCCTCGCCAAGCAATTGGTGGTCGAAAACGTCGTCAACAAGCAGGATGAAATCTCGTTGACGGACGCCCGGCGCCGCGCGCCGAACATCCAGCTTGGGGAAAGCATCGAAATCGAGGTCACCCCGCAGAATTTCGGTCGCATCGCCGCCCAGACGGCCAAGCAGGCGATGCTGCAGCGCATTCGGCAGGTGGAGAAGAACATGGTGTTCGAGGAGTTCAAGGGACGCGGCGGCGACATCCTGTCGGGCACCGTGCGACGATTCGAGCGCAGCGACGTCATCGTCGACCTGGGCAAGATTGAAGGTGTCATGCCCAGCCGCGAGCGCGTCCCAACGGAAGAATACCAGCCCGGTGACCGCATTCGCGCCTATACCCTGAGCGTTGACAACGCGATCCATGGGCCCGAGATCATTCTCTCTCGCAGCCATCCTGATTTTGTCCGCAAGCTCTTTGAACTCGAAGTTTCCGAAATCGCCGACAAGACCGTGGAGATCAAGGCCATTGCCCGCGAAGCAGGTTTTCGGACCAAGATTGCCGTTTTGTCTCATGACGAGAAGGTTGATCCGGTCGGCGCTTGCGTGGGCATGCGCGGGATGCGCGTGAAGAACATCGTGCGCGAACTCAGCGGCGAAAAGATCGACATCATTCGCTGGGACCCGAACGTTCGCCAGTTCGTCACCAATGCCCTTGCGCCTGCCAAGTTGAAGAACCTCATCATTGACGAAGCCCGCCATTCCGTGAAGATCATTGTGGATCCCGACCAATTGTCTCTGGCGATTGGCAAGAAGGGGCAAAATGCGCGCCTGACGGCGAAGCTGACCGGATGGAACATCGAGATCGAGAAGGAAGAAACCGCCGAGCTGGGCTTCGAGGAGAAGGTCAAGCGTGCGGTCGAAGAGATGGCGGCGATCCCCGGGATCCCGCGCGAGACTGCCGAGAGCCTGGTCAAGGGCGGGTTCCATTCGCTGGAGGGTTTGTTGTCGGCGGATTTGAACGATTTGACGGACATACTGGGGGGCGCCGAGAAGGCCGCGGCCGTACAACAAGCGGCCAACGCGGAGCAAGAGCGTCGCGAGGCGGCCCAACCATCGGAAGGTGACAAACCGGCATAATGAGTATTCGGGTACATGATCTGGCCAAGCGCTGCGGCCTGTCGAACAAGGAAATGATCGACAAGCTGCACATCATGAATTATCCCGTCAAGAGCCACTCCAGTACGGTCGATAAGATCACCGCCGAGTCGATCGAAAAGGAGTACGGGTATGTTCCGCCACCACCGGTTGTGCCCGAACCGGCCGTGGCTCCGTCCTCTGTTACTGCGGCGCCGGCGCCTGAGCTTACCGGGAAGACGGAGGCGGCAGTCGCCACTTTGCCACCACCATCCGCGGTGATCGAACCGCCGAAAGCCATCGTCGAACCTCCCCGACCGCCGGTCGCGAAGGTTGCGACGAGCCCGGTAGCTCCACCGCCACCCCCTGTGGTTCCACCCAAGGCACCGCCCGCCGCGGTGCCGCCGAGGCCGACGCCGCCACTGCAGCCGACAGTGAAGATTACGACGGCTCCGCGGCCGAGTCCGCCGCTCGCGCCGGCCCCCAAGCCGGTACCGGTGCCGGCCGGACCAGCGCAGCCTGCCTTCATTGTGGATGACAAGGGAAACAAGGTGATCCAGATGAAGCCGCCCGTCGTGGTCCGCGATCTGGCGCAGCGCATCGGCGTGAAATCGCACGTGCTGTTGGCCGAGATGATGGCGATGAACGTCTTCGCCAATCTCACCGAGAGCATCGGGGAAGACATTGCCCGCAAGATTTGCGAGCGGCATGGTTTCCTGTTCGAGTTGGAAAAGCGCGAGCGTGGGGCCGGCACCGTTCACGCCCCGCCCCGGAAGGTCGAACCCCTGGAAGTCGGCGAACAAGCGACCGATTTGATGCCGCGCCCGCCCGTGGTGACAGTGATGGGGCACGTCGACCATGGCAAGACCTCGCTACTCGACGCGATTCGCAAGACGGACGTTGCCGCCCACGAAAGCGGGGGCATCACCCAGCACATCGGCGCCAGTGTGGTATCGCTTCCCGGTGGCAAGACGATCACGTTCCTGGACACCCCCGGCCACGAGGCATTCACGAAGATGCGGGCACGCGGCGCCAACATCACGGACATCGCCGTGCTGGTGGTGGCCGCGGATGACGGCATCATGCCCCAGACGCTCGAAGCCATCAGTCACGCCAAAGCGGCGCAGGTCCCGATTATCGTCGCCATTAACAAGTGCGACCTGCCGACGGCGAACCCGGACCGCGTCAAGAAGCAGTTGCAGGAACATGGACTGAGCGCGGAATCGTGGGGTGGCGACACCATCACCGTCGAGGTTTCGGCGACGACGAAGAAGGGCATCGATACGTTGCTGGAGATGATTTTGCTGCAGGCCGAAATCATGGAACTGAAAACGAGCCCGAAGGTGCCGGCGAAGGGCAACGTCATCGAGGCGCAAATCGAGCCCGGGATGGGACCGACGGCCACAGTGCTCGTGCGCAAGGGAACACTCCACGTGGGAGACGGCATCGTCTGCGGGCCATTCTGGGCGAAGATTCGGGCGCTGGTCAACGACAAGGGCCAACGCATCAAGGAAGCGCCTCCCTCAACCCCCGTCAAGATTGTCGGGCTCTCCGGACTGCCCGAGGCCGGCCTTGAGTTCAATGTTATGAAGACCGACAAGGAAGCGCGGGCCCTCAGTGAACAACGCCAGCAAGAAGTGCGCGGATCGGCCACGGCGCAACCGCGTGGTTCAAAGCTCGAAGACATCCTGACCCAGCTCAAGGACGGCGAAATGAAGAAGCTGCACATCGTACTCAAGGCCGATGTGCAAGGCTCCCTGGAAGCCATTGCGGATTCCCTTCGCAAGCTGAAGAGCGACAAGATCGAACTCGACATTATCCATGGCGCGGTCGGGAGCATCACCGAAAATGACGTTCTGCTCGCCAGCGCCTCGGAAGCGGTCATCATCGGGTTTCGGGTCAAGACGGAGAGCGGAGTCACCGACACCGCCAAACACGCCAACGTGCAGATCAAGTTGTACACCATCATCTACGAATTAATCGAGCAGGTAGAAGAATCGATGGAAGGCCTGTTGGAGCCGGAATCGAAAGAAGCCGTCATCGGTCATGCGGAAGTCCGCAAGGTGTTCGAGCTTTCCAAGGGGCCGCCGGTGGCCGGTTGTGTGGTCACGGACGGGCGCATCGCGCGCAGTGCCCGCGTGCGGTTGTTACGACGCAAAGCCGTCCAGTATGAGGGCCGCATCGGGAGCCTCAAGCATTTCCAGGATGACGTGCGCGAAGTCAAGGCGGGGGCCGAATGCGGATTGCGTCTGGAGAATTTTTCGGGAATCCAGGAAGGCGATGTCCTGGAGTGCTATACGGTCGAGAAGGTCGCAGCGAGTTTGTAACCCAATCACTCAACTGCCCAACGCGGAGGACGAGACACGGAATGATTTCGGACGTGCCGCTCTTTCTACTCTCCCCGTGGGCCGCCATCACCATGAGCAGTCATCGAATTGAACGAGTCTCGGAATTGGTCAAGCGCGAGGTCAGCGAGGTCGTGCAGGGATTGAATCTGACCGACTGTGGCTTCATTACGATCACGGCCGCGGAAGTCAGTCCCGATCTCAAGGATGGCCGGATCTACTTGAGCGTGATCGGTTCGGCGGAGCAAAAGCAGCGCGCCCTGGACGTGCTGGAGCGCCAGCATGGCCACATCCAGCACGAATTGGCGCGCCGCATCGTGTTGAAATACACGCCGCGGTTGAAGTTTGTTCTGGATGAAACCGAGGCGCGGGCCAGTCACATCGAGCATTTGCTCGACGAACTCGAAGGCGAAACGCCCAATGAGTGATCTTGTCCAACAAATCAGCGAATTGTTCCGCAGCCAGAACACGTTCCTGGTGCTGACCCACTACCGGCCCGACGGCGACGCTGTGGGCTCGCAACTGGCGCTGCTGCTGATGTTGCAGGGCCTGGGCAAGACGGTCGAAGCCTGGAATGACGACGAGGTGCCGACGAAATTTCGTTTTCTACCGTGCAGCGAACTCATCACCCGCCCGCCGGCCGAGCCGAAGGACTTCGATGTGGTCATCGCCATTGACACATCCACGTGGCAGCGGGTCGGTTCGACGGCCCAGCGCATCGGCCAACGGAAGCACTTTATCAATATCGACCACCACGTCAGCAATGAGAAATTCGCCGAGATCAACTGGATCGTCCCGGAAGCCCCCGCGGCGGGGCAGATCGCTTTCGATCTGTTGAAGCAGGGCGGGTTCACGCTTACGCGCGACATTGCGACCTGCCTGTTCGCCGCGATCTCGACCGACACGGGTTCGTTCAGTTACAGCAGCACGACGGCGGAATCGCTACGGGTCGCCGCTGAATTGGTCGACACGGGAATCAACGTCGGTGAAATCTGCCGGCGTGTGTACGAGAGCTATCCGTACGCGCGGCTGATGCTGCTGCAAAAGGCCCTGGCGCAACTCCAATTGGCTGACCAGAAGCGCATCGCCTACACGTGGGTCACCACGGAAATGTTCGAAGAGTCCGGGGCCAAACGTGAGGACACGGAAGGCTTGATCGACTACGCTCGCGCCATCGAGGGCGTCATCGTGGCGATTCTCTTCGAAGAGATGAGCGAACCGGGCAAGTTCCGCATCAGTCTTCGCTCCAAAGATCCGAAGGTCGATGTGAATTCGATCGCCCGCCATTTCGGTGGCGGTGGCCATCGCGAGGCGGCGGGCGCACGCTTTACCGGCGAGCCTCATGAAATTGAGCGCAAGGTGCTGGCAGCCGTGAGCGAAGCGCTGGTGGCGGCCAGGTTGTAGGTTTCGCCTTATGCAATCGCAACTGACACCGTTCGATGGCGTCCTGTTGGTGGACAAACCGTCGGGGATGACCTCCCACGACGTGGTGGACCGGGTGCGCCGCCATTTCGGGTTCCGAAAGGTCGGCCATTGTGGGACATTGGATCCCGCCGCGACGGGCCTGCTCATTCTCGTGCTTGAGCGCGCCACCAAGCTGCAGGACCGTCTGATGTCTGACGACAAGACGTATGAAGGGACGATGCTGCTGGGCGTTTCCACGGATTCGCAGGACGCCGACGGGGAAGTCATTGCCGAAAAGCCGGTGCCGCCTCTTACGGAGAAGGATATCGAGGAGGTATTCGCCAAATTCCGGGGCGATATTCAGCAGGTGCCCCCGATGGTCAGCGCCGTGAAACATCAGGGCACGCCGTTGTACAAGCTGGCGCGCAAGGGCCAGACGGTCGAGCGCGAACCGCGATTGATCCACATCTATGACTTGCAGGCGATCGCGCTCGCACGGCCGCGCATCCAGTTCCGTGTCGCCTGCACGAAGGGGACGTATGTGCGGACGTTGTGCTCGGACATCGGAGACATACTCGGCTGTGGCGCACACCTCCACGATCTGCGGCGAACGCGGTCCGGCAACTTTGACGTGAACGAGGCGCATTCCCTCGACGATATTTTGAAGCAAACGCGCGAACAGTTGAAGGCGTACATCATTCCCATTTTGAAGTTTCTCGGCTCCCACGCGGCGTAATGCAGGTGTTTCGCACATTTGAAGAATTGGCCGGGCGTCCCCACAGGGTTTGCCTGGCAATCGGCGTATTCGACGGCGTGCATCTGGGGCATCAACAGGTGATCGGCCAGGCGCGGGACGACGCCCGAGCCGGCGGCGGAATGTCGGTGGCGCTAACATTCGATCCGCACCCCATGCGCGTGCTCCAACCGCAGAAAGCGCCGCTGTTGCTGACCTCCACCGGGCATAAACTCGCGCTCATTGGAAAACTCGGGGTCGATGCCTGCCTGCTGCTCACGTTTGACAAGCCGTTCTCCCTGACGCCGCCCGAACAGTTTATCGAGACGGTCGCGCGCCACACCCACCCTCTCCAAGAGATTTGCGTGGGCACCCGCTTCCGGTTCGGGCGCGACCGCACCGGTGATGTGCGCCTGATGGAAGCGCTGGCGCCGAAGTACGGATTCGTGGCCAAGGAAATCAAATCGGTGAAGCTGGGCGACGAGATGATCAGCTCGACCGCGATTCGGCAACACGTATTACACGGCCGGCTCGATACCGCCCGTGCGATGTTGGGGCGGCCCTTCTCGATCCTCGGCACGGTCGAGCCGGGCGACCAGCGGGGACGCCAACTCGGTTTCCCGACGGCCAACCTAGATCCGCGCAACGAGGTGTTGCCGCCGGACGGCGTGTATGTCGTGCGGGTGATCGTCGGCGCGGAGCAATTCGGTGGAGTGGTGAACATCGGGGTCCGTCCCACGTTTGTGGGGGCGCAACCACGTCGCGTACTGGAGGTTCACATCCTGGATTTCACTCGCGATCTGTACGCGCAGGATGTCGAGATCTGTTTCCTGACGAGATTACGCGACGAACAGAAGTTCGTCTCGGTGGACGCACTGACGAAGCAAATCCATCTGGATATTGAAGCCGCGCGCAAGCTTCTGGCATCGCAGCCCTGACAACGGACCCTGTCTACGAGAGAAGCAAGCTGAGGAGATTGATGGCTGGCACCATCGTGGAGCGACGGCCTGGGAACAGCCATCCATGTCTGCCTGCCCCCACTGTTCTGGCTCCCTGAATTCCCATCTCTGCGATGTCAAGACTCTCGCGCGTTGATTTTTCCAGAGCGGATTCGCTGCGGTAATTGGATTGTGCGAGGGCCAGGACCATGTTTTGCAACTCATCGGCGTCGAGCCAGATCTCCGCGCAGGGATCGCAGCGACTGATCTGAATCGCGGCGAGACCCATGTAGCCATACTTGTCCATCGTCCGGTGGCAATCGGGACAACTCAGCGCCGGCGCATTTTGCCAACCCTCCGGTGCGCGGAACGAGGTGGCCTCTGCCGTCTCTTGCGGCACCGCGTGCCAACTGCTTTCGAGCACGCCGATCAGATCGGTATGCCGCATGAGCATCCCTTTGCAATCGCGACAGCAACGGAAGGCCACCGCGTCCAGTTGCTGATCTTCCAGCGGTTTCGTGCACCGTGGGCAGTTCGCCCTCACACCTTCCTCCCGAATTTCTTCTCCAACTCAGCGTAGGACATTTGGATCATGGTCGGGCGACCGTGGGGGCAGGTGTACGGCAGCTCGCACTGGTGAAGTTGCTGGAGCAACGCGCGGAGTTCCTCGCCGCGCAACGGATCGTGGGCTTTGACCGCGTGGCGGCAGACGGTAGTGGCAATCTTGTCCTCGGTCAATCGGCGGGAGTGGATTTCCTCGCCCGTTTGGCGCAGCTCGTCGATGATGTTGCGAAAGGTCTGGGCGAGGTTGGCGGTCGGAAAATACGGCGGCAACGCGTCGACCAGGAACGTTTTCTCGCCGAATTCGCTGACGCCGATGCCCAGCTTGTGCAACGTCTTCTGGTTGGCGTGGAGGAAGGCGGCATCGCGAGCATCGAGTTCGAGCGTCAGCGGCAGCAAAAGCTTTTGCGCGGGGGCGGAATCAGTTTCGAGTTCTCGGAGCATTTTCTCGAACAGGACGCGTTCGTGCGCGGCGTGTTGATCCATCAGGACAAGGCCTTCGGGCGATTCGATGAGGACGTAGAGCTGGCCGATCACACCGAGAATCCGCCAACTCCCCTCTTCCGTTCGAACCTCAAACTGCGGCTCGGCGGGAGCCTCACCCTCCCCCCGATTTCTTGGCACTTCGATCAAATCGGATTGGAGCGCGGGTGGTGGCGCGGGCGTCTCACCCCGCAACGCCAATGGCGGCGCCGGTGACCAATGCGGTCGTGGACCGACAATACGCTGCTGTGACTGCGGCCAGCCTTCGCGTTGGACGGGGTGGAGTCCCGCTGTCACCGGCTCCAGCGCGACGCGGGTGGCATCGATCACGCACTGGCGCACAGCGGATTCGTCACGAAAGCGAACTTCGCGTTTGGCGGGATGGATGTTCACGTCCACCAGTTCGGGGTCGATGTCAATGAACAGGAAGGTCACGGGGAATTTTCCCTTCATCAGGGCGGTGTGATAGCCCTCGAGGAGCGCGAAATTGATGCCCTTGCTGTCAACGGGGCGTTGATTGACGAAGAGATGCTGCTGGCGGCGATCCGCGCGGCTAACGCCGGGTTTGCCGATGAAGCCGGTGACGCGGACATCGCCCTGAGACAACTCGACGGCGAGGAGTTCCTCGACGAGTTGCGTGCCGTAGAGTTCCCGGAGGCGGCCGGCGAGATCGTTGGTCGGGGCGAGGTTGAAGATTTCGCGGCCGTCGACGACGAGCTTGAAGGCGACGTTGGGATGCGCGAGCGCGCAGAGGGTGACGATGTGCTCGATGTGGGCGGTCTCGGTCGGAATCGAGCGCAGGAATTTGCGGCGCGCGGGCAGATTGAAGAACAGGTTGCGCACTTCGATGACGGTTCCCTCCGCCGCGCCCATGTCGGCGACGGACAGAATTTTCCCGCCGGCCATTTCGATTTGCGTCCCGCTCAACGTGCCCCGCTCGCGACTGGTGAGCGTGAACCGCGAGACCGCGGCGATGCTCGGGATGGCTTCGCCGCGAAACCCGAGCGAGGTGATGCTGTGCAGGTCCTCGGCCTTGGAGATTTTGCTGGTAGCGTGTCGTTCGAGGGCGAGGAGCGCGTCATCGCGGCTCATGCCGAAACCGTCGTCGGCGACATTGATGAGGGAGCGTCCGCCGTTTTTGATGGTGACTGTAACCCGTCGGGCTTCGGCGTCGAGGGAGTTTTCGACCAATTCCTTCACAACGGAGGCGGGCCGCTCGACCACCTCGCCGGCGGCGATCTGGTTGGCGACCTGCTCGGAAAGGAGACGAATCCGGTTCACGGGCGGATTATAGCGGACGGCGGAGCCGGTGAAAGCGGGAAAACCGGCAGGCGTTGGTCGTCAGAATGGGAGCGATACACCGGGGTTGCGGTGATTCACGCGGTCCGGCGGAAGTATCTCTTGATGTAGAGCAGGTAACCAAGGAACGGCAACGAACCGACGGACATGAGGACGAGCATGCTCCGGTTGGTTAAGAAATTGAACCGCTGGATTTGCTCGATTTGCTGGTCCGGATAGCCCATCAACCGGTACATGTCCATCAGATCGACGCGCGAAAAGGTCAGTACCGCGGACGCGAGGAGCGCGGCGATGGTGATCAAGACAGTCCACCAGCCAGCGGATTTGAGATGGTAGATGGCCCACGCGCAATAGACCCACAGTGCGATGATGGCCAGCATCAGTGTTCCTCCCGGCAGTCCGCTCAGCAAGCACCCAAAGAACGGCATCACACCGTGGTAGCAGAGCAGCATGAGGGCCATCGACACGGCTCCGTAAGCGAGAAACAGGCTTACCGCGAGGACGGGCAGCGGACAGGCATCCGTCCACCGCGTCACCGGGTCGCGGGCGTCGCACGTCGCTTTCACATGCGGGCTGCGGTAGAACAACACCAACAGGCCCGGGAGAATCACGAATATGACGGTTAAAAAGCCGAGCATGAAGATCATCATCACAGCCATCGCCGCGGGCTGGCCGCCAGACGGGGTGTGAGCGAAAGACATTGGCAAGAACACCGCCATAGCGAGCACCATGAAAATGCCCAACACCAGCCAGGCCCACGACAGAATCAGCAACAGCGCCCGGGCCCAGCGTCGGGCCATGGTTGAGCCGATTCCGAGCCAGATGAACACGACGGACATCACGGCATACGTCATCATGGCCGGAAGCATCATGCGGAGGTTCGAAGGGGTACCGGTCGTCCTGGCGGCCATTGTTTGGCCGAGGATCATCAACGGCACGAAGAGGGCGCAGAGGCACCCGATGATGATCACGAGGATGCCGACCCCGATGAGCCCGCTGTGGCGGTCCTTGAAATCGGCGGTGGGCGGGACCGGTGGTGGCTCGTTCATGGCAAACACCTCCTCATTTCTTGTTCTCCCAAGTCAGCAGACGAATGGAGTATATGTGCTGCGGCTAGATTTGTCACGCGCACGATGCAACCGGTGAAAGCAGGAGAACGGGCATAGCCACGCAGGCACACGGATTGTGACCCATCCGCGTTCGGTGGACGGAACGTCAAGCGTCACACGCCGACTCCCGCACCCATCTTCGTCCGAGACCGGCTCCGGATTTCCCGTTGGACTCTCCGGCCGGGCGAACGTTGTGTTTAGCGACGCGCGCTCGGCGTGTTGATCATGAAGTCGATGACTTTCTCGCTGACGCCACTCTTCTTCAGGTCGATGATCTCGGCGGTCGTCAAGTGATAGACCGTTTGGGAATTGCGGATGTGGCTGAGAATGACGTCGTCACTGAGACCCGCGGTTGCCAGCGCCTTGACATCCGCCACGCTGACCGATTGCCGCTGGTCATAGCGTTGGGGCTGTGGTGGCCGTTGGGCCCTGGGCGGCGGTGGAGGCGAATCGTCCCGGTCCACGGCTGTCGGTGACAGCGGACGGTCAACAACCGGCTGTTGTGAGTTCTCCGCTACGGGTGCCGGCGGGGGTGAATTGTAATCGACTGTGGCCTGCGAACTGTAAACCGCCGGCGGCGCGTAATACGTGGCCGGAGGATAAGAGTAGTAATAGCCGTCGTAGTAATAAGGGTAATATGGCGAGTAAACGACCGAGGCACCCCAGTACGGATACCACCAACCGCCCCATCCCCAGCCCCAGCCGTGCCCGTAATAGCCGCCGTGCCATCCACCCCATCCACCACCGTGGTATCCGCCGCCATACCCGCCGCCGCCGTGATATCGAGCAACGTGGGAACTGCTGCGAGATCCAGCGCTCGCCAAGCGATTTGATTCTGCGAAGGCTGTTGAAACGAAAAGATTGATGCTGACGGCGACCGCCGCCACAATGAGAAATTTGACTGTTTGTTTCATGGCACACTCCAATCTGCTGACGTATTAGACTACTCCCAATGGAAAATAGTTCAAGCCATGGATGAATTTGACGGTGGTTGGCCACCCGATCCGGGGGATGCGATGAACCTGCCGTAGAAACGGACGTTGCGGCGGTCGCGATCCGGGTCGCGACCGCCGCAACGTGTCCACCGTCCGTATGAGCGCGGAGATCTAGTAGATTCCCCAGTCGATGCCGACGCCGGCGAGGGAACTCTTGGTCGCGGTGCTGATTTGAATCTGGCCGGTGCCGGTCGGATTCAATGAGTACGGGTTGCCGAGCAGGTCGTTGACGAACCAAGTGGTCTTCAGGTACGTGCCGGCGGCCACGGTATCGACAGTGGTGCCATCGGCGATGCCGCTATTGACGGACCACTGGTCGATGGCGGCATCCATTTGGCGGCAGTCATTCATGACGCGCCGACCCTGGGATTGCTTGCGGGCCTTGACGAAGCCGGGAACTGCCAAGGCGGCCAACAGTCCCACAATTGCGACCACGATCATTATTTCAACCAGGGTGAAGCCCTGATTATCACGCTTGAGAGTATTGCGGTTCATTTTTCCTGTATCCCCTTATATATATTTGGTTGGGTATTACTGTTCTCATGCACAGGACTACGAAGCATTGGAAATACCAGCGGTTTGTTACGAAACCGGGGGGTGATGGGTTATCGCTACCTTTTTAAGTTTCGGGAACCGTGTGAAGTGGTGGATTATTGTCAACTGTTTTTGTCCTGCCGGGATCGTGAGGAATAGATTTCGGAGGAGGGCTGGGCGCGGGTTGCAGTTGGGTGCGTCCGCCTACAATGCGGACCGGACCGCGGTTCAACATTGCGCCGCCGCAGGCGGTGGTTGTGGTGGGGGATGACGAGGCGACGGAGGAGGGGTCGGGGGTATCCGCCAGTGAACACGATTTGACGGTGGGCATCCCATTGTGTATAGTCGGAGCGATTTGGGATCTTTCTCATAAGGGGAAATGAGAGATGGGAGACGGGGGGACACGGCGATTCAGCCCGACATCTATTGTCGGGGCGGAGCGCTGTGCCCAGAAAAGGATTCGGGGTGAAGCGACAGTACGGGTGTGCTCAGGGTATACCCACCTCCCCTCAGAATATGTAATTCTGTAAAACGAAGCCGATTTTGGGTTCGTTTGAGGGCTCGCCGGACCATGAGGGGCGACTAGAACTGTTTCTGGAGGGCGAGGCCGATTTCGTCGCCGCCGTGGTGGCCGTCGCGGAGGGCGTTGAGGCCGTAGCCGTAGCGGATGAGCCAGTCCATGTCCCAGAGGGCGGAAGCTGAGGGCGGTGTCGACGCCGAGGAGGTTGCCGCCGATGTTGCAGGCGCTGGGCGCGAGCGCCAGCAGCAACAGAAACAGCGCGGCTCTTTTCATGGTCGCGTGGGTGGTTCCTCCGCCAGAGTGGACGCACGATATCTTGACCCTCACGGCGCGGCAGTGCTAAATTCACGCGCTTCCGACGTGATGGGTGAATTGTGGATGGTGGCCGTAGCTCAGCCTGGTAGAGCTCCAGATTGTGGATCTGGCTGTCGCGGGTTCAAATCCCGTCGGTCACCCCATCCTTCCACGGGACTGACGTTCCCTGACGTGCGGGGGTTGGTTCGCGTCCGGCCGGAAAAGAAAACTCGCCAGACGGTGATGGATCAGGTAGTAGCAATGGACGGGATTTCAGGATGAAGGGTCAGGCAAACAACCTCACCGCGGCCGAGCTCAGGGCTGTCGAGGAGCACAAGTATTATCTCTCGCTCCAGCGCGGCACCGAGGTGAGCATCGAGGAGGCCATCGACGATTTCATCCAGCACTTTGCCGAGGACTGGCGGAAAGAGAAGCTCCGACGGGACAATCTCGAGCAGCGCGACGAAATCGAGAAACACAAGTACCTTCGTTCTTTGGCAGAGGGACGGGACATCGGCGGATCTTCTGCCGCCGAGGAATGGTGCCAAAAATACGCGCACATCTGGCGCACGGAACGTGAATCGCTGCAACGAAACGGCTTCGAGAAAATCCTTGTGACCGTCCACAACAAGGACGGACTCCACCTGCGCCCGGTTTCGGCGGTCGCCGAACTGGCGGCCCAATTTGATTGTGATATCTACGTGCACAAGGAAGGCATGACGTACTACAATTTCCTGCTGGAAGGACGCCCGTATATGAACGTGCGATCCATTCTCGGGTTTCTGTCCGTGGGGACGGCCCTCGGTGACACTCTGGAGTTCATCGCCACCGGTTCCCAAGCCGCGACCGCGCTGTCGGCGCTGACGGACCTACTCACCAAGGAGCCACCCGACGCAGGCGCCGCCAATCGGTAGGACACTCGCTCAGGAGCACACGTGCGTCACCCAAAGCGGCCGGGCATTATCGACGCCAAGATTGCCGAGGAGTATGTCGTCTGCGGCATTTGCCTGACGAACAACCGGATCGTTTCCCACCGGAAGGCTGTTCGCCCAGTGTGCGGCCGATGCGGCTATCCCCTGCCCGACCCGTTTAGGGCGCAGCCCGGGATTCGCTCGTTTGCTGAATGGATTGCCCGATATCGGCGCGCTCTTGTCACGATCATGGGGCTCCTGCTTGTAGGACTGTTTGCATGGCTCACAAGTGGAAAGGAAGAACGTTCGTCGGCCTTGCCAAGGCAGCAAGCTCAACAACCTGTCGTCGCACTGATCGATCATCGCAGGGCGCCCGCGTATGCAGTTGCGGTCGTCGTCCGTCGAGAGGCCCCAACAGACACCGACGACGAACAAGTCGATTTTCCGCCGGGATCACTTCCGTCGTCACGGACAGAATCGCAATCCGTCGGCCTGTATGGACTGGGAACTCCAAACACGGAAACCCGGACAAAATCGGAATCCGTGGTCATCGTGATTGATGTTTGTGCAGGCCGCACCGAGGAACATTTCCAAGCCGGCGATGGTCGCGACGGTGAGCTACCGGGGGTATTTGTCTCGTCGTACCTCCAGCAAATGAGAGACGATCCGCTGGATCCATTGGTTGGCCCTCATGTGGTCGAACAGATCCACCTCAACACCGGGCTGGATCCACGCAGCTGACCGCTCCAAAGCCACTTCAGACTGCCACCAGCGGTATCGATCGCCGTCGGCAAACTCTGGTACGCAAGGGGCCTTTTGCCTTCCCTGGCCTGCGAATCTGCATGCTAAGACGCCTGTGGGGTTTGCGTTTGCAAAGCGGAGCAGGGTTCGTTACCGTTGCCGCCGGATGATTGGCTCGACATTTGCAGATTTCACGGTGCTTGATAAGATCAACCACGGTGGAATGGCGACCATTTATTTGGTGGCGGATCGGCAGGGCCAGCGGCTCATCCTGCGGATGTTACTTCCCGAGCATCGCTTTCACTGGAGCCGTCTCCGGCAATTTAGATGGGGATGCAAGGTCATGGAACATCTCGACCACCCGAATATCGTTCGGTACTACGGGAGCGGGAAGTTCAACGGCCTGCGCTACGCGATCATTGAATACGTCGAAGGACCGAACCTGAAGGAAGCCATCCTGCGCAACGACCCAAACTTACGCTTGAATCAGCTCAAGATGCTGACCGGCATGGCCTCCGCCCTGTCCCACGTCCACGAGCGCGGCTTTCTCCACCTCGACTTCAAGCCGGAAAACGTCCTGGTGCCCAAGTCGTATGATTCGAAGCTGATCGATTTCGACCTCTCGATCCCACGGCCCGCAAAACCAAGGCGGGAACCGAAGCTGTCGGGCACACCGTTGTATCTCGCACCCGAACAAATCGCACGCCAGCCCGTCGACGAGCGCGCGGACATCTTTTCCTTCGGTGTCACGGCGTACGAGATGATCACGGGTAAGAAGCCGATTGCCGGAAACACTCGCGAGGAAATCCTGCAGAAGTACTCCGACTTCAACGAACATCTGCGACCACCTCGCACACTGGCCCCGGACATCCCCCGTTCCATTGAGCGGGTCATCCTCAAATGTCTTGAAAAGGACCCATCGGCTCGTTATCCTGCCATGAGTTTGGTGCTTCGCGACTTGCAGACATGAAACTTTGGCTCAGTTTGGTCGTGCTGACATTCTGGCTTGCGGGTTGTGACCGACTCCCAAGTTCGTCGTCGTCCGCACCCACCGCTGGATCCGCGACCTCAATTGTCGCCGTAGCGCCCGTCACGAATACTGTAGCCGCGACCAGTCGCCCGCCCGCACCAGCGGAAACAGACATTGACCAATACCAGCACGCGCACGAACTGCAAAGCGAGGGCAAGTTGTCCGACGCCCGCGCCTTGTTGCAGCCGCTGGCAGACGATGGTGGCGCCTCGGACAAGGCGCTCGATTTGTTGGGCGAGATCGACACGACGATTTTGCTCACCCCTGCGCCGGCGGACGGGAAAACCGACTACACGATTGTGGCAGGAGATTCGCTCGGCAAACTCGCCCAGAGGTTCGGCACGACGGTCGACCTGATCAAGAAATCCAACAACTTGTCCCGCGACCTGATCCGCGTGGGCGACCGTCTGCGCATTTACCAGGGCCATTTTGCAGTCAACGTTAACAAAACCACGAATGAACTTCGAGTGACCGACAACGGCAAGTTTTTCAAGCGTTATCGCGTCGGCACCGGCGCGTACAGCAAAACACCTGTCGGTGAATTCAAAATCACGACGCGGATTGCGAACCCGCCCTGGTGGCGGGCTGATGGCAAGACGATTCCGTTCGGCGATCCCGAGAATATTCTGGGCACCCACTGGCTTGGCCTGAACGTGCCCGGCTACGGCATCCATGGCACCTGGGACACCAACTCCATCGGCAAGCAAGCCACGGCGGGTTGCATTCGTCTTCTGAACGACGATATTGGGGAGTTGTACACAATCTTGCCGGTCGGCACCACGGTGGTCATTCACGAGTAGGAAGGAGCCGGATCACGGATGAAAATCTATACACTGGAATTCGAGAAGCCCATCACCGAGCTCGAGCAAACGCTCGAGGCCCTGCGGAAGCAGGCGACAGAACAGAAGATCGACCTCTCGGCGCAGATTCATGCGATTGAAGAGAAGCTCGAAGCCACCAAGAAAGAGGTCTTCACCAATCTCAGCCCGTGGCAACGCGTCCAACTCGCCCGGCATCCGAAACGCCCCTACATGCTGGATTACCTGCAGCGCATCGCGACCAATTTTATTGAACTGCACGGCGACCGCCGGTTTGCCGACGACCATGCGATCGTTGGCGGGCTGGCGGAGATCGACGACCGCCGCGTGATGGTCATCGGTCAGCAAAAGGGCCGCGACACCAAGGAAAATTTGATGCGCAATTTCGGCAGCCCGCATCCCGAGGGATACCGCAAGGCGCTGCGCCTCATGCAACTGGCCGAAAAGTTCGACGTTCCGGTCATCTGCTTCATTGATACACCGGGCGCTTATCCGGGCGTCGGAGCCGAGGAACGACACATTGCGGAGGCAATTGCCGTAAACCTGCGAGAAATGATGACACTCCGGACACCATCGTTGGCAGTGGTCATCGGCGAGGGCGGTTCCGGAGGTGCGCTCGGTATCGGTGTGTGCGACCGCGTCCTCATTCTTGAAAACGCGTACTACTCCGTGATTTCACCAGAAGGTTGCGCCGCGATCCTTTGGAAGGACCGTGCCAATGCCGCCCAAGCCGCCGCCGCCCTCAAAATCACCGCCAAGGATTTGCTGGAACTCGACGTCGTGGATGAGGTCATCCCCGAACCGCTGGGAGGCGCGCACAAGGATTACGACGAGACCGCCGCGTCGCTCAAAAAGGCGATTCTAAAGAACCTCGATAAGCTTTGGGAACTGAAGATGTCTGATTTACTCGAGGCGCGGTACAAGAAATTCCGACGGATGGGCGTCTTCACCCGTGTCGAACCAAAGAAGCGAGGACGCGCCAAAAAGGACGCCACCGTGGTTACCCCCGCTCCGACCACTGCATGAAATGGTAACCACCCCGCTTACACGAAACCTTTTTCTGCTTTTCAAACCAGTTCGGCGTGTGTTACAAACTTGGTACACGGTGCGGGTAACGTTCGGCGTAAATGCGATCCACCAACCCTTGGGGGAAAATACATGAAACGATGGCTTTGTGTGATTGGACTGGCGTTGTCCCTCGGTTGTGCGTCCGCAGTCGTCCGTCCCTACATCGGCGACCAACAGGCCTGGCCCACGGCCAGCGGCAGTATCGTGAGCACCAACTATAGTCTGCCCGTTTTCACTTCCCTGCCGCCAGTGTCCTATGATGTGCTTGCAGAAATGCGTATCAGCAGCCCGTTCTACGCCCAACCCGAAGAGCACCACCTGCCGTTGCTTGTGCAGAAAGCCAAGAAGTTGGGGGCCGATGCGTTGGTGTTTGTCCAAGGCAAGATTTTCTTCAGCACCAATTACGGGCCCCGCAACGGTGCCGCGCAGGATACCGGGGAACAAAAGGCACCGACCTTGACGACGGTCAACACCTTCAACCCCGTTTCGTTCGCGACAGAAGTGACCATCCTCGCCATCCGCTGGACCGGAGATGCACCGGCTGGATTGCCATCGCGCCATAAACCGGCGCCTGTGGTTGCCACGCCACCGGTGGAAGCGCCTCCAATGACCACGATACCGGTCCCCGCCGCTGAGCCTTCCAAATCGGATTCTTCAGCGCCAGCACCGGCGCCGTCGACATCGACTCCGACGACGACTCCGCCAACTCAATAGCCACAGGGCGGCAGATTGGTTGCGAGGTTCTGACTGCCGAGGTCAACCGGCGTCTTCAACATCAAGCTTGATGTGCAGGTCGCGTAACTGCTTCGCTTCGACTTCGCTCGGCGAACTCGTCATCAAGTCCACTGCCTTTGCCGTCTTCGGAAAAGCGATTACATCGCGGATATTTGTCGAGCCACACAAGATGGCGCACAAGCGGTCGAATCCCAGCGCGATACCACCGTGTGGCGGCGCGCCGTACCGAAATGCTTGGAGCATGTAGCCAAACCGCGATTGCGCAATCTCGGGCGGGATCTTGAGCACGTCCTCGAATACCTTCTTCTGCACGTCCGGCTTGTGAATACGTATCGAGCCGCCGCCGAGTTCCACGCCATTCAGTACAATATCATAATGCTGCCCGCGAACCTTCGTCGGCTCCGAGTCCAACAGCGGCACATCCTCAACGACGGGCGCGGTAAACGGATGATGAGTGGACAAATAGCGATTCGATTCGCGGTCGAACGAGATCAGCGGGAAGTCGACAACCCATAGGAAATCCCATTGGTCGTCTTGCACCTTGAGTGTGCCTTGTTTCCTCAACAAATCCGCCACGACCAGCCGCAACCGTCCCAACACCTCCCACACGACCTCGCGTTTGTCCGCACCGAACAAAATCAGGTCGCCCTCTTCAATCTTCAGTTTTTCAACGAGGGCTTTTTTCTCGGCATCGCTGAAGAATTTTACGATCGGCGACTTCCAATCCCCGCCCTCAACCTTGATGAAGGCCAGCCCCTTCGCACCGAAACTCTTTGCCGTCTCTGTTAATGACTCGATCTGGCCCTGCGTCGCGCTGGCGAGTCCCTTTGCGTTGATTGCCTTGACGACTCCACCGGAGTCCACGGCGCCGCGAAACACCTTGAACTGGCTTTGCGCGAACTCCTTTGTGAAATCGGTTAATTCGATTCCGAAACGCGTGTCGGGCTTGTCACTTCCAAACCGTTCCATCGCTTCGATGAATGGCATCCGTGGAAACGGCGTGGGGATTTTCTCGCTCCGCGCCGCCAACCACACCACCGCGAGCAGGCCTTCGATGATCGCGTACATGTCCTCCCGCGTGATGAAACTCATCTCCACGTCGATCTGGGTGAATTCCGGCTGACGATCCGCCCGCAGGTCTTCATCACGGAAACATTTCGCGATCTGGAAATAGCGGTCCACTCCCGCCACCATGAGCATTTGCTTGAACTGCTGGGGTGATTGCGGCAGCGCGTAGAATTTGCCGGGGTTCACCCGCGACGGCACGAGATACTCGCGCGCGCCTTCGGGCGTGCTCTTGAACAGGATCGGCGTTTCGACTTCGAGAAAGCCATTGCTGTCGAAATAATCCCGCACGGCCTTGGCAATGCGATGGCGCAGCACCAGATTGCGCGCCATCGCCGGCCGCCGCAAATCCAGATACCGGTATTGCAACCGCAGGTCTTCGCCAGCCTGCGCGCCGCCCGATTCGTCGATCTGAAATGGCGGCGTTTCACTGGGGTTGAGGATCTCCAAGTGATGGACCAACACCTCGACCTCGCCGGTCACCATCTTGGGGTTTTCCGTGCCGGCGGGACGTTGCCGCACCGCGCCTTCGACAGCGACGACAAATTCACTACGCAGAGACTGGGCCAGTTCCCATGACGGCTTGTTGTGCTGGGGGTCGAACACAACCTGCGTGTTCCCTCCGCGATCACGCAGTTCGATGAATACAATACCGCCCAGGTCGCGCCGCACGTGCACCCAACCCGTCAGCGTGACTTTCTGTCCGACCTGCGCCGCGCGCAATTCCCCGCAATGATGTGTCCGTTTCATGAAGCCTTCCGCATGATTTCCATCGCTTTCGGCATACTGACGCGCTCTTCCGTTTCCGCCGCCAGGTTCTTCAGCTTCACCTCGCCGGCCTTCCACTCCTCTGATCCAACTACAAGCGCATAACGCGCGCCGCCCGCCGAAGCCGACTGAAACTGCCTGCCCACTTTTGTTTCGGTGAACGCGTAGTCTACTGCAATTCCCGCGTCGCGCAACTGGTGAATCAGCTTGAGTGCCTCGGCCCGCAGCGTTTCGTCGGCGATCACGACGTAGCAATCCAGTCCCCAATCAATCTTCGGAAGCAGCCCGCGATCCTTCAACAACTCCGTGAGCACGACGTCGCCCATGCCAAATCCCAGCGCAGGTAAATCGACGCCGCTGACCTGTAGCAATAACTTGTCGTACCGTCCGCCGCCAGCAATGGCCCGCAACTCGCCTTTCCGATCATGGATCTCCCAGACGATGCCGGTGTAATAGGCCAGTCCACGAACAATCTTGAAATCCACTTTGCAGTACGCCGCCAGATCGCCAAGCTTACTCATCATCTCCGCCAACTCCGGCGCGTCCGCCGGCACTTTCCCGCCAGCAATGCCCAGAAGCTCTTCGATTTTGTCCGCGGATAACCCGGCCGAAACCAGTTTCTCCCGCGCCTTCTCCAGAGGATCCCGCTCCAGTTTGTCGATTGCCTGAAGTGCCACGTACCGTTTGTCGTCCGGAACACCTGCGGCAGACAGGTATCGTTGCCACATGCCTCGGTCTGAGACCCGCACCACGAAATCATTCTCGGTGAGGCCAAAGCTACGGAGGATATCAATCGCCAGCCCGATCAGCTCGGCATCGGCGCTCACGCCGCCTTCGCCGATAATGTCCGCGTTGAACTGGAAGTGCTCGCGAAGCCGCCCGCGTTGCTGTTTCTCGTAACGAAAGAACTGCGGGACCGCGAACCACTTGATCGGTTTCTTGTAGTCGCGGTGATGCGCGCCGACCATGCGGGCCAGTGTCGGCGTCATTTCCGGCCGCAACGCCACGGCCCGATCCCCTTTGTCGACGAAATTGAAGAGCTGCCCGACGATTTCCTCGCCCGATTTCTGCGTATACAGCTCAAGCGGTTCCAGCGGCGGGCCATCGTATTCGCGGAAGCCGTACCGCCGCGCGACATCACGCCATTTCTCGAAGATATAGCGGCGGACAGCGAGCGTTTCGGGATAAAAGTCGCGAAAGCCGGGTAACGGATTCATCGGATTCGTTCCAAAAATCAGTAGACGCGAAACCCGTCGAGGTTCGCGCCGTCGATATCATTGGCGGGAACTCGTCGGGAGCCCCCCTGCCAGCGCTCAGGCTTGTGGCGGTGCGCCCTGCGGTCCGTTGTATTTTTCGGTCAACCGCAATACCTGCTCGCGCATTTCCTTGCCGGGCTTGAACTTGACGACGGCGCGCGCGGGAATCTCCACGTCCTTGCCGGGGTCGTTCGGATTGCGGCCCACGCGTGGCTTGCGCAATTTGACCTCAAAGACGCCAAAGTTGCGCAACTCGACAGTCTCGCCCTTGATGAGCGCCTCCGTGATGTAGTCGAGCGTCTTCTGCACGACCGTCAGCACGTCTTGTTGGATGAGGTTCGTGTCATTGCTGATCCGAATCACCAGGTCTCGTTTGGTCATTATCTCTTCTCCATTTGTTCCTTTAGCTGCGTCAACTTTGGAATCCACTCTTCCGCAAATCGGTACACCCCGTACGCCGCCGCGATCATGATCAGCAAGATCACAATCGGGTTGGCGAACACGTTTCGCATCCCGACCGCAAACGTGCTGATGCTCCGCAACTGCTCCTGCCGCCCCCGCAATCGTCCCAGCAACGCCTGCAGTCCCATGTACGTGCCATGCCACTCGGTCGCCAGCTTCTTCGACATGCCCTCGGGCAACTCCTTGAATGACGACAAACTCGGCACACCGTTCAACAGCCGCAACGCCCGGTCATCCCGATCCGCTTCCGAGGCCAGCATAACCATCAACGCCTCATACTCTTGCGCGATCTGGCTCTTTAGATCCAGAAACGACGCCTCTTCTTCGCCCGTAAACGGATCGCCCTTGAATCCCCGATCCAAGAACTGGCTCAATTGCTTCCACGACTCCACAAATGCCTCGACTCTCTGAATGTTCCGCTCCAGATTCCGGTCGCGCATCGATCTATTTCTTTACCTTCCTTGCACGCAATCGCTTACGAGTCTTTTCTCTCTGCCACCTTTCCGTGTCAATCTAGTGTCAGAGTCGCTTGCCGTCAAGCCAAATGGCTTGTGTACCAACGACTTCAGCAATTACCACGCCGATTTCCCCAAAATTCCTCAATTGCCCCCAGCGCTCCGGCCACGTCATTGTCGCAAAAACGCACCACCCGCACGCGTTCGCCGCGTGGTTCCCAGATTGGCGGTGAGGCGCTGCCAAACATCGCCACCACGGGTGTTCCGACCGCCGCCGCGACATGCGTGATGCCGGAATCGTTCCCCAGAAACAACGCGCACCGCTCCAACACTGCCGCCAACTCCACCAACTTCAACCGGCTGGCCACAGTGATCGCCCGCGGCTCCAACAGCCTGGTCAGCTTCGCCACCACGCGTTCATCGGCCTCACCCTCCACGACCAGCAGTTGCGCCGCCAACTCATCGGACACCCATCGCGCCACTGCCGCAAAGTTTTCCACGGGCCAGTTCTTCTTCTCGCTGCCGCTGCCGGGATGAATGGCCAGGATCGGCTCGCGCCCCACCATCTTCAGAAATCTCGACGCCATCTCGCGGTCCGAGTCACTCGGATGAATTTTCGCCCGCGGCTCTTCCACGTAGATCGCCAGCGCCTCCAGCGGCCGGCAATAATGTTCCGCCGCGTGCGTGTCCTTGGGACGCGGCGAGGCCTCGATAACCTGCTTGACCCCGCAGCGGCGCACGTTGTTGGCAAACAAACTGTCCGGATCGAACAGATAGGAAATGACCACGTTGAAACTGCCGAAATACTCCATCAGGTCGGGATCGAGCACCGAGTTCGGAATGAAAAAGCCCGCCATAGCCTTGGCGTCAATCGATCGCGTTGCATCCGCGTAATACCGTCCCCGCGCCAATTCGATGATGTGCGGATACCCGAGGATCTCGATGCGCGCCTCCGGCCACTGCTCGCGCAACGCGCCGACCGCCGGCAGCGTCATGATGAAATCCCCAATCGCCCCTCCCCGCACCACCAGTATTCGCGGCGTTTTCAAGCGTTTGCCCGGGCGTCAGTCAATCTTCTTCAATGTGACCGAATAACAGTAGTTTGGTTCGAGAGTCAGAGTCATCGCCACTTTGACACCGCCATGTTTCGACTTCAGAGGGACGATCGACTCCAGCGCATTTGGGTATGTCGCCTGCTGCTTGTTCGCGTGCTGAGCGACAATTTTGTCCCCAAGGTCGCGCACGACCTCATGCAAAAGATACCACGAAAATCCCGGCAACTCGTGCCACGTGCCATTAACCCTTCGCCAGATCGGTACGTCCTTCATGCTGTTGAGTTCGGCAATCATCTCAGCAGGAAGAAAGGGCTCCATCACGCAGGTTTCTCGGGGGAGACCGTCGCACGGCTCGCCGAAAATCATCTTATCGACTCCATCGTCCACGGCCATCTTTAGAATCAAATCGACATAGCGGTGAACCACGTCATTCTGCGCACTCCTCTTGGCACCTCTGAACATTTGGCTCCAAACTAATACACGCACAATCCCAGCACCACCAGCAGCGCGCCGACACACATGCCGAGGAAGCACGCGAGGCGGCAGCGGGTGTTGTTGGCCGTGACGAAACTGACCGCGTCACGCACTTGATGCGGTGCGCTCGCCATCCACACGGCCAGGCACACCCAAATGTACGCCAGCACGGTGACGATCAATCGCATCGGCAGTTCGCTCTGGTCCGCCGCGTCCACCATGAGCTTGGCGATCAGGAGCATCAGCGCCGCCATGCCGCGCAGCGCCAGAAATTGATCGGCAAATTGTATCACCAGCCAGTACGCAATCGGCACACCGATCACGACCAGCGACCGTGCCCACGCCCAGTCGTCGGTCGCCGCATTGAACATAACGATCCCGGCCCACAACGCGGCGGCTCCCATGAGAATGCGTCCCCACAAGACCGAGCGCGGAAATTTCCGCATGCATTCGCCGAATTTTTCAGGCGCGACAACCCCGGGCATCCGCCCGACGATGCTGGCCACGCCGATGATGGTCGATGTAATCGCTAGTCGTGTCATAAATTGTGAATGGCGATGTCGCCGTAGAGTGTGATGTGTGTCGCGCGCTCGATGCGCACGGGCAGCAGTTCGCCCTTGTGACGTTCGCTGCCGTCAAAGAAAACAATCTTGTTGGTGCGTGTCCGTCCGAACATCCGTTTGCCGGCTTTCTCGCTGCGGCCTTCGACGAGGATCTCCAATGTCTGGCCGACAAGTTTCTGATGCATGCGCGCCATGCCGGAATTGAGGATTTCCAGGACCGTCTGATTGCGCCGTTCTTTCTCCTTTTCGCTCACCTGCTCCGGCATGTCCGCCGCGGGCGTGTCCTGTCGCTTCGAATACTTGAAAATGTAGGCCTGGTCGAATGGCACATCCCGCATCAACGTCGCCGTCTGCTCGAAATCCTCTTCCGTCTCTCCGGGAAAACCCGCGATGATGTCCGTGCTGATGGCGATCTTCGGTTGCGCCGCGCGCAGCTTGTCCACGATCTGCAAATACCACTCGCGCGTGTACCCGCGGTTCATCGCCTTCAGGATCCGATTGGACCCGCTCTGCACGGGCAGGTGCGCGTGCTCGCACAGCTTCGGCAAATCCGCATACGCCTGCACCAGATCGTCGCCAAACCCTTTCGGATGCGGCGCGGTGAAGCGGATGCGCTCCAGACCCTGCACCTCGTGCACCGCTTCGAGCAATTGCACGAACGCCGATTTCCCGTTCTTCTTGCGAATCTCTTTGCGCCCGTAGCTTGTCACAATCTGCCCGAGCAATGTCACTTCCTTCACGCCTCCCTCGACCAACTGCCGCACTTCCTCAACGATCTCCGCAATGGGCCGGCTCCGTTCGCTTCCGCGCGTGTACGGCACAATGCAAAACGTGCAGAACATCTCGCACCCCTGCATGATGCTGACGAATCCCGCCACCTGCCGGTCGCCGTTCGTCCCCAACACGTGGTCCTTGATCGTCGACTCGCTGCCGGATTCTTCCGCGATATCGATAATCGCTTCTCCATCTTGTGGGGCAGGCGGCTCGCCTGCCATTCTGGGACTGGTGGCAAGCGGGCCGCTTGCCCTGCAATCATTGTTGTTCGTGCGCCGCGCAAAAATCTGGTCCAGGTATTCCGGCACGCGGTGAAATCGTTGGGTGCCGACGACAAGATTGACCGCTGGTTGTTTCTCGGCCAGCGACGCGCCCCGGCTTTGCGCCATGCAACCCATGTACCCCAGCACAAGCTCGGGCTTGCGCTGCTTGAGATGCGCGAGCAGATCCATCTTCCCGACCGCTTTCCGTTCGGCGAGATCGCGCACGCTGCACGTGTTCAGCAGCACCACGTCCGCCTCGCGCTCCGACGGTGCAATGTCGTACCCGCGCGCGCGCAACATCGCCGCGACCGCTTCGCTGTCGCGCTCGTTCATCTGGCAACCGTAGGTCTTGATGTAGACGCGTTTCATCAGACGGTCGGCCGGCCAAATATCAGGGCCATGATCTCCGTGCGGCTGGTGACGTTCTTCTCGAACGCCCCCCGCATCGCCGAGGTAATCACCGACGACCCCGGCTTCTTCACCCCGCGCATGGTCATGCACGTGTGCACGCCCTCGCACACAACCGCCACGCCCTTGGGCTCGAGTTCGGCATTGATGATGTCCGCAATCTGGCTCGTCATCCGCTCCTGCACCTGCGGCCGACGCGCGAACGATTCCACCACCCGCGCCAGCTTCGAGATGCCCACGATATGACCATTCGGAATGTACGCCACGTGCGCCTGACCAAAAAACGGCATCAGATGATGCTCGCACATCGAGAAAAACGGGATGTCCTTGACCAGCACCACTTCATGGTGTTGCTCGTCGAACTTCTTGCTCAGCGCCGCGTGCGGTTCCTGCTCCCCATGCCCGAAGATCTCCTCGTACATCCGCGCCACGCGATCCGGCGTCTCGCGCAACCCCTCGCGGTCGGGGTCTTCCCCGATCCCTTCGAGCAATAGCCGCACCGCCTCCCGAATCTTCTTCTTGTTTATTATTGGATGATGATCTGCCATCGCAACCCTCGGTATCCCGCGAGCATAGCCCATCACCCCGGACAGGTCAATGCGCGCGCCGCGCCGCCTTTGGATGGTAAGGCACGACGGTCCCGCTTGCCGTCGTGCTGTAGTCACGGCGCTCTGTCGCCGAGCTTCGTCCTGAATCTTAACCCCTCTCGCGCGTGATTGTAACCCCTCGATCCTCACCGGCGTCCGGCCCTGTAGCCTGGGGACCTAGCCGGAACGCGACACACGCCATTTGAAAGTATTTGTCCTTCGTTGGGAGGGGACGCGCTACCAACGTCTTGAACCATTCGTCGTCTTCGGGCGGGGTGTTATAGATGTCCGGATTGTTCATGATGAACCACCAAGTGAATGTCTTCATCAACGGGGTTTGTGGTCCGCTTAGCCCCTCATACGTCAGGCATCCGTCAAGAAGTACGTGATCTGTTTGTCCGCGGTCAAAAACGTGTTGCTCCTTCTCGTTGGTGCCACCGTGCTTGAAAAATCCCTCGGCTTCTTTAATCTTTTTGTGGACCTTCTTCCGATATGCCGGCTTCACCACAAGGTCGGTCATGTTGCGCAGATTCATAACTCCTTTCGCTGCCGCCGCAGCGCGAACGGCCTCCACCGCCGAGGCCGCCAGTGTGTGGATGGATACCGGGTCTCCGCCCGTGAAGTATAGCCAAATGGCAGTTTCAAGTTGCCGCTTGCACGCCTCAATTCTCGTAACTTTAATCTCGGATGATTCGTTCATGACGCCTGGGCAGACTCTATCTGCTGGGCACGGAAGTCACGAGCAAATTGCGGGCGATGAGCCGTCTCAACGTTGTAACTTTGGCCTGATGCGCGCCAGTAAGCGGCGCCCCTCCCTCCTTCATGATCTGTCTCCCAAGCTCATTTGTCTTTACATATTCGCCCAAGCGAATATATCGTCCCGGTGAATTCGCAACTGAGCAAACCATGACCAAGCAACGCGTCCTCTTCCTATGCACCGGCAATTCCTGCCGCAGTCACATGGCCGAGGGCTGGCTCCGAACACTGGGCGGTGACGACTTCGAGGTCTTCAGCGCCGGGTCCAAACCCGCCGGCTACGTCCATTCGCTCGCCATCGAAGCCATGCAGGAAGTCGGTATCGACGTCTCCCGTCACCACTCGAAGTCGTTGGAGGAATTCATCGGCCAACCCTTCGATTACGTCATCACCCTGTGCGACAACGCCCGCGAGGCCTGCCCGGCCTTTTCGGGCGCCGCCCACCAGTTGCATTGGGGGTTCGACGATCCCGCCCACGCATCGGGCACCAACGACGAGAAACGCCGCGTCTTTCGCCGTGTCCGCGATGAACTTGAGAATCGCATCCGTGGCTTCTTTTCCGTTCCCAAGGAATGCTAATGATATGGATAAACCCAATCAACTTTTCAAAGCCTTTTCCGACGAGACCCGCCTGCGCATCCTGAACCTGCTGGCGCAACGCGACCATTGCGTGTGCGAGTTTCAGGCGATCCTCCGCGTGCCGCAGCCGCGGATTTCCCGCCACCTCGCCTATCTCCGCCGCTCGGGACTCGTCAACGTGAGCAAGTGCGGCAAATGGGCCATGTACGGCCTCGCTAAGCCCCGGGACGCTGTCCACGCCTCCCTGCTCCGCTGCTTGAGAAGTTGTTTCTCCAACATCGATTTCCTCCAGCGCGACATCACCCGCGGACGACAAATGAAACGCGTCCGTTGCGAATGACCGCAACACCTACTGAACCGACGAAAGCACATCTGACATGACTAAAGGCATCACCGGCAAACTATCCTTTCTGGACCGCTACCTGACTCTCTGGATTTTTCTGGCAATGGGCACAGGTGTGGCGCTCGGCTATTTCGTCCCGGGTACGCAGTCGTTCATTAACCGGTTTCAGGTCGGGACCACCAACGTCCCCATCGCCGTCGGCCTGATCCTGATGATGTACCCGCCACTGGCGAAAGTGAAATACGAGGAACTCGGCGACGTGTTCCGCAACACGAAAATCCTCGGCCTGTCGCTCGTGCAAAACTGGGTGATCGGCCCCGTGTTGATGTTCGCCCTGGCGATCCTCTTCCTCCACAATTACCCGGAGTACATGGTCGGCCTGATCCTGATCGGCCTCGCCCGCTGCATCGCGATGGTCATCGTCTGGAACGAACTCGCCAAAGGCGACACCGAATACTGCGCCGGGCTGGTCGCCTTCAACAGCGTGTTTCAAGTTCTGTTCTACAGCCTGTTCGCGTGGGTGTTCATCACCAAACTGCCCCCGCTATTCGGCCTGCACGGTAGCGTGGTCGACGTGAGCATGGGCCAGATCGCCCGCAGCGTGTTCGTCTATCTCGGTATCCCCTTTCTGGCGGGGATGATTAGCCGGTGCGTCGGCCTGAACACCAAAGGCCGCGACTGGTATGAGAAATCGTTCATTCCCCGCATCAGCCCCATCACGCTCGTCGCGCTGCTGTTCACCATCCTCGTGATGTTCAGCCTCAAAGGCGACCGGATTGTCCGCATCCCGCTGGACGTGCTGCGCATCGCCGTGCCGCTCCTGATCTATTTCTTCGTGATGTTTCTCGTGAGCTTCTGGCTCGGCCGGAAAATCGGCGCCGACTACTCCCAGACCGCCACCCTGTCCTTCACCGCCGCCAGCAACAACTTCGAACTCGCCATCGCCGTGGCCGTCGCCGTGTTCGGCATCAACTCCGGCGTGGCCTTCGCCGCCGTGATCGGCCCGCTCATCGAAGTCCCCGCCCTCATCGTGCTGGTGAACGTCGCCCTCTACTTCCAACGCCGCTACTTCGGCGAGGTAGCCGAAACGACCCGACCGGTGTGTCCCGCGTGCGGCCCCGCCAATTCGTAAACGGGCCATTATCTTCGGCGATGGCGTCGCTGCGCTTACCACACCCAAAACTCTTGATCCGACTGGCGCCTTCGGTGGTCAACCTCTTTTCGGGATTGTTTACACTGTGGTCAGGACCATGCTGAAATTCTCTAAGTCCGTCCGGCACTGAACTTTAAGATAGTTCCTTGTTTCCTCCCAACGTTTCGGTTTCCGTATGAAATGTCAGAAGTCTTTACACTTCTCCAATCAGAATACCCATCGCCTCACGATATATGTCGTCGTAACATGTTAACCACAAGGCCATTGCGCACGCTTCTTTTTTCTGAGGCACGCAATCTGCTATCCGCAATAGGATGCGTTCGGCGGTGGAAAAACAGTAAAACCCTATTTAGAGGACGGCAAAACCTATGAAGAAGCTCTT
Source organism: Verrucomicrobiia bacterium (assembly GCA_050010195.1). Classification (GTDB taxonomy): domain Bacteria; phylum Verrucomicrobiota; class Verrucomicrobiia; order Palsa-1439; family Palsa-1439; genus Palsa-1439. The sequence continues at coordinate 46,170 of JBEKLM010000025.1, forward strand.
TATCGTGTCAGTGCTAACATTGGCCTGTGCGATTACCGCACGAGCATCAGTCGTGGGCGATAATTTCCAAGTCCAGTGGGACTTTCCCAGTTTGGGAACTTTGGGAACTGCGGGAGACAGCGGTTCCATCACAGTTCCCGGGACGTGGACCGATCCCGTTTACGGAGACGTCGTCTCGATCTCGGCCGGCCAAATCGTTTTTACTGACTACGCGTACGGGTACGCGGCCGGGTCCTTCAACGGCTATGTACTCACGGATTTATCAGAGGTGCCGGATTTTACGTCGCTTACTCTCGTGTCAGTCACCGGCAATGCGCTGCCGATTACCCCGGGCCTCAGCTACACTGCCGACAGCTTGGCCATAAATCTTACGCCAACAGGTGCAGCTAATGAACCGACTGTATCCGGCACCGCCGTTTACACATTCGATTTCACCACAGCCGGGGCTTCTGTGCCTGAGGGGAGCTCGACCTTAATGTTGCTTGGAATGGCCATGACCGGTTTGGCCTGGCTGCGCCGACGCCTCAGCTAAGAGCGCCTAACAAAACTTGCCCTTGATCGTAGCCGCACCCTGAGGGGTGCGGCTACGGTTTTTGTTAGGGGCTCCAAGGGAAAGCCCTCGCCCTTCCTCACCCGTCTCCTGCCTGCTCCGTGCGCGATTTACCTGCCGACGGCGGGCTTGCCTCGCGAGCCGAGTCTCCTGAATTCTGGCTCCTGTTTCCCGCCCCCCACCCTTACTGCGGCTTCAACTCATACATCAACTGCCACTCGGCGTTTGTCTCCAACGCCCTCGACCACAGTTGCCACACGGTGCGGGCGGCGTAATCGGTCTCGGGAACCAGGCAGACCAGCCGCTTCCCATCCGGCGACAGGCTGACCTCGCGCGTGGCGCTCTCCCACTCGCGTTTCCTGGCGCTGACCCGTGTTGGCGCAGTTGAGAAGTGCTCGGTGTCCACATACGACAGGTCGGTCAAATCGGCGTGAGAGTCGCCAAAATACAGCCGCGTACCGCGCCAACCCCAGAATCGCGACGGGCAGGATGCCGTCACGAGTTTCGGTGGGTCGTCACCCAAGCTCTTCACGTACAACGAATGCCCGTCCGACAACGCGAGAAACTTGTCGTCGGGCGACCAGCGAACCAACATGGATTCGTGCGGGAGCGAAATCGCCCGGGCATGCTCCCAATCGCCCACCGCCCCGATGCTCAGCGTATCGCCTTCGACCAGCGCCAGGAGCCGGTCATCGTGCGACAATTGCCATTGGTATGGTTCCGTCGGACTCGGCTTCGTCACGCCTCGTGGCGCCGGGGCAGCGCGCACCAACTGCCATTCATTGCTGCCGACAGCGCGCGGGTACAGAACGAACCGGCCCCACTTGGAAAGGAAACTGACCTCGCGATAACGGAGCAGCGGGATCAAGTGCGTCTCGCGCGGATTGTCGAACGTGACCTCTTTCACGATGGAACCGTCCAGCCTTTGGACGCGCATCTCGTAACTCGCCGGATGGTTCGAAGTGGCGCTGACGAGTTCGAACGTCACGCGCGCTTCATTCGCCTTATGCCACGGCAGCATGTCCGACGACGCCATGCGTTTCATCACCGATTCGTCGACCAACGAGAACATGGCATTCGTCTGTGCTCCCGCTCGATAAACAACATGCAAGCTATCGGGCGACCATTCCACCAGCGTCAGCGTATCCCGTCCGGGACTCGCCACGGTCCGCGTGGTGTGCCGCAGGTCGACTTCGCCGGGCTGACCGCGGGTGGTGAACACGTGTCCCCCATCGAGTTGGAGATCGCCGGCCGGCCGTAACGTGAAGCTCACGCCCGTCTTCAGCGAAACAACAAACAATTCCGGCCGCTCCGGCCAATTCAATGCGACCCATTCGCTGTCGGGCGACCAACGGGCACCGCCCAGCGGGTCCGTCCTGTCGCCCTGCGCGTCCGCGTCGATGGCCATCTGAAACAGGCCCGCGCAGATTCCGAGGAGAAACAACCACCCAGCCAGATTAGTTCGTCTTGTGAGCGTCATGGCTCGACTCCCAGAGGTCGAGAAACGACGGTTCGGAAGATTGCACGATCGTGACATGTTTGCCGTCGCGATGAATCCGCAGGTTCGCCGCGAACGCTCCGCCCCGCGCATCTTCCACCTTCTTGTACGCGTCCGCAAACTCGCCGGCCTGTTGCTCGTCCTCCCACGCGGTCGCCCAGACCAGCGCCGTCGGTCCATTCGTGCCGTGCTCGTACACATGGTAGCGGTCGCCGTTCCAACCTTGCGCCAGCACTTGGGCATCGTACGCGCCCATCCCCTGCTTCAACAAAAACCCCGTGCCGAACTCGCCGAGATCGTTGCTCCCGATCAGTCGCCAGTCCTTCGACTCAAACGGCGGCGGCTCCATGTGCTCGGGTGTGGCGCGCTGTTTCAGGAAAAGTTCCGGATGAAGAATGTCCTTCGTGCACGTCGGCGGGTTGCGAAACGCCGCGTCGATGGCCGCCGTCCCGCCGGCAACATACAGCGACATGGCAAAACTTTGCCCCTGCTGATAGGGAAACACCAGCATCTCCCGCAAAAACGCGGGCGCGGCGCGGAGCTTGGTGGTGTCCTGCCCGAACATCGCCCCCAAATCGCCGAGCATCTTGCTCGGGTCGATGTTCTCCACGTACCACCGCGTCATCAAGACGGTGGCGTCGCCCTCGACGAGCGCCGACGTGGCCAGCGCCAGATCGTCGTTGTCCTTGATCTTGAGCGGAAACTTCTGGAGATCGAAGTTCTGGTCCTGGAGCGCGTGGGTCAACTCGTGCGAGAGCAGCATCTTGTCGATATTGCTGGAAAACACGAGGTCCTTGAACGTGTACAGCGCGCGTTCCTCGGGAATGTAGAACGCCGCCACCTGTTCGCCGTACAAACTCACCAGCACTTTCAGCAGGTCCGTGTCCTCGGGAATCAACCCGAACGCCGCCAGCGACCGGCTGTAATCGCGCAGTTGCTGCTCGGTGTATTGCTCCTTGACCTTCTCGGCAAGCACCGCCCGCAGTTCCTTGCGGTCGATGATCTTGTAGTTGACGGGGTTCTTGAATGTCAGACCGCGCAATTCGCTGGTCTGCTGCTCAATCTGCTGGCGGTCCACCGTCTTTTCTTCGGGTTTCGGACCGCGCTCCGTGGACGTCACCTGCCGCTGCAGGTCGCGGCGCTGTTGCTCGAGTTGGGCAATCTCACCGCGCAACTCCGCCACGTTCTGGCGCAGACGAAAATTCTCCCAACCAGCCAGACCAAGAGCGACGAGCGCGGCCAGAAATATCAGCGTGGGAAAGGACTTTTTCATTGGTGGGCCAACCGGCCCGTGGTACTGTGCCGCAAACTCTAATGGACATCCGCCAGAAAATCCAGACGCTTCTCGCCACACCCAATTATCATCCGCTCCGCCGCCATGAGCTGGCCGCCAAGCTCCACCTGAATGCGGCCGAACGGCGCGATTTCCGCCGCGTCCTCGCGGAAATGTTGGAAAAAGGCGACATCGTTCGCGTCCGCACTGACCGTTTTGTCCTGCCGCAAGATGCCGACTTGGTCGTGGGAACGATCGAGTTTCATCCGAATGGGTTTGCGTTTGTGCGGCCCGAACTCAGCGCTGATGCCGGGCCGGAGACCGAACCGCGCCCCGACGTGTACGTCGCGGGAGAAGACACCTCGGTCGCCCTGAACAACGACAAGGTCGTCGTCCGCCTTCACCGCGACCGCCGAAAGTTCAAGTCGGTCGACAAACCATCGGGCCAGGTGATTCGCATTTTGGAGCGGGCCAGCGACACGATTGTCGGCACCCTGCAAAAGGGCCGCCACATTCACTACGTCATTCCCGACGATCCGCGCATGCCGCACGATGTCTACACCAAGCCCGCGCGCAATGCCCAGGTCGGCGATAAGGTCGTCGTCAAGCTGGCTGAATGGACCTCGCGCCACATCAACCCCGAAGGCGAGATCGTCGAAGTTCTCGGCAGAGCCGACGCGCCCGGAGTCGATATTCTCGCTATCATCCGTAACTATCACCTCCCAACTAAGTTTTCCGACCCGACCGTCGCGGAAGTCGCGCGCATCCCCGAGAAAATCTCCGCGGCGGAGTACCAGCAGCGCCTCGACCTGCGCAAATCATTCATCATCACGATCGATCCCGACGACGCGAAGGATTTCGATGACGCGGTGAGCGTCGATGAATTGCCCGGTGGCGGTTGGCGGCTCGGCGTGCATATCGCGGACGCCTCGCACTACGTCCAGCCCGACGGCGCTCTCGACCGCGAGGCGCGCGCCCGCGGCAACAGCGTCTATCTCGTGGACCGCGTGCTGCCGATGTTGCCGGAGAAGTTGTCGAACAACCTGTGCAGCCTGCGGCCCGACGAGGATCGTCTCACCCAGTCGGTCTTTATCGAGTTCACCCCCAAACTGGTCACGCGCAAGACCGAGTTCGCGCTCAGCGTCATTCGCTCCCGGCATCGGCTCACATACAAAGAAGCGTTCGCGCACCTGCAATCGAAAGACGACAAGGACGAGTTGACCCGTGAATTGAAGAAGATGTGGCGGCTCGCGGCGCAACTCCGGCAGCAACGTTTTGCCCACGGCTCGCTGAATTTGGAATTTCCGGAGGTGAAAGTCCGCCTCGACAAAAACGGGCGTCCCACGCACATCGAGAAGATCTACTACGACATTTCGCACCAGCTCATCGAGGAGTTCATGCTGGCCGCCAACGAGGCCGTCGCCCGCCACATCTGCCAGTTGCAGGTCCCGTGCGTGTATCGCATCCATGAGGACCCGGATCTGGAGAAACTGCGCGACTTCCGTGTGTACGCCCAGAGTTTCGGCTACAAGGTTGGGGACGTGACGCATCGCCAAGAACTCCAGAAGATCCTGAAGCAGGTCGAAGACAAACCGGAAGAGTACGCCATCAACCTCAACCTGCTCCGTTCCTTGAAGCAGGCGCGGTACTCCGTCAAACCCGTCGGACACTACGGCCTGGCCAAGAAATTCTATACTCATTTCACATCCCCCATCCGCCGCTACGCCGACTTGATGGTGCACCGAACCTTGTTTTCCTTGCTGCAATCGGCCGGGGCCAATCCGCGTCGCTACAGCCTCCAGGAATTGACCCGTGTTGCGGACCACATTTCAAAGACCGAACGAATCGCTGCCGACGCCGAAAAGGAATCGGTCGAACTCAAGAAGCTGGAGTATTTCCAGTTGAAGCTCACGCGCGGGGAAGCCGAAGACATGGAAGCCGTGGTGTGCACCGTGAGGAACTTCGGCTTCTTCGTCGAACTCCCCGAGAGCCTGATGCAGGGCCTCGTTCACATCTCCAGGCTCGGAGATGATTTTTACACCTATGACGAGCGCCGGGAATGCCTGATCGGCCGCCGAAACAAACGCGTGATCAAGGTCGGCGACAAACTTCTCGTCCAACTGGAACGCGTTGACTTCATCAAAAGACAGATCGATTTTCGGGTTGTTCCAAGACGGTAACCAGCCGATGGCTACCGAGTCCCGTCGTCGCACAGGGGACGACAAATCTGAGAAAACACCGTCGCGCAGGAATTATCTACATGATTTGCAACTGGTTACGCGGATCAGTCGGATAAGTGACAAGGGCATTTCTGGGGCCTTTTCGGCTCTCGCTTAGCGTGGGGAGCTTTCGCCGGAAGTCATTGACTTGCAGTCAGTATTCTTTCGGTTAACGCTTGACTTCATACGTGCAGTTTACTAGGATGCAATTGCGATGTTGCATCAAGTCCTGTGATTGTCGTAGCAGGCGGGGTTTGAACGCAGGTTGCGAGTGAAAGATTTTTTGGGAAAAACTATGAGCTCGATTAAGGGTTGTCTGAGCAAATCTGCACGAGTTGTTCTCTTCGTGACACTCGTTGGCGCACTTTCCTCTTCCGTCCATGCGCAAGTGACCAACCTCAGTAACGGCGGCTCGATCAATTTCGCATATCTCACCACCAATAGCACGGCTTCGGTTCTGATTGGCGACAAGCTCTTCGGCAACTTTGGATTCCAGTACACTGACACGACCGGAAATACTAATGATTTTGTTGCTCCGTCCGACCTCGTGTTGTCTGCGTTCTCCAATGAAATCGGATTCGGTGTTTCCATCCAAATGCCGCTCGTTGCCGATGGCCCCGTAATCAAAGACCTGAGCCTGCAGTTCTCGGTGCAAGTGGTGAATTCCGCTAATATGATATCGGGTGTGGAACTGCAAGTCGTTGGCGCCGCAAGCGGGCTGGGAGTAGCAAATGTCTCGGAAACCGTCTCCACAGAGGGATTTGGGGCCGGGGGCATAGCGAATCTCGCCGTAAACTTTGGTGCCAATACTATCACGCCTCCGGGCGGAGAGGACAACGTGACGTTGAGCACACCCCAGTGCATGCTTTGGATCACGAAGGATGTGATTGTTTCTGGCGATCCTGATGGTTACTCCGAAACCAACCCGTCCCAAGACTTCGCGACGATCAGCATAATCGACCAAACCTTCGCCCAAATTCCCGAACCCAGCACGTTGGCCCTTTTGGGAGCGGGACTGGCGGGCCTCCTGATCGTGAGACGCCGCAATTAGACCGGCACAACTTCCTATCGACGCCCAGCCAATCACCTTGGCCGGGCGTTTTGTTTCTGGTAATCACTCGACATCCGCGAGGGCCGCGCATGCGGCTGGCTTGACCCCCACCGTCGCCTGCGTCAGTATATGACCGCATGTGGCAATGGACTGAAAGCGTCGAGCAATACGTTCTCGATGTCATCTTTGAGCGCCGCCGGGATCTATCGGCGCGTATCACCAGCGCGATTTTGCTCGGCCTCTCCAAGATTTACCAATTGTGCGTCCAGATCCGGTTGCGCCTCTGGCAGCACCGCATCTTCCGCGACCACACCCTCGGCTGCCAGGTCGTCAGCATCGGCAACCTCAGTGTTGGCGGAACCGGCAAGACACCCGTGGTGGAAGTCTTCGCCCGCGCCCTCCAACAGCGTGGCCGTCGTGTGGCTATTCTCTCGAGGGGCTACAAAAGTGTCCCGCGACCGCTCTGGCAACGGTTGCTCTCGAAACTCACATTCCAGGAAGACAAGATCCCACCCAAAATCGTGTCGGACGGAAGGTCGTTGTTGCTCGATAGCGAGCAAGCCGGCGACGAACCCTACATGCTGGCCTCCAACCTCCGCGATGTCGTCGTCTTGGTGGACAAAGACCGTGTCAAGAGCGGGCGCTACGCCATTTCGAAATTCGGCTGCGATACGCTTCTCCTCGATGACGGGTTTCAGTACCTCGCCTTGAAGAGCCGCCTCGATATTTGCCTCATCGACCGCAACAACCCGTTTGGCAATCATTATCTCCTTCCGCGGGGCACGCTTCGTGAGCCAATCCGCAACCTCAAGCGCGCCCATTACATTTTCATCACCAAATCGAGCGAACTCGGAGCCAAGAAACTTCGAAAGGCCATCCGCCAGTTCAACCACCAAGCCGAGATTATCGAGTGCGCTCACCAGCCGCTGTACTTGCAAGACGTATTCACCGGGGAACGCCATCCATTGGAAAAACTGCGGGGCCTTCCCATCGCCGCCATTTCCGGCATCGCGGTTCCCGAGAGTTTCGAGGACGGACTCCTGGGCCTTGGCGCCAACCTCGTCTACGCCAAGCGGTACGCTGACCACCACCGCTACAGCCAGCAGGAAATCATCAATATGATCAACCGCAGCCTCAAACGCGGGGCGGCGGCCATCCTCACCACGGAAAAAGACGCGGTACGCTTTCCCAAGATTGACCGCCGCGATATTCCCGTCTACTACTTGCGGGTCGAAATTCGGATCATCTCCGGCGCCAAGGACTTTGATGACGCAGTCGCCAACATTTGTCACGGATAGCCAGAACACGCGCATCCTCATTCGCGCGACCAACTGGATTGGTGATTCGGTCATGACCATGCCGGCCGTTCAGCGCATTCGTGAACTCGCGCCGGCCGCGCACATCGCCATACTCTGCCCCGGCAAACTCACCGATCTCTGGCGTCACAACCCCTATCTCAACGAACTCATCCCCTTCGGCCGCAAGCTCAACCTCGATGAGCTTCGCCGACGCCAGTTCGACATCGCCATCATTTTCCCGAATTCGTTCCGTTCCGCCTGGGAATGCCAGCGCGCCGGTATCCCCCGTCGTATCGGTTTCGGCGGGCATTGGCGCCGGTTCCTGCTCACGGACATCGTCCACGAACCGCGGGCCGAGCGGGCCATGTATGAGAACCGATCCGTTGACGGCAAGACCTTTCGCGTGAAAGTGTTTCGCTCGACTCGACATCAGTCGGAGCGATACCTCGACATCGTCGCTTATCTCGGCGGCAACCGTGACCCGGCCCCGCCACGTATCCGTTTGGCGATCGAAGAGATGCCCGCCCTCAATAAATTCTTGCGCGATGACGGACGGCCCGTGGTTGCTCTCAATGCCGGCGCCGAATACGGCCCCGCCAAACGCTGGCCGGCGGAACGCTTCGCCCAGACCGCCATCAAGGTCACCGAGATTGTCGACGTCCGCTGGCTCATTGTCGGCGGCCGGGATGACGTCGAAATCTCTCGTGATATTGAAACTCGTTTGCGGGAGGCCAAGTTGGTCGAGAGTTCCATCGTCAATGTCGCCGGTCAGACCACGCTGCTCGACTTGTGCGCGCTCCTGCGGTTCTGCAAGGTGCTCCTGACCAACGATACGGGTCCGATGCATATTGCCGCCGCCCTCGGCACACCCACGGTGAGCATTTGGGGTTCGACGTCGCCGGAACTCACGGGGCCGCTGTCTCCGCGCAGCATCATCGTCCGCGAGCCAGTGGAATGCAGCCCTTGCTTCTTGCGCCAGTGTCCGATTGATTTTCGCTGCATGGATCGCATCCAGGTGGGTGCCGTCGTCAAGGCTGTCTTGAAACAACTGGGCGTGGAGGACAAGACCGCCCCGACGCCATGAGCGAGCGTTACAGCGTCACTCGCTCGGCGCGCACGGTCAGCCTCGCGGTGTTGGGGAGCCGTGTGCTCGGTCTCGTCCGCGAACAGGTGCTCGCGGCTCTCTTCGGGGCCAACCGCGAGTTCGACGCGTTTGTCACGGCGTTCCGCATCCCCAATCTGTTGCGCGATCTCTTCGCCGAAGGCGCCCTGTCGGCGGCGTTTGTCACCACACTTTCCCAAAAGCTTTCCAAAGAAGGTGACAAGGCGGCTTGGCGGCTGGCGAATCTGGTCCTGAATGCATTGATCATCGTCCTCGGACTCGTCACCATTGCCGGCGTCCTGCTCTCGCCCTGGTTGGTGCGAATCATCGCGCCCGGGTTTGGTCAAATTCCCGGTAAAACCGAACTTACCGCCACCCTGACGCGGATCATGTTCCCGTTCCTGCCCATGATCGCCCTGGCGGCGCTGGCGATGGGGACGCTGAATGCCAAACATCGGTTCGGCGTTCCGGCCAGCGCCTCGATGATGTTCAATGTCGGCTCGATCGTCGGCGGCCTGGCCTTTGCGTTCCTGCTCGCACCGGGGTTCCTTCACAATCCATCCCTCGCCGGACGCGCCATGGTCGGCATGAGCATCGGCACGCTCATCGGCGGCGCACTCCAGTGGATGATCCAGATTCCGAGCCTGCGAAGTGTCGGCTATCGTTATGAACCGATCCTCGACTGGCACGATCCGGGTTTTCGCCAGGTCCTACGGTTACTTGGGCCATCCGTCATTGGCACCGCCGTCGTGCCGATCAACATCTTTGTCGACCAGTGGTTTGCTTCCTATTTTGGGAATGGCGCCGTCACCTGGCTCAATTGCGCGTTCCGGCTGATGCAATTTCCCATCGGCCTGTTTGGCGTCGCCATTGGCGTGGCGACACTGCCCAGCGTGAGCGCCCACGCCGGGCGCGGAGACATGGTCGAGTTCCGCAAGATCCTCGCCCGGTCGATTCGTCTCGCGTTCTTCCTCTGCGTACCCGCCGCGTGCGGACTGTCGGTATTGGCGATGCCCATCATCTCGACGATTTACCAGCACGGGAAATTCGACGCGTTCGCGACGCTGCAGACCGTCGCGTGCGTGCGCGCGTTCTCCGTTGGTCTCGTCGCCTACGCCGCAATCAAAATTATCGCGCCAACGTTCTATGCCCTGGGTGACTCGCGAACCCCCATGTATGTCGGATTCGTATCGGTTGCCGTCAACGCCAGCACGGACTATCTTTTCGCCATCGTGTGCCACATGAAGACCGCTGGACTCGCGCTCTCGACCTCCACTGTCGCCCTGTTTAATTTTTTCCTGTTACTGGCGTTGATGCGACGCAAGATCGGACGCGTCGAAGCGTCCGTGCTCCTGCGGTCGTTCCTGAAGGTTGCACTTGCGTCGGGAATCATGACCGCGGTCGCGTACGGCACCCATCGGTTCTGCGAGTTCAATCGGTACCTCGACATGATCGCTTCCATGACCGTCGCGGTGGTCATTTTCGGCGCCGCCTGTCATGTGCTGGGTGTGGATGAACTTGCCGAACTGCTCGCCGTGTTGAGATTTGGCTCGCGGACCGAAAGTCGTCCATAGCTATCCGTCTGTCTTCTGACGCCGTTATCCAATGCTATCATTCCCGCTCTAGCATTGGAAATCGCGTCTTGCCATGATATATCCCCAGGAGATATATGATGCCTCCACAAAGCGTATGAAGTATCTGAATCGAGAGATGTTGCATGGTAACGCCGAGACGCTGGTTCTGGTGCTGTTGGCGGAGAACGGCTGCCACGGCTACCGCTTGAGGCAGGAACTGGCGAGACGGTCACACGACTATTTCCAGATGGGGTTTGGACGGCTCTATCCCCTTCTCCGCTCGATGGAACGCCGCCGACTGGTGACAGTGAGATGCGTGATGGTCGGCAAATCGCGCGAGCAAAGACGGTACACGATCACCGCCCGGGGACTTGCGGAATTGCGCGAGCGCAAATGCCGCTGGCGCCAATTCTGTGGCGCCATGAACGGCATCTTACTGGCGCACGATGATATATCGCCAGGAGATATATCATGAGGCAAGCGTGTCGATGGAGACAGTCCGTTACCGGCGTCCACTAACATCAGAATACGTGGATTACGGACATCGATGGCCGCTTCCGGCATCGCCTGTCATATGCTGGGCGTGGATGAACTTGCGGAATAGCTCGCGGTGTTGAAGTTTAGCAGCAAAACCGCGATCTAGCGCGTCTGAGGGATGCGCGAGAAGTTCTCGACGAATCTTGAACTATCCGCGCCCTGCCACGCGGCACGGTCTTAGCCTCGCACCCTGCCGCCGAATTGTTAGCCTGCTTCGAGGGAGGGCTCGTCTAATTGCTGCTTCGCCCACCAATAAGGGTGAACCCAATTCAGGCACATGTCATACAGTGCTCCTTCCGCTACCCGCTTGACACGATCACGATCCCACCTCAGACAAATCCAGATTAGAGTGTTGAAACACAATTCCGTAACCGCTTTCCAGTGTTCTTTTCGAAGGCGCTCTGCCTCATCTGTCGATGAGGCTATGTCCGCCTCTATTTCGAGCTGAGCTGTGATTATGACGTCCTGCGCTGCCTTGTATTCGCGGTGGAGAGCACGAAAAAACCCCTCCCTGTCAGCCTCGACTTGGGATATTGAGTTGATATTGAGCGATTTCGTGAGGAGGAAGCGATATTTTCTGATTTCCGCCTGTAGCCTGGATTCATCCATAATTTTCTAACCTGAGATCAAATTGGGCGACGGAGCGAAGCCCCATTCGCTGCGGCCTGTCAGATGTTTTCCGTCTATCCATACGCGAGGCGACTTCTCCTTGCCGAACCAATCCGGTCCTCCGTCACCCGCGATTAGTAAGAGCGGCTTCGTCCGTTTCGAGCAAGCAATGCTAGTGCGAAAACTGCCTGCCATTCATGCCGTATGAAAGTATAATAATACGCGATGAGCGGTTCATCACAACTGAAATCCAAAGTCCGGGACCTGCCGAACAAGCCGGGGGTGTATTTGATGCGCGACCAACTCGGGCGGGTGATCTACGTCGGCAAGGCCCGGTCGTTGCGCAAGCGCGTGAGCCAGTATTTTCATCCGTCGCGTCAGATGCGGTGGGACCCGAAGACCCGCGCGCTGATCGAGTCCATCGCCGATTTCGAGACGTTCGTCGTCAAGAGCGAGCCCGAAGCGCTGCTTCTCGAAGGCAAGCTGATCAAGGAATACAAACCGCGCTACAATGCGATGTTCAAGGACGACAAGCGGTTTCTCATGGTGAAGATCAGCATGAACGAACCCTACCCGCGCTTCAAATTCGCGCGACTGAAGAAAGAGGATGGCGCCCGCTATTTTGGCCCGTTTGCGCATGCGGGTGCGGTGCGGCAGGTCATGCAGTGGATGCGCAAGAAATACGGCGTGCTCGTGCAGGGCACCGGCGCGCCGAAGGAGAAAGACCTCAAGTACTCGACCTATCTGGTTCCGGTCCCGCTCGCGGAGATGCCGCACGAAGAGTACTTGCGGCGGGTCGATCTGGCCTGTGAGTTTCTCGAAGGCCGAAGCAAGGAGGCCATCGAACAACTCGAGGAAGCCATGCGCACCGCCGCGAAGGCGATGAGATTCGAAGCGGCCGCGGCGTTCCGCGACGTCATCAACAGCCTTCGCGAAATCGGGCGGGCCGCGCATGAGAGAAAGTTTGCCCGTGATTTCGCCCCCAACCTCGCGCCTCAGCAGGAAATGGAGGAACTCCAACACGTGCTCGGTCTATCCCAGTTGCCCCAGCACGTCGAAGGCTTCGACATCTCGAATATCAGTGGGACGCTGTCGGTCGCGTCAGCCGTTTGTTTTCGCGATGGCAAGCCCCACAAGGAGCATTACCGTCATTATCGGATCAAGACCGTGGAGGGCAGCGACGATTTCGCGTCGATGGCCGAGGTGGTCGGTCGCCGCTACGCCCGCGTCCGAGCAGAAGGCGGCGCGCTGCCCGATTTGGTGATGGTGGACGGGGGCAAAGGCCAGCTCATGGCGGCGTTGCGGGCGTTGTGGAAACTGGAGATCCGCGACCTTCCCGTGATTGGACTCGCAAAACAGATGGAAGAAATCCACGTCCCTGACCAGACCCTGCCGATCCGCCTGCCGCGCAATTCCCCTGCCCTTCATCTGATTCAACGGCTGCGGGACGAAGCCCATCGCTTTGCCAACGCCTATCACCAGAAGCTGCGGAAACGGCGCGTCCAGGAATCCGTGCTCGACGAATTCCCCGGCCTCGGCGAGAAACGCAAGCTGGTTCTGTTGCAACATTTCGGCTCGATCCAGCGACTCCGCGAGGCCAGCGCCGAGGCCATCGCAGGCGTCCCCGGCATCGGGCCGAAAATGGCAGCGGCGTTACAAGAATTCCTCGCGAACGGGTGATTCGGCGCCGTGTATTGTAGCGGCGGGCTTGGAACAATCTCCACGGTCGCTATTTTTTTGCCCGGAGTACGCACTCGTCACCGGAATCTTTGCGCGCCGCGTGGAGAGCCATCGCCCAAAACTGAAACACCAGTGTTTGGAAACCTAAAGAGAGACCCGGGCGTGAACCAACCGTGTGACGACCGGTTCTCTCGATGTTCAGACTGGATTCAGCAAGGAACTGCGCGTTCGCCGCGGTTGTCCAGCATTCCTGCTCGGCGTAGCCAGCTCGGCGCGCGACCTCACGCAAGGTTGTTGGCGAGAACATGTGTAAGTGGCGGGGCGGTTCCAGTGGCATCCAGTTCGACCGAAAGCGCTCGTGGCCGCAGGACTTCACGTTGGGCGTAACGACGACAACGCGACCCCCGGGCTTGAGGATTCGGCGGCATTCCTTCAGGAGCGACACCGGGTCATAGATGTGTTCGATCACGTGGCTCATGGTGACGATGTCGAAAGCCGAGTCCGGCAATCCAAGGTCTGCCAACGGCCCGACATGCACCTGCAACCCGTACTGAGTGCGCGCCTGCTCGGCGGCGGCGGGGTCAATCTCTTGTCCCTCAACCTGCCAACCCATCGCGCGTAACCGGGCGAGTTGGCCGCCGTCACCGCAACCGACGTCAAGCAAACGACCGGGTCCTGCGTCGCGGAGATAGAACGACAGCAAGTCCGCCCGCTGGCGGGCCAACCCTGTTGCCAATAGTACTCCGCGATACAGCCCGTGAACCAACGAACGACCGACTCCGCGGACGGCGAAGGATCTCGGTCCGTGCGTAAAATAGTTCTGATAAACCAGCGGGAGATCGTCTTTGATCGGCACTGGATCGAGCCACAACAGCCCACATTTCGCTTGCGGACAGCGTCTCAACTGCCAGACGCCCGGCGCGTGGAATAATCGGTCGGTCAATTTTGCGTAGAGCACTTCGCCGGTTGTTCCACAGAGAAAACAGTTCGGATGGGCCCGGGTGCGAATGGATTGGTCCATGTTCATGAACAGGTACGGATGATCGACGTCGGCTTCTCCCTTGCGGCACTTCGCAACGACCACCGCCGTCAATCTTCTCATGATTGTCTCTGCCCTCCCCGCTTCTGCAAGCCTTTTCCCTTCCCACGCTCCAATTCCGCAGCACGGACCGGCCAGCACCCTGTGCAACAATTCCTCGCCAACCGCTGAGAGACACCGTATACCGTGTGCCATGCGGCGGGTGGCCATTCGTGCCTTCTTGATCCTCGGGGTTCTTGGTGCGCCGCTCGTGCAGGCGAGCGACGAGACCGCCGCCTCGAAACTCGTTCCATTCGATGCCATGACGGGAACGAACCTGAGCCTGGTGCGCGGCGTGACGGACCACTACACACTGCGGCGGGAATATCCTCCCGAGGAATTCAACGCGTCCGTTGCCGTGTTCGAGTATCTGTTCGCCCACATGGACGAATGCTCGGCGTTGGCCAAAATGGCCGGCCTGACCAAATACTCCGCCACCCTCGACGCCGACGGCCGGCTCCGTGCCGATGATCATGCGGGCGCCGCCGGTTACATTCTCAACGTCTACTCGGGTGCCGGAAAGCGCGTCCTCTACGTGGAAGGCACGGACCATGGCGTATTCGACGTGCGCGGGCGCGGCGTCGCGATCGTGGATTACCGCGCCCGGGCACGCGGCAGGATCGAGTACACGCGGGCGGTGTTCGTGAAGGTGGACAATGTCGTGCTGGCCGCGCTGGCGCAATTGTTCTCGGTTTTTCTGCGCGGCACGGTGGACAGCCATTTTGCGCACGTCATCCGAAACCCGGTCATGCTCAGCCAGCAGGCGCAGACGAATCCGCAGAAACTGCTCGCCGAGATCGAACAACTGCCTGTGGCCGACCAGCAACGATTGGCCGCATTTGCCGCACTGGTTCGTTCCAACGCCCGCGCCCGACTTGCCGACACGAGCCTCCCGCCCCGGTCAGCGCATTGACAGTGGACCCCGCGGCGGGTATGATATGAGCCTATTGCAGAGACGC
>JBEKLM010000026.1:0-59120 GCA_050010195.1 Verrucomicrobiia bacterium
CAGCCGCCACCAATTGGGGATGCCGTCGCCGACGGTGTCGGTGTTGTAAGCGGCGGCGACTTCATTGCTGGACAGCGCCCGATCGTAGATGCGGACCTCGCCGATGTCGCCGCCGTAATTGCAGCCGCCATTGGTGTCGCGGTAGGCCAGCCGCAGCGGCGTTGTCCACGTGAATGCTGGATACGCGTCGGGCTGCGTGGCGACCAATTGGCCATCGACGTAGAGGCTCGAGTTGGTGCCATCCCATGTACCGGCCACGTGATGCCAGTTGCCGTCGATCAGACCCAGTGGGGCGAACAGCATATCCCAGCGCGTGTTTAGTCCGATCGAATTGCCGTTAAAGACGGAGTTGGTATAGATGACAATGTCAGCCAGGTAGTTGTACCCGATATCGTCGCCGAGCGTGGAAACGATGGCCGGGTTTTCGCCGGAAACGGAGGTGGCGGCGAACCACGCTTCGATGGTGAAGGCGCTGATGGTTTGATTGAAGGCCTGGTCGCTCTGCACGTAGTTCTGGGAGCCGTCGAAGGTCAACGCGCCGGAAGTGACTCCGTTAGCCCACGTGGGCGGTGGATCGCCCAGCAGCGTGCCGCTGTTGCCGTTGCCGCTGGCATCTTCGACGGTTGTGCCACTGCCTTCATCGAACACCCACCAGACAATCAGGCCGGCCGGTGGAGGATTTGTGAGGGATTGCGAGGACGCCATCGGGCCGAGCATCGTAGCCGTTGCGGTGTGGAGTGCATTGAGGTTGCCGCTGCGCGGTGTGGCGTTGGTGCCTTGGAGGTTGACACCTCGGAGCGACAGTCCGCTCCAGCTCGCTTGTCCCAAGTCAAAGGATTGAGAGGGCAGATTCGTCGAAACAGTCAAAACCTGCGCCCGTGTCGCCGTGAACGACAACGTGAACGCCGATAGTAAAAAACAGCCGGCCAATAGCCTCCGCCTCTCCATAACTCCTCCAAGGCCACCGCACCAGCTTGGTGCAGAGTGAACCGAGCAAACGGGAGAGTCAAGATGTAACTCGTGACAATTTGGGAACGATCCAACAACGCGGCCTACAACGAAGCCCAGACCACTTCTAATCAACTCGCCAGGAGGTTGATGGCGGTTTCGAGTTTGGCGCGGATGCCGGACAGGCGGGTGGGATCGGTGACTTTGTTGCCGAGCTGGTCCTGCACGTAAAACGTGTCGATGGCCGCGCCCTTTTCCGTGGAGATTTTCGCGACGCTGATATCCAGGCCGAGTTCGCTGAGGGTGTGCGTGATTGTGTAGAGCAACCCGAGACGGTCCTCGGTTTGGATCTCGATGATGGTCCGGCCTTTGCTGGTCTCGTTGTCAAAGCTGATCAGGGTCGGGATGTGCACTTCGCGAATCGCGGGTACCGGGCCGCGAATGGCGCGGAGGCGATTGAGCATGTCGGCGAACTGGATGTGTTCCCGGTCGCTCAACATGCGTTCGAGCATTCCCTCGGCGGTTTGGATGGCCCGCTGGTCCGTGACGGCGGCGAGGGTCTTGTCGCAGACGTCGAACATATCGAGGACGACGTGGTCGCTGCGCGTGTAGATGTTGGCGCGCAGGATGTTCAACTCCGCCGACGCAAACGAGCCGCAGATTTTCGAGAACAACCCCAGGCGATCCCACGTGCAAATGGATACCTGGGAATAGCTTTGCGCGGGGAACGATTGCCAGTCGACGACCGGCACGAGCGCGTCCTCGGCTTCCTCGACTTCGAGTTGGCGCGTCAGGAACCGGTGGATCACCATCAGGTGGCGGGTGATCTCGGCGGCGCTGGTGTTGATGTAGTAGCTCGCCGGCATCAGCTCGAAATGCGAATAAATCTCCTCCAGTGGCAGCTTGTCCTTGAGCTCGGCGCTGACTTCGCCATACAGTTGCTCGATGCGGCGGGACAGAATGTCGCGCACGCGCTCGGCCCCCGAGAGCGTTTGTTTCGTGCGCCGGTAGAGTTCCCAGAGCAGGGCTTCCTTCCATTCGGTCCATGTCTTGATGCTGGTGCCGGCCGCGTCGGCGAATGTCAGCAACATTAACGCGTTCAGGTTGACCTCGTCTTTCACGATATGGGCGGCGGCGTCGATGGTGGACTGATCGTCGAGGTCCCGGCGCTGGGAGAGCATCGAGAGTTTAAGATGATCGCGGACGAGAAACAGCAACTGCGAGTCCTCATCGGCGTCCAACCGCAATCGCTGGGCGACCCGCCGGGCCATTTCCAGACTGGCTTCGGCGTGATGTTCGACATTGGCCGCCTTGCCCACGTCGTGCAGCAGCAGCGCCAGGTACAGCACGTGCGGGTGTTCGAGGTGTTGGAAAATCTTCTTGTAGCTGGCGTGGGGCGGTTCGGTGGCATCGATGATCCGGTCGAGGTTCTCGATCACCTGGATCGTGTGTTCGTCCGCCGTGTAACGATGAAAGAACTCGTGTTGCACCAGGCAGGTGAGCCGGCCAAACTCGGGAATGTATTTGCCGAGAAACTCGACCTCATGCATCCGGCGCAAGATGCGGGCGACCTGTCCCTTGTGTTGCAGGATGGCCAGGAACACGTCGCGGGCCTGCTCCGAGCAACGAAATGACCGGTCGACCAGTTTCAGGTTCTGCCGAATCTGCGACCGCAGATCCGGGCTCATCTCCACGTCCCGTTGCTGCACGTAATGGAACACGCGAATCAGGCGCAACGGGTCCTGTTTGAAAACCGTCGGAGCGCCTGCGGAGATCACGCCGTCGCGCAGGAGGAAGCCGTCGACCTCCTCCGGTTTGCGCGAACGACGGAGCAAGGATCTGAATCGCGATGATTTTGCCGGCTTAAGCGCCATGCGGTCGGCGAGCGCGTTGGTGAGCAGGAAAATGTTGCGCGAGTGCGTGTAATAATCGCGCATGAACGCTTCGGTGCGCCGCAGCAGGTCGTGGTGGCGGTAGCCGAATTCCGTGGCGATTTGCGGTTGAAGCCCGAGCCCGATGACGTCGCACGAGCGATTGGTCATGTAATGCATCGAATTGCGCACCCGCAGGATGAAATCGTAAGCGGTATCGAGTTGGCGTTGCTCGGTCGGTTCGACGAAGCCGCGCTGGCGCAATTCGGAGAGTTTCCGAGAGCCGTATTTGAAGAACGCCATCCAGATCAGGTTCTGGAAATCGCGCAACCCGCCGCAACCGGCCTTCACGTTGGGCTCCTGCAGGTACACCGTGTCGCCGAATTTCTCGTGGCGAGCCCGCTGGTCTTCCATGCGGGCCGCAATGTATTCGTCCTCGTGGCCTTTGACGCAAGACTTGACCAGCGCCTGCTGAAACGCCTCGTAAATCTTCTCGTCGCCGACGAGCCGTCGGGATTCGATCATCGAGGTCTTCGACTGCATGTCCTGATTGGCTTGCGTGACCGCCTCGCCGACCAAGCGGGTTGAATGACCGACCTTGAGGCCGACGTCCCAGAGCATATACAAGACCTGCTCGACCATTTCCTTGAGGTGGGGATCGTAGGATG
Organism: Verrucomicrobiia bacterium; assembly: GCA_050010195.1. Lineage (GTDB taxonomy): Bacteria > Verrucomicrobiota > Verrucomicrobiia > Palsa-1439 > Palsa-1439 > Palsa-1439. The sequence goes on from JBEKLM010000026.1 coordinate 3,488, forward strand.
TGGTCCGCGATGAAGCATCGTGCAGGAACATGATGTCGATGTCGGAATACGGGCTGAGCTCACCCCGCCCGTAGCCGCCAATGGCGACGAGGGTCACGGAAATGTCTGCGGCATCGGGGTGGGTATGGTGATAGTTCTCGTGCGCGGCTTGAAACACATGGCGGAGCACCACATCCAACATCTGGGCTCGGCCCTGGGCAATCTCGCGGCCCCCTCCCCCCGCGCGATGCAACATCCGCAGGCGGTGTTCTTCGACCTTCAGGAACTTCTTGTAGAGGCTGAGTATCTCCGCCGGGCGTGCGCCGGACTTCAGAACGAGCCGTTCTTCGGCATGCCGAAGCACTTTATCGAGGTAGCCCAGTTCGCTCACGAGGCAACAATAGGGGACAACCCGTATGCGGGCAAGTTGAAACACCTTCGTTGCAAGTGCTTTGACATTAAGCCACTATATTGCTGCCAATTTGTCACCGTGGGGCAGTTGACAAACCACGGTGTTGGGCTACTGTAGCGCAAGTTTTTCACCCTTCAAGGAGGGGGTACAAATGACGTTACGTCGCAGAAAATCAGATCCTCTCGCTGATGTTGTTCGATCCCAGCAAGAGGAAATAAAGAAGTACAAGTGGATCGAAAGCGAGAAGGTCGGTCGGGACATTGGTTGGGAACGCGCGTCGCGGGAGTGGATGCAGAATCATTTCCCCGATTGGAAACGAGACCGTTGGAATCGTTTCGTGCAAGAAGCGCTTCAGAGCCAGAACTGCCTGAACTAACGTCGCTTCCATCCATGGGGAGTATGTGGTCGCGTGCTTCTTTCTGAGCAATGCAGCATTGCGGACAGGCGTGAAGTTTTGTACCCTATCCGCATGCTCAAGCTCGGGTTCAACATCGATCACGTGGCCACACTACGTCAAGCACGCTACCGTTCTGCCCACGAGCCGTTGGGCGCGATTCCCGAACCGGATCCCGTCTGGGCAGCGGTCGAGGCGGAGTTGGCCGGCGCGCACGCGATTACCATGCACCTGCGGGAAGACCGTCGTCATATTCAAGACCGCGATGTGCGATTGATTCGCCAGACCATCCGCACGCGGTTGAATCTTGAAATGGCGGACGTGCCCGAGATTGTCGCCATCGCCGAGGAAGTGAAACCGGGCGAAGTCTGCCTCGTGCCGGAGAAGCGGCAGGAAGTCACCACCGAAGGCGGGTTGAATGTGGCGGGCGCATCCAAATCGCTGGCGGGCACCGTCGCCCGGTTGAAGAAGGCGGGGATTGCGGTCAGCCTGTTTGTAGATCCCGACGAACGTCAAATCAAGGCGAGCGCGGATGCCGGGGCGGACATTGTCGAATTGCACACGGGCACGTATGCGAATGCGCGCCACGAGGCGGACCAGGCCGCCGAGATCCGGAAACTGACTGCGGCGGCGCAGTTGGCCCACAAGCTCGGATTGCGCGTGAACGCGGGGCATGGGTTGAACTACGAAAATACGCCGGGGATCCTCGCGGTCCCGCATTTGGAGACGCTGAATACGGGCCATTCGATCATCTCCCGCGCCGTGTTCGTCGGGCTGCGGCAGGCCATCGCGGAAATGCTGGCGTTGATGGCGCCGCCGCCGAAATGAAGACCGTTACTGCGAACATCCTCGGCACCGGTGTCGACATCGTCGAGACGGCGCGGATTCAGGATTCCCTCGACAAGTTTGGCGAGCGGTTTCTGAACCGTTGTTTTTGGCCGGAGGAAGTCGCGTACTGCAACGGCATGAAATTTCCGGCGTTACATTTCGCGGCGCGGTTCGCGGCGAAGGAGGCCATTTCGAAGGCGTTCGGCACGGGCATCGGACATCACCTCGGCTGGAAAGACATGGAGATTCGCAAGCGCGACAGCGGAGAACCGTACGCGGCACTCCACGGCAAAGGTGCGGACCTGGCCAAAACGCGCGGCGTCACGACCATCTTTGTCAGCCTGTCCCATTGCAAAGACTACGCCGCGGCGCATGCCGTGATCGTCGGGCACGCGCCGTCAACGGGCGCGATACAGTAACACTGATCCGACGCAGGCGAAGATGGCGTTCGTCGTCCAGGCGGCGACCGCGGGCGGAATGCGGCCGCCGTCTCCCAGCGCGAGCGTGATGTTGTTGAGGAAGTAGAACACCACCACGAGGGTCAGCGCCGTGCCCACGCCGAGCAACGGACCGCTGCGGCTGACGCGCATCCCCAAGGGTATCCCCATCAGCACGACGAGCAGGCAGGTCAGCGGGAACGCGTAACGGGATTGGAGTTTGACCTCGTACTTGGCCAGGCCGACGAAGTGGTGCGCAACCCGCTGGGTCTGAATATAGCGGCGGAGTTCGCGAGTGGTCAGGTCATCGGGGTTCTTGCCTTCGACGGCGAGGCGGGCGGGCGTCTCCTTGAACGCGGGGAAGTTTGTATCCGCCACGTGCACAACCGGTGGCTTGGTCTCGCTGTGGTCGTACACGTCCGCGTTGAAGAAATGCCATTGATGATTGATCCAGCGCGCGCTGTCGGCATAGACATCGATGTCGGGATCGCCGTTGTCCTTCCGGTTGTGAACTTCCACCGTGTCCATTTCGGACCGGTGCGTGTCGAAGCGCCGCGCATACCAATCGCGCCGTTCGATGGTGTTGGCGAAAAAGAAATTCTCGAGGACATCCGGTTGGCCCTTGCCCTTGACGCGCGCCCGCAACGCATCCGCCCGTTCATGCGCGTGCGGGACAAACAGTTCGTTGACGACGAAGACGGCGATGGTGGCCGCGGCGCCGATGGCCAGCAGCGGCAGGGCGATACGCAGGAGGCTGATCCCGTTGACCCGCATGGCGACCAGTTCGTTGCATTTGCTGAGGTTGGCGAGGCAGAACAACAGTCCGAGCAGGAGGGCCATGGGCATGATGATCACGAACATTTCGGGAAACAGAATGAGGTAATAATGGACGACGGTGCCGAAGCGGGCGTGGTACTGGATGAAGTCGTCCAATGTCCCGAACAAATCGATGACGATCATCAACATCGCGAACACATCGAAGCAGTACAACAACGGCCAGGCGAATTCGCGCAGCAGATATTTGTCGAGGATCCGCACGTCCCGGAGAGTAGGAAAAGGACGGCGCTGCCGCGAGAAAAAAGCGCGAGACGGGATGAGGGGCAGGAGTCAGTAGCCGAGTAGCCGAGTAGCCAGGAGGCGGACGGGCCCTTCGACGGACTCAGGACAAGCCGCGCGTGGGGACGGCTGGTCCGGGAATTGTGAGGCGGTGGGCGCGTCTGTTAGGACGTCATGAATAGGTCTGATCCCTTTTACGTCGTGCCCGGTCTTGGTAAATGTTTGCAATTCGCGAATGAGTATGGCCGAATACCTACGTTAGGCCGTGGACGACCGCTTTATGAATCCTGTGGTCTTTTGTCGAGCGCTTGTCATGGTAGGCGTTGGGATGGCAACAACCGCCACGGCGCAGACCAATTCCTCCGGGGACTCTCTTCGAGTTTTCAGCATTCCGACCGTCCAATTGCGAACCGTACTTAGCGAACCGCCGCCGTCAAGAATAGGTCCTCAGGAAGGGAAAGTTGGTAGGCATTCGTGGCCGGTAGAAACGAGATTGGCTGACCCGAAAGTTCGACCTTCGCACGCATTCACTTCAGTTGCGACAAGTGATGATCAGGATTTTCGACTGCCCTACGGCAGGCATTACGACTTCGATTTAATACGGCCAGCCAAGGTTTCGGCTGACCCTGTTACGCGGGCCTTGGATTCGATTTTTCGGCCCGAAGAGTTTCACGTTGGCCGGACCTACACGGTGTCCTGTTCGCTTTTGACAGCGATTAAACGCAAGAATCCATTATGCTTGGTGAATCCCCTGTTTTTGAGCGTGTCATGGTAGTCGCCGGAGTGTCCTCGGCGGCGTTGCACCCACGTTCGGCACCGCGAGTTAGCCGACGCGGGGGTCCTTCTCAAGCCTTTGCCTTGGGGCGGACCAAGACGAGCAGTGCCAGTAGTCCGAGGACAGCCATCTCCCAGGTTGCAGGCTCGGGAACTACGAGACCGGGCTGGATGGCGATGAACTGAGGCTCGGCCAGGGTGCCGCCGGTGGCAAGGACAGAGCCAGCCCCACTCGGCGTGAATCTCGTGATCGTTTGGCCGCTCGCCACGTAGAGATTACCTGCGCTGTCGAATGCCAGGCCTTCACCAACGCCCGAAACGGTGCCGAATGTTCCCAAACCCGTACCCGTCGGGGAGAACTTGCTGATTCCACCTTCAATGTTCGAGGCATAGAGATTGCCCGCACTGTCAAAGGCCAAGCCGTCTGGATAGGGTGTTCGGGCAAAAAGCGAGCCGGTGCCGTTCGGAGCGAATTTCATGATCGTGCTGTTGTCGGTGTTGGCCACATACAGGTTGCCTGCGCTATCGAATGCCAAGCCGTTTGGAAAGTCCAGGCCACTCGCGAATACGGAGGCGGTGCCGTTGGAAGTCAATTTAACGATCGTGGAGTCACTTGAGTTGGCCGGGTTTTCACTCGACACAAAGAGATTGCCGGCACTGTCAAAGGCCAAGCCTTCCGGAGTCGAGACGGTGGCGAACACCGTGCCGGTGCCTCCTGGCGTGAACCTGTCGATGTGGCCGTCGCCCAAGTTTGCCACGTACAAGTCGCCCGTGCTGTCGAAGGCCAACCCCGACGGGTTATCCAGCGAAGGATTGACGGCGGGGATAGAGCCGAGGTCTGTTCCAGTGGCCGTATCGAACTCTTCGACGGAATTGACGCTGGCTGACACATAGAGTACGTCAGCGCGACAGGCTGCGGGAGCCACGGAAAGCACGGTGGCAAGAGAGAACGCGGCGATGGACGCACGTTGGTGGACGGCTCCGAAACCTTCTATTGTCAACATGACCTCTACCTCCGTGCGACCCGAAGCGATGTTTGCACGGAACGAATGGCCACCTAACGACCAAAGTCTGCGCCTCGACCCCGGTGCCTGTCAAGCCAGTAAATTGCTGGCTTTCTGGAGTCCGAATCCAAGTACCGAGTCGCCTCCGGGGGTGTCCCTCGGCGGCGTTGCCCCCAACCCCTTCCTCCGAGCGGCGCCGGCGAATGGACGGCGGCGTGACCTCCCAATTCAGCCGGATACGAAAAACGAGCCCCGCAACTCGGCGGGGCTCATTCGGATGTCGCACACGACTAACGGGTCTGCACGCTAATCTTTCTGGTAGAGGTCGCCAGTTATAGTTACAGTTTTGGTCTTTTTCCCAACTTTATACGTATATTTCATGGACGTAGTGCCAAGCATGGTGAAACCCGAAGGGGCAGCGGTTCCAGACGGCAGAGTCAGATACGCACCTGAGACCAGTCCGGGACCCGCGGGGCCTTGAGGGCCGGTAGCTCCTGTGGCTCCCGTCGCTCCCTGTGGGCCAGCGGGTCCCTGTGGGCCAGCCGGTCCCTGTGGGCCAGCGGGTCCTTGTGCGCCCGTCGCTCCTGCCGGTCCTTGTGAGCCTGTAGCGCCCGTTGCGCCTGTAGCTCCTGTCGCTCCTGCAGGTCCTGGCGGGCCGGCGGTAAGGGTTGTTGTACCGAGTTGACCTTCGGAGTTCACGACGACCACCGCGCCGCCCGACAAACTGACTCCACTAATCCCAGCGATATACGTGTTGGCGTGGACGCCTTGTGTGCCAATACGGATGGTGCCACTGTCCCCGGCGACGCCTTCATTGCCAATATCGATGTTGTTGTCGCCCGTCGTAAGATTGAAACCGGCCTCATAGCCGATGCCGATATTGCTGCTTCCGCTGGTGTTGTAATGGAGCGCCAAGACGCCGTCGGCCGTGTTTAAGTTTCCGCTCGTGTTGGAAAAGAGCGCATCGACGCCGTTGGCCACGTTCCAGCTACCGTTCGTGTTGGAATAGAGCGCAGTGTAACCGTTCGCCGTGTTCTCTATGCCGTAGGTGTTGGCCCAGAGCGCATAGACGCCGTTGGCCGTGTTCCAGGAGCCGCTCGTGTTGTTATAGAGCGCACTGTAGCCGTTGGCCGCGTTGCCCCAGCCGCCCGTGTTGTAAAAGAGCGCTTGGACGCCGTTGGCCGTGTTCCAAGAGCCGCTCGTATTGAACCCGAGCGCATAGGCGCCGTTGGCCGTGTTGGCGATGCCGCTCGTGTTGGCATAGAGAGCCCCGATGCCGATGGCCGTGTTGGTGGAGCCGCTCGTGTTGAGATAGAGAGCCCCATAGCCGATGCCCGTGTTTTCGTTGCCGCTCGCGTTGTTATAGAGCGCGAAGTAGCCGATGCCCGTGTTGTCGGAACCGTTCATCGTGCCGTTGCCTGCGTACGTGCCATAAAACGTATTGTCCTGTTGCGCTCTGGCCGCGTACGCCAGCGCCACGACGGCGGTGATAACCAAAACTGTGGTCTTCATCTTCCGATTCTCCTTTCGGTGGGTATGAGGGGTCGCAGTAGCGTTGTGTTGAACCGCTTTCCGATGCAACCCGCATGGTTCGTTGACTGAACCGAGCAACTTCTTCATGACGGTGTTCACCTTGCGTGCGAAAGGCACGTGTTGAATTGCGTGGATGGATAACTGGGGAACGAGCGCTGACGGCGCACTCGTCGCGAATCTGGATCAGGTAAGAGGGTACAGGACTTCGAGAGGCGTTCAGCACTGGACACGCCGCCTACAACCAAAGTCTGGTTCGAGTCCATTCTCGCCCAACTCGAACCCGAAAACAGGCTGGCGAGCGTCTTGGCTACGTCAGTCTCGCTGAGGGTCCAGAGTATCACTGCATCAATCCTACTGGCAAGAAAAACAGGGCTTCCAGGGGTGGCGAAAAAATCATGTGGAAGGGATCACCAAAAACGTCGGGAGGTCCCTCGGCGGCGTTGCGCTACGGCTGTCTGTCCTGGGAACCCCACCTCAGGGGCGACCAAAATCGGCTCATTTTATGCTGTTTTACCCATGTTGCAGGTGAGCCAAAAGAAGGTCTTGGTGGTCGACGACGACCCGGGCATCCGGGATGTGCTTCAAAGCATCCTCGTGACCGACGGCGTGGAGGTGCATACCGCATCGGATGGCGAAGAAGGTCTGCAAAAGGCCGTGGAGACCAACCCCGATCTGATCCTGCTGGACATCGGGATGCCCAAAGTGGACGGACTCACCTTCTGCATGGCGGTCCAGTCGATGGCCACCACCCGACGGATCCCCATCATCGTCATCACGGGCCAAACCAACAGCGAAAAGGCAAGGGCGTGCGTGAAGTCGGGTGCCGATGACTTCCTGGTCAAACCCCTGCAGATCGATGAACTGCTCGCCTGCGTCGAAGCGATGTTCCGCACCAGCCACATCTCCGATCCTGTCGACCGTCTGCACCAGTACATCGTCACGGTGCGGGATCTGAGAGGCCGCCTGTCCGAAGCACCCAAATCCGCCGGCTAGGGCTACATCATCGGCGTGAGGCGGCTTTCCTCTCCGTGAAGTGGCGGCGACTCCGCATCGACCCGACCTTCATGACGCAAATGCTTCTGACTCGTTCGATGTCTGTCTCGAATTGCTCGCTGGCTAGTCGGCAGGACAGGTACGGCGGAGGAGGGCGAGACGATGGTCCGTGGTCGGGCGCATGCGGGCTTGAAATTGCCGGGCGGACAGGGAACCCCGAAACGAATTCGGGGCGGGGTGTGTTGGCATGTTTGGCCGGCGCCGGTTCCATGGGACGGATGAGGGCGGGCGACTGGTTTCCTTTCGGCGCGGGGGAAGGTCTGGTCCGTGAATGGTGAGGCGGTGGGCGGGTTGGCAGTTGCAGGATGAGTGGACCTGATCCCGGTTCTCTTCGAGGGTCGTGTGGGGCGACGTGACACCTTCCAGTGGAAGGTATCATGGGTGATGCCCGTTCAGAGAAGGCGTGAGGGCGGTTGAGGAGGTTGGTAAGCGCGAAGGTCACGATGGGGGCGGGTACATATCAAAGATATGCATCATGGTGTCGGAACCGGGCGGATGCATATGTTACCTATGCATCATGCAAGAGGACGAGGGCGGGGCGACAGCGTCAGGAATGAGATGGGGAGAAAGTCGAACGCCGGATGGGGACATTCGGAACGCAGGGGGAGGCAAGTAGCCGGTAGTTGGTCGCTTGGGCGGCAGTTCGGCGGAGTCAGACAAGGCGGCGCCCTTCGACTGCGCTCAGGGCAAGCTGTGGGAACGGCTGGTCCGTGAATGGTGAGGCGGTGGGCGCGTCAAATGTTTTATGATGAGGGCCTGTTGCCCAAATCACTGAATTGTGGTTTCCGAATGTTTTTCTCGATCCACCTCCTTCGATTTTCGAGGAAACTCGCGATGTCAGAATTCGAAAATGGAGCCTCTTGTGGTGTCCGAAGCATTTGGGCAACAGGCCCATGAAATCTGAGCCCGGTTCTCTTGTACTGTCAGGAATCGTCCTGCCGGGCGACCAAGTTGCCCGGCGGGACGATTATTAACTTCCCAAAATTTGGGGCATGGCAACGCCGCAGATTTGGGGAAGTATTTGGCGAAATATCAAGCTTATTCCATCGTCTTACGATGTTTACTACGAGCACTATAATACGCTTTATAGTCATTAATTCTATATTAAGCGCAATATAATGCGCGTTATGATTTGACAACTCTTAGAAGTGCGTTTAGACTGTGGCGATGAACTTCGAGGCCATGAGTGAGAAGGCGGTGTTGGAGGAATTGGGTCAACGGGTGAAGACGCAGCGTCTCAATGCGAATCTGGCACAAGCCGAGGTGGCCCGCAGTGCCGGTGTCTCCCGCCGGGCCTTGCAGAATCTGGAGAGTGGACGGGGCTGCACGTTATCGCTGCTGATCCGGGTATTGCGGGCGATGGGGAAGCTCAACCAGATCGAAGCGCTGCTGCCGGAGCCGGGGTTGAGCCCGATTCAACTGGCGAAACTGAAAGGCCGGGAGCGTCGGCGAGCGTTCGTCCCGCGGGGCCGGCGCAAAGTCGGGGGAAGCTGATCCATGGCTACGCGACTACGCAGGGTTACCGTCGCCACAGTCCGCCTGTGGGGGCGGGAAGTTGGGGCGGTGGCGTGGGACGAGGCGCGGGGCATTGCTAATTTTGAGTACGCGCCGGCGTTTGTGCAGCGAGGGTGGAATCTGGCGCCGTTAACGATGCCGGTGCGGCCCGGTGTTTTCTCCTTTCCGTCGCTCCAACAGGAAACGTTTCACGGCTTGCCGGGTCTGCTGGCCGACGCGCTGCCCGACCGGTACGGGAACCGGCTGATTGATCTTTGGTTGGCGCGGCAGGGCCGCGCGCCCGGGGATTTCACACCGGTGGAGCGGTTGTGCTACATCGGCACGCGCGGGATGGGCGCGCTGGAATTCAAGCCCGCCCTTGGGCCGGCACCGGGCAAGTCGGTTCCGATTGAGGTGGAGGAATTGACGGAGCTGGCGGCGGAGATACTGCGGCACCGGGCGGATTGGGCGGTAAGCCTCAAGGGCGAACAGGCGGAGGCATTGACCGAGATCATCCGCGTGGGCACCTCGGCGGGCGGGAATCGGGCGAAGGCGGTGATCGCGTGGAATCCGCGGACCCACGAGGTCCGTTCGGGACAGGTGGCGGCACCGCCTGGATTTGAGCCGTGGATTTTGAAATTCGATGGCGTGAATGATGTCACACTCGGTGATCCGAAGGGGTTTGGCCGGATTGAGTATGCCTACCACCGGATGGCGGTGGCGGCGGGAATCGCGATGACCGATTGCCGGTTACTGGAGGAATCGGGACGCGCGCACTTCATGACGCGCCGCTTTGACCGGGACGCACGCGGCGAAAAGATGCATGTCCAGTCGTTGTGCGCGATGGGGCACTACGATTTCAACGCGGCCGGGGAGTACGGTTACGAGCAGGCGTTTTCGGTGATCCAGCAACTGAACCTGGGATACGACACGCTGCGCGAAATGTACCGGCGGATGGTGTTCAATGTGCTGGCGCGAGACCAGGATGATCACACTCGCAACATTGCGTTTCTGATGGACCAGACCGGTCGGTGGCGGTTGACCCCGGCGTTTGATGTGATCTGGTCGTACAGCCCGCGTGGCACCTGGACGAACCGTCACCAGATGACGATCAACGGCAAGCGCGACGAGTTTAGGCGGGCTGATTTGCTAACGATTCCCGAGCAGCACGGCATCAAGGACGCAGAGGCGCTGCTGGAGCAAGTTGGCGACGCGGTGGCCGGCTGGCCGCGATTCGCCAAGGAGGCAGGTGTTACGAGCGACCAGCAACGGGCGATTTCCAAGACGCACCGGCTGGCGCTGGCACGGAGGGGATGAAGCGCGTGAACAAGTCGAACGCCGGATGGGGAAATTCGGAATGCAGGGCGGGAGGCAAGTAGCCGGTAGCCGGTAGTTGGCAGCTTGGGCGGCAGTTCGGCGGAGTCAGACAAGGCGGCGCCCTTCGACTGCGCTCAGGAAGCGGCACGGCGACAGAGCGCCGTGGCTACAAGGGGCAGGCAGACAGAACGTCCGCTGAGGGGTAGAAGTATTCTCATGTGTGGCCGGCGCGGGTTCCATGGGACGGATGAGGGCGGGCGACCGGTTTGCTTTCGGCGCGGGGGGGGAAAGTAGTTGGTCTGCAATGGGCGCGCTGCGAATTGGGCGCAGAAAGACGTGTGAGAGATTTGCCGTCGCGGCACGACAGACGGCCCGGGGCGGTCGAGGGACGGCCCGCGAATGAGATTCGCGGCTCCAACGCGCCTCGGTTCAACATAGCGCCGACGCAGGCGGTGGTTGTGGTGGGGGATGATGGGGGTCGCGGCTCACCGGGAGGTTCGCCCTCCAGTTCGGAGGGGGGCACGGACGGGCACGCGGCTAGAGGCGGACGCAGGCTGAAGCCGTGCGGCTACAGGGGCGAGGAGGTGGGATGGGGAATCATTAGGCGATTTCGGGGTTGACCTGGGTATCGGGGTGTGATATCGGTATTCCGATTGGAAGGGGTGTCATTCGCTCTTTGAAATGAGGTGACCAGGGAGAGGTGAGAGGCTATCGGCTGGGGACAGCCGACGCTACAACGACGGCAGCCGGGCCGGCTGCCCTACAAACGGAAAGCGACGCGGCTACAACTGCGGCACGGCGTTTCGCCTGGGACGGGCGACGCTACAGCCAACGGTCGTGCGGAAGCCCGACCCTCCGGACGGAAACAGCGGCAAGGGGCTGGACGGCCGGACCGCGGTCGGCACCCGCGGCTGCAAGGGGAAGGGCCCGATGGGGAGGGGGTTGCAAAACGAACCCAATTCTACGCAAGCCGGTGTGGAAAAGTTACCGAAACGAAGCCAAAAACGAACCCAAATTGGCGGATACGGCAGCGGCTCGGCCTGACTCGGCTTACATGCGTTTGCGTCGACGGGGACGGCGCTCCCGGCGGTCGTGAGCGGTCGGCGGCTTGTGGGACCATGGAAGAGACCTTCGCCTATGGGGTTGACGGTTGAGTGTGGATGCAGTTTGTGGTTGGATTTGTTGGCATGAATGTCACCCGCGCCAAATTGGTTGGAATGGCACTGGTGATTTTTGCCGTCACCGTCTGGCTGTTTTGGCCGAGCACGCACTGCGGGTTTCTGAGAGTGGATGATCTGGAGTATTTGCGGCAGTCGACGCGGTGGAACGGCCTGACGTGGAACGGGGTGAAATGGGCGTTTACGTCCACGGACATGTTCTATCACCCGTTGCCTCGCTTGTATATTCTTCTCGGCTACGAGATCTGGGGGACAAATGCGGCAGGTCACCACGCCACGAGCGTGCTCCTGCACGCACTCAATGCGGCGCTCGTGTTCGGGTTCCTGTGGACGCTCCTGGGCGCGACTTCCCTGACCACGGGCGAGCGGCTGGCGGTGGCCGTGTGGGTGGCGGTGGTATTCGCGATACATCCGTTGCAAACGGAATCCGTGGTGTGGATGGCGGTGCGGACGCAACTGCTGTGCACGACGTTTTTGATCGGAAGCATCTGGGCCTACGTGGCTGGCGCGCGACGGCCGGTGGTGTGGGGGCTGTATGTGGCGGCGCTGTTGTCCAAACCGATGGCGGTATCGCTGCCCTTTGTCCTGCTGGCGATCGATTACTTTCCACTGCGGCGGCACGAGCGGCTCGGCTGGGGACGGTTGGTGCGGGAGAAGGTGGGGATGATTGCCCTCGCGGGGGTGGTGGGGGTGGCGACGGTGATCACCGACCGGGGGCCCGGCCTGATCGCTCCGTTGTTCGTGGCCCCGCTGTCGGTGCGCGTGTTCCGTGTGTTCGGGAGTCTGACGTTTTATTTGGTGAAACTGGTTTGGCCGTCGCATTTGTCGCCCAACTACGTATCGGACGTGTCGCCCGGTCCGTGGCTGGTGTTGGCGTCGGTGCTCACTGTTCTCATCATCACGGCGGTGGCTATCTGCCAAAGACGACGCAGGCCAATGCTGGCGGCGGCGTGGGGGGCGTATGTGATGCTGCTTCTTCCCATGTTCGCGGTCTGGCCGGGGGGCCGGCAAGTGGTGGCGGCGCGCTATGCCTACGTGGTGATGTTGCCGGTGCTGCTGGTAGTCGGCGCGGCGGTCGTGTGGTTGTGGCGACGCTCGACGGCGGCGGTCCGGGGCGTGCTGGTCGGTCTGCTGGCGTGTGAACTGTGCGCCTTCGCCGCAGGCACTCGTCGTCTGATACCGGACTGGCATAACGACGAAACCATGCGGCGAGCCACATTGGCGCAGTTCCCGGACTCGGCAGAGGCCAATCGGGCGCTGGCCACGGAGTTGTTGGATCAGGGAAGGGCCAGCGAGGCACTCCCCTTTGCGCAACGAGCCGTCGCAATTGCGCCGCAAGCGTGGGAGGCACAGATGCGGCTGGGGCTTGTGCTGATCGGGCTGGGTAGATTTCAGGACGCGGCCGGACAGTTTGAGCAAGCACTGCGACTCGACGCCCATTCCGCAGAGGCGAGGTTCGGCCTGGGGGTTGCCTTGAACGAAATGGGCAAGCCCGAAGACGCCCGGCGAGAGTACGAAGAGGCACTCCAACTCGATCCTGACCTCGCGGAAGCGCACAACAACCTTGGAAACATTCTGTCGGCACAGGGGAGAACGCAGGATGCGATAGCGCAGTACGAGGAAGCGTTGCGGATCAGGCCCGATTACGCCGAGGCCCACAACAATTTGGGAGCCAATTTGATGGAACGGGGCAGGCTGTGGGATGCGATAGCGCACTACCAGGAAGCGTTGCGGATCGATCCCCATAACGCTGAAGCGCACAAAAACCTCGGGGATACCTTGTTACAGCGGGGCAAGGTATCGGAAGCGAAAGAGCAATACGAGCAGGCCTTGAGACTTAGACCTGATTTTGCGGCTGCCAGGAGCGCATTGGCGCGGCTGCGGGCGGGTCGGTGATCTCCTTGCGAGGAGCCCGCCTGTGGCCCTTCGGCAGATTATATTTTCGTCCTGGACAATTTCGAGTTCGAGTTCATTCCCGAACCGTCCGCGTTTGCACTGGCCGCACCCGGTGGCGTATCGCTGGTCGCGTTCCTCAAACGCAAGCGCACGCAGTGTCCCGGCGGCTCAATCTTTCAACTGGTACACGGCGCGGGAAACCCGCTGGGCCTCGGGCATGAGGTTGAGGACCCGGAGGATATAGCCGGTGCCCTTGCGGCTGTGGGGTTGCATGCGGTCGTTGTACAGGCGCGTCAACTCATGGAAGTGGACTGGTTCCTGACGACTGCGCAGGATATCGACAATGACCAAGGGCGCCCCGACCATCGGGAGAAAGTAGCGACGGTCCACCGTGCCGCTGATTTCCGGGTGATGATCCAGAAGCACCGTCACCAACCGCGGGCGTTGGCCGTTGAGGAAGCTGAGTTCATCGGAAACGCTGGCGAGGATTTTCTCAAATGGAACGGGCTCCCTGGACGCGTGGAGAAGCTGGAGGATTTGTTTTTCGACCTGATTCAGCACCGGCCCCGGCAGGATGGAGAAGTAATCGTGGCGAAAGGTAATCCGGTCGAGCATCTCACTGACCAACAAGAGCGATCCCCACGGTTGATAGCCTCCCAGGTTCGGGTCATCGATCCATCCGCCCAACTCGGCGGATGTCACCACGCAACTGCCGGACAGGATCCGGTTGGCCCAATACACTTCCTGGGTCTCCGCAACGGCACGGGCAAGATTCGACCGCAGGGTCGCGATGGCGGATTCCTCGATTTGGCGGACGCGCTCGCGGGTAACGCGAATACGCATGCGGGCGATCTCCTGCAGGGTGCGCCGCTTCATGTGGGGACGGAACAGCGGGTCGGTCAAGCCATAGCGCTGCTCGATCACGAACACTTCCTGAGTGTTGAGAAACTCCCGCAACAGCGTGCGAAAGTTGGCGACCTGGCCGTTACCGTCCTCGAGGCGACGAGTCCAATTGAAGAACCAGCGAACGTTTTCCAGTGATGTCGCGCCGAAATTGGTGAGGTTCAGGAGTTGCGGATCGCCCCAGTTGCGGAGTTGGCCGATGTTCTCGACGCCTGCCTCTTCCAAGCAGTGAACAACACGCGCACTCAGGCCCGATCTGGCCACCGGCCAATTGTCGATCATCTGGCGTGTAATCTTTTGTGTCTGAAACCTATCCATGGCAAAACTCAATCTTTTTCTAGCGCGACACGACCATAAGTAGTACCCAGTGCGACCCGTGATCCCTACTGGTGGTAGTATCAAAGCCAATAGCCACTTGGAATTCAAGAAGAATTTTGTTACAATCTGTTACATTGTGACATGCTTTACGAAGCGTGTGCGAAGAATGCTACCACGTATTTTTCTCTTCGCATTCAACGAAAATCGCGCTAAGATACACGTATGGAATCTGTTCTGTCGAAAATCACCGAAGATGCCTGTCGTACGCTGAACGCATTGGCGGGTGAAGAGGTTACCTTCCAAAAGATAGCGGCGGCGGCCGTCGCCTCCCTCCGGTCGGGAGGAAAAATCCTTGCCTGCGGCAATGGAGGCAGCGCTGCCGACGCCATGCATCTCACACAGGAGCTCGTGGGTCGCTTTCGCAGCAACCGCCGGTCACTTCCCGGGGTCAGCCTGACGGCGGACCCGACGGCGTTGACCTGTATTGGAAACGATTTCGGCTTTGAGAATGTCTTTTCCCGTCAGGTGGAAGGCTTGGCCAACCCGAACGATCTGCTGGTTTGTTTTTCCACCAGTGGGAACTCCCCGAACATTCTTCGCGCGCTGGAAGCCGCCAAGGCCAAAGGCGTCAAAACCGTGTCGCTCCTGGGCAAGGATGGCGGGAAGGCCAAGGGTAAAGCCGATCTGGAGATTATCATCGCCAACTCGGACAGCGGGCGCGTCCAAGAGGCGCACACGCTGATTCTGCACGCGTTATTGGAAGTGATCGAGCGCGAGATTACCGCCTGAATTATTTGGTTGCAGGCGGCGGAGGCGAACTGGGAGGGGCAACATCTCCCCCCTGCGGCTGTGAGCGTTGTGACATCATCTGCGTGAGATCCATCACCTGAGCGTCGGGGGGCGGGTGGTACACAAATGTGGAATCCGCCACGTCCTGATTGAACTTCAGGTTTTTGAACTCCATGGCCATGACTAGGTTCGTCTGGGACTTGTCGTACTGTTCCAGTCGATGGACAAACCCATCCGTCTGCCCGATGAAGATGCGGGTCTTGCCCACCATCGCGGCCAATGACGCCAACTGCTGGTTGGTCAGGGCGGCCTGCTTCAACGCGCCTTCCAGGACATACATCGGTTGATTCCCAAGTTCCTTGGTCGCGCCGACATTGAGGTCGCACATTCCCGTGGTGGTCTCCAATTGCTTGCCGGGATCGAATTGATCGAGGGGATTGCCCTGCATGCCGGCGTGCGCGAGGACGTTGCTCCCGAGCTTGTTCATGTCCATTTTCATGATCTGCTGCTGCGTCCCCATTTTCATGACCTGCCACATGATGCCGTCCTGACCCAAGACCATGGTCATCTGGCTGTGCTGGCCCATGATCGGCATATCGAGCTGCATCCACACACGATGCGGCGGCTTTTGCACCACGGAGCCGCCAATCTCCATGCGGGTGCCAAACATGCTCATGCTCTGGGTGTAATCCGCCGTCCATGACTTGTAGGCGGCGGTCTTCGATTCCGCAAAATCGACGATCTGTTGTGTTGTCTTGAGCCCCTGTGCGGAAGCGACCACGGCAGACGCGGCAATACAGATACAGGCGGCCCGGGTGATCGCGGTTTTATGAAAGTGTTGCATGAGCATCTCCTTTCGTTTTGGTGGGCGCGACCCTAACACGCGGTTGCGCCCGGAGCAAGCGTGATACCCTTCTAGGGGTTGCTTCCATCGAAAATCTCCGGAGCAATGACGCCGTCTGCGACCCGGGTCACTCCGCCGGTCATTCGAATCGAATAATCCTCGCCGATCTCGATGGCGATGACGCCCCCGGGCATATGAACGGAAACGGAGCGGTCGCAGAGACCGATCCGATGGGCCACCGCCGCGGCGGCGCTGCTGCTGCTGCCCGAGGCCAGCGTGTATCCCGCCCCGCGCTCCCAAATCTCGATCTGAATGTTTCGGCGGTCGCGCACCTTGAGGAACTGCACGTTGGTGCGATTGGGGAAATTCGGGTGCGTTTCCAGCAACGGCCCGAATTGCCGCACCATCCCGGCGTCGATGTCCCGCAGTGGCAGGACACAATGCGGGTTGCCGATCGTCGCCGCGCAAAACAGAAACGGGCGTCCGCCCACGGTAATGGTTTCGTTGAGCACCTCGCGGCGCGGGCCCGTGACGGGAATCTTGTCGCTCCAGAAACTCACCTGACCCATTTCGACGCGCACCGCGCGGCCGCCATCGATCACGGTGGCGCGCACCAGGCCGCCTGCGGTCTCGATGGCAAATTCCTCGTCACCTACGAGCTTGCGGTCCCAGAGGTACCGCGAAAAGATTCGTAACCCGTTCCCGCTTTTCTCCGCCTCGCTGCCGTCGGGGTTGAAAATGCGAAGGGCGCACTGCGCGGCTTGCGCCGGCAACGGGCCGAGGAGAATGCCGTCCGATCCGACGCCGAAATTGCGGTGGCAGATGATCCTGATCTGTTCCGTCGTCAGCGGTGACCCGAGATGCTGGGGGTCGATGACGATATAATCATTCCCGAGCGCGTGGTACTTGGAAAATTCCAATGCCATGGGGGGAGACTATCGCCCGTCGGGCGGGGTTCAAAGTCCAAAATACCGGCTCATTCCGTCCGTCTGTGTGGCGCAAACGGGAACCCGGTCACGATCCCCGACACGAACGCCGTCCTGCCGCAGGAGTTTTCCCGCATGGACATCTCGCGGCGGACGGGGGTGGTGGATTCGCCCGCGCCGGGCGTGAGGATCGTCTTGTTTCTTGATTGCAACGAGGCTCTATTTCCCTGAAGATGGCTTCTGTCAGCGATATGTCAGGGGACCAGACAACCTCGGAAGGACTGACCAACCATTGAGGACTCACACGTGAACCCATCCGCCACCGACTTGGAACGTGTTGCCAAACGCGTACAGGAACTGCTTGCCGCCGCAGGCAACCCGCCCATCGCCGCCACCGTCCCCAAGCCGAAGTTTTCTCCTAGAGAAATCGCGCAATTCATCGATCACAGCGGGCTGCGTCCCAACCTCACCCGCGCTGACCTTGAGCAACTCTGTCGCGAGGCGCGCCAGCACAAGTTCTACTCCGTGTGCATCAACCCGACGTGGGTATCGTTGGCGCGCGAGCTTCTGGCCGGCTCAAACGTGAAAATCTGCTGCGTCGTCGGGTTCCCATTCGGCGCCCAACCGCCCGAGACCAAAGCGATGGAAACACGCGCCGCGATCCGCCAAGGCGCGAAGGAAATCGACATGGTCATTAATATCGGCGAGCTCAAGGGCGGCAATGACGAACTGGTGTTGCGGGACATTCGCGCCGTGGTCGAAGCCTGCCAGGACGGCAGCGCGAAGAGCAAAGTGATTTTGGAGACATCGTTCCTGACCAACGAAGAGAAGGCGCGCGCGTGCGAATTGTCCGTGAAAGCCCATGCCGACTTCGTCAAGACCTCGACGGGGTTTAGTTCGGGCGGCGCGACCGTGGAAGACGTGTCGCTGATGAGCCGGATCGTTCGCGACAAGGGACTGGGCGTGAAAGCGGCGGGCAACGTGCGCTCGCTGGCCGACCTGCTGAAGATGGTCGCGGCGGGCGCGACCCGCGTCGGCACATCGAGCAGCCTGAAGATTATGAAGGAAGCTGCGGGAGAAACCGTTTCGGGCGAAGGCGCGGGATATTGATCGGGAACGGGACGAAACGCGGCAGCCCCGCGCTCGTGCTAGTCGACGGCGTTTGGAAAGGGTTGGAACGAACGGGGCGCAGGTGTAGGGTTTCCCTCCAACACCCAACATCGGAGGAAGCATGACTCTCAAAACACTCTCGGCGGTGGTGGTTCGCGTCATTGGCTGGCTCGTCATTCTGGAAGGAATCAAATCGGCACTGTATTCGGTGTTACTCTGGGGGATGCGGGTCATATTGACCGGAGGCATCGAGCCGCCGCGTCCCGGTGCGAGCCCGGGTTACCTGCCGGTGGTGGGCGCGGTCGTGGCTGGGTTGATCGAGCTGGGGGTCGGCTGGACGCTGATCCAGCACAGCGAATTTTTCGGTCGGATTTTCTCCAAGGGCCTCGACGAACGGGTTTGAGGGGGCGGGATGAGGAAGCGGACGGCTCGGTCCGCGCCTGCGCTGGACTTCGCCTCACCCCTTGACGCCGCCGCTACGGCCACCGCATGAGAATCATGCCGACCAACTATGCGAACCGCAGTTGATTGGATCGGGCTAGGTATATATACCTAGCCCGATATCCGTTTTATCACGCCTATTCCTAACAGCCACATCTATAGATAGATCGGGAAGCCTGTGACGGAAGACGTGCACACAAGGTATATATACCTTGTGTGCCCGTCAAAAAACGCGAATTCTACTTGACCCATTTGTTAATGCTGTCTAGGTATATATACTAGACAGCATTAACAACACATGCCATCACGCCTACAAAAAGCGAGTCGCCACATATTTCTTCTGTTTGACAATTCCGAACAGAAACTTTTCTCCGCCAGTGATCTTGCTGGAATTCTCTCTGCCAACCGTGACACTTGGAAATTGGCTCAAGCAACGACCCCTTCCCATTTCATCGATTTTCTCACCTCACACGGCAAGCTCCGCCGAATCAATGTGCGGAGCCTCTCCTACACAGGCATTACCCGATACGCTTGGGGCGAAGTCAGTTCATTTCAGATCGCCCTCTCGCTAAAGCGTCACGGCTACCTGACCCACGCTACAGCAGTGTTTCTGCACGGTCTCACGGACTTGCTCCCGAACGTGCTTCACGTCAATGGCGAGCAGTCCCCAAAGCCGGCCCCCTCAGGCGACCTCACCCAACCCGCTCTTGATAGGGCGTTCTCCAACAAGGAGAGGCGCTCGAATTACATATTCGAATATCGAAAAACTGAGTTTATTCTAATCTCTGGGAAGTTTACGAATCGCCTTGAAGTTGGAACCATTCGCGGCCCAAATAATGAACTCCTCGAAGTGGCCAAACTCGAACGGACACTGATCGATATATGCGTACGGCCCATCTACAGTGGCGGCCCATACCAAGTGCTTGAGGCATATCGAGCGGCCCGAGATCGCATATCCGTCAACACTGTGCTGGCGACCCTCAAGAAGCTGGAGTACGTATACCCATACCATCAGGCCATCGGCTACTACATGCAGCGAGCGGGGTATTCCGAAGGCCAGTATTCCAAATTTAAAGCGCTCGGTCTACATTTCGACTTCTACCTCACGCATCACATTACGGATAAGGCCTATGACCCAAATTGGCGATTATACTACCCAAAGGGACTCTAGCTCTTTCACCTTCTTGAGCACGTAGTCGAAGTAGAAATCGTAATCTTCAAGGCCCACGCCCGCTGCCACGGTCACGGCATCCCAGTCAGCGCGATGGAATTCCCGATACTTTTCCATCTTGCCCAGCAGCATCAGTGGCACGCTCTTCGCAGCGAACATTCCCCGAATCAACTCTTGATTCTCTGCGCTGCTCAACTCCACGTCCCCTTGGGTTAACACCGAGTAAATATCCAAGAAATCCCGAGCCCGCGCGGTCTTTGGGTGTCGAAGTGTGTACTCGCTCATCTGTTGGCAAATTGCACGTAGCTTCTCGACGACAATCATCGGTAGGCTATAGACAAAGATCTTATGGGCCTTAACCTCTGCTTCAATCTTACCCTTGCAGTACTCGTGCTTGCTTATCTCGATATGGAATACACGGTTGTGGCCGGGTCCAACCGGAGTCGCCATTCTCCTCAACGCGTCTTGATTGACGGAGAGCAACTCGTATCGTTGCTTCTCCATGATCTTGAACTCGATTAGATAGCCGCCCCAATCAGGATGACCTTCTTTGGGGACAGGGGGCTTCTTAAGGAAACGCGAGTCGAATACAACATACCCTGCAGAATCGAACCGGTCCTCCAACGCTTTGATAAGCCTCCGCTTCGCGTCGTCCACGTTCACAAAATCGCCCTCGATCGACAGATCAATGTCGAGGGAAGTGCGGACACCCACTTGATGCACAATATTCAGTGCATTCCCACCCTTGAGCACCAGTTTGTCGAACAGTATGTCGTCTGAGAATACTGCCGTAATCACGACTCGACGGATTTCCTGAAAGTCCATACGAACGTTTGTTTACCACACCTGAGTTTCCGTCAGAAGAAAATCTATCGACTGTCCTGGCGGTCTACGACAAGCTCGAAACCATACGTCTGCTGGCCTCGACAGCCCACACCCTCAGCGGAGATTCTCCACTTGCGTCAGGGCGGCACAGCAGGGTCGGCAATCGGGCGCGAAAGGGGGTGAGATGGAGGGGGCACCCACCCCTTTATCCCCTCCAGGGAGGGGAGTGAGGCCGACCGGAGGCGGGAATGGCGAAAGCGGGAAGCGTTCAGCGCGGCAGGCGGGAAACGACAGGGATCCTTCGAGAATCTCAGGATGACAACCGGGCGAAAGGGGGCGACGGATAAAGTAAAGTATCGTTAAAGAATAATTCTTGCTGGACGCGGGATGATAGTTGTGCCAGTGTCGGGGCGGTATTCTTGAAATACAGGGAATAGGGCGTGGGGTCGGGTTCTGGGCTTCATATCATGTATCCCAGAGCGAAACTCAGGCCGGTCCGGATGCGAATCGGCTTTGTCAGCATGGTCGGGAGTGATACGATGGGTGCTCGTCGGACGGAATGATGCGCTGTCGTCATGGAGGGTAAATCGAGGAGGAAATGTCAGATCAATACAAGAGTCCGCTCACGGCCCGGCAACGGGCGGCCATCCTGCGGTTGTATGAGCAGCAACGTTTACCGTGTGCGAAAACGGCGAAGCGGCTGCGGCTATCCGTGCGGCTCGTCGTCGGGTTCCTGCGGAAGCGCGGGGTGTTGCGACGCCAAGGCCCGTCAATTCCCAGAAAACTTTCCCTGACGGCCCGCCAAAAGCTGGAAGGCGAATTCGCCACCACTTTGGATGTGGTCCTGGCCAAAAAGTATGGTCTTACCAAGGAACGGATTCGTCAAATCCGCCAGGAGGCGGGCTACCCGTCGAGCCAGGTGTTTCGCCATGCGTTGACCGTTCGTGCTCAGGCCAAACACCGGGAGGAGAAACAACGCGTCCGCGAACTCCGGCTGCAGCAGCGCCGGGCCCGGCGATTGCTCGCAGTCAACCGGCTCAGCAAGCGGTGGAAGGCCGGGGTGCCGGTGGCGAAACTGGCGCAGGAATTTGGGTACACGCTGGGTTACATGTCCTTGCGCATTCACAGGCTGCGCAAACATTTTCCGGGGAAACTCCCCTTTCGCAACGAGATTCGGTCGCCGCGCCCGCCAGCGTCGGCGGCATCTCTCGATGGCAGGAAGCGTGGGGAACGGGAGGCGGGCTCCGGGTGATAGAGTGCAGAAGGGAAACGGACCGCGCTTGCCGCGCGCGGCTACCCTTCGACGGTGCTCAGGGTAAACAGCGCCATGCAGAAAGGGTTTTTCTGCGAAACGAACCCAAGGCTTCCGAATCAAAAATGCGTGTGGATGATGTTGTGGGACTGGTGGTTGTGATTCTCTGTTTTGGATTTTCTCGTTGGGTTCGTCCCCCCTCCGGATGGGTTCGGTTGGGGGGCGTGGAACGGTCGGCTGCGGATGGGTTGCCGGTGGGTTTTTCGGGGCCAGTTTGATCCCGTCAACGGTGGCTTCCGGTTTCCGTTTGACGGGTCTGGTGGGTTGACTTAGGATACTGGCGGCGTTGCGAGCTGTGGCAGTCCCTGCCCTCTCTTGCAGTTTTGCCCCGTAGTTTGCGCTGATGATGATAATAAGGAGAAATTATACATGGCGATCAAAGTAGGCATCAATGGTTTCGGACGAATCGGGCGTTTGGTGTTCCGCGCGATTTGCGATCAGGGTTTGTTGGGCAAGGACATCGAGGTCGTGGCGGTCAATGATATTGTCCCCGCCGACAACCTGGCGTACCTGCTGAAGTACGACTCGACCCAGGGCCGGTTCAGCGGCACGGTTTCGAGCGAGAAATCCAGTCCGTCCGTGGCGGAAGACGACACGCTGGTTGTGAATGGCCACAAGATCAAATGTCTTGCCGTCAGGGAAGGCCCGGCGGCGCTGCCGTGGAAGGCGCTGGGCGTGGATCTCGTGGTCGAGTCGACCGGACTGTTCACGGCGGCGGAAAAAGCCAAGGGTCACCTGGACGCGGGCGCGAAGAAGGTGCTGATCACGGCGCCGGCCAAGGGCGAAGACATCACGATCGTGCTCGGCGTCAACCACACCAAGTACGACCCGTCCAAGCATCACATTGTTTCCAACGCGAGCTGCACGACCAACTGCCTCGCGCCGGTGGTTCACGTCCTGCTGAAGGAAGGCCTCGGCATCGAGGAAGGGTTGATGACCACGATCCACAGTTACACGGCCACGCAGAAGACGGTGGACGGCCCGTCGAAGAAGGATTGGAAGGGCGGCCGCACCGCTGCCGTCAATATCATCCCCTCCACCACCGGCGCCGCGAAGGCCGTGGGCCTGGCGATTCCCGAGGTGAAAGGCAAGCTCACGGGCATGTCATTCCGCGTGCCGACGCCGACAGTGAGTGTCGTCGATCTCACCGTCAAGACGGTGAAGGCGACCAGCTACAAGGAGATTTGCGCGCTGATGAAGAAGGCCAGCGAGACGTACCTGAAGGGCATCCTGGCGTACACCGAGGACGAGGTGGTTTCGTCGGACTTCATACACGACGCGCGCTCGAGTATTTTCGACGCTGGCAGCGGCATCGAGCTGAACAGCCGGTTTTTCAAGCTCGTGAGCTGGTACGATAACGAGTGGGGCTACTCGAATCGTTGCGTTGACCTGATTCGCTACATGGCGAAGTAATTCGGCCGCCAGACGGGACCCGGGCATTCACAGCGGATGCCGGGTTCTTGGTTGACTTTTATGGAACGTCCGGGCTAGTCTGCCCGCGTGTGGCTGTGAGTGAAGACACTCCAGTAGGGCGTGTCGGATGCGCTTTGCTACTTGCACTGGTGTTCAGTAACGTCACCATTTCCTCCGCCATTGCCCAACAACGACAAGTGCTGAGCGGCCACGTACCGCAAGCTGTGAAGAGTTTGAACTTGCAGCCCGTGGATCGCTTGGCGGCCACGAACCGTCTGCATCTGGCCATTGGGTTGCCGTTGCGCAACCAAGCGGCACTGAATGCTCTCCATAGCTCGCTTTACGACCCCGCCAGCCCGAATTACCGGCACTATCTGACGTCGGAACAGTTCACGGAACAATTCGGCCCGACCTTGGCGGATTACCAGGCGGTCATTAATTTCGCCCAAGCCAACGGCTTGACGGTGACCGGGCAGCATGCCGGTCGCACCTTGCTGGATGTGGTGGGGACAGTGGCGAACATCGAAAGGGCGTTTAACGTTACCCTGTTGGTTTATCCGCACCCGAGGGAGAAGCGCAACTTTTACGCGCCGAACGTTGAACCGTCGGTGTCCCTGGCGGTGCCGCTTCTGCACATATCCGGCCTGGACAATTACGCACTGCCGCATCCCAATTCCCGGATCGGTCCCGCAGCCCCCCCGATTCCCTCGGGGGGGAGCAGCTCCCTCGGCGGCACGGAAGGCGGTCAATACATTGGCAATGATTTTCGTGCCGCTTACGTGCCCGGGTCAACGCTGTACGGTAACGGTCAATCCGTCGCCCTGGTGGAGTATGATAACTATTACCCCAGCGATATCACAGCTTATGAATCTCTGGCCAGTTTGTCGCCGGTGACGCTGACCAACGTCTACATCAACGGCGGCCCTTACCCGCCGACCACCGGCACGCTTTCCAGCGAGGGCGAGGTGGCACTGGACATTGAAACGGTGGTTTCCATGGCGCCGAAACTCTCGAAGATACTGGTTTACGAAGGCACCAATGGTGTGACGCCGTGGGCGACCATCCTCACCCAAATCGCTGACGACAATCTGGCCAAACAAGTCAGTTGTTCATGGAGCGGCGGGGGGGTCGACCCAGATCCCAGTAGCGAACAGGCGTTGGTAACGATGGCCATGCACGGGCAATCTTTTTTCAATGCCGTTGGCGACTCCGACGCATTTTTGAGCGGCGAGGAGATTGGGTTTCCGAGCGACAGCACCAACGCCATCGAGTGCGGCGGAACAACCTTGTACACAACCGGCCCTGGTGGCAGCTATGTCGGGGAGACGGTCTGGAACTGGGGAATCGAATTTGGTGATGATGGCGAGGGCGGCAGCGGCGGGGTCAGCACTTTCTATGAAATCCCGCCGTGGCAACAAGGTGTCGCCACGGTCGCCAATCAAGCTTCGAGCACCATGCGTAACGTTCCCGATGTCGCGCTGACCGCCGACCATGTTTTCGTCGTTTGCTACGACGGAACAAATACCTGGTTTGGCGGCACCAGTTGCGCGGCGCCGCTCTGGGCGGCGTTCACGGCGCTGGTCAATCAGCAAGCTGCCAGCAACGGCGTGGCAGCGGTCGGCTTCCTCAACCCCGCCCTCTACACGATCGGCAACAGCGCCATCTACAGCAACTGTTTTCACGACATCACCACCGGCAACAATGAATGGAGCTACAGCCCAAGCAATTACAGCGCCGTTCCTGGTTACGACCTCTGTACAGGTTGGGGCAGTCCAAACGGGGCCAACCTGATCAATGCACTTGTGTGGATGGCCACCAACAAGCCCTACCTTATCATCGCCGGTTCGGTTGTGAGCGGCGGCAATGCCAACGATGTGATCGATTACGACGATTGCGTTCAGCTCTACCTCCCGGTTGGGAACCTTGGCGGAGGTACCGCCACCGTCGTCAACGCCACGCTGACAACCAGTACGGCCGGCGTCACGGTCACCCAGCCCAGATCTACATATTCCAACATCGTGTTCGGCGCCATCGCCACCAATAACACGCCGTTCCAGATCAGTACCTCACCCTCATTCGTCTGTGGCACGCCAATCCCGCTATCACTCGTGGTGTCCTACACCGGCGGCTCCATCACCAACACCATTACACTGCCCACCTGCCAATGCCCGACAATTCAAACGAACGACAGCTTGAGCGGCGCCAGCCCGACGCAGCTCTACTCGTTGTGGCCCAGTGGCACCAACAGTACCTGCAGTCTTGTGAAATCCTGCCCCGGAGAGGTTAATGTGGGTACAGTTGCCTATAACGCTTACTCGTTCACGAACACGAGCAGTTCGGCAGTCTGCGTGTCGGTGACCATCACCACACTGTGCGGTGATGAGGATGACCCTTACGCCTCCATTTTCTCGGCGGCGTATCTTGGCAGTTACAATCCCGGCAGCCTCTGCGCCGCCAGCTACCTCGGTGACATGGGGGGCATCCAAGGGGACTACACCGGCCCGGGGACATTTTTTTACTCCTTCACCGTTCCGGCCAACACCAACTTCACCGTGGTGGTGAATGGGCTGGCCGAAGATTACTATTGCTCCGGTTACACCCTCACGGTCGCCGGCCTGCTCTGTCCGGCGGATGGCGGAGGCACGTGCGCCGTGGCGGCGCCGTTCCAGATCACCAGCATTGTCAAGTCGAACAACAATATCCTGATCAATTGGACGACCGGTGTCGGCCAAACCAATGCCCTGCAAGCCACAGCGGGGACCGCCAACGGCAGCTACGCCACGAACAACTTCGCGGCCATCTTCACCGTCACCAATACCGTCACCACATCAACCAATTACACCGACATCAGCGCGGCGACGAATAAACCCTCGCGCTATTACCGTGTGCAGCTTGTCCCGTAGGGGTCCTGCGACAGCGAGGCGCTGATTTGTCCCCCTTGCGTTTGCCGGCCCGCTTTGGTAGTTTACCGCGCCTGCGAACACGTGCGCCGTTAGCTCAATTGGCAGAGCAAGTGACTCTTAATCACTAGGTTGTAGGTTCGATTCCTACACGGCGCACCACCTCGCTAGCGAGATTTTTGATAAACATGACAAACCTGCCTCCCGCCGCCGTGTTGGCCCCCATGAATGAAACGTTCATGGGGCGTGTGTACAGTCATCTCACCGGACACGAGTCTTCGACGGGACGACGGCTCCTTCTCATCCTCGCACTCGCGGTTTTCGTGCACGTCACGGTCAAAATCACCCGCTCCGTGAGCGAATGGATCATCAACAAAGGCCATGCCCAGAGAAATCCGCTCGGCTTCGTCACGCAACAGCCGAAATTCGTTACGTTGATCCAACTCATCGGCAACACCGTGACCTCGATCATGTATTTTTTTGCGTTTGGATTGGCCCTGGAGGAATTCGGCGTCAACTTGACCGCCTACCTCGCCAGCGCTTCCATCGTCGGGTTGGCCATCAGCTTTGGCTCGCAAGGCCTGGTGCAAGACATGGTCATCGGCCTGACGCTGATCTTCTCGGACGCAATGGACGTCGGTGACATGGTGGAGGTCGACGGGACCACTATTGTCATCGGTCGCGTCGAGGAAATTGGGTTGCGGTTCACCAAGCTCATCAACTTTTACAATCAAAAAGTCTTCATCCCCAACCGCACCATCGCCAACGTCAGCCGATTTCCCCACGGCGGCATTTACGCCTACGCCGACGTCCTGATTCCGCCGGGCGCGGCCCCGAAAGAGGCCGCCCCAATCGTCGAGAACGTCGCCAAGGGAATGTGGAGAGAATTCGGCGCGATCATTTTAAGCGAGCCGATGATTGGAGGAGTCGAAACGGCGGCGGGTGGCGGCTGGGATTTTATCCGCGTTCAATTCAAAATCTGGCCTGGCCAGGGCACGTTGATCGAAACGACATTCCGCCAACAAATGGTCAGCGCCATGAAAACCTTCCACGCAAACTACGCCGACTGGCAGGTCCCCGTGACCTATCGCGCCATGACCGCTTCCAAAACCGTCCGGCCGCCTCCCGAACCAACCCCGGAAAAACCGGCGAATTGACGCCGTTCACAATCATTCGTCGTTGGACATCGCCCTGATCTCCACGGGCCTGCCCGCCTCTGGCGGGATGGATAACTCCGTCGCTCTTCCCCTCGACCCGACCGCCACGCCCGCCACATTTCGCCGACGCCGACCAACGGCGATTCACGTCGCTTCCGCCAAACCGCAAGTCTTCGCTTGTCAACCCGTCTGCATCGGAGCAGTATTTGAACAGTCAGAGGAGAAAATGGTTTACGCGCTTCTAAACCAGAATACGCTCGAGAGGGATCGTGCGCGCATCTTAAGGGCCATTCAGTCCGATCGCTCGGAAAATATCCGCGATTATGTCCGTCGGGATGTGATTATTCATATCACGGATGTTCAAAATGTAGACGAGGATTTATTCTGCATCTACTGCTTGGATCAAATTGATCCATCAAGAACGAATGGGCCAGCCGGAGAGGTGGTCGATCGCCATTGGTATTTTAGGCACAGGACGAATAGACAATGCATTGGTCGCGAGACACTGATTGGCGGAGTAGTGTTCACAAATCGCAGACGTCATGGCTGCTATGCGGCAATGGGATGTCTGATTAGCCACCCGGTTCAAAATTGCTTCCTAAGAAGACGTGACCCTTGCTATTGCCATCATGCGTTTTCGCGGGTGTGTCCGCCTCAGAGATGACGGGGATCCCAACGGTCGTTTATGAACTACGAACACCTCATCGGCAACTGCTTCGGTCGAACAGCATGGCGCGGAAGTCGTGTTTCACGGGCGCATTCCACCAAACCGCGCCGCCAGCGGCGGTTTTCTTGCTGTTGTGCCCGCACTGAGCCTCCTACAATCCAGACCACCAAGGGGATGGAGAAACGATCAATGAAGGCATGGCGTGTCTGCGCGGTTATGGCAGTGATGGTGTTTCTGGCAGTCCCGAGGGGCCTTGCGCAACAGATGTCGGCCCAGGAACTCGCGATATTATCGGGAGCGCGGACTATGGCGAAGATTCTCGGTAACAATCAGGCGTGCACGGCTATCGCAGACATCTCGTTTGTGGATGCGCAGCACGGCACGCCCGTGGAAATGCAAGCTTCCCTCGCTTTCCTCAAAGGCAACGTGCGCACCGACACTGACTGGACGAGCATGAAAGGCACGAAAATACCGCCGGAACTCCTTGCTCTGATGAAACAATTTGGCATGGATCGGGGTGTAACCATCTGTCGGGGTGACAAGAAGGTCATATACATCATGTTTCCGCGGTTAAAATCGTACATGGAGCTCTCGCCATCGCAAGGTCCGCAGGCAGACAAGACGGACCCAAAAGAACCTAAGCTCGATGTCACGCAGACTGGCAAAGACACCGTGGATGGACATCCGTGCGTCGAGAACAAGATCACCTTCACGGCGGATGATGGCACGCAGCACGAGATGCTCGCGTGGCAGGCAACCGACATCAACAATTTCCCGATCAAAACCGAGGAGCACGTCAATGGCGCGATCACTACTACGCACTACAGCAATGTCAAGTTGTCGGCCCCGGACGCGTCGTTATTCGATCCGCCGAGCGATTTCACCAAGTACAGCAGCATCCAGGAAATGATGACGGCTAACATGCAGCGCATGATGCCGCCGGGCGCCGGACAGTACGGCGGCGGGAACTAGCGCCTGCGTCGGCTAAGAACTGGAACGGGAACCCCGGCAGGACTCTGTTGCTCAGGCTCATAGACTGTTACTCTCAAGAAAATAGTCCGTCTGTTTAAGGCGAACCAAAACGTCCGCCGTTTGCCAGCCGGTAAAATTCCCCCAATGTCAGAACGTCAGACTGGGTGGATCATATCTGAATCATTCTCTACACCAGTACCAAGCGCATGGGCGCCCCAGCCCCTCGGCAGGAGTTCCCCCAGTATTTCAGACAGCGGGGACTGCTCCCTAGGACGCGAATTGCCTTTCAGCAATTTCGCTGTCGTCTCCTGAATGGGGTGCACCCTGTGGATCATCACGCCCGAGCGCCTTTACGGCGAGCCGCACCTTTTACCGGCAGTTGTGCGGCCTAGCTTTGCCCCGTGTGGGGCCGGCGGTCAAGTCACGCTCCAGCACCTCATAGCGATCGATCACCTGACGCACGAAATGGCGCTTCTCGCTATACGTGCCGGGGAAGAAGCTGCCTTTGAAACCGGCGATGACCACGTTGCGCAGTTCGCGCGGGGTCATTCTCAGCTTGTCGATGGCAATGAGAAGTTCCTTGGTCACGCTCGTGTTCGACATCAGCCGGTTGTCGGTGCAGATCGAAACGGACAACTCGTGGTCGAGCATCTGCCGTAGCGGATGGCGAGAGAGGTCCCGCATCCGCGGCAGCGTCTGCGCATTGCTGGTGAGGCAGACTTCCATGGTGATCCGCTGGCTGGCCACGTACTCGGCCAGATACTGGCTGTAGGCTTTCGGGTCGGGGATGGTTGGGTTGTGGATCATCTCGTGCGCGAACAGCCATGTCCCGTGCCCGATCCGATTGGCGTAGCATTTCGTGATCGCCTGGAATATGGACTCGGGCCCGTAGGCTTCGCCCGCATGCACCGTCTTGCGGATGAAGTGGGAATGCGCGTACTGATACGCCGCGCTGTGGTCTTCGGCGGGATACCCCGCCTCGGCACCGGCCAGGTCGAAGCCGACAACCGGCAACCCCTTGTTGTGCGCCAGATCCACCGCCGCCCGCGCCAACTCCATCGACGCCGCCGCGAATACCTGTTTCGGGGCCGCGTATGACATCACCTCAAACAACCGCCGATAGTACGGCGACATCGGCGGCACGAAAAACCGCAGTGCGCAGGCGATGATGCCAAAGTGAAACGGCACGTCCGCGCCCGAGACAACCGCCCGCGATTGATTATGGCGCCGGCGCCCACGCTCCAGTCCGCGGCAGACGGCGCTGACCACCTCTTCCATGTTCAGCCGGTCGTTGACGTGCAATTGGGGCGCAAACCGTACCTCGATGTAGCGGACGCCCTCCGCGAGATTGTCCTCGGCCAATTCAAAGGCAATACGTTCCAGGCTCTCGGCGGTTTGCATCACCGCGCAGGTGTAGGCGAATCCCTTCAGGTAATCGGGCAGGCTCGCGTACTTGTTCTTGAATACCAGCCGCCGCAATCCCTCCTCGCTGTACGACGTCAGCTTGACGCGATGCTCCTTGGCCAGCTCGATCAGCGTCGGGATCCGCAACGAACCGTCCAGATGCAAATGCAGGTCGGTCTTGGGAATGGCGCACACAAACGCAGACGAGATCGTCTTATTCACGGGAAACACCTCCGGTCGTTCCAGCCGGGCGGGCACGTTGGCATGGATTCGTTTTGTTCATTCGCTTCTCTCAGTAGTGAAAGCTGCTGTGGCCGATGAATTCACACAGAATCGACGTCGGCGGCACGAGATGATCGGGGACGCTCAGGAAACTGGACAGGAATTCCTGCAGGCGCCGCGTCTCCGCGTATTGCGGGTGGTGCGGTTTGACCTCGGCCAGCAGCGGTTCGACCAGCGGTTTGAGCACCGCCAGTTCGTAGTCGAGAGCCGAGTTGAACGCGATATCGGCCGCTTGTTGGTACGGAAAGATCCAGGTCTTCTCGCCCTGGCGCACGCTCGGCCACATGCCCAGCGTCTTCAGCGCCGAATTGCCCCGGTAGTTGTTGTCGCGCACCAGCCGCCGGACCAGCCGGTTGTCCGTCGTCGAGATCCGGTTGTTCGAATCGAGGTTCAACTGGGTCAGCGCGCTGATGTAGATCCGCAATTTGTGCGCGGGCGGCACCGATTGCGTAAGCCGCGGATTCAGGCCGTGAATGCCCTCGACGAGGACGATTTGGCCGGGCTCGATCCGCAGTTTTTCGCCGCGATACTCGCGGCAGCCCTTTTCGAAATTGAACGTGGGCAGGTCCACCTCTTCCCCTTTGTCCAACCGCAGCAGGTGGTCGTTGAACAGGGGCAGATCCACCGTATCGATGCTCTCGAAATCGGGTTCGCCGTTTTTGTCCCGGGGTGTTTGCTCGCGGCTGACGAAGTAATTGTCCACGGAAATGGTCACGGGCCGCAGACCGTCCACGCGCAATTGCACGGCCAGCCGCTTGGCAAACGTGGTCTTGCCCGAGGACGACGGCCCGGCGATCAGGCACCACTTGATCTGGTTCCGGTGCTGGTGAATGTGGTCGGCAATCTGCGCGATCTTTTTTTCGTGGAACGCCTCGGCGATCTTGATGAAATCGCCGATCTCCCGCTTCGCAATGATCTCGTTCAGCCGACCCACCGTGTTGACGCCGAGAACGCGGCCCCACTCCTTGTGCTCCTGAAAAATCTGGAACAATTGCGGTTGGGGCTCGAACGGTGGCAGCGTTTTCGGATTCGCCTGCTCGGGAATCTGCAGCACAAAACCGGGCGGGTACAGTATCAACTTGAACAGCGCCAGCGCTCCGGTCCCCGAGGCCAGCGGGCCGTGCGAGAGATCGGAAAAATTCTCGCACCACCAGGTGGCGATCTTGGGCGGATTGCGGAAACGCAGCAGGTTGTATTTGTCCCACTGTTTCTCCTGTTCAAATCGTTGAACTGCCTCGGTGAACGCGATCTTGCGCATCTCGATGGGGACGTCGCGCTCGACGATGGCCCGCATTTTCTGGTCGATGCTCCGCAATTGCTCCTCGCAGATGCCCGACTTGCTGTCCATCTCGAAACTGCAGAAAAAACCCGCGCCGAGCGAGTGCTCCACCGCAAAATGAGCGTCCGGGAACAATTCTTTGACCGTCTTTGCCAGCAGAAACCAAACCGAGCGGCGGTAGATTTGGAAACCGTGCGGGTCGCCCCGCGTCAGCAGTGTGACCTGGCTGTCGACATCGAGCGGATAGGTGAGTGAAACCGCATCGTTGTTGACCAGTGCGCCCACGTAGTCGAGCCCGTCCGGCGATTGGCGTTGGGGGAGAATATCGCGTACGGTCGTCCGGGTGGGGCACGGGAGCCGTTCCCCATTATCCAGCGTGACCGTAATGGTGTTGAGATTAGTGTTCATCCCGTGCCTTCGTGGCCCGCAAGGAAATTTCTTGACCGCTGAGCATGCATGGTTGTTCCAAGTCTTGGGGGAAACCGTCCCTCTTCCGTCAAATGTCCTCCTGTTCTTATACACAATTTTCCATTGACGAGAAATATCTTTTTATTGGGCCATTCGTCAGCCCGGTTTTGCTATTCTCCCATGAATCATGGATTGTCCACACCATGTGGCTACTGCTAAGCATCGCCGTTTTGCTGCTGATCATCATCTCTTACCCGTTTTGGGGTTGGGTCAGCCACGTGATGCGGCAACGCCGGCGCGAAGGCAAATTCAGTACTGGCCATCCCCGGCACAAGCCCACCCCACAACAATGGCGTGAGAACCAGACGACCATCGCCTGGCTCGGCCATGCAACTCTTCTGATCAATCTGCACGGCAAAACCATCCTCACCGATCCAGTGTTCAGCCCGAGCGTGGGGATCCATTTACCCTTCAGCATGGACCTCGGCCCGCGACGGCTCGTCCATTGCGCGCTCCGTCCAGATGAACTTCCGCCGCTGGATCTTATCGTGCAATCACACGCGCACATGGACCATCTCGACGTGCGGAGCTGGCAACAGCTTCGGCCCGGGCCCGCCGTCGTGATGGCCGCCCGCAACGAGCGCTACATTCGTCCGCTCGGTTTCGCGCCTGTCACCGAATTGCATTGGGGCCAATCCGTCGAAGCGGCGGACGTGATGGTCAGCGCCCTGGAAGTCAGGCACTGGGGAGAGCGCTACCCTTGGAGCCGCGGACTGGGCTACAACGCCTACCTGCTCGAACGCCACGGAACGACGATCCTCTTCGGTGGCGATACCGCGTACACGGACTCACTTCGTCAGGCTTGTGACGGACGCAAGATCCACATCGCGGTCCTGCCCATCGGAGGGTACCGGCCGTACATACACATGCATGCCTCTCCCGAACAAGCCTGGCAGATGTCTTGCGAGTTGGGCGCGGATTATCTGGTGCCAATCCACCACCAGACCTTCATTCTTTCCTACGAACCGCCCGAGGAGCCGCTGAAACGGTTGCTCGCCGCCGCAGGCGACAGGGCCGACCGCATTGTGATCCGTGAGATTGGTGAAACTTTCGTACTGCCGGTGGCCTGATCCCCTTCGGCGATGCTTGTCGGCACCCCCGGCAGCAAACGTGGGCAGTTCACATCAGGTACCGGGCGTTGAATGCAGCCACGATGACTGAGATGACGCCAATCGAAACAAAAAACATCCGCTCCCCAAGCGCTGTTTCCACCGGATAGCCGGAAGAACGGTTACAAAAAGCGCGCGTGGCGAATCGACAACCGAGGAAGATGGCCGGAGTTGTGATCAGCGCTTCATACGTGATCAGGCCCGCGTGAGGTCCCAGCGTGTGAAACACGTGCGTGGCCAGCGGCTCACGTTCCACCGCGCGCCCCTGACCGAGCGCGACCCAGGTCGTGGCAAAATCCAGCGCCCGACCGAGCGCGCACACGGCAACCGCGCCGGTTATTCCCCCAAACCGCGCAACCCACCGCCCCAAATTCGTCTTCGCCCCCATACCATACCCTTCCCCCCTCGTATATATTCACCGACTTCAGACTTCGCGCAAGTCCCCCAGCGCTTCGCAAGATTCAGTGGTCGCTAGTTGCCTGCGCGAAGGAACGTCACGGCCTGCTTTCCACCGTCGGCCGGCGACGGCACGTCAACAGTGAAGTGTTTCGTCACAGGATCGTACGCAACCGTCACTGCTTTCCCACCCGCCAGTTGGCAAACGGGCGCCGCGTCTGTGTAACCGTGTAGTTTCACAGCCGGCTCGCCGGGCGCAGTCAGGACGGTGACGTTCAGATTCGTGGCCGATTCGCGGATGTCAGCGATCCGCTGTTTACCGGTGGAGGCGATCTTGTCCTCGTCACCAAGGAACGCGATACCCGACGGGCCGACGGGCGCAATGATCACCATCCCGTACAATCCTTCCCCCAATTCTCCACGATAATTCTGTCCCGCCGGCACTACCATCCCCTGCTTGCGGGTCACATCATACGCATACGAGGCAGACCCGATGCCCAAGGTTCCTGGTGAAATCTCCCAGAGCGTACTTCTAGAAGTCACCTCCACCTGATGTGAGCCCTTGGGCAGGAAAGCAAAAGCATACAGCGTTCGATGATCGCCGTGGTCTGTGCACGTCCACGCTGTCAGCGCGCTACCGCTGATACCCCGTGCATCCCGCAAGTATGTGTCGTCTGTAAAGACCATTGGCCGGTCGGGTTTGACCAGCACGCCGTCCGCGCGCGCTGCCAAGCGGATGTTCTCGGGCACTTCTTTGCCCATCACGTCGCCGGTGCCAACCGCCCCGGCGGAAAGCACGGCCACGATCATGTTGCCGGTCTCGCCGCTCTTGAACACATCGCACCACGGCCAAATCCCCAGTGCCGACGCGAGCTGTGATGTGTAGAGGAACGGACGCCACTTGCCCCGCTCGAACCGGTCGCCGCTGGTACGGATGGTTGTGAGATTGGAATACTTCGCGCCTTGCAGGAAATGGCGCGGCAACCCCATGCAATACTGCATCACCAAACCGTGCTTCGCGCTCGCCGCGGCCATGCCATCGGTAAACGCGTCGCCCACGCCGATCACGCGGCCCATCTCGCTGTTGGCATAAATGCGGTCCAGCCAATCCTGCTCGTAACAAACCACACCGTTGCTCGCGAGATACGTCATCCGATCCTCCCAGTATGACGGGTCAATCGGCGCCACGCCGGAGAATTTGTATTGCTTCTGGTAGGGGCTCTCGCGGTCCACCCAGCGGCCATGCACGACCAGCGGCAATCCCAGGTCCTTCTGAAACGCACCCAGCCCTTGCGGAAACAAATCCGGGTCCGCCGTGTAATCCATCGTGCCGCCGTACCGGTTCCACCGACCCGCCGGCAGTTCCTCCACCTTCTTGTCCTTGCCCGGTTTGCCGTCCGGTTCGCGCGTCGATTTCTGATACCACCAGCTGTCGAGTTGGCAATAGCCCAACGCGATGTGCTCCTGCCGATAACTCTCCACCAATTTCAGCAGCGTCCCGCAATACCCCAGAGTCTTGTCATATCGGTAATAATAATCCGCGCCGTTGTCCGTCCAATAACCGTAATACTTCAGCGTCGGATCGCCGTCATACGTCGGACGTTTCTTCCCGTACAGATCGGTCAACGCACGCCCCCACGTCTCGAACGTCTGGCCCACGCCACGTCCCAAGACCAGCAGGCTCCGATGTGTCACGGGCTTCGCCAACGTGCCAATCTCCGGATTCAACCCGCTGACGATGCTTGTCCGACCATCACCCGACATCTGCGCCACCAGGAAATTCGCCGCCGGGGAAATCACCGCCGTGTTCGCCGCGTCGTCGAACAACAGCCACGGTGTCCCGTTTTCTTCGAGATCGAAACTCGGCGGTGCGAAATTCTTCTCGCCGTAGCTGAACCCGTGCAGCCCGGCAGGCAATCCGCCAAACACCGGGAACGCCACGTTCGTCACATTCGCCCCGGCGGGCGCGTCCACCGAGAACAGCACCGCGGGCCGGTCGTCGTAACGACGGATGCTTCCCGAAAACTGTCCCCGCCAGCGAAACTTCACCTCTTGATACGCGCCAATGGCGTCCTGACCGG
Organism: Verrucomicrobiia bacterium; assembly: GCA_050010195.1. Classification (GTDB taxonomy): domain Bacteria; phylum Verrucomicrobiota; class Verrucomicrobiia; order Palsa-1439; family Palsa-1439; genus Palsa-1439. The sequence continues at coordinate 39,610 of JBEKLM010000026.1, forward strand.
ATGAGTTGGTGATCCCTTGAACCGGGTAGCCCGTGCTTCCGCGGAATGTCCATCCCTGCGCACGGCTCCGTACGTGGTACTCACCGTTCGTCTCCACCTGAACACTGACTCCACCCCGCGACTCCGGCAACGCCACCATCGCCCGGCATTCGCCCGCGATGAATGCTGCCGCCAGAACCGCCCCGCCGACCTTGAAGCTTCGTTGAATGTTCCGCATAAATTTGCTCCTTTCCCCGTCGCCGCAACCGGCCCCAACCTACCGATAACTCCGCACCAATATCAAGCCGCTCGCGATTCTTTCGCGATTCGTATGCCGACATTTCTTCGCTTGACACATCCGGAGTGAGTGTTACGATTATAAAAATAGTAACACTATGGAAACCGTCTCTCGATTCAGCATCTCTCTCGACAAACAATTGCTGCGCGAACTCGACCGCATGTGCCGCGAGAAGGGGTACAACAACCGGTCGCTGGCAATCGCCGACATGGTCCGCGCCCACCTCATCGAACACCGGCAGCAACTCGGCCGCGGCGAGATTGCCGGCAGCATTACCCTTGTCTACGATCATCACAAGCATCACCTGCAGGAATTACTCACGGACCTGCAGCACGAACATCGGGACGTCATCATTTCCGCGCTCCACTGCCATCTGGATCATGACAACTGTTTGGAAGTCCTCGCTGTCCGTGGCAAAGCCGCCGACATTCGGAAGTTGGCCGACGAGCTGATTGCCGCCAAGGGCGTGAAACATGGCAAACTCACGATTACCACTACGGGAAAGGACCTACCGGCATGACCGACGCACAGGCGTTGGCCGAGATGGCTGGGAACATTCCAAGGACGCAACCGAGACAGCCCATGGTCGTCATGCTGGCAGTCGGTCTCTCCGCCGGACTGATGCTCCTGCCGACGGCATCCGCCCAGACAAACGGTGCCACGGCGTCCGCCACGTCAACCTCGCAGGTCGTCCGTCTGCCGGAGGTCGTGGTCACGGGGCGCGCCGACAGTCTGGTTGGCGTTGCCGACTCTGCTTCGCAGGGCGCGACGGGCCAGGCGCAACTGGAAGACCGCCCAATTCTGCGCAGCGGCGAAATCCTTGAAACCGTCCCCGGCGTCATCATCACCCAGCATGCCGGCGGCGGGAAGGCGAACCAGTATTTCCTGCGTGGGTTCAATCTGGATCACGGCACGGATTTCGCGGTGTTCCTCGACGATATGCCGCTCAACCTGCCGTCGCATGCGCACGGCGAAGGTTATTCCGACATGAACACCGTCATCCCGGAGCTTGTCGAGCGGGTGGATTACGAGAAGGGTCCGTATTACGCGGACGTCGGCAATTACGGTTCGGCCGGATCGGCGCACCTGGTGTTTTACAAGGTGCTGCCACAGGATTTCGTCACAATCGAAGGCGGCATGTATGGCTACGAGCGCGGCGTCGGGGGCTTCTCGCAAAAACTGGGCGAAGGCAATCTGCTCTACGGGGGCGAAGTGTATCACGATGACGGCCCATGGGTGCATCCCGATGACTATTCGAAATTCAACGGACTTCTGACCTACAGCGGAGGCGATGCGGTCAACGGTTACAGCGTCACGGCCCGGGGTTATCACGGCAAATGGAATTCGAGCGATCAGATTCCGGATAGCACCGTGCCCGAGGTCGGCTTCTTCGGCGCCATCAACCCCACCGACGGCGGGAATTCGCAGCGGTACAGCCTGCAAGGCGAATGGCACACCGGGGACGGAAATTCCGAGACGAAGATCACGACCTACGGATTCTATTACGATCTCGATTTGTTTTCCGACTTCACCTACTTCCTCACCGACCCCGCTCTCGGCGATCAGTTCGAGCAACAGGACAAGCGAGAAGTGGCTGGCCTGGACGCCCGTCACACCACCTTTAGCCAATGGCGGGGCCGCGAGGTGGAGAATACCTTCGGGTTGCAGGCCCGCAACGACTGGATCGACAACGGGCTGTACCAAACGGAAGGCCGGGTGCGCGTGGACAAGACGGACAGCCAAAACGGCGGCAGTGTTCTGCCCGCCACCACGGAAGCGGACGATTTCACCGACACACAAGCCGGTTTCTGGCTGGAAAACAAGGTTCAGTGGAACGACAAATTCCGTTCCGTGGCGGCCATTCGCGGCGATATCGAATATTTCGATGTCACCTGTCTCAACAATCCGGTCAACTCGGGCACCGCGTTCAGTGCGTTGCCCAGCCCCAAGCTGAGTTTGATTTTCGGTCCGTGGGCCAAAACGGAATATTACGTGCAGGGTGGGTTTGATTTCCACAGCAATGACGGACGCGGCGCAACACAAACCGTGGAACCGATTTCTGCGGACAATCCCAATCCCGACACACCGAGCCAGAGAATTTCTGGTCTGGTCCAAACCAAAGGTGGAGAAATCGGCGCGCGCACGCTGATCGTGCCGCATACGCAGAGCACTCTTTCGTTGTGGTATCTGTACAGCGATTCCGAACTCCAACAGGATGGCGACACCGGCAGCACCGTCGCTTCCAAAAGTCCAAGCAACCGCTACGGAGTCGAGTTGTCAAATTATTACAAGCCGACGCCGTACCTGGCGTTTGACGTTGACTACGCCAATTCCATCGCCAGGTTCGTGAGATTGGATACCACGGACGTCAGCACCGCCACCAGCAAGGGTGGCTATTACGTGCCGGAAGCCGTCGGAAGTGTGGTGTCAGCGGGAATTACACTGCATGAACTGGACCGTATCTCGTCCAGCTTGCGTCTGCGTTATTTCGGCCCGCGCAATCTGACTGCCGACGGACAGTACAAATCCAGTGAAACGATCCTGCTCAACTGGGAAGGCAGCTATCAGATCAACAAGACCTGGCGCATTTCTGCCGAAGTATTAAACCTGCTTGACCGCCGCGACCATGACATCGACTACGCCTACACCTATCGCCAGTCGCCCACGGCCTTACCGGCCACCGGGCAGTTTGGGGATGTGTTCCATCCCGTCGAGCCGATTCAAGCCCGCGTAGGTCTGATGGCGCAATTTTGATTATCATCGCACGATGCGTTGCCCTTGACTTTCCGTGATGCCGCTGGCAAATTCCCGCACGGCCGTTATGAAACGGCGTGGCATAATGTGGGTCGTCTCGCTCCTGTATCTCTCCGTCGTTGTCTATTTCGGCGTCGTTCATCACCATGAGGACAAATGCGGTCTGAACGAACCCGACCACTGCGGCGCCTGCCAATGGGCCATGGCGGTTACATCCGACGTGCCGGTCGTGGTTATTGTCCTTCTCGTGGCGCTGATGTTGGTGGAGGCGCAACCGCACGTTGAACATTTTCATCTGCTCGCCGTTTTTGCCGCAGCCACCGCCAGCCGCGCTCCTCCTGCTTCCCCGGCATAATCCAGGCATCCAGATCGCCCCGCGCGAATCAAGCGGGTGCGCACGCTCGCCATTGGCACTCCCGGACGAGTTGCGCCCGACTTGCGGAAACGAGCGCGTGGGACGGAGGAATTGGTCAGAGATTGCCACTTCAGAATTGCCTGCGGCAAATCCGGGGCGTATAGAAAACCACCATGACCCGACATGGCCAATCGAGTTCGCGCAGATCTTACCAGACCGCCCTGTCGGCGTTGCGCAGCGGCGGGCTACGAGTGACGGGACCCCGAAGCTTGGTGCTCGACTTATTAATCCGGAACCACGGGCCATTTACGATTGACGAGATCCGCCAACACCTCCATCGCAAGACGTGTGATCGGGTGACGATTTACCGATGCATTGCCGCCTTTGAAAAACTCGATCTGATCCGGCGTTGTGATTTTGGTGACGATAAATGGCGCTACGAGTACGTCGACGACAAGCACCATCATCACCTCATTTGCAAGAAGTGTCGACGAGTGGAAAGTATCGATGACTGCATTGTCGACAGACTCAGCAAGGTCGTGGCCGCACGGGGCTACACGGATATCAGCCATAATTTGGAATTCTTCGGCGTCTGTCCCGCTTGCCAGAAGCGGCGGCCCTTCCGCCGCCGGAAGCAACGCAGCCGGACCTCGCCAGCGGCGCCGGGTGCCCTTGGTTTGTGATGCCAAAAAAAGGGTTGCATTCGGCGCGCGTGTTCGTTTATAAATGCAATATAGTTGCAATAAGGAATTCGCGGTTTGAAACAACTGGGCAAACGGCTGCTCGTCTCGACGATCATCGGCATGATCTTGCTGATCGATCTCATGGCGGCTTCACCCGAACTGCACGAACTGATTCACTTTGATGCCGGCCAACCCGACCATCATTGCACGGTCACCCTGTTCGCACACGGACAGGTGGATTCCGCCGTCTGTGAAATAGCTGTGCCTACGATCTCGATCCGGTGGATCGATGCACGCCCGTCTGTTACGCTCTCGGTCGTCGACCCATTCGTCGTCCTTCTTCCTCCAGGCCGCGCTCCTCCTGCTTCCCCGGCATAATCCAGGCATCCAGATCGCCCCGCGCGGATTGAGCGGGAGCGCAGTTTCGCACATGGAATTCATGGACAAGTTGCGCCCTGATTCTTTAGCGTAGCGACCCGCCGCCTTTGAGAAAGACGGGCCGCAGGAGCGATTTTCCCAGACCAAAGAATGAGCGGGTTTCTCCTGCCCGCATTCCAGGTATGTGAACCTGTCAAGCCAGGAGGGGAAACCGTTATTTATTGGAATAAGAAATGAAATCGAACTTCGAGCAACACGCCGTTCGGCTCGGCGAACGGGCACGCCCCGGTCGCGCGCGCGCCAGTCTCGCAGTGATCGCCATCGCCGCGTTGGCTTGCGCCCATGTCGTTCTCGCGCAAACCGACAATCCACCCGACGCCACCGCTTCTTCCGTGGCAACGCAGACCAACAACCCGACGACCATGACTGTCGTCCCCGCCGTATCCGAAACCAATACTCCACCGGCGGTACCCGCGCCCGCCGCATCGGAAAATCCCGCGAGCGTCACCACCCCTCCGGTGGCGGTCCCACTTCCCACCAACAGTCCACCGACCGCCGCTGTCCCCGCATCCACGGAAACGAACGCTCCGGTAGTCGCGTCCGCACCGGCGAGTTCCGGAAGTTCGACCAACGTATCGAAGCTTCCCGAGATGACGGTCTACGGCAAATTGGACCAGGCCCGCAGCCAGATTCTGCCGGATCTCGGGGCGACGGCGTACTCGGTGAGCCAGGCGCAAATCGAATCGGAAGCGGAGGGCGACAATGCGCCATTCAATCAAGTGGTCTTGCGTGCGCCGGGTGTCGCGGAGGATTCGGCGGTGAACGGAGACCTGCACGTTCGCGGCGAACACGCGAACCTGCAATACCGCATCAACGACGTATTGCTGCCCGAAGGCATCACGGGGTTTGGATTGGAACTCGATCCGCGTTTCGTGAACAGCATGCAGCTCATCGACGGGGCGTTGCCGGCGGAATATGGTTTCCGCACCGCAGGTGTTGTGGACATCCAAACCAAGGGCGGATTCGAAAACGGTGGTGAAGCGGAGATGTATGGCGGATCCTACGACACGTTGCGGCCGAGTTTCGAATACGGCGGCACGCAAGGGAAACTGAGCTACTTCGTGGATGGCAGTTACGACCAAAATGGCATCGGCATCGAGAACCCAATCGACAGTGCGATTCCGACCCACGATGACACGAAACAATACAAGGGGTTCACGTATCTGTCCTACATCCTGGATGACACCAGCCGCATCAGCCTCCTGGGAAGTGCGTCGTACAGCACGTATCAGATTCCCAACGTACTGACAAACAGCACAGCCGCGTATCCGGGTGCGCCCGGCCAAGCGCCCACTGCTAATTCCGCCGATTTGAACGAGAACCAGGACGAGCGGAATTACTACGGTGTGTTGGCCTACCAGAAATCGGCGGGTGACTTGAATTTTCAAGTCGCCGGTTACGGACGCTACAGCGGCGTGCATTTTCTCCCCGATTCCACTCCCACAGGCGATCTCTACTTCGAAGGAGTGGCCACGGATGTGAATCGATCGCTTGATTCGGGCGGCCTGCAAGCGGATGGCAGTTATGTCCTCAACGACCAGCACACCTTACGTGCCGGCGTGATGGTGTTGCAGGAATTCCTGACGTCCGACACAACGACCACGACCTATTACACCAACAACATCGGTGAAGCGACGGGGCTGGACACCGTCGTGGACGACGGCCACCAGCATGCAACATTCTTCGGCGTGTACCTGCAGGACGAATGGAAAATCGTGCCGAAGCTCACGCTCAACTTTGGCGCACGTTTTGACCTGTATTCCTCTTCGTTCGACGACGAAAACCAGGTCAGCCCGCGCGCCAACTTGATCTACCAAGCGACGACCAACACCACGTTGCACGCCGGGTATGCGCGATACTTCACGCCGCCGCCGCTGGAGAATATACCGGCGACCACCGTATCGCAATTCAATGGTACTGCAAATGCCTCCGAGGTGAGCCAGGACGATCCGGTCAAGGCCGAGCGCGCGAACTATTTCGACGCGGGCATCAGCCAGAAACTCGCGGCGGGGCTGCAAGTGGGCGTGGATGGATACTATAAAGAGGCCCGCAACCAACTGGACGACGGTTTGTTCGGGCAATCGCTGATCCTTTCGGCGTTCAATTACCGGCTGGGCCGGGTGTACGGTGTGGAATTCACCGGCAGCTATGCGACTGGGGGGTTCTCCTCCTACGCTAATGTTGCCTACTCGGTGGCACAGGGTGAGGACTGGAACTCGGCGCAATTCCTGTTTTCTCCCAACGACCTGGCGTATGTCCAAAACCATTGGATCTACCTCGACCACGATCAACGGGTCAGCGGCTCCTTTGGTGCGGCGTACACCTGGAAAGAAGTCCGTGGCAGCACCCACGTATACGTGGACGCGATCTACGGCAGCGGGCTGCGGCAGGATGGCGGGGGAGTTGAACCCAACGATCCGTCCGCGCCCATTCCCAATGGCGCCAGCGTGCCGGTGTACTACTCGGTGAACATGGGCGTGGAACAGGACATGAAACTGGACAAGACCCGCGTGTTGAAGGCCCGGTTGGATGTCGTGAACATCACGGACAACGTCTATGAACTCCGCAGCGGTACCGGCGTTGGTGTCAACGCTGCCCAATATGGCATGCGCCGTGGTATATTCGGCACGCTTGGGTTAGCATTCTGAAATAGATAAGAGCCGTCTGTGAATGCCAAAGGTACAATTCAGTTCGTCGGGCCGCCGGTGACGGCGTGCCCGACGGACTCGATTGCTCACATCGGCATGGAGCCGAGCGATGACACGTCCCTCGTCCCCGTGCTGACCCTCGTGATCTGGACGGTCTGCCTGGCCGTGGGACTCCTCGGGTTCCTGCTGCCCTACTCACGTGTCCACCCCTTCGTCAAGGCGCCCGAACCGGTCAGGGTGGAGAAACTGTTTGTGCAACTGGGCAAGCAAACCATTGTGCCGACAGAGAACGAACGTCAGCCCGCCAACGGCGGGTCTTCGACGGCCTTGCCGTCCGATGAAATGGCCCCTCCGGCGATTCCCGTTGCGGAACCGTCTCCCGCCATCGCCTTCGCCGTGCCCGTGGAGGGCGCCACGCGCGTCGTTCCCTTCGACCAGGCGACGTACGGACGGCCGTCCAAGCCGGTCCCGACCGTCCAACAGCTCACGTTCGGCGTGGGCGAGGGTCAACAGGCTTCTCCGGAGTATCCGCGCGAAGCAATCGAACAGCACCAAGAGGGCACGGTGGTCATCCGCCTTGTCGTCGGTGAGAGCGGCCTCGTCAGCTCGGCCGAAGTCATCCAGGCTTCTCCCTGGCCGTTACTAAACGAATCTGCCGTCCGGACAATTCGCCACCAGTGGCGGTTCGCCCCGGGTGGCGTGCGTACGTACGACGTACCGATTCACTTTCAAATCACTCCCCAATGAAAGACCTTAATTTATGATGCCGATTCTGCTCGCCAACATCGTCGTGGACTTTTTCTTCAAAGGCGGCCCGGTCATGTGGCCGATTCTCCTCGCCTTTCTGGCCGCCCTCGTGGTGATCGTCGAGCGCGCACTCTGGTGGACCAGTCTCCGCCGTCGCGCGAATCCCAAATCGTTGCACGACGCGTTTGACGCCATCGCCAACGGCGATTTCGACCACGCCGTGCAGATGACGACCGCCACCGACGATCCGTTCTTGTGTACGGTCCATGAAGGCCTGCTGCACGCGCATTCGTCCCTGCTCGGCGCCATGCAACTGCGCGCCAACGACGAGATCGAGAAAGCAGAAAAATACGTCTGGATCCTCGGCACACTGATCACGCTGGCTCCGTTGCTCGGGCTGCTCGGCACGGTCACCGGCATCATGCGATCGTTCAGTTTCGTCGGCCAGGAAGAGTTGGCGGCGGTGAAGGTCAGCGGCGGCATCGCCGAAGCCCTGATTGCCACGGCGTGCGGCTTGAGCACGGCGATTCTTTGCCTGCTGCCGTATAATTTTTACAACCGCCGACTGATGCGGTTCCGATCGCGATTGGAACAAACCATCAATCACATCGAGTTGGTCGTCGAATCGGCCAAACATCACGGCCACGATCTCGAGGAATTTGCCCGGCAGCGCGCCCAGCGCGCCCAGGCCGAGGGACGCCCCGTGTCGACACCCACACCCCAATCCTGAGTTGCGCCCATGCCACTGAAACTTGGTCCCAAACAATCGTCCGAATCCGACGCGCGGATTGAAATCATCCCGCTGATCGACATCATGTTCTTTCTGCTCGCCAGCTTCATGCTGGTGAGTCTGAGCATGGTCAACTTGAAAAGCGTCAAGGTCAACCTGCCAACCGCCACCCGGGCGACACTTGATACAAAAAATGATTTTGCGAGCATCTCGGTGGACAAGGACGGCGCGGTCTACCTCGACAAGCAGCCCCTCGGACCAAACGAGCTGGTGCTGCGGCTGAACGCCTGGCATCACACCAATGAAAACCTCCGTGTGTTCATCAGTGGCGACCAGGACGTCCGCTATGGCGCGGTCATCCACGTACTCGACCTGGTGCGGTCGACGGGCATTCAGAAGGTCGCCTTTGAGATTCGCGAGCCGACTCCCACACAGCCATGAATGGTCAACTAAAATACCTGAATCTGTTCGGTATCGTGGCGCTGGCGTGCCTGTGCGTCACCCAATGGCTGCATGACCGGCGGCTGAATCTCGAAATCAAGCGCCTCGATCAGGTGCGACTGGAACAGTCCGCAAAAATCGACGAGCAAGCCAAACAGTTGAACGGGTTGAATGAAGATCTCGATCAACTCAAAACGGCGCTGGCCACCGAGCGGGCCCTCCGTTCTCAAGTCGAACAAAAATTAGGACCTGCCGAAGCCGCCAACGAGCAACTGACCCTGGAACGGGACCAGCTCAAGGGCGCGATTTCGAATTGGGCGAATGCCGTGGCGCAACGCGATGAACGCATGAAGGAAGCCAACGCGCGGATTGAACAACTGGCCGCCGACTTGAACGCCAGCATCCGCAAGTACAACGGCTTGGTCACCAATTACAACGCCGTCGTGAAAGCGCTCGGTGGGACGCGCGGTCAGTCGGGCAAGCAAGATTGATCCCCGAGGATTGTGTTGTCGGTGGATTTGCGGCCAGCGCATTTCCACCAGGAAGAATGCGTGGGGTGTTCCTGCTTTCCGGAGCGCTGGGCGGATCAGGTGCTGGCGACCGGCTCGGATCGTGCCGGGAAAATCTCGTGAATCAATTGCTGCGCTTCTTCTTTCCGCAGAGGTTTGTGAAGGAAGCCCTCAATGGAATGTCGACGGATGATTTGCCGCAGCCGTATTTCTTCCGCACCGGAAAAGAGGAGCACTTTGATCTCGGGATTCAGCTTTCGCAGGTGATCGACCGTCGCTCCTCCGTCCATGGTGGGCATGAAATAGTCCACCAGCACCAGATCGATCGTGTCTTTGTCGCGGGCGTACTTCTCGAGCGCCTTTACCGGGTTGCAGGAGATTTGGACGGTACATCCCAGCCGTTCCAGGACACTTTTGGCCAACATCGCGTTGATGTTGTCGTCGTCAATAATCAAGATGCGGATATCGGCAAGGTCTGCCCCGTTTCTGGCTGGTTCGCTCTGTTCCATGGATCGCCTTTCTACTGTGTGTGGCTCCTACATCAAATGTCTTCGCCTCAATCGAAGCATCTCGTGTGCCATGTAGCGTCCTCTGCCATAACGACTTCCGTCAACGTCCGCCATCCATCGGAAGTATGTACATAACGCAATCGTGGGAAATGTGTACAAAAATGTGCCAGAGTCACTATTCTGTCGCTGGCTCTGGCCAGCCTGAAACCGGCTTCTTCTTCGCCAAAGAGGCTTTGATTGCCGACACGAAGTCCATGTTGATCTTGAGACGTTCGGTCTTTGGGCCCGGCTTCTTCTTTCGCTTACGCTTCCGCGCTTTTGCCATAGATTACGCCGCCTTGTCTGGTTCGACGTAACGATACATCAACCGCTTGCCGTTTGCACTCCGAATCGCGGCAGCCGTCCTGTCGCCGTCATTTAGCTTTCGGGTGTTCCAACGAAAATCAAACTCTCCGACGTAGCGGTGAAGATGCTTCGTACTGACTGCGTGGAAGATGCCATTGATGCCGCGCTTCAAGATCGCAAACGACGACTCAGCGGTGTTGATGTGGGCACCGTTAAAGGCAACATATTCGCCGCTTCGGTGGTTGACCGTGAAGTGACCGCCTTCAAACCGGGAGCTTGACCCGCGATAGCACGGATTCTCGTCTGTCAGGAGCGTTGCGCTACGGTTAACGTATTGCGCGAGTGCCGCCCTGAGATTCTTGGCGCTAACGGTCGGAACCACAAGACGACGGATATTGCCGTCTCGCTCGACCATTGCGAACACGGGGGTTTTCTTGCCGCGAGCCGGGAATCCACGATGATAATTGTTGGGCCTTGGTTTGCCACCGACATATGTTTCATCCGCTTCCACGCGGCCCTTCAACTTTGGTGCCGAGCCGTCCGGCGACACTGCGAATCGAATGCGGTGCATCAGGAACAAGGCCGACTTGTAGCTAACCTGGCAGTGGCGTTTGATCTCCAATGCGCTCACACCCTTCTTAGAGGTTGACGCTCGCCAGAACGCATAGCACCAATGCTTGAGCGGGATTCGGGATTCTTCGTACACGGTGCCGATGCGCACCGTGTACTGCTCTTTGCAATCACGACAGCGCCACAGGAAACGTTTGCTGCGCTCGCCGGTCTTGTCGTCCACCATCTTGTAGACGTTCTTCGAACCGCAGTGAACGCAGCACGGCGAACCATTCCACCTATGCAACTCAAGAAATTCAACCGCCGCAAGTTCGTCGGAACAAGCCCGCCGAATCTCGCGGATGACTTGCGAGGTTTCCAGTTGAGGCGCACTCATATTCTTCATGGTGGTAATTTTATACTTAGCGCAATGGTTTGTCAACATCTATTTTTGGCTTGTGTTTCGAGTCGCCAGTCGCATCCTCTCGTTTGTCGTGCCGTTTACTGTCGGAACCGTGACTTCTCCCAAGAAGATAGGCACAGCAAAGAATTATCACCGCCTGTAATAATTGAAAAACTGCCGATGAGTTTCTCATTTTGGAACTCCAGTAACACATTGAACGCAGTCGTCAACACAATCGACTACGCTGGCCCGTTTGTTGAACTGATAATTGCATTCTTTGGATTTAGGAATTTGCGGGACGAACCGGGCGCAGACCGAAAAACGCGCCGAGAGAGGTGCATCATTGTTTTGGCGCTTGTCGCCGCCAGCTTGTGGTTGGTAGACACCAAACTCAATCACAGGCTCTCGGTCTTGCAACAGGCCGAAATCAATGCACAGATACAGCCTAGAAACATCACCGAAACACAAGCCAGAGATTTCATTTACCAAACACAGCACGTAACAAAAATCCCCGTTGTGATCTACGAATCTCCCTATGGCGAGGACACTGATAATTTTACAATTCAATTCGTTGCGATGCTCAGGAATGCCGGGTTTCCACCAGCCGAAGGAGCCAGCAAGACAGGAGTAAGGCGCGATGTGACAATCCACGTCGTAAAGCCGATAGGACTTAAATATACACCGCCATGGGTCGAGGTTCTCAGCTATAGCACAACAAATATCTTTTGGAGCGTGTTGCACTATGAACACGGGCCAAACGGAATCGAACGACCTGTTGTAACTTCCAGCGATACGGGCGAAGTTTACCAAGCCATTTTGGTTTCCCTTAGAAATGCCAAAATCCCAACAAACTGGGAACCGCTTCTTACGGATGCCTCGCCGGGACAGTGGGAAATCTTCATCCCGCCTAGAAGCTACTAGCTCAATGGGTTGCGTTATGTACATACTTCCGCCATCCATTGACGGCCTTCGATGTCGTCACCGTTGGAATAACGCTTGCTTTACTTCTCCTAGTTCATGGAATCGCTCAATACCACAACGCGTGACGCCGTCCTTGCAATCGACGACGAACCCGAACTCTTGGAGATCGTCCGAGGCTGCTTGGAGCCCGCCGGGTTTCAGGTCTACACCGCATCCAGCGCTAAAGAGGGAATCGGTTTCTACGAGAAGAACTGGCAGAATATCCAACTGGTTTTACTCGATTTCCTGATGCCGGGGATGACGGGCGACCTCGTCTTCGAATGTTTGAAACGCCAGAACCCGGAGGTCCGCACCATTCTCCTGACTGGCTGCGAAGACAACGTCGCACAACGGATGTTTCAAGAGGGGCTCTTCGGGTATATCCACAAGCCGTTCCATTTTGACGACTTCATCCAACGCGTGCACGAGGCAGTTGATACGGTCTGAACCGTGCGCTTTCAGAAGTTCACCACCACCCGCACGGGATCGCGAATCGACCGGGTTGCCACGCTCACGCGGGTTGTACGCGTGCTCTCACGATAGTCTGCCGTGGTCCGTTTGCCGTTGACGGAAACCGTATGCGGCTTTCCTGTCTCGGGCAATTCCACCACATAAGACCGCTCCTGAACTTGCCCCGCGTAACCGCCCGTTGACGGTGATACGCTTATCGCGATTTCGTTGCCAGAACGCCGATACGTCAGGAGGGTCTGTGAACTTTCCCCCTTCAAGTATCCGGTCGTCACACCGTCGTCCTCATAGAGCGTCGTGCTGGAACTCACGCCATCCGGGCCCGGATAGCAGCGGACCACCAGATTGGTCAGCGGAGCCGTGGCCATCCGTGGCGAATACGGCTGCAGCGGGATCGGCACCCCACCTTTCGCATACAACGGGAACCGATCGATGTCTGCTGAAACGGTCTCGGTTTGTTCCCCTGAACAACGCTGGCCGCTGAACCAGTCGTACCAATCTCCCGTCGGGAACCACACGACTTGCTGCGCAACCTTGTCCGGCCCCGCCCCGGGCGTCGTGACGGGTGCAACCAGAAGGCTATCGCCGAAGAAATACTGTTGCGGGTGGCGATAGGCTTCCTCGTTGGTGGGGTACTCGATGTACATCGGTCGGTTCAACGGCACCGATTCCGAGCAGCTTTGCCACACGCTCGAGTAGATGTATGGGAACAACTCCGACCGCAAATGAAACGACAAGCGCATCGAATCTTCCGCCTGACGACCGTACGTCCAAGGGCGGCGATCCATGTCGGGCTTGCGCGTGGAATGCGAGCGGAGGGCGGCCGAGGTCGCGCCGAATTGGACCCAGCGCGTGTAGCTCTCCTCGTTGCGGCCGCCCGTGTGTCCCCCGATGTCGTGCGACCAGAAAAAGCAACCGATGTTTCCCGCGGTGGACGTGAACGGCACTTCAAACGTCAGCATGTTCCAACCCGTATCGGCGTCTCCCGAGAAGTGGATTGGATGGCGATGATCCCCCCAACCGGCCCAACGGCTGAACGACTGGCCGCGCAGACCATTGCGGCCGGTATGGCGGTAGTAGTACTCATTCAGCCAGGAAAGGTTGGTCAGGTGTGTCAGGCTGCGCGTGTAGGGGAACTGTTGCCAGTCCAACCACCAGAAGTCCACACCCTCGCGTTCGTGGGGATCGTGTGTGTACTGGAACAGCGTATCGAGATATTTCTTGTTGGCCGCATCGAACGGCAGCGTCGTCCTGGTCGCCGGATCCTCGCCCATCGCGCGCATGAACGGCTCATACATGTCCTCCTGCGGGCCGACGCCATCGGCCGGATGCACGTTCAACGTAACGTGCAGCCCTTGCTGGTGAAACCATTGCAACAACTCCTCGGCGTCGGGCAACAACTCGCGGTTCCACGACCAGCCGGTCCACCCGCTCTTGTGCCAATCCATGTCCATGACGATTACATCGAGCGGAAAATCGTGCTGGGCATACTCCTCGACAATCTGATGGTAATCCTTCGACGAGTATGGCCAGTACCGCGAGTACCAGGCGCCCAACACGTACTTTCGCGGAAGTGGCACCGCTCCGCCAATGCGCGTCAGCGCTTTCAAGCCCGCCTTGTAGTCCGTCCCGTAACTGAAGAAATACCAGTCCGTGTTTCCATTGTCCGGGCGCTCCTCCACCCAATCGTCCGTCAGGAGGTGGGTCGATGAATCATCCAATAGATACCAACCATCTCGCGCCAACACGCCGTCACCCAGATCAACCGGACCTTTCACGCGATCCAGCGTGCGAATCGTTCCCCCGAGGTTCTCTTGGTTCCGCTGACCGGGCCACCAATCCACCCATTCGGCGCCCCGTGCGATGCGCGCCCGCAAATTCCTTTGGTTGAAGGGTTCGTCGTCAGGTCGGTATTGCAATCGGATCTTCCCGGTGTCGATCGTTACGTTGCTGCTGTCGCGGCTTAGCTTGAAACCACGCCAGACCGCGTCGCGTCCGACGGCAAACATGGATTTCGCATCGACAAACCGGCCGTCCTTCGCGTACTCGATCCGGATGCACTCGGGAGCAATGACCGTGAACCGTGCCTTGCCAATCACTACTTTCGGATCCGTCTGATCCGCACGAGCCAAAACCGCTGCCAGCAGGAACGCAGAGACCAGAAGCTGTTTCACGATTCCCGGATTAGAACAGATCGGATCACCGGGCGCAACTTCGCTCGATACCGGGCAACTGGACTTGGCTTGGGCGCGCCATGGTGCTACCCTGGCAGGGACATGAGTCGATCCTGGCTGGCAATCCTATTCACTGTGATCCTTGGCCTTGCCGCGAGCGGTTGCCATACCGCCGCGCCGGCTCCCTATTACAGCAGTCGCCGGGACCTGCTTGGCCAGCCCGCGCCAACAACAACTCCCCCGAACTCGATCAATCAACGCCTGTCCATCTCCCCGCCGGCGCCGCCAAATCAGGACGCGGCCCCCTCCACAAATTCACCGCCTCGTCAGGCGCAATGAAGCGCATTATGGCTTGCCTGGCGGGGCGGTTGACTGGCGGATAATAATCTCCATGGGGAACACCAGGTGATCCACCTCCGTCCCCGCGTCCCCTTGCAGTCGCCGAACCAATAACTCCGTCGCTGCCCGACCCAACTGCGCCATCGGTTGTCGCGCTGTCGTCAGTTTCGGCGTGATGCGCACCGCCCACCGCGAATCATCAAACCCCACCACGGAAATTTGTCCGGGGCAATCCACCTTCTCGTTGGCGAGCGCCTCCAATACTCCAAAGGCGATTTCGTCGTTTCCGCACACCAGCGCAGTCGGGCGTGGGGAACACTGTTTGACCTGTTGCCAACCCTGCGTTCCCGTGTCCGTCGCAAACGCACCGCGAATCATCGCCTGGGAATCGATCACTCCCCGGTGTTCCTTCATCGCTTTCAGAAAACCTTCTTCGCGTTCGGAGGCGGTGCGAGACGTCGCCGGGCCATTGATCAAACCAATCCGTCGATGTCCAAGCCGGAGCAATTCCTTCGTGATCTCGCAGGCACCGGTGACGTTGTCCGAGCCGACGGTGTTGACGCGGATCGCAGACAGATCGAGGCCGGGGGGCAGGCTCCCACTGATCACCACCACCGTTCGGCCAAAGCTCTCCAGTTTTGCCAACTCCCCCGCATCCAAAGGCATGGCCATGTACAGCAACCCGCCGGCCCCCATCGCCACGCGTTGCATTTGTTCCACAATGTCCGCCTCTTTGCGGTCGATCAGCGCGACCCTCGTTTCCGTCCCCCAATCGCGCGAGGCCGAGATCACGCCGGAAAGCACCGCGCCGTAGTAATCGCTCAGGAATATCCCACTCTCCAACGGCAGCAACACCGTGACAAGATGGACGTTTGGTTTGCGCATCAGTTGCGCCGCCGGATGTGGAACGTAATGCGCCTCAAGCGCCAGTTCGTGGATCTTCTTCCGCAGTTCGGGTGCCACGAGACTACTGGTGTCCTTCCCCAAGGCCCGCGAAACCGTCGACACCGATACCTTCAGCTTTTCGGCGATGTCCTTGAGCCTGACGCTGGAGCTTTTCGTCGGAGCCACAGATCAATAATCTGCCTGTACGGCCATCCGTTTCCAACAAAATATGCCTCGCCGGAAGCCTTTGCGCTTGCCGAACCAATCATGGCTAGAAACTGCTCTCTTCCGTCCGGCATCGTAGGTGTGATAGTTTCGGCTCGGGTCATGGCCATGCAAAACACACTCGCTACCAATCCACTTCGTGAAGGCATCAGTACGCAGCAGGTGCCGGAACCGTGCGCGCTGGTCATCTTCGGGGCTACCGGCGACCTCACCCACCGCAAGTTGGTCCCGGCACTCTATAACCTCGCCCACGAAGGCCAGCTTCCGCAGTCGTTCGCCATCGTCGGTTTCGCGCGCCGTCCAAAAACACACGATCAGTTTCGCGCCGAGTTGCGCGACGCCGTCGCCCAGTTTTCGCGTTTCCAACCGATCAATCCCGCGGTGTGGGACTCGCTGGCCCAAGCGGTGTTTTATCATCAATCTGAATTTGGCGATGCCCAGGGGTACAAGTCGCTCAGCGGATTCCTTCAGAAACTCGATGCCGAGCGTGGGACCGCCGGTAATCGTCTGTTTTACCTGGCCACCGCCCCGACGGAATTCATCGGCATCATCGAACAACTGGGTGCGAACGGCCTCGTCCAGTCTGGTCAGGGTTCCAGCACGCGACAGCGCATCATCGTGGAAAAGCCCTTCGGCCGGAGCCTGTCCACCGCGGAAGAATTGAACCACGTGCTGGCCGGCGTCTTCGACGAACAGCACATCTTCCGCATCGACCACTATCTTGGCAAAGAGACCGTCCAGAACATCCTGGCCCTGCGGTTTGCCAACGAGATTTTTGAACCGATCTGGAACCAGAAATACGTTGACCACGTACAAATCACGGTCGCCGAATCGCTGGGCGTCGAAGGCCGCGGCGGCTACTACGACCAGTCGGGCGCCCTCCGCGACATGGTGCAGAACCACATGATGCAATTGCTCTCGCTCGTGGCCATGGAGCCGCCCATCGCGCTCGAAGCCGAGGTCATCCGCGATGAGAAAGTGAAGATCCTTCGCGCGATTCGCCCGATCAAACCCGACCAGGTCCAGGAGTTCACAATTCGCGGCCAGTACGCGAGCGGGTCGATGGCCGGGAAGCCCGTGCCCGGTTATCAGGAGGAAAAGAATGTCGCCCCCGGTTCGCGCACCGAGACGTTCGTCGCCTTGAAATTGTTCATCGACAACTGGCGCTGGGCCGGTGTGCCGTTCTACCTCCGGCACGGCAAGCGCCTCCCGAAAGGCGTCGCCGAGATCGCCATCCAGTTCAAAGCGCCACCCGCCGTGCTCTTCGCCGCCGAATCGTCCGAGCCGCTGCAGCCGAATGTGCTCGTGCTCCGCATCCAACCCGACGAAGGCATTGCCGTCCGCATGAACGCCAAGGTGCCCGGCAACGCGATCAATTTGCAACCCGTGAAGATGGATTTCCTCTACGGCGGCAGCTTCGGGGCGCGCGCGCCCGAAGCCTACGAACGATTACTACACGACGCCATTGTCGGCGACTCGACACTGTTCACCCGGCGCGACGAGGTCGAACGTTCCTGGAAGATCATCGACGCGATCATCGCTGGCTGGGACGCGTCGCCCGCACCGTTCCCATACGAGTCGGGCACGTGGGGCCCGCCCGAGGCCGATGAAATCATCGAGCGTGATGGACGGGAATGGAGGCGCCCCTAACCATGCCCAACAGCACGCAATTGGAGACCTTCACCGCCGGCGTCGAAACCGCCGTGGATGTGGCGCAGATCGAGCGCCAGCTTCACGAACTCTGGCAACTCGCCGCCGAATCGGAGAAAGACCCATCGCAACGCCAGATCACGCGGGCCTGCCTGTTCAACTTCGTCGTGCTCTCGGAAACCGACGCGGAGGCCGCGCACGCCAGCGAGGTGATCAGTACGCTCACGAGTCATCATCCCTGTCGGGCGATCGTGCTCTCCGCGGAGTCGAGCACCTCGGCATCCGAACTGTCCGCCTCGATCTCCGCCCATTGCCACCTCGCCGGCACGGGGCAGAAACAGGTGTGTTGCGAGCAAATCGCCATTCATGCGAGCGGCCAGAGCGTCGCGCACCTCGGCTCAGCGGTGTTGCCGTTGCTGGAATCAGATCTCCCGACGATTGTGTGGTGGCAGGGCAACTTCCTGACGCGAATCGATCTGTTCCGCCGCCTCGTCGCCGTGGCCAACCGGGTCATTTACGACACCTCCGCCTGGCTCGATCCGCGATCGCAGCTTACTGGTTTGGCGCGCGTTCTCACGGAATATCCGCGCTGCAGCTTCACCGACTTGAGCTGGACGCGGCTGGGGTTGTGGCGCAAACTTGCCGCCGAGTTTTTCGACGAACCGCACTGTTGTGCCGAATTGCCGCAAATTCGTGCCATCAACATTGTGCATGGGTGCGGGCCGGGCGCCGGCTTGCGTGCTTTGTTGTACGGCTCCTGGTTCGCGGCCCAACTCCGATGGCCGCTGCCAGAAGCCAGGGCCCGTATCCATCTGTCCGAGCGCGACGACCGCGATGCGACCTCGGTGGGGATCGTGTCCATCGCCATCAAGACGGGAGATGCAACATTCTCCGTCCGGAAGAATCATGGCGAAAGCACCGCCAGCGCGACCGTCGATATGCCCCATGCGTGCGGCTTGCCGCGCAAGCGCGCGTTCTGGCCCGCGGACGACGCATCCCTCTTGTCCCAAGAGCTCGACCGCCCCGCCCGGGACCCGGTCTATGAAAAAGCCCTGGCGATTGCCGCGTCGCTGTTGGAAAACGGTCGCCGGTAAGCACACACGGCGCCGCCTTGTGGGAACGCGCCAGCCCCGACTGTTTCCAAGCGGTGTTACGGCAACAACACACGCACGCGGTAGTACCGATCGGTCGGGGTGCTCGGGATGGCCGTATCCGTCATGTTGGTGACGATGCCGGAGCCGTTGCCGCCACTGAGAACATTGGTCTGGCCCGTGTCCTGCCAACCGCCATTCGTGTAGTTGCCGCTCGCGTCGCCGGTCATGTAATCCAGCACGTTCGTGCGTGACGCAATCCCCGGCGTATAGGTGTTGTCCCCGTTGGCCCCAAGATACGTCACCACCACGTTCGTATTCCCCGACACCA
>JBEKLM010000027.1:0-55818 GCA_050010195.1 Verrucomicrobiia bacterium
AAGCTACAGCTACTGGGTTGGGACATCGGCCGTGTGAGTCTGGCCAAGATCGAATCCCGGCTGGTGCACGTGGAAGAATATGAGTTGTGGTTCTTCGCCAGAGCGTTCAACGTTCGTCTGGACGAACTGTTTCCCCCTATCGATACCGGGCGTCAGATGCATGAGGTCGTGGCAGAGTTGATGCACCGAAGAACGTCCTCGGAAGCTTCTTCAAAAAAAGTGATCGCGGTTGGAAAGATAGCGAGGGCTCCGCGCCGATGGTCGGATCGATGATTCAACCGGATCGTGCAGCCCCGAACAGCCACTCAACCCCCCTCCACCTCCGGGCTGCCGCCCAGTCAATTAAGTGTCCAGAGACCGGACGGTTACGCCGCCGGCTGTATGTCGAGGACTGGGGCAACATTCTTGACCCCGACTCCCTTACGGGGGGTATCATCCGCGCATGAAACGCACCGTGACGCCGTTTCTGTCATTCCTCTCCCTGCTGCCTGTCCTAGTCCGGCCTGCGTCCGTATTCGCCGAGGCCGAAGCCATCGGCCTTAAAACCCTCGCCAGGAAAGCTCGTCCCGCTGTCATGTCGCTGGTGGTCTCGGATTCCAGTGGGAAGGAGATCGCAACTGGCACCGGTTTTCTAGTATCCGGGGATGGCAAACTGATAACGAACCACCATGTCATTGAGAACGCCGCCAGCGTTGTCGCCAAAGCCGAAAACGGGGGCCTGTTCCCCGTTGAGGGTGTGCTGGCGTCCGACGCGAAGAACGATCTCGTCCTTCTCAAACTCAAAGGCAAAGACTTACCGTTCTTGACACTCGGCAGCAGCGACAACATCGAAGTCGGTACGCGCATTCCTAAGCGGACGGCTTGGATGAGAATGCAGATGCCGCTCAATATAGCGAGCAACGGTAGGCTTAAATGTCCGACCAAAACTCAATGGTCGAGGTAAATCCGGGTTGAGTTTCGGTTGGGATCAGGCGGGGGAGTTGGTGGATAGCGACGGGGCAACTCTTCATAAAAGTCCTTTCTAGCAGATTCCCTTCAGTGGCAGGACAACACTGACTTGTATGGCCATTTTGCGTTGACTTTACCCCCGTGCCGGTTCATGCTGAGATAAATCCGAACTGCTGAGGCAGCTTACGGTCGCAAAACTTGGTTTGGGAAAGACGCATATGGGCATGTTCTCCGCAGCAATCGCATTATTCGGCAACGGTGGAGTGGGCCGACAGAAGAAACCACCGAAGCATCCTTCCAATGACGAGGTCGAACCAAAATCCACCATCCTGGTCATTGATGATGACCCCATGGTGCTCGAAACCATCAGAACCTTGCTGGTCAAACGGGGCTCGAATGTACTGACTTCATCTTCGGTGCGGAAGGGATTGGAGATGCTCCACTATGCCGCTCGGGAAATCCGTATCGTGGTGCTTGATTACAGTATACCGAAACTCAATGGTCAGGAGCCGTTCAAGTACGTACGGCAACTTCACCCGAAAGCGAAACTCATTGGTCTTACGGCTATGAAACCCAACTCGGTGCCCACGGAGCATCTTGAAGCCGTAGACAAGTTGCTCACGAAGCCGGTGCTTGCCGACCAATTGATCGTTGCCGTCGACGAACTCCTTGGCGATAGACGACCCGGTTTGGCGAGGATAGAGCCGGGTATGCTCCTGCATCCGACTGCCAAACCAGTAACCTGACATTTCAGCAATGCCATTGCATCCGCCCGATCCTCGACCTGGCAATACCGTCTGCAATCAACGGCGTCTTCCAGATCCGGAGATATGTCGGACAGAGTATCTGGGACAATCTCTCAATCTCTGGAATTGTCAGGTGGACAACCCCGAAGGTTGCGAGTTTGCGGCACGTATTGGTTTTGGTGTCGTTTGTCGCCATCCGGATCGGCGGAGCTTCGAGAAGACAGACCGCCCTTCATCCTCTCCAGTAGTCTTTGGCTGACGGAGCCCGACAGTTATCTATACGGCAATCTGCGGAAACCATTTGGCATAGGAGCCTTCGGGGGGGCAATTCTGGCAAGCCAAATGCTAATTTTAAGAGTGCGAGCTATGCATACAAGGCTCGTACTCAAGGAAAATGCTAATGGGTAACTGGCGCATGAAGAGAACGATTCAGACACTTTATCGAGCACTTAGATCACCGAAGGGCCAAAGTCTGGTCGAATACTCGCTGATTCTGGCTCTTATTGCCATCGTTGCGATCACGGTGTTAAGGGGCCTCGGCAAGCACATAAACAACACATTGTCGTCGATCAACGCAAACCTGCCGTAAGGTGGTGGAAAGGCTTAATTCTGTCCCGTATGAATCGCCATGCTCTCAAACAGGACAGCCGGGGTTTTACCTTGGTTGAAATAATGATTGTGGTTGCCATCATCGGGTTGCTGACGGTGATGGCGTTGCCCTCGTTTGTGAAAGCCCGCAAGCAGTCCCAAGGTCGTCGCATCATGAATGACGCCCGTCAGATGGATGCGGCTGTCGACCAGTGGGCGATGGAACTTTGCAAGGCGGATGGCAGTACCATCGACACGGTGGGTGCCTCGACATACCTGAAAACGTCGTGGAAATCAAACGACCTGCTTGGGCATGCTTGGATACTCAATACCGTTGGAACGGGACAACTCACCATAGCGACGAGCACCAAGTCAACGTTGGCGGGCGTAGGCATTGATTGGGGCGTTTACTAATCGGCATACGAATGAGTGTTGGTGGTGGGGGAGCAATGGCGGCGGGATACGAGCGGGGTTCAGAAAAGAACGAGCCCCGCAACTCTGCGGGGCTGTTCGAATGCCAACCGTCATGTAAAATCTGTTCAGGCTTTGCGGCGACGGATTGCCAACGCCCCGAGCAACCCAACCACCACGAGACCGATGGTAGACGGTTCGGGGACGACCGTGATGGAGTTAATGTCCACGCTCGTGTTTCCGACGCTGGGCCATGCGCCAATATAAGCGTAGGCTCTCATAACCTGCATATTTCCAAATGAGACGCTATCGCTGTAGGTTTCGCCTTCAAGCTGTCCCAGTGTTATGGCTCCGCTCAAAGGAATGTAATCGGTACCGGTATTGTTATTCACTACGTGGACGAGGGTGCTGTCATTGAGCTGGTTCCCGGTCACGGCAATGACCAAGAATTCTTGCGCCGACAAATTCCACTGGCTGTTCTCGGACAGGCCGAAAGCCGCATACGGCAAGTCGCCATTTCCGCCACTCAGGTTGGAATAATCGAAGCTCATGCCGAGACCGGTGAGTGCCCCAAACGAGCCTTTGGCCCCTACCACCGCGTCGTCGCCAGCAGCGGTAAACGCCAACTGCATATAACTGGGAGAGCCGGAAACATAGGTTCCATTGGCAGAGCCCACCAGGGCGCTATTGTTAAAGTCGCTACCTGAAATGGTGACTGGCAAGCTGAGCTGTGCGAATGCTGACGCCGATAGTGTCAACGTAATTGCAACCGTGAAGAACATTAGCATTGTCTTTTTCATTTACCGTTTCTCCCTCTCATTGGCTCCACAAGTTTATTTTCCGGCCCGGAGCCTATGGCAAAGTTTTCTCCACTGTTCCTGCTAGCAGAAGTTGTCTACAATTCTGCTCCTGGTTGAGCGAAAGAAGCCTCTCCAAGCCAGCATTTTTATACCCTCGGGATTCAAAGTGCAAGTGAAAACTTTCACAACTTTCACAACGTTCTCAATGAAATCCCCCGTTCTCTGGTTGCCTGAGGCAATTCCAAGCCAAACACCCTCAACACCAACGCTCGATTTCCAGAGAATTAAGACCTTGGCATGATGTGGAAAGGGAAAACCGCCATCGCTCTGAACAGTCGAGCAACACCCCCCCGCATCATGGCTAGGGCAAGGGCGGCGGCTGCGGGTGGAGAAATGAGCGGGTGGACTATTGCTACGTCCGTGGCCGGCAGGCGGCATCTCCCTCTTCAGTGTAACGCCGCCAACTCTTGCCGCGTCGACGCGCGGAGCTTCTCACCGCTGACCGATGGCAGACAAGGTGCGCGGGCGCTGAGTTTCCAACGTCCGGGCTATCGCGCCGCGTCGAGATCGGGGCGCAAATCGAATTTTACGAAGCCATTTTGCCCGCTACGCGCGGCCGTGGCCGTTTTTCTGCAGGAACGCCGTCAATCAGTCTCCGCAATCGGCGCACTGGCGGGGCGTATAAGCACGGCACAGGCGACCGAGCGGTAAGAGCGGGTTGTTGATGCGCGGTCTCGCAGAGTCGATTTTGTTCCCAAATGGGAACAACTTACCAGCCGGTGACGAGTACACTCGCGGCAATGTCAGGGAACGACGAAGCAGTGAATACCGCGCCACAGGCCCCCGCACCAACGCTGCCGGATTCGGAACGCCTTGCCTACTCCATCGAGGAAGCCGCCCAGCTATTAGGGGTGCACTACTTCAGCGTCTACCGGATGATCCAGCGCGGGAAACTTCGCCCCTGCCGTGTGCTGCGCGGCAAACTACTCGTGCCTCGGTCGGAACTGCTCAAACTCTTGAAGACTGAATGAGGGCACGGAAAGGAGACGCATGATCAAGAGAAATGGCCAACCGCGACAGGGCGTGGCGCCGCCGTCTATGAAACGGATGAGCGATGCGGAATACGCGGCATACTTCGAGGCATTCGGCGTTATCAAGAGCGATTACCAAGCCCTATGTTTGATCGGCGACAAGCTGCGCGACGTGGAGGCAAGCGCGCGGGGACTTGGTTCTCTAGATTCTCAAGCTCAGGGCGGGCATGCAGAGTTGCCCGACTCGCCCGGCGGTCGAAGTCCGTGGGAGGTTTGTGCTTCGTTGATGAGGCTGAACAACAACGAAGTTTTCCTTTGCAAGCGAGCTTGCGAGCACGGCTTGGTATACGCAGTGATTGACCAGGCATCGGCAGCTTCAGCTTACGCCAAGGCGCGTGGGCCGCTGGATGTCCTGCGCACGGGAGACAACCCGCGCCAAGTGCTTCGCGATTATCTGCGCAGCGAGAGCGAGACCCTCCAACTGATGGTCAACGACATCACCGCCAATGTCCGACTAGTCGTTGCGGAGCGTTTTCCGAAGCAGGATTTGCGGCGCGTCGTCAACGAGATCACACGCATGTGCAAGAAAGTCGCCCGCCTCGGGTTCTCTGAAACAGTGACAGACGCCGCGACCCAGGCGCAGAAACACGACGGCAGTGTCCATGTTTGATAAGGGTGACGCGGGCACCGGGCCGTCCCCTTCCCCAGTGAGGGCAGGAGTGAACAAACCCGCGAAGTCGAA
Source organism: Verrucomicrobiia bacterium (assembly GCA_050010195.1). Taxonomy (GTDB): domain Bacteria; phylum Verrucomicrobiota; class Verrucomicrobiia; order Palsa-1439; family Palsa-1439; genus Palsa-1439. Next base: position 5,267 of record JBEKLM010000027.1, read on the forward strand.
ATCCCCCCCTGAGTTCGGGGCTGAAGTGCCGAGCCGGAAACGTCGCGTGCGGGAAACATCCCTACGGTTTGATCGAATGCGTGTGTTGCGGCGCGGAAGCCTCGGCGGCAATTGTTTTCACGAAGGTGACCCGCTGGGCCATCTCGGTGGAATGTTGATCGCGCAGATGGCCGTAGGTTCGCATGGCCAACGCGCCGCCGTCCCGGTGTCCCAACCAGCGCGACACGGTTGGAATATCTACGCCGGACTCAATACAGCGCGTCGCGAACAAGTGACGCAGATCATGATGCGTGATTCGCGCCATGCCGACAACTTTCGCTGCCCGGTCCATCGCCTTTTGGCATTCACGAACTCGCATGACCGGTGCATCAGCCGGGTCGTCCGGGCGTTCCCTGCGGAGGCGTTCCAAGAGCTCAAGCATGTCCGGTATCATAGGAATTTCACGCACTTCACCCGTCTGCCGGCCTTTCAGTCCGGTGGTCGGATCGCCGCGAACCACGATCTTCTGCCGTTTGAAATCCACATCGCCCCACTTGATGTTGCGCGCTTCATGGATGCGGAACCCGCCGTAGGCCAGAAAACGAATCAAATTCGCGCTGTGCCGGCAATAGCCCTTGCCGTCGCTCTCGGCCTCCTTGACGAACGCCGCGAATTGGTCAGGCTCCGGCAAGCGGAGTTGCGTGAGACGCTCGGCGGACGCCTTGACGAACCGCGCGGGATTGTCGTAACGCGCACCGGCTTCAACCCCGATTTCAAACACATGGCGCAGCAACACGATGGTATGGTTGAAGGACGAGGGGCTGACCCCGGTGCGGAACTTCGCCGCCCAGTTCAGGCAGTCCGACTTCGTGATCTTGCGCACGTCCTGCTCGTTCAGGCCGGGCCAGGACTTGAGCAGGGCTTTGGTGCGATACTCGTAATACTCCTTCGTTCTGGGCTTGAAATTCGGATCGGCCTGAAGCCGTTCGCGGTGCAGCTTCAGGCAATCCCCGAATGTCATTTTTCCCGTGGTCACCGCCGCGCGATGCTCGGCATTTTGGCGCTCGTCCTTCTCCAAATCCCCCAAGCGGAGCTTGGCGACGGCAATGGAGTCCGTCTTCAGCGACTTCACAATGAGCTTGCCTTGGATGCGGATTCGAGCGAAATATGTACGCGATGGAACGTACCGGATCAGATTGGCGTACTGAGTTTTCTGCCACGGGCCCTTTGGCTCGTCTTGGCTACGCTTCATACAACCAGTATATAAAAGCAGTATCAAATGGCAAGAACGAAGTACTAAAACATAGCATTTTACTAAGGAACGGGACGTAGCGCAGCCTGGTAGCGCACTTGCATGGGGTGCAAGGGGTCGCGAGTTCGAATCTCGCCGTCCCGACCATTTTCAAGCTTCGACCTGGTAATTATTTATGGATCCACTGCTCAAGCTGTTGGAAGAATACGCGTTGCGCACGCCGGCCGATTTGTCCAAGATGCTCAATCTTCCCGCCGAGGAAGTCCAGCGCCGCATCAAACAATACGAAGACGACAAGGTCATCCTCGGCTACAAGGCCGTCATCAATGACGACAAGGTGGATACCGACCTCGTCAAGGCCGTGATCGAGGTGAAAATCCAGCCCGAGCGCGAAGGCGGTTTCGACCGCATCGCCAAGCGCATCGCCAAGTTTGATGAAGTCACGTCCCTCTTCCTCATGTCCGGCGGCTACGATCTGCTGATCTTCGTCGAAGGCCACTCCCTGCGCCAGGTCGCCCAGTTCGTCGCCGAAAAACTCGCCACCCTCGATGGCGTCACGTCCACCGGCACCCACTTCATGCTCAAGACCTACAAGGAACAGGGTGTGATGATGGACGGCCCCGAAGAATACGAGCGCTTGAAGATCAGCCCGTAAACCCCAAACGCGCCTTGATTTGGCGGCGAGGTGCGTTAAAATGACTGTTTATGGCTTCTGAACGCCAGACAAAGCGGGATTTTGTCGCCGAGCATGTGCGGGGTATTCCGCGCTCGGGGATCCGCGATTTCTTCGACATCGTCCAGTCGATGGACAATGTCGTGTCGCTGGGCATTGGCGAACCGGGATTCGTCACACCGTGGCATATCCGCGAGGCAGCGATCTTCGCCTTGGAACGCGGCAAGACAAGTTACACATCGAATTTCGGGCTCCTGAAGCTGCGCCGCGCGATTACCGCGTACCTCAAAGAGCATTACCACATCGAGTACGACCCGAACACTGAAGTGCTCGTGACGGTCGGCGTGAGCGAGGCGCTGGACATTGCCCTGCGCGCCATCGTTAACCCCGGCGATGAAATTCTCTATCACGAGCCATGCTATGTTTCCTATCATCCCAGCGTGCGGCTGACCCATGGCGTCGGCAAGGCCATTCGCACTCGCGCCGAGAACAATTTTGTCCTGACCGCCGAAGACATCGCCGCGTCGGTCACACCGCGCACCAAGGCGATCATGTTGAATTTCCCCAGTAATCCGACCGGCGCAACATTGACCCGTGAAGACGTGGAGAAGATCGCCCGCGTGTGCGTCGACAACGACCTGCTCGTGATCACGGACGAGATTTACAGCGAGTTGACCTACTCCGGCCAGCATACCAGCATCGCGGCGTTGCCGGGGATGAAGGAACGCACGATTTTCCTGCACGGCTTCTCGAAGGCGTTTGCCATGACCGGCTTTCGCATTGGCTACGCGTGCGCACCCGTGGCCCTCACCGAAGCGATGCTGCGCGTTCACCAATACTCAATGCTCTGCGCCTCGATCATCAGCCAGGAGGCCGCTTTGGAGGCCCTGCAAAAGGGCATGGATGACATTGCCACGATGCGCGAGCAATATCGCCTGCGCCGCAACTTTATCGTGAAATCGTTCAACGAGATCGGCCTGCCCTGCCACATGCCGAACGGCGCGTTCTATGCCTTCCCGTCGATTCGCGAGACGGGCCTCACCTCACGTGAGTTCGCCGTGCAACTGCTCGAACAGCAGCGCGTCGCGGTCGTCCCCGGCGACGCTTTCGGCCCCGGCGGCGAAGGCCACGTTCGCGCCAGCTATTGTGGCCCCATGTCCGACATGGAAAAAGCCGCCGAACGCATCGCAGTATTCGTCCACGGCTTTAAATAGGCCGCCGTGACGCGGCATCGGTGTAGACAAACCCCCCGCCTGCCGTTACACTGCGGCTCCGGATTCTCCCATGAGTGAGGCGAAACAACTCAATGTCGGGCTTGTCGGCGCCGGCGTCGTCGGCGGCGGGGTGGTCAAACACCTCAGCCGCAACGCCGACCTCATTGCCGAGCGGCTGGGCATGCGGATCAATCTCCAATGGGTTTGCGACAAGGAGGAATCCCGGTTGAAATCCCTCCCGATTCCCGCATCCCGGAAAACCGGGGACGCGCAGAAGGTGTTGCAGGACCCCGATATTCATGTCGTGGTCGAACTCGTCGGCGGGACCGGCTTCGCGAAGACATTGATCCTCGATGCGTTCAACCGCGGCAAAGTGGTCGTCACCGCCAACAAGGCGTTGCTCGCGCACTACGGGGAAGAAATCTTTGGCGCGGCGGCCAAGAACTCGACCAACATTTTCTACGAAGCCAGCGTCTGCGGCGGGATTCCGATTATCAAGGCGTTGCGCGAAGGTTTCGTGGCCAATCGCTTCCCATTGATCTACGGTATCGTCAACGGCACCTGCAATTACATCCTCACGCGCATGACCGCCGAGGGTAAGGATTTCAACGATGTCCTCGCCGAGGCGCAAAAGCTGGGCTATGCCGAGGCCGACCCGTCGCTCGACGTGGATGGCGGCGATTCCGCCCACAAGGCGACGATCCTCGCCTCCCTGGCGCACGGTTTCTGGACCGGCTTCGACAACACGTATGCCGAAGGCATCCGTCACGTGTCGCAGTTTGACATCCAGATCGCGCGCGAACTCGGCTACACCATCAAACTCCTGGCCGTCATCAAGAGCGCGGATAATTCGGACTCCGCGCCCGTCGAAGTGCGCGTGCATCCGACGCTCATTCCCCACCAGCATGTGCTGGCCAGCGTCAACGGCGTGTTCAACGGCGTGGTCGTCCGCGGCGACGTCGTCGGCGACACGATGTTTTACGGGCGCGGCGCGGGGGCGGATGCCACGGCGAGTGCGGTGATTTCCGATCTGGCCGATGCGGCGTTGAACCTGAAATTTGGCAGCCAGCAACGCGTGCCGTCCTTCGTCTCGCACCGCCTCAACGCGCGGGTGCGCACCATCGACGAGGTCGAGTCACGCTATTATTTGCGGCTCACCGTCGCCGACCGCTCGGGCGTCATCGCCAAGGTCTCGAAGGTTCTGGCGAACTCCGACATCAGCATCTCGTCGGTATTACAGCGCGAAGCGCCCGAACTCAGGCCGGCCCAGGCACCGAGCGACCACGTGCCGCTGATCTTCATGTTACACACCGCGAAAGACCGGGCCGTGCGCAACGCGGTCGCCGAGATCGATCGTTTGGAAGTTGTGAAAGACAAAACAGTGGTGATTCGAGTTGAAAACTTCGACTAGACCGCGAATGGACACGAACGAACACAAATCTCTGCCGTTTGCTTTGTCTGTTTGCATTCGCGTTTATTCGCGTTTATTTGCGGTGAAAGCATGAGCGCCTGGCGTGGAGTCATCGAGCAGTACCGGAAACACTTGCCCGTCACGGACAAGACGCCGGTGGTATCGCTCAATGAAGGCAACACGCCGCTGATCCGCGCCCACAACCTGGAAAAGGTAATCGGTGGTGATTTGGAATTGTGGCTCAAGTACGAAGGGCTGAATCCCACCGCGTCGTTTAAAGATCGCGGCATGACCGTGGCCGTATCGCTGGCCGTGGAGCGGGGTGCGAAGGCCGTCATCTGCGCGAGCACAGGCAACACGTCTGCCTCTGCCGCTGCGTACGCGGCGCGCGCGGGCATCAAATGCGTGGTGATTCTGCCCAAGGGGGCGATTGCCATGGGCAAGCTGACCCAGGCGCTCATTGAAGGCGCGACCGTGATCGCCTTGCGGGGTAATTTCGATGACGCCTTGCGGATTGTTCGGGAGATCGGCGAACGCTCGTCCATTCAAATCGTCAACTCGATCAATCCGGACCGAATCGAGGGCCAGAAGACAGCGGCATTCGAGGTCTGCGATGCACTGGGCCGCGCGCCCGACTACCACCTGTTGCCAGTAGGAAATGCGGGCAACATCACCGCCTATTGGAAGGGCTACAAAGAGTATCGCAACGCCAAGACCACTTCTTCCACCCCGAAGATGATCGGCTTTCAGGCCGAGGGCGCCGCGCCCATCGTGCGCGGGCATCCAATCGAGAAGCCCGAAACCGTCGCGACCGCCATTCGCATCGGTAATCCTGCGAGTTGGAAACTCGCCGAAGCGGCGCGGGACGAATCCGGCGGCCTGATTGACATGGTCAGCGACGCGGAGATTCTCGATGCGTACCGGCTTCTCGCTGCAAAGGAAGGCGTGTTCGTCGAGCCGGCGTCCGCGGCGGGGATCGCGGGCTTGCGCAAATATATGGGGAGAGGTTTTTTCCCGCGCGGCTCGACCTTGGCCATCACATTGACGGGACACGGATTAAAAGACCCCGACACCGCGCTGGCGAACGCCCCCTCGCCCACCACCTGCGAAGCCAACGTGGATGAAATTTTGAAAGCAATTGGGATCTAAACCTCGACCGCGAATAGACGCCAATGAACACGAATTCAGCGAAAGTTCTTCACAAAGAGCTTTCGTTCGAGATCGTCGCCGCGGCGATGGAGGTGTTAAACACGTTGGGCCACGGTCTAAACGAAAAGGTGTATGAGAATTCGCTCGTTACAGAATTGAAGATGCGCGGCATCAATGTGGATCAGCAGAAGCGATTCAAGGTGTTATATAAAAACGTGGTGGTTGGCGATTACATCCCCGACTTGGTTGTGGATGACAAGGTGATTGTGGACACGAAGGTAATCGAAGCCGTTTCGGACGCCGAAGTCGGGCAGGTAATGAACTATTTGCGGATCGCCAAAATGGAACTCGGCATTATCTTGAATTTTCCGCGTCCAAGACTTGAGTCGCGAAGAGTGGCACTTTCGGATTAGCGTAGATTCGTGTTCATTCGCGGTAGAGAAGTAAACATTTGAGATATGGCACTGATTGTACAAAAATACGGCGGGACATCGGTCGGCAACCCCGAGCGGATCAAGAACGTGGCGCGGCGCGTCCTGGCGACGCAGCAAGCGGGTAACAAGGTCGTCGCCGTCGTCTCCGCGATGAGCGGCGTGACGGATTCGCTCATCAAACTGGCGAAAGACGTCCACCCCGAGCCGAACGAGCGCGAGATGGACGTGCTGCTCGCCACGGGCGAGCAGACCACCATTGCGTTGCTGGCGATGGCGTTGCACGGTCTCGGCGCGCAGGCCGTGTCGCTGACCGGCGCGCAGGCTGGCATCGTCACCGACGGCCTGCACACGAAGGCCAAAATCGCCAACATCACGCCGAAGCGCGTGCACGAGTTCCTCGACAACGGCAACATTGTGACCGTCGCGGGCTTTCAGGGTGAAACACCCGACGGCCAGATCACCACGCTCGGACGTGGGGGCAGCGATTTGACGGCGATTGCCATCGCCGCCGCCGTCAAGGCCGATCTGTGCCAGATCTATACCGACGTGGACGGCGTATATACGTCTGACCCCCGTATCGTCACGAACGCCAAGAAACTTCCAGAAATCAGCTACGACGAAATGCTGGAACTGGCCGCGCTCGGGTCGAAAGTGATGCAAGCCCGCTCGGTCGAATTCGCCAAGAAGTTTGGCGTCGTGTTTGAAGTCCGCAGCAGTTTCAACGACAACCCAGGGACCATTGTGAAAGAAGAAACCGCAAAAATGGAAGATGTGGTCATCCGCGGCGTCGCGGTTGACAAGAACCAGGCCAAAGTCACCATCGCCGGCGTGCCCGACAAGCCCGGCATCGCCGCGAAAGTGTTCAAGACCATCGCCGATGCGAACATCAACATCGACGTCATCGTCCAAAACGTCAGCGAAAAGGGGTTCACGGACATCTCGTTCACGGTTGGATCCACCGAGGCGGCGAAATCGACCAAGGTTCTACAGCCCATCGTCAAGGCAATCGGCGCGCGCGAGGCCACGTCCACAGCGGATATCGCCAAGCTTTCCGTGGTCGGCATCGGCATGCGCTCGCACCCCGGTGTTGCCGCGAAGATGTTCGAGACGCTGGCTGCCAATAGCGTCAACATCGACATGATCTCGACCAGCGAGATCAAGATTTCGGTGATTATCGCCCTGAAGGACGCCGACAAGGCCGCCCGCGCGATTCACGACGCGTTTGAACTGGGCAAGTAAGTAACGACAACGGCACGACGACCGCTCGTTACGGCGATGCTGACGGCGGTTGGGGTGGAGGCGCCGATTGTCCGGTCGCGGGCGGTTGATTTGTGGATGTCTCCAGAGCAGGTACTGTCACCGTGGATGGCGGTTGATCCCCCGTCTTGGCGTCACTGGACGCGGCGACGGGCAGCGTGGGCAGGTCCTTCGGGATGTTCTTGGCAGATTTCACGGAGGAAAGATCCACCAGTTCCGTAAGCATCGCGGCTTCCAGTTTGTTGGTTACCCCCAGTAGCCCCCCGTTGATGGGTGCCGCAACAAAACTGCCGCTGACCGTCTGTAGGGCGCACTTGGTATCCACTCGCTTGATCTTGAATACATCACCGTCATGCCCCCGCCTGACGCCCTCTTTGACTTCCCGCCAATAACTGGATTTGGTGGGGTCCGGGGTGCCATTCACGTTCGGGGTGTACCGAATCCGAACCTCATGGCCATCCGTCAGCGCACCACTGTTGAGATCGACGATCGTGAATATCGCCCTCGTCCCGATCTTTATACTGCTGCAGTTGAGGGAATTGCTGGGAGCGGTTGTGATATACTTGCCGCCCAACACGCGGAAGGCCACAGCCCTCTCCGTTGGCTCGTTGGTGCTTACATTGACACCCGCGTGGAGCACGAAAGCCGCCATCGTTGCGGCGAGGGCAACCAAGATCGGTGTCTTTGTCATTTTCATTTCGCAGAACCTCCCGTTTCCTCGACGCTGGCTGTCTACGGCTATTCCACACTCAAGTCAAGTCTGCGCGGACAACAGTTCCCTAGCACAACCGCTGGAGATTGAGGATGCGCCGGCGGAAGGCAAGAGACAGGTGGCCTGTGCGAAGACACGGCGACCACGGCGATGGCGCAGTAGCGGAGACGCGTTAACAAACTGGCCTTACACCGGCGGTTGACACAGTCGCACGCATTCCCCTACGATTGACGGCGTTCCGAAATCACTACTGTACCGTACAACTGGAGGTGGATGATGCGCCGCCGTCATGTCGTCGGGTTGGTTCTTGCCGTTCTTGTTGCCGGGTTCGCGGGTCATCCGGTCGCCGCAAGAGACCTGAAGTTTGGGTTTACGCCTGTGCTCGGGCAGGACGCCGAGCGGGCCGAATTCGAACCCCTTACGTCGTACCTTTCCGACGCGATCGGGCAGAAGGTTGTTCTGTACGTCGCCAAAAACTACGGCGACCTGAGGACGCAGATGGAGGCCGGCGAAGTGGACATCGGAAGCGTCTCGCCGTTCGCCTACGTGGACGCCGTCCGCGGGGGGAAGATTCGGATCATCGCCCAGTCGGTGATCGACGGCTCCGCAACCTACCGCGGCATCATCGTCGCCCGCAAGGACAGCGGCCTGAAGTCGATTGCGGATTTGCAGGGAAAGCGGTTTGCCTTTGTCGATCCCAAATCGGCTTCCGGCTATGTCTATCCGCGCGCGATGCTTATCGAAAAAGGCATCAACCCGGACAGCTTCTTCAAAGAAACCATCTTCGCTGGCGATCACAAAAAGGTCATTGCCGCCGTCCTTGACGGCCAGGTCGATGCGGGCGCCACCTACGACACCGCCCTCGGAATCGCCAAGGCCAGCGGAATGCCGTCGGACAATCTCGTGATTATTGCCCGCACCGACCCAATTCCTCACGACGCCATCGTGGTGCGGATCGGATTGGACGAGGCGCTGGCGAAAAAGATTCAAACGGCCCTTGTGGACCTGGATAAGACCGAGGCCGGCCGCCGCGTCATCGCCAGCAGCCACAAGAAGCTCTCCGGTCACATCATCGCCGTCGACAGCACGTTCGACGTCGTCCGTCGCACCGCCAAGATTGCGGGGATGTGAAGCGCCCTACACTCGCGCCCCTTCGGCCCTGCTCCAAACGACGGCATCTTGACGGCAAGTGCGCAGTTGACGGGCGAGATGGTTGGTTTTAGTCTTTCCCTGCCATGAGCAGGCGAATCTACATTTACGACACGACGTTGCGCGATGGCGCGCAGGGCGAAGGCATCTCGTTTTCGAGCGCGGACAAGATTCGCATTGCCGAGCGGCTCGACGTGTTTGGGGTCGACTACATCGAGGGCGGCTGGCCCGGGTCGAATCCCAAGGACATGGATTTTTTCACCGAGGTGGCCACGCGTAAATTCAAGCACGCCAAGGTTGCGGCCTTCGGGAGCACGCGCCGCGCGAATACAAAGTGCAAGGATGACCCGCAGATCGAGATGCTCGTCAAGGCGAACACGCCGGTGGTGACGATGGTCGGCAAAACGTGGTCACTGCACGTTGCGGAAGTTATTCGGACCACACCGGAGGAAAACCTGGCGATGATCGGTGACTCCGTGCGTTACTTCAAGGAGCACGGCAAGGAAGTGGTGTACGACGCCGAGCATTTCTTCGACGGATACAAGGACGACCCGCGGTACGCTCTCGCAACGCTCCAGGCCGCGCAGGATTCGGGCGTCGACATCGTCGTGCTGTGCGACACCAACGGCGGCACGATGCCAGGCGAAGTCGCCCGTGTCACGGCGGAAATCGTCAAGCAGATGAAATGCCCGGTCGGCATCCACACGCACAACGATTCGGGTGTGGGCGTCGCGAACGCGCTGGCGGCGATTGACGCCGGCGCGGTCCAGGTCCAGGGAACTATCAACGGATATGGCGAGCGCACGGGCAATTGCAACATGACCAGTGTGATCCCCTGTCTCGTGTTGAAAATGGGCTACACCTGCATCACGAAGGACAACATCCGCAAACTTCGCGATCTGTCGATGTTCGTCGACGATCTGGCCAACGTGCGGCACGATATCCGTCAGCCGTTCGTGGGCGCCACGGCATTCGCGCACAAGGGCGGGATCCACGTCAACGCCATCGAAAAGGTCGCCCGCAGCTACGAGCACATCGAGCCCGAGACCGTGGGCAACCATCGCCGGGTGCTGGTGAGCGAACTCAGCGGTCGCAGCAACATTTTAATGAAGGCGCACGAACTCGGCATGGACTTGAGCAAGGACACGCCCGAGGTTCGCGACATTCTACAGCAACTCAAGCAACTCGAAAACGCCGGCTACGAGTACGAGGCGGCCGACGCCAGCTTCCATATCCTCGTGCAGAAGCTGCTCAAACAGCACAGGCCGTTTTTCAAATTGCACGGGTATCGCGTCATCATGGACAAGCACGGCGACGACGGGCAAGAAACTGTCGAGGCCAGCGTGAAACTCGAGGTCGACGGAAGCCCGTACCACACAGTCGCCGAGGGCGATGGCCCGATCAACGCGCTCGACAACGCCCTGCGCGCCGCGTTGACGAGTTTCTACCCATCCATCGCAAGGGTGCAATTGATCGATTACAAAGTGCGTATCCTCGACAGCGGAAGTGGCACGGCCGCCAAAACTCGCGTCATCATCGAGAGCACGGACGGCAAGGACACGTGGGGCACCGTCGGCGTGCACAACAACATCATCGAGGCCAGTTGGGAAGCCCTCGTGGACTCGGTTGAGTACAAACTCTTCAAGGACGAAAAGCGAAAGTGACGTTGCTCTTGCGGGAGAGCAAGGTCATCCTGAGCGAAGCGAAGGATCTCCTCATATGGATTCGACGGTTCTCCTCGACCACGTTCGCACCAGTCCGAAGGACAACGGCGTGCTGAAGTTGATTGTGCTGCGGTTGCCGAACGAGCAGCGGCGAACGCCGTCTCAGGTGGTCCTCAGCGCAGCCAACGGCGTCGAGGGCGACCGCTGGAGCCTCAAATCCAATCCCAATCCTCTGTCACAGATTTCCATGATGAATGCGCGGTTCCTCGAAGCCATCGCGGGCGATGCGGAACGCATGAATCTCGCTGGTGACAATTTGATTGTGGATCTCGATTTGCACGAGAGCAATCTTCCGGCTGGCGCTCGGCTGCGCGTCGGCCAGGCGGTGATCGAGGTCACCGACCACCCTCACACAGCGTGCGTCAAATTCGAACGCCGCTACGGTAAGATCATGCGTGAACTCGCGGATACACCCGAAGGCCTGGCGTTGCGGCTTCGTGGGTTGTTCGCCCGCGTCATCCACGCAGGAGAGGTTCGCCTTGGAGACATCATATCCAAAGAGCCGTCCCACGCTTGAGACGGAGCGCCTGATCTTGCGTCCATTTGACCTGAGTGACGCGCCTCGCGTGCAACTCCTCGCGGGTGAACGCGCCGTCGCGGCGACGACGAAGAATATCCCCCACCCTTACGAAGACGGCATGGCCGAGCAATGGATCGGTTCCCACCAAGAGCACTTCGAAAGGGGTCGGGAAGTTGTATTTGCCATTACGCGGAAGGACGGCGGCGAACTCATCGGGGCCATCGGCCTGACTCTCAAGCTCGCGCAAGACAATGCCGAATTGGGTTATTGGATCGGCAAACCGTATTGGGGCCGCGGTTATTGCACGGAGGCCGCGAGCGCCGTGCTACGTTACGCGTTCACCGAACTCCGCCTTAACCGCGTTCATGCACACCACTTCAGTAACAACCCGGCCTCCGGTCGCGTCATGAAAAAGATCGGCATGCGTCACGAAGGTCGGCTGCGCCAGCACGTCAAGAAGTGGGGCGAGTTCTACGACGTGGAAGCCTATGGAATCCTGCGTTCCGATCTGGCCGAGTCAACGTCTCACTAACAACGCCCTGCCGCCGGCAATGCTACGATCCGCGAGGAACGCGGGCCGTTACATTCCGCCTGCTTGCTGCAACATGCGGCGGAGTTCGGTGCTGAATTCCTGCATGTCCGCCTGGGTCGGCTTTCCGGTGCCGAGTTCGGGTTCGAGCCCCAGCCGTCCCATTTCATCAAGGAACCAATGCGCTTTCGCCCCCGACGAAAACCGTGCGTACCCGCTCAGCATGGAGCCGGGCGCGGGCATCTGATCGATGCTGATCGAAAGCCGGCCTCCCACGGCTGGTTCCTTGGCCTCCGGTGGCGACGCCAAATCCTTCGGCGCGGCCTTCGCTCCGGGGCTGGCTGCCGGCAACACCGTTTTGGGCGTCTCCTTCTCTGGCAGCTTTGCGTCGGGCATCTCCGACAACAACAACCGCAGATCCATGTACGTAATCGGGTCGTTCTTCTCTTTGTGCAGGTGGTCCTGAATCTGCGAAAGTGTCAGCCCCTTGGCCAACAACTCGTTAATGAGCTGCTTGCGTTCGTCGTTTGTCATTGTCGCCTACAGCCTACACATACGCTGACAGGCGCGCAAGCACGCCGCGTCATCGGCCAGACTACGTTTGATCGGTCGTGGCGGGGCTCGCCGCCGCGCCTTCTGCCGATTGACTCTTGGAATGACTCCACATCGACCACACCTTGCGAATTGTCTTCCACGCGATGATACCTGTGGGAACCCAGGTTGTCAGCCTTCTCCAGCGGGATCCCAACAGAATCCCGAGCGCGGGGACGGCCACCAGCCAGAACGGTCGCGTCTTCTTGAGGATCTCCGTCCCGTTATCGATATCGTCGAGGTACGCTCGCAGACGAATGCATTCCAGTTGCAACATGGCCCGCTGCACCTCGCTCTGGGCGATGAGAGCCCGCCGCCGTAGCTCGAGTCGTTCCAGTTCTTCGCCTACAAACATGCCCGATCCTTCTTCAGTTCTTCGATCGAGTCTTTCAAGGGGGTGCGAGACTGTTTCAATATCTTTCGTGCCCGCTGAACTGCCCAGATGGCCCCGCCAACATAGAGCACACACAGCAACACTAGGACGACCACCCGCGCGCTGTCCCAAAACAGCACCACCAAGGTGAAGGAAACCAGAATCAGCGCCACCAGCCCGAGCACAACCGCGATCAGAATCCAGACGAGCACTTCGATCAGCCGGTTTTTCTCCCGCTGCAACTCCACCGACAGCAATTCCAATCGGGTCTGTGCCAGTCCCAGTCCTGTGTCGATCAATCGACGGAGGGAACTGAGCAACCCGTCAGACGGTTCCTTGGATTCGTCCATAACCGTTACTTGCGAGACACCACGACGCCAATCAACAACCCGACGACGAAAGCAACGCCCATGGATTCATAGGGGTGCTCACGGATGGTCTTGTCGGCTGTCTTCGCGCCCGCCACCGCCTTGTCCTCCATGCGCCCGATTGATTCGCGCGCCGATTGCAGTGCGCCGGTCAATCGCGCCCGCGCTTCCTTCGCATGGTCTCCGACATCCGCCGCCGTCGCCTCCAGAAGCGCCTCCGCGTCCCGCGCCAGTGTTTGGAAGTCCTTGATCAGTTTTTCAGTTTTCGCTTCAGATTTCATCACGGTCTCCCTCTCAAGTTGGCCCAACCCTAAGCCCGTCCAGCCGGTTTCGCAAGGCCGAGTGATATGTTTTGGAACATCACGCCCCGAGCGTCTTGCCCGGCTGTGTCTATGGTTGAATTGTGAGCGCCGCTCAGTTACAACCCTTGTCCGATGGGCACCGCACCGACAGAGATTCCGAAGGCATACGAGCCGAAACTGGTGGAGGACAAGTGGTACGCCGAATGGCTGGCGAAGGGTTATTTCGCAGCCAACGCCGCGTCCACCAAACCCGCGTACTGCATCGTCATGCCTCCGCCGAACGTGACGGGCATCTTGACGATGGGGCACGTATTGGGCGACACCATCCAGGACATCCTTTGCCGACGCAAACGCATGCAGGGTTATGAAGCGCTCTGGTTGCCGGGCACCGACCACGCGGGCATCGCCACCCAGATCGTTGTCGAAAAGACCCTGCGCAAACAGGGTGTTATGAAACACCGCGATGATTTGGGTCGCGAGAAGTTTCTCGAAAAGGTCTGGGAGTGGAAGGAAAAACATGGCGGAATCATCATCCAGCAACTCAAGAAGCTCGGTTGCTCGTGTGATTTCACGCGCGAGCGCTTTACCATGGACGAGGCGTATTCACACTGCGTTCTTCAGGTCTTCGTCGATCTCTACCAGAAGGGGCTGATCTATCGCGGAAAACGTATGGTGAATTGGGATCCCGCGGGGCGCACCGCTCTGTCCGATGAAGAAGTCGTGATGACCGAGACGCAGGGCCACCTGTGGCATTTCAAGTATCCGCTCGTCAGCTCCAAGGATTTCGTTGTTGTGGCGACAACCCGTCCCGAAACGATGCTGGGAGATGAAGCGGTTGCGGTCAATCCGACGGACCCGCGCTACACTAATCTGATTGGTCGCAAGGTTTTGCTGCCATTGCGAAACAAGCAGATTCCGGTCATCGCGGATGAGGCAGTTGATCCGAAGTTCGGCACGGGTTGCGTCAAGGTCACCCCGGCGCATGATCTGGCCGACTACGAGATGGCCCTGCGCCATAAGCTGCCGTTCACGGTCGTCATCGCACCCGACGGTAGAATGACCGAAGAAGCCGGGGAAGACTTTGAAGACCTCGACCGCTTCGAATGTCGCGAAGCCGTGGTCGAGCAACTCCAGGAGCAGGGACTTCTGCTCAAGGTCGAAGACTACACACATAATGTCGGTTACAGCCAACGCACGAATGTCCCGATCGAGCCATACCTGAGCGAGCAATGGTTTCTGAAATACCCGCAAGTCCCCCGCTCCATCGAGGCGCTCGAGAAGGGCGAGATCAAGTTCTATCCCGAGCGTTGGGAGAAAACCTACGCCCACTGGATGGGCAACATCCGTGATTGGTGCATCTCACGCCAATTGTGGTGGGGACACCGCATCCCCGTGTGGTATCGCAACAACGAGGTTTACTGCGGATTGGAAGCACCGAAGGGTGACGGCTGGCAGCAAGACCCCGACGTACTCGATACGTGGTTTAGTTCGTGGCTGTGGCCGTTTGCGCCGATGGGTTGGCCGGAGAAGACAGAGACACTCAAGAAGTTCTACCCGACGACCGATCTCGTGACGGGTCCCGATATCATTTTCTTCTGGGTCGCGCGCATGATCATGGCCGGCTACGAGTACATGGGCGAAAAGCCTTTTGGTACGGTGTACTACACCGGCATCATCCGCGACGCACAGGGCCGCAAGATGTCGAAGTCGCTCGGCAATTCGCCCGACCCGCTCGATCTCATCACGAAATATGGCGCCGACGGGCTGCGATTCGGCCTCATGCTGATCGCCCCGCAGGGTCAGGACATCTTGTTCGACGAGAAACGTTGCGAAGTCGGCCGCAACTTCATGAACAAACTCTGGAACGCCGCGCGCTTCATCCAGATGCAGCGTGCTGCGAATCCCCCCTCCCGCCCCAAGAACGCGCACGACCTCAATATCCTTGGCAAACTTGGCAACACTGTATCCGACGTCAGCACATCCCTCGATGCCTACAAGTTCAACGAAGCGGTCAAACACCTCTATGATTGTGTCTGGGGCGATTTCTGCGACTGGTATATCGAAGCCAGCAAGACGTCACCGAACATTGAAGTGTTGGACAATGTCTTCAGCACAATTCTGAGACTGTTGCATCCGTTTGCGCCGTTCATCACGGAAGAACTCTGGCGCGGGATGGGATACGGCACGGACACGATCCAATTCGCGCCATGGCCTGTTCACCGGGTCGAGCCAGCCGTGTCCGATGTAATGCCGCAGGTGGAAGCATTGTATGCCGCAGTGACAGCCGGGCGTCAGCTGCGCAACGACAATGGCATTGAACCCCGCAAGAAAGTTTCGTTTGTTATCAAGCCGAGTCGCTACCCCGATTTCTTCAAGACGGAGACCCCGTTTCTCACGCAGATTCTGTCGGCGGAGACCGTGACAATTGATCCCAACTATGTAGCCACCGGTTTGACGCCCAGCCTGGTTACGCAGGAAGCCACCGTGTTCATGGTCGGCGCGGTGGATCCCGCACAGGAACGTCAACGCCTCACGAAGCAACTGGCCGACATCGAAAAGCAACTGGCCGCCGCGGATGCGAAGCTGGCCAATGAAAGTTTCGTAGCGAAGGCCGCGCCGATTGCCGTACAGCGGGAACGGGACAGGCAGCAGCAGTTGCGCGAGCAACGGGGGAAAATTCAAGCGCTTCTGGGCGCGCTTCAGTGATCGAACTTGTCGAGGTAATCGCTGATCGGACTGCGACGCTTGCTATCCAGCTTCTGAAGCTGATCAAGAGTCTCGAAGTATCCACGGAAAGTGGTCGAGAGCGGTTCCGGCGCATAGATGCGTTCGGCTTCATCCAGGTAGGCGGTAATCCCCTGCGCTTGTTTGACCGCGACAGCCCGCGTGGCTTCGGCGCGGCTCAACCGACGATGAAACCGGGTCACGTTGCCCCGCTGGAGCCAGACCAGGGCTTCCATGTAGTCGTCCAATACCGGCAGATACAAGGGGTGCGCCACACCCCGTAGCGCGCCGATCCGGTCGATTTTGAGACTCAACAGGTTCTTCAACCACGGAGCGTCCGCGTACCGCCACAAGTCATCAATCGCCACAGTGGTGTCACCGGGCATCCCTCGGCGTCCGCCGACGGAACCGAGCTTCGTCATCAGGACCGCGTCCAGTTCACGCTCGGTATCTTCCACCGACAGGTCTTGTGCGACCGACATCGAGGTCTGCCGGACCAACTCCAAACTCCACCATTTTTCCAGAGCAATCGGGCTCGGGAAATCGTCATGATAGACTTTCCAGAACGCGTTGCTGGCTACCTTTTGCGCACCCAGTTCGGACAGGAAACTCTGCATTTTGCTCGGTCCCCGGTGCAATCCCAACAAGCCATCGGTAAAAATCCACGCGTTCGCCTGAAATAGTTGGCGATCCATCGAATCGTCGGGAAGAGCGTCCGTTTTCAACAGGTCACTTGCCTCTTGGGGCCGCCCTCCCGCCACGGACCGCTGCGAAATGGATAACAGAGGCTCGTGACGCCCCTCGATCAACACCGCTAGGCCTTCCACGAGCCAGAGCGGAATTGCCGGCACGACATACGCCTTGCCCGGTTCCGTCACCTGCTTGCGGTTCGCCCATTCCAGGCACAATGCGTCCACCATCGCCGCGGACAATTCTGCTTCGTCAATCGGCGGCGGCGCCAGACAACGAATGCGATACTCGAGGTGGTCGTCGGTTTGAAACACGGCCATTGACACCGGCGGCGCGCCGGGTTGGTCGGCTTGGTGTGTCTGCACGAGCAATGAAATGGGGTCGCGCCAGTTGTCCGCCATGTCCAGTTGCCGCAGCCATTCCCGTTTGACGTGCTCGGCATACGCGCACAAGGCGGACGGCAGAAGCCGGTCGCTGGCGCAGGCGATGAACTGACGGGAAGCGCTGACCGTTCTGACGAGCGCATTCGTGGGGGTCGATGTCGCCGCGACCACGGGTTGCGTCAGTACGGCAATCGTGGCTGCCAACCACGTGCCCAACCGTCGCGCGTTCATGACTGCCCGATGTTGACCTAGTGCGGCTGATAATTCAGCACAACCGATTGTGAAGTGACGGAAATCGACGAGAGCGAATCGAGCACCTGCTTCTCTTTGTCCATGTTAACAAACAGCTTGGCAAAGTAACGGTCGAAAAGCCCCGTCTTGACCAAAAACCATGGACTCATGGGTAATGCTCCCAGCGCGCCTGCCGTTGGCTTGAACACAAAATGGCCATCCTCGATCGTGGGCACGCCGGTGTAGCTGAGGTAAACCTGCTTTTCCACAGAACCGGCAATATGGAGCTTGCCCAAAAACACCGCTGTGATCACCCCGTCGCCGAGTTCGAGTTGCAACTTGATCGGCGTGACCGCCAAACCACTGCCCTGGCTATTCTGAAAGCCCACGCCCTGGATAAAAGCATTCAGTTCGCCTTCCGTCACTGTGATCGCGCTTGGCCCCAGCTGTGCGGCGAGTTCACCCAGCGCCGCCCGCTTTCTATCGGACATTCCCAAATCCTCACTGGACATGCTGATGGGGCGGAGGTTCGGCACCTGGAATGCGAGAAACAGGACCACAATAACGACCGCTAGGATCACGACGGATACCACTCGGGAGACAATCTTTCCGGAGCCGCCTTTGGTCTTCCTGGCCAGCGACTTGCCGCCCTGGCTGGGCGCTTTGATTTCTGTGAGATCGAGCTTCGCCCCGCACGAATGGCAAAAAATCCGGCCCAACTCATTATCGTACCCGCACTTGGAACAAATAATCATAGATTAATCCTTCTTAGACGACTTTTTTACGTCGCTTGACTTCGCCGCTTCCGGCTTGGAAGCAGTCGACGCATTCGTCGTAACACTACTGTCTTTCTTCGCCGCTTCGGTATAGCCCGGCTTTCGATAGTCCGTACTGTAGAAACCCGAGCCCTTAAAGATAACCCCTGCGCCCGTGCCAAGCAACCGTTTCACGCGTCCACGGCATTTCGGGCAGTTCTTCTTCGGCGCATCTTTGATTGACTGAAACAATTCAAAATGATGCCCGCATTTTTGACACTCATATTCGTAGGTCGGCATGGGTAAAACGTGCATCCTTATCAAGCAATTCAATACACCAAGTCAACCCCGAATTCCACTCGCCCGGTTTTGCAACCCCGCATCAAACTTTCGCTTGAAAAAACACGCAAGCCCCGTACCATACGCCCTCGAACCGAGGAGCGTCATTGAAATCCCCTGCGACTTTTGACCTGAACCGGTACCTTGACCGGATGTGCGCGCACGTCGATGCCGCGCTCGGCAGGCTCTTGCCGGCCGAATCCGCCTCGCCACCGACCATCCATAAGGCCATGCGGTACTCCATTTTTGCAGGTGGGAAACGCATTCGACCCGTCCTGTGTCTCGCCGCTTGCGAGGCGGTGGGCGGCAAATCAGCCGCGGCCATGCCCCTGGCCTGCGCCGTCGAATGCATCCACACGTACTCCCTCATCCACGACGACCTGCCGAGCATGGATGACGACGATTTGCGCCGCGGAAAACCGACCAACCACAAGGTCTTCGGCGAAGGCATCGCGGTGCTCGCGGGCGACGCCCTGTTGACCGAGGCGTTTGCCCTGGTTGCCCGGAGCAAGCCACCGAAACGTTACCCGGTGCAGATTTTGGTGAGCGACCTCGCACTGGCCGCCGGCAGCCTCCGGCTGATCGCCGGCCAAGTGCAGGACCTCGAAAACGAAGAGCGTCGAGCCAGCCTTGAGGAAGTCAAGACAACCCATCTCAACAAGACCGCGGCGCTCATCACCACGTCCATCCGCCTCGGCGCGATGGCGGGCAATGCCAG
Organism: Verrucomicrobiia bacterium; assembly: GCA_050010195.1. Classification (GTDB taxonomy): domain Bacteria; phylum Verrucomicrobiota; class Verrucomicrobiia; order Palsa-1439; family Palsa-1439; genus Palsa-1439. Next base: position 24,744 of record JBEKLM010000027.1, read on the forward strand.
CCCGTCGGAACTTAAGCGCCTGACCCGCTACGGCCAGGACCTCGGCCTCGCGTTTCAAGTCATTGACGACATCCTCGATGCCACGAGCACCAAAGAGGTCATGGGAAAAAGCGTGCGCGCCGACCAAAAGAACAACAAGTCCACCTTCCCCACCGTCCTTGGACTCGATAAGTCGAGAGAGTACGCCGCCGATCTCATCGCCGACGCGCACAAACAGTTGAAACCGTTCGGCCCCCGTGCGACTCCGCTCGCCGCCATCGCCGATTTCTTTCTGACGCGAAAGCATTAAAGCGCGGTCAGAATCAGTTTCGCCGCCCGCCCGCTGGCCCCGGCTCCGCCGAGAGAGTTCACGACTGTCGCAAGCTCCTGCCGCATTCCGTCGCGTTTTGAGGTATTTCCCAGAAGTTCGCGCGCGACGGCGGCGATTCGATCCGGTTTCGCGTCGTGCTGGATGAATTCGGGGACGATGGCGCGGCCGGCGATGACGTTGGGCATGGCGAGCCAGTTGACCGTTACGACCATGCGGCCGATGAGGTAGGTCAGCCAATTGACCTTGTAGACAACAATCATCGGGCAACCGTAGAACGCGCATTCCATCGTCGCCGTGCCGCTGGCCGTGATCGCCAACGTCGCGCGCTGCATCCCCTCGTGCGCTTTGCCGATTTCGACTGTTACCCGTGGATGCCTGATCATCGCCGCCATCGACTCGTTTACGGCTGCCGCGACGAATCTCGTTTCGGGCGGCATCCTTTCGACAATCTGTCGCATAATTGGCCAAATCTTGGCCACTTCCCGCTCGCGGCTACCGGGAAGAAGCAGGACGAGGTCTTTGTCTCGCGGCTCGGCAGGAGCCTCGCCCTCCAGCCGTATTCTTTCTGCAAACGGGTGCCCGACAAACTCGACGTGCAATCTCGGCGCGTGCTTCGCGTACCAGCCCTTCTCGAACGGAAAGATCGTCAGCATCAAGTCCACATCACTCTCGATCTGCTTGGCCCGGCTCGCGTGCCAAGCCCAGAGTTGCGGCGAAATGTAGTAAATAACTTTGATCCCGCGCTTCTTCATCTGCGCGGCAAAACGCAGGTTGAACCCTGGAAAATCCACCAACACAACGGCGTCAGGCTTGCGCTTCTCCGCCTCTCGCACGAGGTCCCAGAAGATACGGCGGAATTTCCCATAATTCTTGAGTACTTCGACGAGGCCGACGACGGCGTGCTCGCTCAGGTCGAGCAACAACTCCATTCCTGCCGCCTTCATCTTCGGCCCGCCCGCGCCGAAGACCTTCACACCGGGAGCCTGCGCCCGCAGGGCCTTGACGAGTTCCGCAGCGTGCGCGTCCCCGGACGCCTCACCCGCGATGAACATGATCGAGCGGGGTGTCATCGTGTTTGTTCCCCTCCTTTGGAGGGGCTAGGGGTGGGTTTCCGTGCCATCTGCCGTTGAATCCACATTTCAATCTGATCCGCCACAGATTGCAAGTCAGCCACAACTTCCGTCTCAGTGAATCTCAGGAACTGTATGCCGAGGCTCTCCAGTCGTTTCTGACGGGCAACGTCACGTGCTCCCTTCACTGCGTGACTCCAACCATCAATCTCAACAGCCAGCCGCAGATCCTTGCAGTAGAAGTCCACGATATAGTCGTCAACGGGCCGCTGACGGTCAAAGTCGTAACCGCACATTTGTTTTCTGCCCAGCTTTGTCCACAACAACGCTTCGCCGCGAGTCATGTTCTTGCGCAATGCGCGGACGCGCTCCTTCAAGACCGGGTTGTAGGGGATGATTGAATGGCGCATGACGGCAAATAGTAACGACACCAAGTGCTGATGACAACGACGGAACCCACCCCCACCCCTCTAAAGGAGGGGAGCGGACCGTAATCCACTGTTCGAGAGGCGCAATCGGTCCCGCTTGGGATGGGTCAGGAACTGGTAATCTGCTTCGTAATTTCCATCGCCACCTCCAACGCCTGCTTGGCGGCCTCACCGGTGACGAGCGGATCGCGATGGAGGCGAATCGAGTCGATGAAATTCTGCAATTCGAGCTTCAGCGGTTCATCGCGCTCGATCGGCACCGGTTCGCGGACGATCTTGCGGCCGGCGAATTCGCTGACGATGCTGGCGTGCTTGCCAGCGAGCAGTCGCTTCAATAGTCCTGATTCCTGCGCGTCCTCGGCGGCAACGCGATAGAGCTCGCCTTCCTGTTTCAGGTAATCGAGCGAAATGTACGCGGCCCCGTGTTCCGTGCGGCCAAAAATCCGAATCTTGCGCATCCGTTCCGCGGACACACGGCTGGCGGTGATGTTGGCCACGCATCCGTCCGCAAACTTTAACCGCGCATTGGCGATGTCCTCACTCTCACTCAGCACGGGAATACCGACCGCATCCACGGATGCCAAGGGCGCTTTCACCAATGACAGAACGACGTCGAGGTCGTGAATCATCAGGTCGAGGACGACGCCGATGTCCGTGGAGCGCCCCGGATACGGCGATAGCCGATGCACTTCAATAAAACGCGCCTCCCGCAGAATGTCGGTCAGATACCGCATCACGGGATTGAACCGTTCGACGTGCCCAACCTGCAGCACGCACTTGTTCTTCCGCGCGAGCGCGACGAGTTCTTCGGCTTCGCGCAGGCTGTCCGTGATCGGTTTTTCGACGAGCACGTGCTTGCCGCGTTCGAGAAACACACGCGCGACCTTGTAATGCGTCTCGGTGGGTGTCGCCACGCTGACGGCATCCACGAAAGTCGCCAGTTCCGCCGCGTTCTCAAATGTCCCCCCGCCGACCTTCTCGGTGAGGGCGCGCACGCGGATGCTGTCGGTATCGCAGACGCCCACAAACGAGGTTTGACCGTTGGACCGCTTCGCCAACTCGGAATAGATGCGGGCGTGCTGCGAGCCAAGATGCCCGACGCCAACCACGCCGACTTTAAGAATATCGCTCATTCGGAAGGTACCGCTCGTGGTGAGTCGTCCTCGCGATGAACCGCCACGAGGCAAATCCCGGCTTCATTCGCCGCGTTGAGAAGGTTGTCCTTGTCGAGCAGCAGGCTCCGCCCGGCTTCCATCGCCATGACGGAGATGCGCCCCGCGCGGCAGGATTCGATCGTTCTCTCGCCGATGCACGGGATATCGAATCGGAAATCATGATTGGGTTTGCTGACTTTGACGACCAACGCGCCGCCCTTCTCGCCCGCCAGTGCGCCGCCGCGGCGAATACACTCATCCGTGCCTTCAAACCCTTCCACCGCGAGTACCGTGCCCTTTTTGACGACCACCGTCTGGCCGATGTCAAGCGCGCTGACTGCCTTGGCAATCCTCAACCCGAACTCAATATCCTCATGCTGGTCTTTGCTTGGCTTGGCCCGCGTTAGCACGCCCGCCTGCGGCACGGATTCGCCGAGGAACGGACGCGGGTCGATGAGCTCAACGCCGTCCTTGCCCATCTCGGACGCGATCGCGCCGAAAATGGTCTCGGCGTTGCGTTCCTTGAGGCGAAACGCCACGGTCGTCATGCGCAGATCGAGCCGCAGGTTCTTGAAGAGGTTCGACGGTGTGATCCCGCCCGCCATTACGGCGCGCTTCACGCCGCGGGAGGTGAAGACTTCAATGAGTTTGTTGAGCTGGCCGAGCTTGATCCAATCGACGTGGTCGACGAGCTGGTCAATTTCGGGGCTCGTCTCGCCGTCAAAGGCCGCGGCCACGATTGGCCCCACACCAAGATGCCGGGCCGACCGCGCCAGAATCAGGGGGAAATCACCGTTTCCTGCAATAATGCCGAGTGGCTCCATCCGTGCCGTAGATTCTTGCCACTTCGCCCCCCGATGGCAAGGAAACATTCAGCCAAGAAGAGTTCATTATACCCTCGCCCAATCATCTGTCATTGGTGCAGCTCTGACCTCAGCGACTGTACCCTGGGATTTCTGTTTGTATCATGCCCTTGCATGCCCAAGGACAGAGCCACAAAACCTTGCTCCACCATCAACGCAGAGGTAGGATTATCCACGTCAGAGACTGAAGAGATTTAACACATTGTTCTCACGATGAGTAGACAGGCCGCAAAGTGGTTCGCAGTCGTGGTACTCCTCGCAATTGTTGTCACGGGGCGGAATGTCGTCGCCCAAGCAAGCCTCACGACGGGTCCAGCGCCCCAGATCACAGAGTCTCTCGGCTTGAGTGCCAGATTGACGAATGCCGTTGTTCGAGCCGACAAGAGCATCGACCTCGATTTCATTCTGCACAACAGTTCCAGTGCCCCCATTCGACTGGCACAGTGGCGGAACTCTTGGGGGGCAGATCAGTGGCAGTTTCGGGTTGTTGACGCCAAGGGTACAGCCAACAAATTGGAGCATCCGCAGCATCCATGGTCCATAACCGGTCTGACAACGTTCACCATTCGGCCCTCAGAAGATCAGGTAACCAGGTGTCGTCTTGACATGAGCAGGACGTCATACTCAGAGGACGAACCGGCGAGTTTCATGCTGCCTCCTGAGGGGGTCGCCTTCCTAGGAGCGCTGCAATCTCCTAGAACAAATGGCTGGGTGTTTCCAGTCACTGTCACAGGTACGTTCTCGGCTAGCAAACAGAAGCAGACCGGGGTGAAAGACGAAACAGTTGAAACAACTTGGGAAGGCACCATTGCAACCAAGTCGCTGCTGATTGGGAAGTAATCGAGGATGGCAAAGAGCTCACCCTCACCCCTAGGAGGAAGGGAATTCGGCGTGGGCGGTTGAGAACAGCCAGATCCTCCGACTATCACATATCTCAAAGCCCACGCAAGTAGCGTGCGCTCGCCTCGACGGCAGCCAGGGCGTTGTCAGCTTCATATTCGGCGATCACCGGCCAACCGAGACTGTGAGCGAGCGGGATGATGGTTTTCCAATCGACATCCCCCTGCCCGGCCGGCACGTCGCGTCCATCGCGACAGAATTCCTTTGCGTGGAGCATGCCAATCCGCGCGGCATTTCGCTGGATGAAGTCGCGGCTGTTGACTCCGCCGCGTTCGACCCAGTAGGTGTCGACTTCGAGGCCCAGAAGTGCGGGGTCTGTTTCCGCGAGAAGAATATCCATGCCGCAGCGCCCGTCGGACAGCGGTGAGAATTCGTACGCATGATTGTGGTAGAATAACGCCAGACCCTCGGACTTGGCGCGGTTGCCGAGAACCGTCAGCCGCTTGGCCGCTTCCGACAAGCCCCCGACCGTCTGGAGGTCTTTGGGGAGCGATGGGACAACCAGCCGCGGACAGCCAATGGCCTGTTGAAACTCGGTTTGCGCGTCCCATTCGGATTCGAGTGTTTCCAGCCTGACGTGCGCGCCGACCACCCGCAACTTCGTCTCCGCCAGGATCCGCTTCCAGTGGTCCGCGGACCAACCGTACGTCTCAGCGATCTCGACGCTATCGAAACCCAGGGCGGGAACGCGGCGCACGATGCCTTCGGGATCGTTGGCCGCTTCGTGACGCAGACTGTGGAGTTGGAGGGCCAGCGAGTTCGTCGGCATAAACGCAACGCCCGCGCGACGGGATTACGCGCCGGCGATGGCCAGGCTCGGCCCGTCGATCTGCCGCAGGGCGCGCACCGAACTTTGCAGCAACGACATGAGGCCGACGTAGAGGAAGCCAATCTGGAAAAGGATCACGAACAATACGAATACCCACTGGTTGTGGCTGACAGCTTGGAGGACGAGGTACGTGAAGTAGATGCCGAGTGCCAACTCGATAAATGGGCACAGTCCGCGTAGCGTTTTGTACTTGTTGTGCCGCCACGATTCCCCGCGGCCTGACACACCGTACTTCGGAGTGCGGATGAACTCACTGTGATGATTGAACATCGCCTCGAGCACGGCGCGGGCGTTGTTGACCGAGAGACCGATGCCCACCGCCATCAACACGGGCAGGAATATCAACCGCTTCCACCATTGGGCGTGAAGTTCGCGCTGGGCGCAGAAATAGAACGCGCTGATCGACAGCGACCCGGCGATAAACAGCGGGACGTCGACCAGAAACATCTTCGTCCACGGGTTGCCGCCCGATACCTGATAGGTTCCCGCCGACGCCGACGAATGGAAGCACAGGCAGAGCACCAGGAGCAGGACGTAACCGTAATTACTGGTCAGATGGACGGTGCCTTCAAACTTGATCTTGAAGGGCAGTTTGCTGCGCCAGAGCATCGGCAGCACTTTCTTGCTGGTCTGGATCGACCCCTTGGCCCAGCGGTGTTGCTGCGACTTGAACGCGTTCATCTCGACGGGCAATTCGGCGGGCGTCACAATCTCGGGCAAGAACAGAAACTGCCAGCCCTTGATCTGCGCGCGATAGCTCAGGTCGAGGTCCTCGGCCAATGTATCGTGTTGCCAGCCACCGGAACTCTGGATGCACGTTCGCCGCCAGATGCCGGCGGTCCCGTTGAAATTGAAAAAGCGGCCCGACCGGGCGCGCGCCGTCTGCTCGATCAGGAAGTGTCCGTCCAGAAGCATCGACTGGATTTTCGTCAACAGGGAGTACTGTTCGTTGAGGTGGCCCCATCGGGTCTGGATCATGCCGATGCCGGGGTCCGAGAAGTAATGAATCGTCTTTTGGAGCAGGTCAGGTTGCGGAACAAAGTCGGCGTCGAAAATCGCGATGAACTCGCCCGTGGCCTGATGCAGACCGTTTTCCAGCGCACCAGCCTTGTAGCCCATGCGGTTGGAACGGTGAATGTGATGCACCTGAAAACCGCGCGCGCGCAATTGGGCGGCCTTGCGGGCCACGATGTCCGTCGTTTCATCCGTCGAATCATCAAGCACTTGCACTTCGATCTTATCCTGCGGATAATCGAGGGAGGCAACCGCCTCAAGCAACCGCTCGGCGACGTACATCTCGTTGTACAGGGGCAACTGGACCGTCACTCGGGGCAGATCGGTGAAGTGGCCGGCGGGTTGCGGTATTTCCCGACGGTGGCGAAAGTACAGAAAAATCATCCAGTACCGGTGACAGCCGTAGCACGACAGGGCTACCAGAACTGCAAAATAGATTATCGTTCCAACCAAATGAAGCGCTTGCATAGCCTCCTGAAATTATGCCCCGCAGCCACGACCGCTATCCTCGGCATCCCCGGCGGCGCGCCGCCCAAAATCACTCGTGACCGATCTTCCTCTGGTGAGCCATCCTCACGTGCGGTCATCATGTCAGAGCGTGACACGGAATCAAGCCCAAAAACCAATGTCTAAATCCGTTACCCACAGAGTCTTAACCCAAGCACACCCAAGCTCGTTGTCGTGACAAACAGTATGGGTGGCAAACAAGCAAACAGGCGCATCGGCGTAAACAGGCTCACACAAGCTACCATTCGTTACGAGACGCCAGCGCTCTCGTGCCCTGGCAACTACGACACAGCCCCCCCGCTTTGGACGGTTTGCGAACCGCGCGATTTGAACTTCCGAGGGGTGCAGCGCCGCCTATTTGCCGAGCATCTAATCCAGCTTCACATATGCGTATCGCTGACCGTCATCAAGTGGCCCATCGTACCCTGTCTCTCTAGCCAACCGGTCAATCATCTTGAAAATCTTACCGCGCGCTGCCGCTGCCGTTGGTAACTCAACAACCAAATGGCCGGTATTCTCAAGAGAGCCCTCGTAGATATCAATCTCACAAGCGTAGATATTTACGCAGCCTAGCGCCGCGAGCCGATCAACCAGACGCTTGCTGCTCGACCACTCTCGTTCTCCAAGAGTATGGCTCCTCGTTTGGATCCACTGGATAGCATCCTCTTTCCTGCCCTTGTGCATTACACCGGAACAGAACGCATCATTCTTACGAGCTTGATCAGCGTCGAGCCGACGTCGCTTCGCTTCGACGCTCCGCCGTCGCCGCTCCTTGCTCAACAACTCCGCGCAGCCATCTTCCAGAGAGCCGTCCGACGGTGGCATGTCCGTGTAAGCGCTGCGTGCGTTTTCGTAGCTGCGCCGACTGACAAGGCGACTCTTGACGAAGTACGTCTCGCGAAACTTGGATTCCGTTTTAAAGTTGTACTGGATGGAAATATCTATACAGCCGTAAGTATGCGTCTCCGCAACGAGAGTGCCGTCCTCTCCGAAGTGTTTAATAACCACTTTGCCCGACGGAAGCCTCTCGTGCTTGAAAACGTGCTCCATGACTCCACCCATTAAACCTCTGACAAAACCCCTAGGAAAGATAAAGTTGGAAACCCACCTCCCTCTGTAGAGGTTTTCACCTCCGTCTCGTCGCGGCTTTCCGATTCTACCGTCTCGCCTACCCCGCTTCGAGCGGAGCGGGCGGTGCTTTGACGCTCGCCCCGCCCCTCCCCTCTACGCACGGGCTATTTCAGCTGAGAGTCGCGGTATTTCTGGATGTCTTGCATGTACTGGTCTAGCGAGTCGTACTCCATAATCGCAGAAATCTTATCGACCGGAATGTAACAAATCTTGCCCTTCGCCCATGTAATGTCAGCGTGCCGACCTTTCAGACATTTGACGCCATTGAAATCCACACCTTCGACGCCTTCCAGAACGTACGACCTGCCACCCTCTAAGTAGACAACATAAATCTTTGCACTCGATGCGTTGCCCTTTGGCGCGTTATCCGCACTGTACGAAACAGCCGAAAACATCACCATCATCACTGCAATCGGAACGCAAATTCTCATTGGTAATCCCTCCTGTCGATTCTCTGTTGATTTTTCACTCGCACAGATAATTATGCCTATATAATATATCAAACTCAAAAACCAATGTCTAAATCCGTTACCCCCAAAGTCTTAACCCTACAGCAGGCCACGCGATGGTTGGCCTCGGCGCGACGCCGCGGTCGCCGTGTTGTCGCCACCAACGGCTGTTTCGACCTGCTGCACTTCGGTCACGTCAGCTACTTGCAGCGCGCCCGCAAGCTCGGCGATCTCCTGGTCGTCGGCCTCAACGGAGACCGCTCGGTCCGTGAACTCAAGGGACCGGGGCGGCCGCTCGTCCCCCAACGGCAACGTGCCGCCGTCCTCGCCGCGCTGGCCTGCGTCGACGCCGTCGTCATTTTCCCTCAAAAGCGCGCTCGCCGATTCCTGGCCATCGTGCGGCCCGACATTTACGTCAAAGCTGGCGATTACCGGCCGGAAACGCTGGACGCCCGCGAGCGCGCCGTGTTGACCAACGTGGGCAGCCGGATTCGCATCCTCCCGTTCGTCAAGGGGTTCTCGACGACGCGGCTGATCGCCAGGATTCGCAAGGCCGGGTGCTGAGGTGCGTGCGAAGCCTTGGCTCGCGGTCGTTACCCTTCTCATGGCCTCGGCGTGTGCGTCGCCCCGTGAGAAGGCCTACCAGCAAGCGGTCACGGATTATAAGCGGAGCGAGGCCGATGCGGCCGCCTTCGCCAGCGCCAATGTCAAGCAACTCGTCAGCGCCACCCAATCGTTCTATTCCATCCTGCGCCGCTGGCCGCGCACATTCGAAGAATTCGGCCGCTTCGTCACCGATACCCGCGAGCCGCTGGATCTCACCGCCTTCAACGACGTCATGTTTGCCGCGCTGGAGGATGGCAGCGTCCAGATCCATTACGACGTGAATTGCAGCCGCTTCAGCGGCAAACAATATCAGTTCGCCGAGACCGGCACGGTGAACGTGAAGGCGCAGTGACGCGGGGTCGCCTGATTCAGGCTGGTTAGGCGCAACCGTCGCTCCTAGCGAGAAACCAATTCCGCCGCCGGCTCGGGTTCTTCGTCGAGTTCGACTTCCGCGATGTACTTTCGCGTGGCCGCAGGCAACTCGTTCCAGATCTTCAGCGCGATCACGCAGCCGATCAACGCAAATGGCGCCAGAAAAATCGGCCACCAGTACCAGCTATGTCCCGTCAAAAAGCCGAGGCCGAAGGATTGTATGCCCGTGCCCAGATACGCGCAGCCGTCAATGATTCCGGAACTGGTTGCCGTGGCCTTTCGTCCGCCGAAATCGGTGGCGGCCGTCCCCGAGATCAACGACGTGACGCCAATCACCGCCATGGCAATCATCACCGCGCCCCACCCCACCAACACCGGCGACGAAAACAGGTTCACTGCCATCAAAATCGTCATCAGAAACATGAAGGCACACAGCATGGCGGCCGGCGGTCCGCGCCGCGACTGGAAGGTCTTGTCCGAAACAAGTCCGCCGATAAACCCGCCGATGATTCCAAAGATGCACAGCAGGAAGCCCCAGTGTTTGCTGAAGAACTCCGCGCCCGGCTGATTCACCTGCTTCGCGAAAATCGGGTACCACTGGTAGATGCCGTTGCGCAGCACGCCCGAGGTCAGTTCGACCACCGCCAACAACAGCATCAAGCGGCTCGTGAACACCCGCTTGAGCAGTTCCAGCGGGGTGAACTCGATGTGCATCTGCCCCGACGACGCGTCATGGGTGTCAAACGCCGCAAAGCTGGCCTCTTCCGGCGTGTCGCGAATCAACCACCAATCCAGCAGCGCCCAGACCACCAGAATCGCCGCCGGAATGAAAAACACCGCCCACGTCGCGTCCACCGACTGCGATTTCAGCACGAATGTCTGCTGGATGAACCGGTGAAACCATCCCAATTCTCCCGGCGGGTTGGCCTTGGTCATCTCGACGATCGCCTGGCCCCAGTCGAACGCGAAATAGACGCCGAACGAAATCAGCGTCCCGAAAATCGCTCCAAACACACCGCTCTCCCGCACGTGGAACCAATACGCTTTGACCTTGATGATCGACACCGCGCCGTAACTTTGGAAATACATGTTCAACGCGTAAATCACCGAGAACGTCACGACCATGTTGATCTTGAGTTGGTGCGTCGCCACGAGGTAGGTCAGCACGCCCAGCACGATGTTCGCCGCCGACGCACCGACCGCGGCGATGATGATGCCGCGTTTGCCGCCGATCTTGTCGACGAGCGGGCCATTGACCAGAAAGGACAGCGCGTACGTCCACGTGCCCGCCGCGAAAATCAGTCCAAAATCGCGGTTGGTCATGAGCACCCCCAACGCGTTCTTGGCGACGTTCAAGTTGTACCGTCCCATGTACAGGAACGCGTACGTCATGCCCAGCGGGAACCAATTGATGAACCGCCGCACCATGAACCAGCGGCTGTGATGTAGCGGGTTGTTGTAAAAATACAAGCCGACCGCTATCGCGAGACAAAGGCCAACAATACTCGCATACATTTAGAAAGTTCCTCCGCCGACACCAGAACAGCCTCGCACACCCCCAACACCTGTATCAGCAATACCCGATTCCCGACTGCGCTGTCAATCTCCACGTGCGCCTGCCGTGTTACAGAATGGTGACGACCGAATAACAAGGGCGCAGAGCCTCTTGATTGTCAAAAAACCGGCTTCTCTCGGGCTGAAAAGCGGCGATCGAGACGCTCGACGCCACCCGCGCCGCCCAGCCAAACCGTGTCCGATGGAGCCGAAACCAGGCGCACACGCCGCTGCCGTGTGCGGCAATTGGCTTCGTTTTTGGCTTTCCCATTTGCAGATTTCCACGCCGGCCTGCACAGAATTGGGTTCGTTTGGTAACCCCCCCGTCGTGTGGGGAAGCGACCACGCCGTATCCCCGGTCGCAATCCCTCCCCCCGCCCGCCCGGAGCACCGCCGAAGTGTAGCCGCGTACGCAGACCGGTCATCGGCCCGATCCGGCGTCGTTGGTAGAGCCAGACGAACCGCGCCGTATGCCACTGCTGTAGCGTCGGCTGTCCCAGCCGAAACGCCGTGTCGTGGTTGTAGCCACGGAGCTTGCCCGCCACTGGCGTAGCTTTCTCGCCGTGCTTCCGTGCCGCGGTAGGGACGCGCTGCCGCGTGTCCTCGGCTGCCGTCGTCCAGTCCCCGGTCCCATTATTTCAAAGAACAACTTCGTCGGCCACTCTATCGGACTACCGATACACCAGTCAAGCCCATTTATCGATTTTTCCCGCCGTTGGTAGGGACGCCTCTCTTTACCCCGAATTCCTTTCGGGGCGAGCCGTCCGCCTTGCTTCCAACCAGCCGCGCCACCTCCGAATTGTAGGGCAAGCGTCCCGCTTGCCGTCGTGCCGAGGTCACAAAGGCCACCCCGTTCCGCCTTCGCGGCAAACCGCGGTCCGTTTTGTAGGGCCGGATGCCCCGCGTCGTTTCGGGGTATCCGGCCGTCTTCGGGCCGTTGGAGGTGCCAGACCGCCCCTCTCAGCACTTGTGTTTTGGCCGGGCATCGACTAGAAACAAGCAGTGACTGGCACGGATTTCCGTATCGGGGTGCTCGGCTCGGGGACTGGCTCCAATTGCGAGGCGATCATCGAGGCGTGCGCCAAGGGACGGATTCTCGGGCGCGTCGCGCTCGTGTTGAGCGATGTGACCGATGCGCCAATCCTCGACCGGGCCCGGAAACGCGGCATCGAGGCGCAGTTCATCGGCCCCAGCAAGTTCAAGACAAAGCTCGAGCCGGAACTGGAAGAGCAGGCGGTGACATTGTTGCGCGACGCGGGTGTGAACCTGGTTGCGCTGGCGGGTTACATGCGCGTGGTGAAACCGCCGCTGCTGCGCGCGTTCGCGGGACGGATCATCAACGTGCATCCGTCGTTGTTGCCGGCGTTCCCGGGGCTGCGCGCGTGGGAACAGGCCCTACAACACGGCGCGAAGGTGACGGGCTGCACGGTGCATTTCGTGGATGACGGCCTGGATTCGGGCCCGATCATCCTGCAGCAGCCGGTGCCGATTTTTGCGAATGATACGCCGCAGTCGTTGCATCAGCGGATCCAGTTGGCGGAGCATAATATTTATCCCGAGGCGATCCGGTTGTTCGCCGAGGGCAAACTGAAAATCGACGGTCGGACGGTAAAAGTGTTGTAGGGCGGGCGGCTCGCCTGCCATGATTCGGCAACCGGAGCGGTTGCCCTACAATGATTTGATTTCAGGATTCAGATTATGAGCGATAAGACAGCGAAGAAAACGTTGCGATTCGGGTTACCCAAAGGCAGCCTGCAAGAATCCACCTTTGCCCTGATGGCGAAGGCGGGCTGGAAAATTTCCAGTAGTAGCCGGAGTTACATCCCGCGGACGGACGACGCGGAACTGGAACTGCGCCTCATCCGCGCCCAGGAAATCAGCCGTTACGTCGAGCACGGGTTTCTCGACGTCGGCCTCACGGGCGCGGACTGGATCGCCGAGAATGCCAGCGACGTGCATGTCGTCGGCGAGATCGCCTACAGCAAGCAGACCACCAATCCCGCCCGCTGGGTGCTGGCCGTCCCGAACGATTCCCCCGTCCACTCGGTCAAAGATTTGCAGGGCAAACGCGTCGCGACCGAGTTGGTCGAGATGACCCGCCGCTGGTTGAAGAAGAACGGCGTGACGGCGGACGTGGAATTCTCCTGGGGCGCGACCGAAGTGAAGGCGCCGGAGCTGGTCGACGCGATCGTCGAGTTGACCGAGACCGGCTCGTCGCTGAAGGCCAACAACCTGCGCATCGTCGAGACCATCGTGTCGAGTTACCCGCAACTCATCGCCAACAACAAGGCCTGGGACGATAAGTGGAAGCGCAAAAAAATCGAGACGATCGCCCTCATGCTCCGCGGCGCGCTGGCCGCCGAGGAAAAGGTCGGGCTCAAAATGAACATCGCCCGCGTCAAGTTGTCCGCGTTATTGAAGGAATTACCTGCGTTGCGCAACCCGACGATCTCGGCGTTGTCCCGCGAGGACTGGGTGGCGGTGGAAACGATCATCGACGAACGAATCGTCCGTGAAATCATCCCGCAGTTGAAAGATGCCGGGGCTGAGGGTATTATAGAGTATCCCTTGAACAAGGTGATTTACTGATGCTGGCCCGAGGACTGGCTCTACAACCAACAAGGAGGCCCGAATGGGCTCATTGAGGAAACGACGCAAGCAGAAGATCAACAAGCACAAGCGCCGCAAGCGCTTGAAAGCGATGCGTCACAAGAAGAGAAATCGTTAGGAGTTTTACACCGGGTCTATGGCTCGTCCGAAGGCAAGCGCGCGCGGCCGCGCGGCTGCGCTGGCTATTGTAGTATCCATCGCCGGCTGCGCGACCGGTCCGTCCGGGTATCCGGGCGGCCAGGCCGGCCCGGCCGCGGCGGCGTTGCCTCTCGGATTGACCCCCGCCGAGGACCGTAAGGCCGAAGCCCTCGCCGAATACGCGACCGGATATTCCGCGGAGATTCGCGGCGACCTCGATGACGCGCTCGAACACTACGGGCGCGTGGTGGAATTCGACCCTCGCAACACCGCCTTGGCCATTCGTATCGGCCAGATTTACGCAACCAAACGCGACGTCACCAATGCGGTGAACGTGCTCGAGGCGGTCGTCAAAGCCAACCCGAACGACGGCGAGGTGGCGTACTGGCTCGGGTTTGTCTATCGCACCGACAGCCAGAATGACAAGGCGGCGGCAGCCTACCGCCAGGCGATCAAGGCCGAGCCGAGCCTCGTGAACGCGCTGGGCGGGTTGCTCGAAATCCTCATTCTCGAGGACGCCGATAAAGAAGCCATCAAGATCCTCGATCACGCGTTCCACGAAAAGATCGAGGTCGGCAGCTACTGGTCGCGCCTGGGCGATTTCTATTCCGTCGTGTTCCGCCAAAAGCCGTCGTGGGGGCAGAAGATTGACCGGAAACGAATCCAGCAGTGCTACGAGAAGGCCCTCGCCTTCGACCCGGGGGATACGGAAATCGAACTGCGCCTGGCCGACGCGTACACCGACAGCAGTGATTACCAAAAGTCCGCCGGGTTGTATGCGAAATTGCTGGAAAAGAACCCGGAGGCGCCGCTGATTCGCGAACGCCTGGCGGCCAATTACATTCGCGCCGACCAGAAGGAGAAAGCGGTCGCCGTCCTGGAAGACATCATCAAGCGCGAACCGTTGGCGTATGCGATTTACAACGACCTCGGCGAACTCTACGGGGACTTGAACAACACCGAGAAAGCCATCTCGAACTACCAACAGTCGTTGGTCATCAGACCCAACCAACCGGAAAACTACGCGCAAATCACCGCCCTGCAGTTGGATTCCCAGCACGTGGATGAGGCGTTGAAGACGCTGGCCACCTGGAAAGAGAAGTTCCCCGCGGACTTTCGCGTGCCCTATTTCACCGGCCTGATCCAGACGGACCGCAAGCAGTATCCGGCCGCCGTGGCGTCGTTCGCCGATGCGGAGACGCTCGCGCGGGAATCACCCGAGAACGCGAAGCTCTCCAGCAAGTTTTACTTTTCCTACGGCGCGGCCTGCGAACGCGCCGGCGACGCGGACAAGGCCGTCACGCTCTTTCGCAAGTGCCTGGAGCTGGATCCCGAGGACCACACCGCTGCCAACTACCTCGGCTACATGTGGGCCGATAAAGGGACCAACCTGGAGGAAGCGCTCGGGTTGATCCAGCGGGCGGTCAAGCTCGACCCGAAGAACGGTGCGTATCTGGACAGCCTCGGCTGGGTCTTGTTCAAACTCGGGCGCAACGACGAGGCGTTGGTGCAAATGCGCCACGCTGTCGAGTTGATGAAGGATGACGCCGTCGTCCTCGACCATTTGGCGGAGGTCCTGTTGAAACTCGGCAAGACGGACGAGGCCATCGGCGTGCTCCGCGAGGCCACCAAACTCGAGCCCGACAACAAGGACATCTCGGGAAGGCTCCAGCAGTTGAAGGGCAATCAGTCCGCCGCGCACTAATTCGCCGGCGTCGCCGCGACCGGCACGGAATTCGTCGGGGTCAGGCTGGGCGGCGCCACCACCAGGATCTCCAATACCGTCATGGCCGCCGCCTGTGCCCGGGGGTTGTTGGCCAGCGTGAGCTGAGTGGCACTGTTAAAGAGGGCGTTCGTCTCCACACCACCGGTCAGGACACCCACGACTTGCGCGGTGGAGGTTGCCGACAACAGCGAGGCATTGGTGGTGACAACCGCGACCCCGCCGACCGTTGCATTCGTCGACAGTAGAAAGGTAGAGGCGTTCTGCTGGAGATCCAATTTGAACGACGCCGCATATTCCCGCGGCAACTCCACGAAGAAGATCTGCCCGGTCGACCCCATCGTTGGCGAAACCGAAATGACTTTTCCGTTGCAGCGGGCCGCCAGTTGCTCCGCCCGACCCTCCACGTCGTTGAGGTCCTTGGAATGGACCACGACGACTCCACTGAGTCTCGAGGGCTCGATTCCGACGCTTCGTGCCAACGTGGCCACCTCGGCGGCCGACGGCGTCGGCGTGATCCCGAAACCACCGATCCCACGATTAACTGCGGCCACCCTTCGTTTTGGTTCACGGGCCAGTTTGATGCTGCCCCCACCCCCTGCGACAGTCGTTTTGGCCTGCAAGCTCGGCAATTGGTAGCTTCCCGACGCGGTATCGGACGCTACATTTCCCGACGATCCGTTTTTATTCTCCGTTGTCGGTGGTGTTTCTTGTGGCGGCATGGGCTCGCCTGCGGAAGCGGTTGCCACCTCGCTTTCCGGGGCTGCCGTCGGCGTCGGGGGCTGAGGTGCCGGCGTGGACTCCGACACGGCCGGGCGCTCGGTCATTGCGTCGAATTGCGCTGGGGGCAACTGGTCGTTCCCGGAGTTCTCCGCCGGCGTCAACCGATCGCTGGCAACGGTCTCGACGGGGGCCTGCTGCCGGAACTGCATCACCAGAAGCGCGACGGCGACAACCGCCGCGAGTTCCAACGGGACCTTGATCCAGAATGGCCGGAACAGGTAGTCCCGCCACGTCAGGGCCTCGGGATTGTCGCCGCGCGCGATTTTACGGCGCACCTCGGCGAGGAACCGCGGTGGCGGTTGCATCTTCGGGAGCGTGGCCACGCCGACGGCGAGGGCCTTCAATTCGGCAAGGGCCTCCCGGCACCGGGGGCACGACGCCAGATGCGCCTCGACCCATTCTCGTCGGTGCGGAGTTAACTCTCCGTCCACATACGCCGACAATTCCGCATGGATGATGTCGCAGTCGTTCATCCGTTGGCCCTCATGTTTCATCCTGCATACTTTCCCGCAACGCTTCCCGCGCCCGCGCGATCCGGGATTTGACCGTGCCGATGGAACAATCGAGAACGGTGGCGATTTCTTCGTAGCGGAGATTCTCGACGTTGCGAAGCACCAGCACCTCGCGGAGTTTGCGCGGCAGTTCCTCCATCCGGCGGCTGAGCAGTTCCACGAACTCGGCTTTCACCGTTTCCACATCCGGCGCATCGCCGCTGGCCGCAATCTGCGTCGGCGCTTCGCCATCCCCCATTTCCACCGGACTGTCCAGGGACACGCTCGATTGGCGGCCCCGCCGTTTCCACCAGCGATGCTTGTTGCGGGCAAGGTTCATCACGATCTGGTGCAGCCACGTGGTGAACTCGCATTCCCCACGAAAATTACCCACGCTCCGATAAATCCTCACAAACGCATCCTGGGCCACCTCGGTGGCGTCTTCCCGGTCGCGGAGAACCTGGAAAGCAACATTGAACGCCCGTTGCTGGTGACGCCGCACCAGATCATCGAACGCCTCTTCATCGCCCGCCCGGCAGCGGTCCAGCAACTCATGGTCACTGGCCGATTTCTCAGCGTCCGGTTGTATGACACGCTCCATGCAAAAAAGTTCCCACCGTTTTGACCGCGTGGGGGGTGCGTATGTTCGTCGGTCGACCTCCTCAGGAACCGAATTCCGGCTTGGCTTCCCGCGTCATCAGGTCCCGGACGGCCTGTTTGGGGGCCTTGCCCTCGTAAATAATCGCATACACCTGGGACGTAATTGGCACGTCGACACCCAGGCGGCGCGCCAGTTGCCAGGCTGACTTGGCGGTTTTGACGCCCTCGGCGACCATTTGCGTGCTGGAGGTTATCTGCTCGGCCGTTTCTCCCCTGCCCAGTCGTTCACCGAAACCGCGGTTGCGGCTGTGACGGCTGAAGGCCGTGACGATCAGGTCGCCCACCCCGCTCAATCCGAAAAATGTGTCCCGGCGCGCACCCAAGGCCACGCCGAGCCGGGTCATCTCCGCCAACCCACGCGTACACAGCGCCGCCTTGGTGTTGTCGCCGAACCCAATCCCGTCGCAAGCGCCGGCGGCGATGGCAATCACGTTCTTGAGCGCGCCGCCCAGTTCGACGCCAATGACGTCGTCGTGCGTGTAAATGCGGAACCGCTCGTTCATGAAAGCTTTTTGGGTGGTCGCCGCCAGCGCCGGATCCTTGGCGGCCACGACCACGGCGGTGGGAATGCCCCGACTAACTTCTTCGGCGTGGCTCGGACCCGAGAGTGCGATGATCCGGTCCGTCTGGAGCACGTCAGCGATGACCTCGCTCATGCGCGCCCCCGTTTCGTTCTCGATTCCCTTGGCGACACTGACCAACGGCAGACCGGGCGTGAGGAATGGTTTCAGCTTCTCGCAACTGGGCCGCATCCCGTGCGACGGCACGGCAAGCACCACCAGTTCGGCCCCGCGTAGCGCGGACGCGGTATCCAGTGTCACTACGATGCCCTTGGGGATCTTCACCCCCGGTAGGAAGGCTTTGTTTTCACCCGCCGCGAGGATCGGATCAACCTCCGCTGCCAGCCGGCCCCACAGCGCCACTTTGTGCCCGTTCCCATGGAGTAAGACCGCCAGCGCTGTCCCCCACCCGCCTGTGCCAATGACCGTGACGTTCATGCCACCGCGCCTCCGCCACTTTCGGGTTTGGGCTTCCCAATCCGGTTCTCCGTTCCGGCCATCAAGCGTTGGATATTCGACTTGTGCTTGTAAATGACCGCCACCCCGACGAGCACCGTGAAAATGAAGAGTGTCATGTCCTTCTCAATAAACCATGTGGCGATGGGAAGCGATATCGCGGCGCAGATCGATGCCAATGACACGTACCGCGACAGAGCGAATATGGCAATCCACACACCGAGTGCGCAGAGCAATGGCTGGGGCAGGAACGCGAGCAAGGCGCCGGCGCTCGTCGCGACACCTTTGCCGCCTTTGAAGTTCAGCCAACACGTCCAGTTGTGGCCCGCGATCACCGACACGCAGCAGGTAATTTGCAGCATTTCGGTGAAGTGCCGAACACTCACGGCATCCGCTCCCAATTGGAAGGACATGACCAGTTTTGGCGCAATCCACACGGGCAGGAAACCTTTCAGGGCGTCGATGACCAGCACGGCGATCCCCGGCCCTTTGCCGAGCGTGCGCATGACGTTCGTCGCCCCGATATTGCCGCTGCCCACCTTGCGGATGTCGATGCCGTGTGATTTCCCCCACAACAATCCCGTGGGTATCGAACCAAGCAAATACGAACCGACCGCGCTCCCGGCGAATATGAGCCACGTCATGCGCGGGACTCTAGCCGATTGCCGCGAAACGCGGCAAGCCCGATTCCAAGCACCGAGATGGCCGCGCACGCGGCCACGAACACATCCCCGTGCCGAGTATAGAACGTTTGCGCGCGGTCGGCGGGCAGGGACAACTCGGCGGTCAGGCTGCCTTGCACGAAGGGCAGACACCGGAAGCGAATGAAACCGTGCTCGCCCACGACGCAGGTGACGCCATTGTTCGTGGCGCGCACCAGCGGGCGTCGGTTTTCCACGGCGCGGAAGACGGCGTTGGCGAGATGCATCTGCAACTCGGGCGAGGTCCTGAACCACGCGTCGTTGGTAAGGTTGACCATAAAGTCGACATCGCGCTGCACGAAGTGCCGATACAAGCCCGGCAAGGTGTCCTCGAAGCAGATGACGGCCCCAAACCGAGATCCGTTCACTTCGAAAATGCCGTAGTCATCGCCGGTGCTCATGTCGAAGAAATCGTCGACGTTGTAGTCCTTGGGCCCGACCCTCTTCAACAAGGGCGCCCAGATTGACCGGAGCGGGACGTATTCGCCGAACGGAACGAGGTGGATCTTGCGGTAAACGCCCGCAATTCCCCTTTGGGGAGTGAACAGAATGGCCGCGTTGTACAACTTTGGGTAACGATCGTCAAAGAAACCGGTCAGCAGATGGGCCTTTGATTTCGTGAGGATGTTGGTGACCAGGTCAACGGATTCCCGGTCGTTCTGAATGACCCAGGGCATGGCGGTTTCCGGCCAGATGACCAGATCCGGGTGATCGGCCAGCAACACGTTCGTCAGATAGCCCAGTCGGCTGAGAATCAGTTTTTTCTCGCCGGGGTCGAACTTCAGCGACTGGGGAATGTCGGGCTGCACGAGCCCCAACCGCAGGGTGCGGGTCTCCTGTTCCTGGCCCGACCGGATCTCCCCGATCCCGTGCATGAAGGCCAGAGCCACCAGCACCATCGCGATGTAAAACTCCCAGCTCAAGCGCCGCAGGGGAGCGAGTTTGCCGATTTGTCGGACGAGCCGGCGAATCGTGAAATAGAAGGCGTAGTTCACGAAGCACAACAGCGCGGAAACGCCGTACACACCCGTCACGCTGGCGAATTGGATAAGCGGGCCCGCCTGCCATTGGCTCGCGCCGAGGAAGTTCCACGGAAACCCGCCCAACAGAAACCATCCCCGCACCCATTCGAGCGTGGTCCAACAGGCTGTGCCCACCACCGCGGCGCAGACGTTTCGAACAACGGAGTCGTCGATTCCACCCGTCGACGCGGTGTTCGTTCCGGCAATCCGCACGCCCACCATCGCAAAAATGGCAGCCGCCGCGCCGAAGTACAGCGCGAGAAAGGCGATGACCGCGATGGCGCCGGGCACGCTGACATGAACGATCCACCACGTCGTCATTCCGAAGAACACCAGACCGGCGATATAGCCGCGACGAAACGCTTCACCCCGCGGGCAGTTCTCGATGGCGAACAACAGCGGCACCAGCGAAAGCCAGGCCATCTGCCCCATGTTGAAGGGAGGAAACGCCCACGCTGTGAAAACGCCCGTGATGACAGGCAGCAGCCAACGACCCACCACAACTTTTCGGTTCCAATTTCCGTCGCTCAACAGTCAACCTTTCGGGTGCCTGCGCAACTGATGGGCCCTTGACGGTTCACGGTTGGCCGTGGAAGGTTCAGGCGTTTCTTCCGCAGCAGTTCTTGTATTTCTTGCCGCTGCCGCAAGGACACGGCTCGTTCCGGCCAACCTTCGGCACATCGCGCTTGATCGGTTGGGTTGCCTTCTCGATGGCGTCGTGTACAACATCCTGGCCACCCGGCGGGGCTGCGGCTTGTTGCCCGGACGGGGGCGGTTGTTTGTACGCCGAACCCGTCGACAAATCCGGCCCGCTGAGTTGGGTGGGCAGCGCGCGCAGGAAATTCTCGAAGGCCGCCAGCGAACTGGCCGAGCGGAAGACGTTGTTGGCGATCTCGTTCTTTACGTTGTCCTGCATCTCGTCGAACATGGCGAACGCCTCGGTCTTGTACTCGACCAATGGGTCCTTCTGGCCGTAGGCGCGCAGGCCAATGCCGTCGCGGAGCTGGTCCATGTTGTACAGATGTTCCTGCCAGAGCCGATCCAGCGCGTTGAGAACGATGAGCCGTTCGATGGCCTTGAGTGCGTCGGGGTTCTCATTGGCCGCCTTCGCCTCGTAGGCGCGCTTGACCTTCCCGAGGATGACATCGCGCAGCTCCGCGGACGTCTTGCCGTCAATATGCTCCTTCCGCAAGCCGATGGGAAACGCCTGGTTGGCCCAACGCAGCAAGGCGTCAATCTCCCACTCATCGGCAGACTTGTCCTCGGGGCAATATTCGATGACCCGCGCCTCGACAACCTCCTCGATGATGTCGAAAATCGCCTCGCGCGGGTTCTCGCTGTGGATAATGTCGTTGCGGAACCCGTACAGCACCTCGCGCTGCTTGTTCATCACGTCGTCATACTCAAGGGTGCGCTTGCGGATGGAGAAGTGATGCTCTTCGACGCGGCGCTGGGCGGTTTCGATGGACCGGTTGAGCCAGCTATGGACCAGCGCCTCGCCTTCCTTCATCCCCAGCTTTTCCATGACGTTGCCGATCCGTCCCCCGCCAAACAACCGCATCAGATCGTCTTCCAACGACACGTAAAATCGGCTGCTGCCGGGGTCGCCCTGCCGCGCGCAACGGCCGCGGAGCTGGCGGTCGATGCGCCGCGCTTCGTGGCGTTCGCTGCCGATCACGTGCAACCCGCCGACCTCGGGCACGCCTTCGCCGAGCTTGATGTCGGTGCCGCGGCCCGCCATGTTGGTCGCGATCGTGACGGAACCGCGCTGGCCCGCCCGGGCGACGATTTCGGCCTCGCGCTGGTGGTATTTGGCGTTGAGAACGTTGTGCGGAATCCGCTGACGGCCCAACATGCGCGAGAGCACTTCACTGGCTTCGACGCTTACCGTGCCGACCAGCATCGGTTGCCCCTTGCGATGTCGTTCGACGATGTCCTCGATGATGGCGTTGTATTTTTCCCGGCGCGTTTTGTAGATAACGTCGTTCTCGTCCTTCCGTACACAGGGCTTGTTGGTGGGGACCACGATGACGCCGAGTTTGTAGATGTTTTCGAATTCGGTCGCCTCGGTTTCGGCGGTGCCGGTCATGCCCGCCAGTTTCTTGTAGAGCCGGAAATAATTCTGGATGGTGATGGTGGCCAGGGTCTGCGTCTCGCGCTCGATGGCCACATCCTCCTTCGCCTCGACCGCCTGGTGCAGGCCGTCGCTCCAGCGACGGCCCGGCATGAGCCGCCCGGTGAACTCGTCAACGATCATCACCTTGTTTTCCTGAACGACGTATTCGACGTCCCGCTCGAACAGGCAGTAGGCGCGCAGCAATTGCGAGATGTTGTGGATCTTCTCGCTCCGCTCGTCGAAGGCGTGTTGGATGCGCTGCTTTTCCGTTTCCCGCTCAACGTCCGGCAACTGTTTCGAATCCACCTCCTGCAACGCCGATACCAGATCGGGGATGACGAAGGCGTCGGGATCGTTCGGATTAAGGTATTTGCGGCCTTTCTCCGTCAGGTCGGCGTCGTGCTGTTTCTCGTCGATCGTGAAGAACAGCTCCTCTTTCAGGGTGAGAATGTCTTTCTTGGTCGAATCTTTCAGCACTTCGAGTTCCGCCTGGTCCACCAGTTGCCGAATCTCCGGCTCTTCCATCATCTTCTGCAACTGCTTGTTCTTCGGCGTCCCAAGCTTGACCTCGTACAAAAGGCGGCCGGCCTGGGATCGGCGGTCGAGATCGTCGTTGGTCTTCCCGCCCTCGGTACGACCGTCGAGCAACTGCTTGGCGTCACTCACCAGCCGATTGCAGAGCATCGTCTGCGCGCGGACGAGATCGGCAACCTGTGGCTTGTATTTGTCGTAGGCGTGGGTGGACACCGTGGACGGCCCGCTGATGATGAGCGGCGTGCGCGCTTCGTCGATGAGAATCGAGTCGACTTCGTCCACGATGGCGAAGAAATGGCCGCGTTGCACCTGGGTTTCGAGGCTCGTGGCCATGCCATTGTCGCGGAGATAATCGAAGCCGAACTCGGCGTTCGTGCCATAGGTGATATCACAGGCGTATTGCGCGCGGCGCACCGCCGGCGATTGATCGTGTTGGATGCAGCCGATGGTGAGGCCGAGGAATTTGTGCACTTCCCCCACCCACTCCGCGTCGCGCGCAGCGAGATAATCGTTCACCGTCACGAGATGAGCGTTGCCCGCGAGCGCGTTCAGGTACAACGGCATGGTGGCGACAAGCGTCTTGCCTTCGCCCGTCGCCATTTCGGCGATCCGGCCGTTGTGCAAGGCGATCCCGCCGAGGATCTGGACGTCGAACGGGATCATGTCCCATTTGTAGGGCTGACCGCGCACGGGCCATTCCTTGCCGATGAGACGACGACAGGCGTTCTTCACGGCGGCGAACGCCTCGGGCAACAGGTCATCCAGCGGTGTGCCCTCGGCGAGCCGCTTGCGGAATTCGTCCGTTTTCGCGCGGAGCTGTTCGTCGGTGAGCTTCTGGTATTCCGCTTCGATTTCATTGACGCGATCCACCATCGGCCAGAGCCGCTTCACTTCGCGCTGGTTCTTCGAACCTAAAATTTTCTTCAGTATCCAGCTAACCATACAAATCTCTCGTATCGCTCCGGATGACCCGTGCCTCAACCCCGACATCCGATGTCGGGATCAACTCCCCGGTTTCACCGGCGGCGTTCCCGCCTGGCAGAGCGGGCAGGCTGTCGGGTCAAACGTTTGAGCCTTTAATCTTAGCAGACTTTCCAGCCGGACGCCAAAATCTACTTTACCATCGGATCGATCCACCAGGGTCCCCACCCCGACCACCTCGCCGCCCAGACCGCGTACAATATCAATGGTTTCCTGCACCCGGCCGCCCTTGGTGACCACATCTTCGACCACAAGAACCTTCTCGCGCGGAGCGATTTGGAACCCGCGTCGCAGTTCCAGTTTCCCCACCGCGTTTTTCTCGGCAAAAATGTGGCGGACATCCAGAGCGCGCGCCACCTCATGCCCGACGAACAAGCCACCCACGGCCGGCGACGCAACTGTTCGCGCCCCGGCACCCTTCAGTTTCGCGGCCAGCGCCGCGCAAAGTCGCTCGGCAATGCGCGGGTATTGCAAGACCAGCGCGCACTGGAAATACTGCCGACTGTGCAGTCCCGAGCGCAACACAAAATGCCCATCGAGCAACGCGCGGGTGTCGCGAAAGATTTCAAGAACTTCGGCGTCGGTCACGCGCCCACCACCCATTTGGCATTGGGTTTGCCCGCCGACTCGAACTCGCGGCGTTTTGGCTCGAATCCCTTGCGGCCCATCAGACCGTAGGTGTAATCCTTGCCCAGTTCGACACCGGGCTGGTCAAAGGCGTTGATGTTATACAACTCGCCTGCGTAGGCGGTCTGCATTTCGAGGAGAAAGAGCAGCGCGCCGACGGTTTCTTCATCCACGCGCGGGAGGTGGATGGCACAGTTCGGCTTGCCGTTCTGGGTGAGCGCGAGTTCCGTGGCCTGCTGCTCGGCGCGGATCAATTCGTTGAGCGTGTGCCCGCCGAGGTATTTCACGGCGTCGAAATCGGGAAATGCGGGCGGGATTGTCACGGTCGCGTGGAATTCGTCCACTGTCAGAAACGTCACGACCTTGTCGAACGGCCCTTCGATGTACAGTTGCATGACCGAATGCTGGTCGGTCACGCCCAGCGCCTTTTCCGGGGTCTGGCCGGAGTGCACGATCCGGCCCGCGCGATCGAGGCGTTTCCCGAGGCTCTCGGCCCAGAGTTGCCGAAACCAATCCGCCACATCGCGCAACGCGTGCGAGTACGGCATCATCATCTGGATATTTTTGCCCTTCGCCTTGTCCATCAGATAGTGGAGGGCCGCGCCCGTGAGGGCCGGATTTTCCCAGAGCTTCTTCGATTTCTGGCAGAGCGCGTTCATTTCCTCCGCCCCCCGAAGCAGTTTGTGGATATCGATGCCCGTGACCGCCGCGCTGAGCTGGCCGACGGCGCTGAGCACGGAGAAACGCCCGCCCACGTCGGGCGGGATCGGCAACGAAGCGTAGCCGAAATGTTTCACGATCTCGCGGAGTTCGCCCTGTTGCGGGTCGGTGGTGATGACAATGTGTTCGATGTGGCGCGCGGGACCGAGTTTCTTGATGAGGGCCTCGCGGAAGATGAGAAACTCGCTCATCGTCTCGGCGGTGCCGCCCGACTTGCTGATTACGTTGAACACGGTGTTGTCGAGATCAATGGCGTCGAGCAACGCGGCGATGCGGTCGGGGTCGATATTGTCGGGCACGAACAATCGCGGGCCGCGCCGCGGCGGGCGGACGAGATGATTGTACTCCGGATGGTTGAGCGCGCTGTGGAGCGCGAGATTGCCGAGCGCCGACCCGCCAATGCCCACCACGACGAAATTATCGCACCGCTTCTGGATTTTGCCGGCGAGGACGGCAACCTCGTCGACGAGCTTCGTATCATAGGGCAGCTTGCGGAAGCCGAGCGCGGCTTTCTCGACTGCGTCCGCGGCAGCAACGAGCTTCGGCCCGAGCGCCTTGAGCTCGGCGTCGCCGACCCCGTGCTCGCCGACACGCTCGGCCATCAGATTATTGAAATCGTAGCGTAGATTGAGCAAACCGCTGCCCTCCCAGAGCGGTGGTTTATCGCAGATTCGGCAGGGTGCGGCAAACACATTTTGGCGAGTAGGACGCCGCTGGCCGTCTCGGAAGCGACCTTTCGCGGTCCTAGGCGCTGACCGGAGAAGTGGCGCGGCGGTTGGCTGGAGTGCGCTGGTTAGGCCCTGCAACGATCATCCTCAAACTTCCGTGCCAGGCTTCATGTTTGTGCGAGGGCGGAAATATCTGTATGTCCTCATTGCCGATAGTACTAGTCCTACCAGGATACCAAGAAATCCAATTGGATACCCAACAAGCCAAACGATCCCCCAATTATTACTTGGCCCGCACGGACCGACGTCTGCGGGAACAACACACGCGAGAACAAATATCCCGACGCTGACTGGCAGTACCGGACTGATGAACGTGCGAAGTTTCTTCATGCAGACTCTCAGCCTAACGGCTCACACCTGCGCCACACCGGGCCACAATGCAAGCTCGGCAAGCTCGCGATAGCGGACCGGAAGGTGCAACAAGCATTCAATACTTCAGTAGTTCGGCGTCAATTTGGTCGACCTCACCGATATCGGAGACTCCATCCCACAACACAATTTCGCTGGCTTCGGAGTTTGGCTCGAACGGACGGAGTTCCGTGAGAGTGGCACGAAACAACGCTCCACACTCGGTTCGGTGATCCGGCTGAAGGCGACACTCCATCACGCCGCGGAATTCGGCATCGGTCACTTTCTGATTTGTTTCTTCCCCCAGTTCCCGCAACGCGCACTCGCGAGGAGTTTCTCCTTCTTCACGATTTCCGCCGGGGAGTTCCCAACGTTTCTTCCACACGTTGAACAGAAGCAAGCTCTTGTTCCCCTGCGTGACCACGATTAGGGCATGCGTGATGGGACCGAGATGCGACGGAATCGATTCTTCCGGGCATCGGTGAAACGCGACGAAAACATCGCCGCGCTTGTTTACGATGATTGGATCAGAGGGCATGTGTTGGCTTCAGTGACTTGTCAGGCGGTTTTTTCATCTGCTTCCAAAACTTCAAAAACCGTGGTCAACCCGCGCGAGTCAACGTGCTTGTAGACGGAGGCTAATGCCACGGGAAAACGGTCGGCCATCGGGAAGCCGGGGCGACCGAGATTAACAGCCATCCGATTCCATTCCTGGATACGCTCCGAGTTGGTTCGTGACAGAAACCATGCGCCCACCTCTGCATCCGGTAACGCCGCGAGGGCAAGAACGCCTTCTCGGGTCAAACCGAAATGGGATAGAAACAGTCCATCCACCCCCGTCGGGTGACAGAAACGCGCTTCACAGTCTGGCGATAGCGCGCCACTCTTCAACAGGCGCGCCTTCGCCAGAATGCGGGGCAGCCAGACACATCCGGCCAATTGTTCACGAGGGCCTGGCAATTTCATAGGATGCCTTAAGCGATAAGAACTGAGCCACGCCGGAATGGTGATGTCAACCGTGAATGCGGAATTGGGACGGCAAGCCTGCGAGCGCGGGACCGGTCAGGCCGAGCCTTTAGCCAACTGGTAGAGGGACCAGACGATATCCTGCTCGAAGGCCTGGACGCTGGGATAGATGAACTCTCCGCCGGTCGCGGCCGCCTTAATGCCGAGGTTGGTCTGTTCGGGCACGAGCGCGTTGCCCATTGCACCGAGAACAGACACGATCTGGTCATGGTTGCGAAGACGGAGATGGGCGTCGTTGATCGTGATTATCGAGTCCTTCGTAAGCAACCATTGCGTGCGTGGTGATTCCGTAGGCAAAAACAACTCCAAACGAAACTCGGGCAGGTTTTCGAGGCGGTGGTCCGTCACCATTTCCACACCGCGCTTCACAGAACCACGCGGACCACTTGTGACGACCCACTCCATTGTCTTGTATGGGACGTCCTTGAGATGGAGCAGGAAACCGCCGGCGGCGAACACGACGTGCTCCCATTCATACGGCGTCTCGCGATCATACAAATCGACAACCACGATGCCGGCTTCGTCGAATTTGAGCGCATGGCCGCGTTTTGGCTCACCCAAAGCTGGCAGGACCGACTCGTCAACAACCTCGGAAGGGACGTTGTGCGCCTGGAGCGCGGCTTGAAACGCGAGAGCGTCGGACTGCGAGAGGTCTCTGGCGATGATGCCAAATAGCTCATTGAGCAAGTGCGTGCAGTCGGGTTTTGCCAATCCGTCCGTGGCTGCGACGGCGGTCTCCAGCGCTTCCCGGCTGATGGACTGATCGAGGGAGGTCTGGAGGACGGCGTACATGGTGTCAGGGTCTCACGCCTTCGATTGCAAGCAGGAGACGTTTCATGGGCAGGCCACCGCCGAAGCCGCCAATCGAGCCGTCGCCGGCGATGACGCGATGGCACGGGATGACGACGGGGACTGGATTTGCGCCGCAGGCCGCTCCGACGGCACGCGAGGACCGGGGTTTGCCAATTTGTTGTGCGACCCAACCGTAGGAGCGGGTTTCACCGCGCGGGATCGTTTTCAGGGCGCGCCAGACAGATTGTTGGAAAGTTGTGCCAGCCGAGAGGTCGAGGGGAACGCTCCAGCGGACGGGTTTGCCGGCAGCGTATTGTTGGATCTGGTGGGAGAATTTGCGAATGAACAAAGGTGGTGGACTATTTGCAGCCATGACGGAACGTGGCCGTCCAAGACCGGGGAAATCTATGCGGGAGATGCCGCGCGGGGAATAATCGACACGAAACGGGCCAAGCTTCGTGCGGACGACTACCGAATCACGAACCAGATGATCCATAGCGCGACGAAGGATAGCCCGAGCCACATGAAAAAGCGATTGCGGAGCCGTCGTTGGACGCGTTTGAGGGGTTTGTAGCTTTTGATGCTGCCGGCGCCGAGGTAATGGGCGAGTTTCTGCTGCGTCGGCACGACCTGGGCGGCCTCGAGAGCGGCGGGGCTCCTGGTGGGGGTGGTGTGTGTGGCGGTGGCGGTCGCGGTGGCAAAGAGGTCAGGTTCGGGTTTGTGGGCGAATGCGATCGGCTCGGCTTCCAATTCCTTGAGCGGCTCGGCGGTGACATCAAACAGATCCTGGCGGGCGCGATGGGCGGCGGCGGTGGTGTCTTCTGATGGCGATAGGATGCCTTTCACGAATCGGGTGACTTTTTCTGCGGACGACGCGGCAGCCCCGACCTCGGAGTCGGGGTAACCGTGGCGGGCGGGGTCATTGGTCAACTCGCGGAGTTGACGTTGGACGGTCGCGATCTGATGGTCCAGATCGCTGATGGCCCGGTCAATCGGATCGCCGCGTTTGGAACGGAATCGCATGGCCGGGTGTCGCGTCAATGTTTCGCCGTCAGTAGTACGATGAGCCAGATCGTGCCGGCGACAATGAGTGGGGCGGAGGCCGCCGCGCCGATGCAGGCGTAGCGAACGAGTTCGTCCCACGCGGGCAGTTTCTTTTTCCGGTCGGTGGCGAGGTCGGCAACGGGCTGGCCGGCGGCGGGGTTGAGGCAATCGAGCCTGGCGTGGGCGCGATTGTATTCGAGGCGGGCGCTCTCAATGGTGGCCAGGGCCTTGCTCAGTTCATCGCGGACGTTGGCGCTCTTCCAGTCCTCGTCGTTGATCTCTTCGATCTGCTCGGTGTATTCGCGAAAGGCGGTGATGGTGGATTCGCAAAGCTCGGTGAGCCGCTGGGACTCGATCTGCTGGCGTTCGAGGGCGACGAGGCCACGGGCGAGTTTGTCGGTGATCTCGGCGCGGCCACGGCTGTATTCTTCCTGGCGGCGGCGGAGTTCCTCGAGTTCATTCTTCTGGCGTTCGAGTTCCTCCTGTTGACGGCGGAGGGCAAGCAAATGGTCGCGAGCCTGTTCGAGTTTGGAATCGACTTCTTCGCGATGCGGCGGCAGTTCAACAACAGTTAGCGTTGGCCCGACCTTGG
The DNA here is from genome assembly GCA_050010195.1 of Verrucomicrobiia bacterium. Classification (GTDB taxonomy): domain Bacteria; phylum Verrucomicrobiota; class Verrucomicrobiia; order Palsa-1439; family Palsa-1439; genus Palsa-1439. The sequence continues at coordinate 54,583 of JBEKLM010000027.1, forward strand.
ATTCGGGCATGATGGTAGCGGTGCTACCTTCCCCACGTTTCATGCAAAAATTCCTCCTTGTTCGAGGCAGAATAGCCACACAGGCCACGGATGTCAAACACGATCAGCGACGTTACGACGGCCTCAACGCTCCACAACCTCCACTCCGCCGCCAATCCCTTCCGCGGTTATGGATAGTGCTATCCACAAATCACATGGCAGTTGCAGTTCGATTTTGACACTTCCGCCAGCGCCGCGTCGCCTGTCCCCGGCCGACACTTTGCCCGCACCCATGTACTGCATGGCACCACCACGTATTATTTGGCCTGCCCCAGTAGCTCCGCCCCTGTTAGCTTGGGTAGCATGCTGCCTATTTCCATGCTACGAATCCCCACGCGATACATGGCACTACAACGTGTTGTCCCGGCGGGCTGACGCCCAGTAGTGCCAGGTATCCGCGATCAGAGAGATCAACGCTTCACAACATGCAAACTCCGTAGTCTCCGGGATCAGTCCCGTAGCCGGTCTCAAACCTCGCCGCACGGTCGCTCAGGCACGTGAAAATCCTGGCCGAGGTCATGACGTTGCTCGACAGATTGTACGAGCCCCGGCACCAAGGCGCCGAGGCTCGTTCGATAGTGTTCGGAGGCTGATCCGTTACGGTTACGACGACCCGAGTTCCGCACGCAAGATGTTGTTCGCATTCGGCGAATCGTTGGTGCCACACGTAGCGGGCAGGGTGTTCTGCCAGGATACATGTCCGTCATTAAACAAAACATTTCCACCCTGATCCTTGTGTGGCGCGATCGGTGACATGCCGGAACCTGACCAACGCGCCCCGATGGTGTACGCTGTGGCTGCCACATTATTGCCCATACGATCCAGGGCAATGATCGAATCGGGCTGATCCTGCCAGAACAGACCGGCGCAGTACGTGTAGCTACAGGCCAACGAGTTTCCGTTTGTCAGTCCGTAACCGGTTTGTGCTTTCGCCGCGCTGTCGCTGGGGCACGCGAAAATCTTCGCCGACGTGACCACATTGCTCAACAGGTTGAATGAGCCGCACAGTGAGGGCGGGCTGCCCGAGGCCAGTGGCATCCGGCCGTTGTAATTATCCGAGTACATGGCGATGCCCAAGCCGATCTGCTTCAGGTTACTCAGGCAGTTTGCCCGACGCGCCTTTTCACGAGCCTGATTCAGCGCCGGCAGCAGCATCGCCGCCAGAATCCCAATAATCGCGATGACCACCAGCAGTTC
>JBEKLM010000028.1:0-55770 GCA_050010195.1 Verrucomicrobiia bacterium
GAACACGCGAACGGTGAGGTCCTCGCCGCGAAACGAAGCCGCGTGTCACAAGCGAAAGAGGAAGTCGACCATGTCATCCAGAGGCTTCGACAGCTTCGCCGGGCGTACGGGCACCCCCACCCATCCGTGTGGGAAACCTATTCGTGAGGCGCAATGAGTACCTTCGTGTCTTCCCCGACTGGCAAGTCATCGAATCGAATTCTGGTTGTTGATGACGAAGAGGGAATCCGTTCCCTGTTGGAAGCGTCCCTCCAAACCGCCGGGTACGCCGTGAAAGTCGCGGAGGACGCGCCGCGCGCCCTGGAACATCTCCGCACTGAAGAATTCGCCGTCGTCATCACGGATTATAAGATGGATCCGATGAATGGTTTGGAGTTTCTCAAAGCGGTTTGCGACATCCAGCCGCAGTGTTCCCGCATCATGATGAGCGCGTTCGCCGATGTCGACCTGATGACCAGCGCCATCGGGGAAGGGAAAATCTCTCGGTTCCTGATCAAACCCTGGGTGCGTAACGAGCTGCTCAAGGCGGTCCATGAAGCGTACCAACGCTACCGCGATGCCTGCCAGGAGGCCGCGCTTGAGTTGGAAGCCGCCTCCATGAACGAAGAGCTGAAAAAGCTCAATGCCTCGCTGGCGGCACAGGTGGCTCAGGAGGAGAGCCAGAAACACGAGTTGGAACGATTGAATCGCGCACTCCAGCAGAACCTGCACCGGAGCATGGAACTGTGTTGGCACACGTTGCAAACCTTTCATCCCAGCCTGGGCGTCAATGCCCGGCGCGTCCAGGCGCTGTGTTCGGCCATGGCCGAAGACATCAAACTGCCGGTCGAGCAACGTCGTCCTTTGGAGATCAGCGCATTGCTTCATGACATCGGACTGCTCGGCATGCGGCGCGACATCGTCAACCGCTGGCTGGAAAATCCGCAGTCGTTGACCGACGCGGAGGAATCGTTAATCAAGCGACATTCCCTCATCGGGCAGGAACTGGCCGCATTTACCGAAGACCTGAAGGACGTGGGCGCCATCATCCGCGCCCACCACGAACGCTACGACGGGAGCGGGTACCCGGATGGACTGCGTGGGGAGGGAATCCCCTGGCTTGCGCGTTTGTTGGCGGTCGCCATCGGTTACGCGGAGCGCCAGAACGATGGACAAGACGCTGTGTCTGCCATCAGTCAGGCGGCGGGGACGGAATTTGATCCCGAGGCAGTGCGCGTGCTGGTGCGTTCCCTCCCCCAAGCTGTCCTGCCGCGGCAGCAGAGAGAGTTGCTGGTCGCGGAACTGAAACCGGGGATGGTGCTGGCCTCGAATGTGTATAATTCGCAGGGGATTCTGATCATTCCGGGCGGCCGCCCGCTGAACGAGAATTGGATTGCCAAAATGAAGGCCTACGACCGCGTCAGCCCGTTGAATCTATCTCTCCAAGTGTACGCCTAGCTGTCCATCGGCGTTGCGAGACAGCCCGCGGTTTGTGGTTCCGTCTGCCAGCCGAAGAGCTTCCGGTCCCGGATGCTATCGGCAACCTCTCGTGGAACCATCGGTTCCCCTGTCGGGTCGGCGGCGGTGATGATCGAGCCGGTGGCGGGATCCTGGTACGGGTAGGGCCGCGTGCGGGGGTGCTGAAGACGGCGAGCGCGGCGGATGGATTATGCTGCCGAGGGCGGTCTAAACCGGGACAGCTTCCTTCTCGAGAACTTCGTTCACCGTATCCATGACCTGCGCGATGTTGAACGGCTTGCTCAGCCAACGGTTTCCCGTTTCCTCGAAGAACGCCCGTGTGTCCAGGCTGACGGTATCGCCGGTCACGAACACCATGCGGTGGGCCAGCATCGGGTCGTACTTCTTCACGGTCTCGAAGAACTTCCGGCCATCCATGCCGGGCATGCGCATATCAGAGAGGATCAAGTCGTACGGTCGGGCCGTGATGCTCTCCAGGGCTTGCTGGCCGTTGGCGGCGGTGACCACCTCATAGTCGTTTCCCGTCATGACCGTTTTCAACAGAGCCAGGACGTTCGGTTCATCGTCGACGACGAGGACGGTCCGCTTGGCGGACACCGCGGCTGGCAGTTTGATTTCGGGCGGGAGCCGATGCGCCGACGGGGCGACGGCGCAGGCGATCACCGGCAGTTCCACGGTGAATTTGGCGCCCCCGGCCGGCTGATTCTCGACCAGAATCCTGCCGCGGTGTTCCTGAATGATGGTATTGGAAATCGTGAGACCCAAACCCGTTCCTTTGCCGAGCGGTTTCGTCGTGAAGAACGGATCGAAGATCTGGCCGATGATGTCCTGGGAAATGCCGGGGCCGTTGTCCGCCAGGATCACCTGGATATGGTTGCCATGCTCTTCCGTGCGGATGGTCAAGACGCGGGGATTGGGCCGTCCATTGAGCACGTGAATCGCGTTGCCGATCAGATTGACGAGGACCTGTTCGATCTGGTTGGGATCGGCCATCGTCGCGGGCAGGTTGCTCGCGAACCGCTGTTCCAGTTGAATCCCCGCGGCCTGAAGATTCACCTTTTGCGTCTCCAGCACGCTGGCGATGAGATGATTGAGGTTCACCACTTTTTTCTGGGGTTCGGACGGACGGGCGAACGTCAGCAGATCACGAACGATGCGCGACGCGCGCGCGCTCTCGTGATGGATGCGTTGGATGTCATCAATGGTCTCCTTGTCCAACCCGCTCCTTTCGGCCAGGATTTCCGAGTAACCGATGACGACCGACAGCGGATTGTTCAACTCATGGGCAACGCCGGCGATCAATTGCCCCAGCGCCGACAGCTTTTCGGCGCGGCGCAACTGCTCGCCGACTTTCTTGCGTTCGCTGACGTCCATCACGTTGACCTGCAGGGCCAGGCTCTGACGCCATTGCACCAGCGTGGCGTAGCCCTCACAGTTCACCGTCGTTCCATCGCCCTTTACAATGGGGACCTCGTTGAACGGGCGGAACACGGTGTTGAACAACTTGATGCCGTCCAACTGCGCCGCGGTCGCTTCCACGGATTGGAGCGACGGACACAGTTCGACAAACGGTCGTCCGACAAGGTCCGGGACCGAGTGTTTGGTCAGGCGCAGCGCGGAGGTGTTGGCTTCCAAGATGCGATACTGGGCCAGGTCGATCACGAAGATGGCGTCGGAGGCGGAATCGAACAGGACCCGGTAGCATTGCTCGGCAATCGTCACCTCCCGTTCCACGATCATTCCGATCACAATCATGATGGTCAGCACCGCCGTCAAGAAGTACTCGATAGCGGTCAGGAGCGGCGAGCCCTCCATGTAGGGAAAGGCGACCAGATGCGCGCCCCACAGCAGAAACCCGAGGCCCAGAATCGTACCGCCGTGGTACGTCTTCCGCCGGAGCACGTACGCGACGCCGGTGTAGATTCCCGCCGCCCCCAGCAGGGCGAAGACCGGCATCGTGATCCAGAATCGGTCGCGCACCACGAACGCCGCCACCGCGCTCCAGATGACGAGCATCCCTGTCGCGAACTGGAGCTCTCGCAAGGTGCGCGGTCGACCGGTGAGGTGGAAACTGCCCCAGAACATGTACAAGGCGCTCAGCCCGATGCAGCAGCGGCGCATCATGACCAGAATGGGGAACTCCGGCGATTCCTGCAAACCGATCGCCGCCGCCAGATACCCGGCGTAGGCCGCCCACGAGACAATCCACAGGCTGAAATATGGTCGCTTGGTGCGGTGGTTGAGGTAGGCAAACAGCGCCAGAACCATGCAGATACTCATGAGCGCGAGGATCAACACCGCATTCGTCCATTCGGCGGGAAATGCGAACTCGGCGCCACGGGCTATCCCATGAGTGTTCACATTGATTCCCCCAGCTCACGCCCGCTCGCAACCACTTGCAATACATCGTCATAGATCGCCGTGGTCATAAGCTGCCGCAAAAAGAGCAGGACTTGTGCCTTGTGACAATCCGACGGAGAAACGGGCTTGGCGCTGTCGGTGAAAGCGTCGGTTGGGCTCAACCAATTTTATGTCCTGGAATGGTTGTGGGCGACTATTCCGAGCAGCCAAGATGCCCGCCGTGTCCGCGAACGGGCTCGGCTCAAGTAGATCGGGCATTCAGCCGATATTATAGTGAACTGCGATGATGCGAATCGTTTCTCTCTTCGCGGCGCTCTGTACCATCGTGACAGCAGCGACCGCTGCGCGGCCGGGCTATCTTGCGGCCGGCTGTCCGTCGCCTCTTCGTTTCAGTGAGCCAGGATCTCCTCACAAGGCCGCGTTGCCTCCGCTCCCCAAAGATGAGCCGGAGGCGAGTTTCCCGATCCCGACCAACACGATGACCCGATGCGCCACGGAGACCGTCGTCTCGTCCACCCCCGAACAGCCTGCCCTGGCCGCAGCGACAACCGATACGGCGCCTCCGTCTGTGACGCCCCAGATGTTGACCGATTATTTCCGCAGTGGAACCTCCGGTACCAATCACAACGCCACCGCCGTTGTTCCGTTCGGCTTTGTGCCGCCTGTCGGCGGCCCCGCGCCTTCCAGCTCGGCCACCTACATTAGCCGGTGACCCAGATGATCGCGTTCCCACGAGTTCGCCGCTTCCTGCTGGCTCTGGTGCTGCCGATGACAACGGCAGCGGCGGCAGATTCCAGCATCGACCCGGCCCTGGCGCAAACGCAACAATGGATCGCGTCGTCAAACCTGACGTCCGAAGTTGACTCCGATCAACAGATCAAACTGGATCTGGCGCACCGTCAGCGTGACGAGCAGGACTTTGATCAGGCAACCAAGACGCTGGTTTCCGTCCTTGATTCGGACGCGGCCGAGCGATTCAAACGCTCCGCCCTGCTGGAACTCGCGTTGACCGTGCAACAAGCCAACCAGCCGGTTCGGGCCATACAGATTTTCGGGCAATACGCGGAACGTTACCCCGATGACCCCAGCGTTCCCGAGGTGCTGTTGCGGGAGGGGCTCCTCTACCGCCAGATGAAAGCCTACGGGATGGCCTTTTCGAAGTTCTACGGGGTCATGACAACCATTCTCAACCTGAAGCTGGATACGAGCGGCTATTATCAGCGTCTGGTGCTGCAAGCACAGACAGAAATCGCCGAGACCTATTACCTTCAGGGCAACTTTGACGAGGCCGCCAGCTTTTTTGAACGCCTGCTGAAGCTCAACCCCTCCGGTCTGGACAAGGACGAGATTCGTCTGAAATACATTCGTTGCCTCGCAGCCGCCGCCAAACATCCGGAAGTTGTCCGGAACGCCCAGGAGTTGCTCACGTCGAATCCCAACGAGGCGGAAGCCCGTTTTCTACTGGCGCTCTCGTTGCAACAACTTGGTCGCAAGGACGAATCCCTGCGACAGGTGATATTTTTACTGGACGCGCCGGGGGCGAAGACATGGAAACAGGCCGTGGGGAACCAGATCGCCAACGATTTGTACACGCATGGCGATTACACCAACGCGCTCGTGGTGTACCAGCACCTCACGGAGGCCGATTCGTCACCGGAATGGCAGGTCCCCGTGCTATATCAGATTGGGCTGGTTCAGGAGCGGCTGCACCAGTTTGACCAAGCGTCGGCGGCCTATTCGCGGGCGGTGCAAAGTGGCTCGCCGTTGGGAGAGAAGACCGATCCAAGCCTGCGGGTCGTGCTTGACATGGCTGCGTGGCGGGAAAAATATCTGGCATGGCAAACCAAAGCCGACCAGGCGATCCAGACGTTTCACCCTCCGCCCCCCAATCCGGCTCCGACGTCGACCCGATAGGGTTCGGGAGCGACGACATTCACGTCCTGCGACAGCACTTCCTGCTGTGCCAGGAATTGCTCTCCATGACTGAGCGCGAGAACCAGGCCCTGCACGCATCCCAACCATATCAGCCCGAGGAGTTTAACGAATCCAGAAAAAGCTTGCTTCCCCGCCTCAATCAGTCTTACAAGAGCCTCAAGGAGGTTCGGGGGTCTTGGCAGCGCTTGAGTTCTGCTCAGCGCCAGCGGTTCCCGGAGGTAACACTGCTGCTGCGCCAGACCCAGGATATAATTATGAAGATCGTTCTTCTGGACCGGGAAAACGAACAGGCCATGCTGCGCCTCGGTCTCGTGCCCCCCACACAATTGCCTTCCGCCAACCGCCAACGACCGAATTTTGTTGCCGAGATGTATCGGCGAACCAACCTCCGGTAAGGAGCGCCCTCATGCCTATCGATAAAATCCTCGTTGTCGAAGACAACGAATCATGTGCAAGGAACTGGCGCACCAGATGCGCCAGCGCCGCTACAACGCCGATACCGCGCTGACCCTGGCGGCCGCCCGCGAGCAGATCGCCCGGGAGGATTTCGACGTGGTGTTTCTGGATCTGCGATTGCCCGACGGGGAAGGGATCCAGTTGTTGCGGGAACTGCAGGAACGCCCCCAGAGGCCAATTGTCATTGTGACAACGGGGCAGGCCGCCGTGCAGACCGCCGTGGAATGCATGCGCTTTGGCGCGTTCGACTATCTGACGAAGCCGTACTCGTTTGCCGAAATCGAGGCGTCACTCCAGAAAGCGGAGAATTTCACCCAATTACTCAAAGTCAATCGCTTCCTCAGTCGTGAGGCGCCGGACGAGGCCAGCGGCGAGTTGCTCGGCAACAGCCGGCCCATGGATGAACTGCGCCAGTTGATCCGCAAAGTCGCCCGCACCGACGCGACCGTGCTCATCCAGGGAGAAAGCGGTACGGGCAAGGAATTGGTCGCCCGCGCCCTGTACAACGAAAGCGCCCGTTCGGGTGCGCCGTTTATCCGGGTCAATTGCGCCTCGGTCCCGGAAACCCTGATCGAAAGCGAATTCTTCGGCCACGAAAGGGGGGCGTTCACCGGTGCGCTCAACAAACGGGAAGGCCGCTTCGAGTTGGCCCATGGCGGCACCATCCTGCTCGACGAAGTTAGCGAAATTTCGCCATCCCTCCAGGCCAAACTCCTGCGCGTGTTGCAGGAACGCGAATTTGAGCGGATCGGCGGCACGCGCACGATCAAGGTGGATGTCCGCGTCATTGCCACAACCAATCGCAGGCTTGAAGAAAGCATTACCCGCAACGAATTCCGCCAGGATCTGTATTTTCGCCTGAACGTCGTGCCGGTGCACGTCGTCCCGCTACGCGAGCGCATCGATGACATCCACTACCTGGCGGGCCAGTTTATGCAACGGTTTGCCCGCAAGCACGGAGTTCATGTCCTTGGACTCACCGCATCATCGCTCACGGCCCTCCATGAACATTCGTGGCCCGGGAACGTGCGCGAACTGCAGAACGTGATCGAACGCGCCGTGATTCTGTGCGGCGACAACGCGGAAATTGAGCCACGTCATCTTGGATTGGCCGGGGATGGGGGAGTGACGGAAGCCTTGAATGTGTCGCCGTTGCGCCGGATCGCGCAGCCGGCGGCGCCCGACAAGGATTTCCCGACGCTGAGCGAGCTGGAAAAGCAACACATCCTGGCCGCGCTGGCGCAGTGCCACGACAACCGCACGCATGCCGCGCGTCTTCTGGATATCAGCGTTCGTACCCTTCGCAACAAGTTGAACGAGTATAACGGAAAAAGCACCGGGGCGTTGGTGGCCAAGGAGGTCGCTCTGTAGACGGCATACGGGAGGATTGACGGCCGTTTGGTGTATGCGTAGTTCCAAAGACCAGTTGGCCGGAGGTGGGTGGCACTCCGGCAGCCAAGTTCGTGGGGCAGCGTTCCAGTCCGTGTTGGTTCGCTACGCGATTTGTCTCGCTCTCACGGCGCTGGCCATGGCCCTCAAATGGGCCGGAGATGTTTGGCTTGGTGTACAGACACCCTTCTTCGTTTTCTTCGTGCCATTGCTGCTCGTCAGCTGGTTTGCGGGTCTTGGTCCATGCGTGGTGTCGGCGGTGTTCGTCGTGCTGGTCGCACAGTATATCCCGCTCGCGACGCGCCTTTCGCTGGGCTCCGAACCGGCGGCTCCGATGAGGGTTGGGGTGTTTCTTCTCGAAGTGTTCGCCATTGGCTGGTTGGCGGCCTCGCGGAAGGCCGCGCTCGTTCGAGTCGATGAGACGGAGCGGCGGTACCGCACCCTGGCGGAGAATATTCCGCAGTGCGTTTGGGTCAGCACCCCGGATGGGAATACGATTTATCAGAACCGTCGTCTAGCCGAGTTTACCGGCCGCGCGGCAGACGGGACACGGAGTTGGTCATGGGAGCAACTCATCCATCCCGAGGACCTTGACGCGATGCTGGTGGCCCGGCGGGAGTCCTTGCGCACGGGTTCGCCGCTGAGGATGGAGTTTCGATTGCGCACCGCGGACGGAACCTATCACTGGTTTGTGAGCCGCGGCGTGCCGATACGTGACGCCGAGGGAAAGATTGTAAACTGGTTCGGCACGGCTACCGACATCGATCAAGAAAAGCGGGCACAGGAGTCCACGGCCCGCCTCGCGGCAATCGTGGAGACGTCCGATATCGCCATCATCGGGAAGGCGCTGGATGGCACGATCACCAGTTGGAACCAGGGGGCGGAGAGGATTTATGGTTATCGCGCTGAGGAGGTGATCGGTCGTCACATGTCCATCTTGGTTCCACCGCATCTCCAAGACGAACTGCGCGAGATGATGGACAAAATCAGTCGGGGAGAACACGTGGAGTTATTTGAGACCACGCGCGTGCAGAAGGACGGGCACCACATCCCTGTTTCAATCACGCTCTCTGCCATTCGCGATCCACAGGGACACATCACCGGCATTTCGGCCATCGCCCGCGATATCACCGCACGCAAGCTGGCCCAGCAGCAATTGAAGCAGAGTGAGGCGGAATTTCGTGCGATGTTCGAATTGGCCGGTGTCGGTCAGGCCCAGGCAGACCCTCACACCGGCCGGTTCACGCGTGTCAACCGCCGGCTCTGCGAGATCACCGGCTACTCCGAAGCCGAATTGTTGGGCATGACAATCCGCGACATCACACACCCGGATGATTTGGTGGCCGATTTGGCGTACTATCGGAGTGTGGTGGACGGCAAGTCACCGCACTGGTTCAGCGAGAAACGGTATGTGCGCAAGGACGGCAGCATCATCCACGTCGAAGTCAATGGCACCTTGGTGCGCAGGGCAGACGGCCAACCGTGGCGCACGGTTGCTGTCATTCAGGATGTCACGACTCGCAAACTCGCCGTGCGCGCGCTACGCGAGAGCGAGGAGCGATTCCGCATCGCCGCCGATAGCGCCCCGGTGATGATTTGGATGCGCAACGCCCTGGGCCTCTCGACGTTTTGCAACAAGACGTATGCCGAATTCGTGGGGTGTGCGACGGACGCGGTCCTCCGGCACAACTGGGTGGATTCCGTCCATCCCGGCGACCAGGAGAATTGCCGTGAGACGTTTGGCTTGGCCCTCAGCCAGCGGGCGGCCTATCAAATGGAGTATCGACTGCGCCGCGCGGACGGCGAGTACCGCTGGGTGACGGAATCCGCTGTGCCCCGCTATGCGCCCGATGGCGCGTTCGATGGGTTCATCGGGTCCTGTGTCGATATTACCACCCGCAAGTGGGCGGAGCAGGCGTTGCGGGGTGCGTTCGACGAATTGGAAATTCAGGCGGCGGATTCGCACCACGAACTCCAGGAGACGGAACACGCGTTGCGTTTCGAACAGAGGCGGCGTGAACAGGCCGAAGAGATCCTGAAGAAACTCGGGTTGTAGCAAGCAGCCGGCCGCGGCAATCTTCGCCGGGCGGTCATTCCTTCCGCTCTGTCCATCCTTCGGCAGGTAATTTTTTCCCACAAGCCGCGTCGCGATTACTGTAAGTGGTTGGCTGGCAGTCTCTTTTGTCGTCTGGCACAGGCATAGCTAAGCCATCTACCCAAAGGTCAGCGACATGATCGAGGCGCTCTTCAATAACGACAGTTACGTGGCGGCGAAAAAGATGCTGGATGCCACCACGTTGCGGCACGAAGCGATCGCCAGCAATCTGGCCAACCTCGAGACGCCGAACTACAAACGCATCGATGTCGCGCCGTCGTTTACGGCCGAACTCAAACAAGCGCTTGGTTCGGGCAATGCCGACCAACTGGCGGCTCTGGAGCCAAAACTCGAAGTCGATCCGGATGCGGTCGCGCAGTCGCCCGACGGTAACACGGTCAATTTGGAGACGGAGTTGGCGAACCTGCAACAGAACACCATGGCCCATGCGCTGGAGACGCAACTGGTCAGCTACCAGTTGGTGCGCCTGCAAATGGCCATCACCGGAAAGTCCGCCTGAGGACTGAGCGATGATTGATTTTCTATCCGGCGTCAAATCCACCACGGCGGCGCTCACCGCCGAGCGCGTCCGCATGGACGTCATCTCCCAGAACATCGCCAATGCGAACACCACGCAGGGGGCGGACGGCAAACCGTACCAGCGCCAGCAGGTTGTGTTTGAAACCGTGCTCAACCAGCAAATGAGCGACTCCTCCGGTGCGCAGCCACAGCCCGTTCGCGTGGCGCGCGTCGAGGCCGACAAACGCCCGCCGTTGATGGTGTACAGCCCCGGCCATCCCAATGCCGACAAGAACGGGATGGTGGCCATGCCGAACATCAACATCCACGAGGAGATGGCTGATTTGATTACGTCGTCGCGCTCGTTCGAGGCCAACCTCGCTGTGTTGAAGAATGCACAGGCAATGGCGATGCAAGCCCTGTCGATCGGCAAACGGTGAGGATGAGATGACTCGATGACCCCGCTCTCTTCCATCAATGCCTACGTAAGCCCGAACGGGCTGATCCAATTTCTGCCGCAGGCCAACCAGACGAAATCGTTGATCCCCGCCGCTGAACTGCCGACGGTGGCGGAGACGACGCCCGCGACGACAGCCACCCCGGCCGCGTCGTCGTTTACCGACGTACTCGGCAAAGCGGTCCAGGAAGTCAACAGCAAACAATCGGCCGCCAGCGACGCGATCAACGGATTGCTCAGCGGGCAGAATGTGTCGCTCCACCAGGCGATGATCTCGATGCAGGAAGCGAATGTGTCGTTTCAACTCATGGTCGAAGTCCGCAACAAGCTTCTCGATTCCTATCAGGAACTGATGAGGATGCAGGTTTAATCTATGGGACAATCTTTTTCTCAACTTGTGCGCCAGCTCGCGGCCATCTGGAAGCAGCTCGGCATCAACCAGCGCATCAGTGTCGTGCTCGCCGCGTTCGTGGTCATCGGCGGGCTCATCGGCGTTTCGATGTGGTCCAGCCACGCCGACTACACGCTGCTGTACGGCCGGCTCGACGACGGCGAGGCCGCGAAGGTCGTCGCGGCGCTGGATGACGCCAAAGTGCCGTACCGGGCCGGCGCCAACGGCTCGGTGTATGTCCCGGCCGACAAGGTGCACCTCATGCGAATGCAACTGGCCGCGAAGGGCATTCCCAAGGGCGACGGTGTCGGATTCGAGATTTTCGACAAGCCCAATTTCGGCATTTCGGATTTCGTCCAGCGCGCCAATTACCTGCGCGCCGTGCAAGGGGAACTGGCCCGCACCATTGGCCAACTGGATGAAGTGGAGGCCGCCCGCGTGATGATTGTGATGCCGGAAAACCGTCTTTTGGTGGACAGCCAGAAGCGGACCACGGCGTCTGTCTTCGTTCGTCTGCACGGCGGCACCGAGCTTTCGTCGTCCGCCGTCAATTCGATCCGCTTCCTTGTCGCCAATTCTGTGGAAGGCCTGCAACCCAGCGCGGTCACCGTCGTCGACAACCATGGCACGGTGTTGTCGGGCAATGAAGACGAGGACAGTGTGGCCGGGTTGAGCGCCGGCCAGTTGGCCGGTCGGCGCACGATCGAACAATACCTGAGCCAGAAAGCCCAGGGCATGCTCGAAAAGGTGCTCGGACCGGGGCAGGCGGTGGTTCGCGTCGCGGTCGAGGTCAACACCGAAACGATCAACCGGACCGAGGAGAAATTCGATCCCGATGGCCAGGTGGCGCGCATCACCACCACGACGGATGAATCCAACAATTCCACCACCTCCAACAATGGCAGTGCGGTGGGTGTGGCCGCGAACACCGCCTCGGAGACCAACAAGGCCGCGGCTGCCGTTGCCGCCAACACGAGCGCAACCAAACGCAAGACGGTCAGCAACCAGTACGAAATCAACAAGAGCGTCAGCAATATCCTCGAAGCACCCGGTGGATTGAAGCGCGTGTCGGCGGCGGTGTTCGTCGCCGCCAAGACGGAGGGAACGGGCGCGGATCGCAAGACCGTCGCCCGCACGCCCGAGGAAATCGAGAAGCTGCGCAAGATCGTGCAGAGCGCATTGGGCTTGCAACCCAACGACCCCGTTCGCAAGGACGAGATCACCCTGGAGGAAATGCCATTTACCGACGTGTTCCCGGTCGAGGAGGCCCAGCAGATCCAGAAGCAGCAAACCCATGAGTTCATTTGGAACATCGCGCGAGATGCAGGGTACGGCCTGTTGGCGCTGGGCGTTGTGTTCATTTTCCTGAGGATGTTCAAGAAAGCGTCGGCGGAGACCGCGTCAATGGGGATCTCCATACCCACGAATGGCAATGGCAAAGGGCGGGGCGACGAGGGGATTGTCACGGTCGAAGTCCTCAATCGGCTGATTCGCGAAAATCCGGCGAACATGAACCAGGCTGTCCGCACATGGCTTAACCGCGCGCCGGGGCCGTCGCAGAATTGATTGGCTATGACGGCTGGCATCATGAACCAAGACCCGGCGACCGCGCTGGATGTCACGAAACTCACCCGCAGCCAGAAACTCGCCGCGTTACTGATCATCCTGGGTCCCGAAACCGCCGCCGAGGTGTTGCGGGGGCTGGGCGAACAGGAAGTGGCCGGCGTCACGATGGCGATGGCTGGTCTTCCTGTGATCGACCAGCGTCTGCAACGCGAAATTCTACGGGAGTTTTCCGACCTCGCTGTCACCGCCACCACCGGGGTGCGGGGAGGCGTTGAGTTTGCGCAGAGCACGCTGGAGAAGGCGCTCGGCGCCTCGCAAGCGCGCAATTTCATGGGCCGCATTTCCCCGGGGGGCGCGGCGGGCTCGGCCATTCACCAACTTGTCGAGAAAGACGCGAAACAGCTTTTCACCGCGCTCAAGTCCGAACAAACCCAGGCGGTCGCGCTGGTCGCGAGCTTTCTGGATCGCAAAAAAGCGTCGGAATTGTTGGCGATGTTCAGCGATGAGACGCGCGCGGAGATCGTGGAACGCCTGGCCATGCTCGGGCCCACACCCGTTTCCGTGGTCGAGACATTGGGCAACATGCTGCTGAAACGGATCGGCACGCATGCCGCGCTGCCGTTCAACCAGACGGGCGGCCTCCAGCCCACCGCCACCGTTCTTAAGGCGATGCAACGCGACGCCAGCAAGGCGTTGATCGAGGCGCTCGAAAAACGCAATCCCGAACTGGGCAAATCCATTCGCAACCAGATGTTCACGTTTGACGACGTGGCCAAGCTGGACGTGGCTGCCCTGCAAAAGGTGTTGCGCGAAGTCGATTCGCGCACGCTGGCCACCGCGCTGACCTCCGCCAGCGAATCGCTCAAAGCAAAGATACTCTCGGGCTTGTCCAAACGCGCCGCGGAAGCCATCCACGAGGAAATGGGCTTCCTCGGCAAGGTCAAGGCCAAAGACATTGAGATGTCGAGAATAAGCATTATCGAGATTGTGCGTCGACTGGAAGCCGACGGGCAGATCGAGATCAATGAGGAGCAGACGGGCTAACCCCATGGCGCAGATCGTCCAACTGCCTCATGCTCTTCGTGACGTTCGCAGCGGATTGTCCCCGATCGCGCTGACGGAAACCGACTTGACGGAACGCAACGCCTACAACCGCGGTCGACAGGAGGGTGAAGACGCATTACGGGAACAATTGGTGGCCCAACGGAATGAATTTCTCGAACTGCACCGCGGAGCGATCCAGTCGTTGCGTGACGCGGTGCCGCAAGTGGTGCGCGACTCGGAAACCGCGCTGATCGTGCTGGCGGTCGAGGCGGCGCAGCGGCTCATTGGCGGTCTCCCTGTCTCCGCCGAGATGGTCGAGGCCATCGTGCGCGAAGCCTTGACGCAAATTGAGGACACGGCCGAAATCACCGTGCTGTTGCATGCCGACGATCTCGCATTGCTGCAGAAACATACTTCGCCATCATCGGCCACTGCCGCCGGCGGGCCGCAGGTGCAATACCGCAGTTCTCCGGAAGTGACGCGCGGAGGCTGCCTGGTCCAAACACGATTCGGCATCGTGGACGGACGGCGGGAAACCAAGGTCGAACTTTTGAAGAAAACACTGGTAACATGACCACGGCGGCTGACAAGGCGACGGTTTCCACGGAGCGATTCTCCCGGGTGATCGACCGGGCGCGTGCGTTACGCGCCGTGGAATCGCGCGGACGCGTCGTTCAATTGATCGGCTTGGTTGTCGAATCCCAGGGGCCGCCCGCGGCCATCGGGGAAATGGTCAAAATCAAGTCGGGCCATCAGCATGACGAGACATACGCGGAGGTCGTCGGCTTCCGCAATCATCACCTGTTACTGATGCCCCTGGGCGAGACCCATGGGATCCACGTAGGCAGTGAAGTGATTGCAACGGGAAGAGCCTTGCAGGTACCGGTGAGCGACGGATTGATGGGGCGGGTGATTGACGGCTTGGGCAGTCCCCTGGACAGTCGCGGCCCGATACCGGCCGAGAAATTTGTAAGCGTTAAAAGCCTGCCGCCGCACCCGCTCAAGCGGCAGCGGATTCGCCATCAATTTCGAACGGGCATCAAGGCCATCGACACGTTCATCCCCTGTGGACGGGGCCAGCGTCTTGGCATCTTCGCCGGCAGCGGCGTTGGCAAGTCCACCCTGCTGGGCATGATCGCCAGCCAGGCGGAGGCTGACGTCAATGTGATCGCGCTGATTGGGGAACGCGGTCGTGAAGTGCGCGAGTTTTTGGAAAAAGACCTCGACGATGCGGGACGGCGCAAATCGGTGGTCATCGTCGCCACGTCCAATGAACCGGCCCTGGCGCGGGTGAAAGGCGCGTTTTTGGCGATGGCGATTGCCGAGCATTTTCGGGACGAAGGCAAGAGTGTGTTGCTCATGATGGACTCCGTGACACGGTTTGCCATGGCGCAACGCGAAATCGGCCTGGCGGTTGGTGAGCCTCCCGCGACGCGTGGGTATACACCCAGCGTGTTCTCGCTGTTGCCGCAGTTGCTGGAGCGCGCCGGAATGGGCGAACGCGGCTCGATCACGGGACTGTTCACGGTGCTGGTGGAAGCCGACGACATGAACGACCCGATTGCCGACGCCACCCGGTCGATTTTGGACGGTCACATTGTCCTGACGCGTGAACTGGCCACGCAGAACCATTACCCGGCGATTGACGTGTTGGAAAGTGTCAGCCGCCTGACGCGCGATCTGCTGGCACCGGAACACCTCCAATTGCTGGCCACGGCCCGTGAGAACATGGCGATTTATCGCCGCAACCAGGATTTGATTACGATCGGCGCTTATCCCGCGGGAAGCAACGCGGCCATTGATGAAGCGATTCGCCTGAACGACCCGCTACGTGCCTTCCTGCGCCAGCCGGTCGGCGCTGGCTGTGAAATCATGGAAAGTTTTCGGTTGTTGCAGGTCGCGCTGGCGCGACGGGAGAAAACGAAATGAAGAGGTTCCGTTTTTCCCTGCAGGCCCTTTTCACCGTGCTCCAGCAGCGGGAGCAGGCAGCCCTGGAGCTGTATGCGAAGGCGCTCACCGTGCGCCAACAGGCTTCTGAAAAGTTGTCCGACGCGCAACGGCAGTGCCAGGAAGCCTGGGATTTCAATCGCCAACGTGTGGTCTCAGGCGCTCCCGCGGCGCAGGTCGTGCAGGCGGGTCAGTATTGCGTTCTCGCGAAGGAGCTTCAGGAACGACGGGCCGGGGCCTTGCGGAGCGCGCAACAGGCTGTCGACAGTGCGCTCGAAGCGCTCCTCGAAGCCCGCCAGTCACGCGAGGCGGTGGACAGGTTTCGCGCGCGTCAACAGGAGCGTTACAACCGCGAGACGCAGCGCGAAGAACAAAAGGTGATCGACGATCTCGCCCAACACGTGGGTGTGACGAGCGCAGGATTGTCGGACAAACAAACCGGAGGGAACTGACATGATCGAGATTCTCCAGTCCAATTGGATGTGCGCGCTCGTGGGCGCGATCACCTATCTGGGCACGACACTCGCCCTCTGGCACACACCGAAAGTTCAGTTGCCCACAGCCGCCCTGGCCGCAGCGGTGAAATCGGAGGCAGCCAGGCCCTCCTGGGAATTTCACAATCCCGAGGTGGACGAACTGATCGCTGACTTGCAGCACCAGAGGAATGTGTTGGACGAGCGGGAGCACCAGCTCAATGAACTCGCGGGCCGTCTAAAGTTGGAGCGTGAGGAGATCACGGTTGTCAGCCAGAACGCGACACAGATGCAAGCGGAGTTCGATCGCAACGTCGTGCGCGTCGGCGAGGAGGAGATCGCCAATCTCAAACGCCTGGCGAAAATCTACGCGGCCATGTCGCCGGAGGGAGCGGCCAGCCTCTTTCATGAGATGAAAGATGACGACGCGGTGAAGGTGTTCGCGTTCATGAAGGACGGGGAGACGGCGCCCATCCTCGAGGTAATGGCACACCTCGGTCCCGCCGACGCGAAGCGCGCCGCACTGATTTCCGAGCGACTCAAGGTCACCCTGTACCGTGCGCCCTCCACCAAACCATCCTGAGAATGAGATGATCACGCCCAATGCTCTGGCTCCCGATGTGTCCCTGCCACCCATGGCGGCGATAAATCCCGAGGCGACGTCTGCGCCCAGGCCCAAGTTTGACAACGTCCAACCCATGGAATCCTTTGCCAGGCTCATGGGTGACACGATGGGCGATCAGGACCAATCCCCCAATACGTCCGCCGTGTCCCCAACGAAGCCGACAAAGGACGATAAGAAGGACAAGGACAAAAGTTCGGAAATGACGGCGGTGTCAACGGTGCTGCCAACCATGGCGATGCCCGTGCCGATACCACCATCCCCCATGCCGACGACGGAGAAGACTTCAACGGCAGGGGGAAAGGCCTCTGTCACGGTGAGCGTTCCTTCGCCAGCCGCGCAAGTTCCCAACATTGCTGTGAAGGCAAAGAGCGACGCGAATGTGGCTGCGGTCGCAGCCTCCACGGTGCCGATCCCCAGTGGTTCCAAGGCGGCGCCTGTGGCCGCTTCCAAACCTCTCAACAAAGAGGCGCCGGAAACCAAGATGCCACCGCAAACGGAAGACAAGTCAATCAGCGTCATGGCTTCGAAGTCGTCGCCTGTGGATATGTCCACCGATGACCCAGCCCCCCATCATGAAGACCATCCGCAACCACAGCCGTCGAGCCCCGCGCCATCACCTGTTTCGATGCCTGTCCCGACCCCGGCTGGCACGGGGACTGCAAAACAGGTAGCCGCGATGAAACCGCAGGAAAAAGTGGAAGGAAATGCCCGGACGGCAGAGAAAAATCTGCCGCGCGGGAGTTTTCTGCCTGATAACGCGCGCGGCGCTGCTACGGAAACGTCGCCTCGCGGAGCCGTTGTTCCGGTCGCCGGCGTGACACAGGGCAGCACAACCTCCGTCGCGCCAGTGTCCGCGTTGGCCGGTGTGGTTCACGATAAGACCGAGGCGGTCGAAACTCAAACCGGCATCGAAACGGTGCGTTCGCCGCAAGTCAACAAGGTACTCACCGAAGTTTCGGATAGCGCCGTTTCATTTAGGCGCATCGGGGCGGAATCCGTGGATGTGAATTTGCAGCCGGACCGCGGCACGGAGATCAATTTGCACATGACCCTCAGCAACGGCCAGGTGGAGGTGGCCGCGCGCCTTGAGCGCGGCAACTTCGACTCGCTGAATACGCATTGGTCCGACCTGCAACAATCACTGGCACAACAGGGGATTCGTGTCAGCCAGTTGGAACATTCCTCGTTGAATCAGAATCCGGAAGGCAATCAAAACCGAAACCAGTCCGCGTTCACGCAGACAATGCAGCAGGAATTGGGTGGACAGCGTCAGCCTTCTTCGGGCCGCGCGCCCGAGCCCCCCGACGAGCCTGCTCGTACCGGTACGTCTGCCGCACCACAGCGCGCCCGCAGCAGCCGGGCCACGAACACCGTGCCTCACGGCTGGGAAATGTGGGCCTAAAGAATACACCATGTCATCGACCACTTCCATCACCCCAACAACCGCCGCGCCAACAAGCAGCTCGTCATCATCCAGTTCCTCGAGCCTGTTGCCCACGCAGACACTCAACCAACAGGACTTTCTCAATCTACTGGTCACGGAATTGCAGAATCAAGATCCGATGAATCCGATGTCGGACACGGACTTCATCGCTCAAATGGCGCAGTTCTCGACCCTGCAACAGTCCCAACAAACCTATCAATCGATGTCGGAAATGCAGGCCACCAACCTGATCGGCTCGACCGTGAACGCCACCGCATCGGGCGGCGCGACGGACACCGGCGTGGTCACCGAAGTGCTGATGAATTCCGGCACGCCGGAAGTCCTGGTCAACGGTACGCCGTATACGCTGGACGAGGTGCAGACGGTGACACCCCCGCCGGCCACATCGACGACGCCGACAACAACATCTTCGACAACCACACCAACGTCCGACTAACCAAGAAACCAAAACAAGGAGCACAACATGCTTCAAGCATTAACATCCGCAGTCAGTGGCCTCGACGCGTTCCAGCAACAGATTGACGTGATCGGTAACGACATCGCCAACGTGGATACCGTGGCTTACAAATCCGCCACGGACGACCTGGCGGATTCCTTCAGCCAGACACTCTCCAATTCCGATCTGGGCGGCGATTCGTCCATCCAGATCGGCTTGGGCGTGGTGACGGCGGGCATCTATAACCAATTCACGCAGGGCGCGATCAACCCGACCGGCGTGCAAACCGATCTGGCCATCTCCGGCAACGGATTCTTTGTCGTGAAGGATCCGATCAGCGGCGCGGAGTCTGTGACGCGCGCGGGGGATTTCCAACTCGACTCCAACGGTTATCTGGTCACCGCCGGCGGGATGCGCGTCCAGGGCTACACCAACCCGGGCCTGACAACGATGGGCAGTATCCAAATTAACGCGTCCCAGGCTCCGTCGACGGCCGCCGCCGGCGCGACGATGAGTTCGTGGTCCATCGACCAACAGGGCAACGTTGACATCACTCTCTCGGATGGCACAACGTACGTGACCGGCCAGATCCTGATGCAGAACTTTTCCAATCCGAATGGCCTCGTCAAGGAGGGCAACAATCTGTACGGGAACATCGGTGTTGCCGGACCGCTCGGCGGAGCCACCACACCCACACCTGCCGCGCCGGGGACCAACGGGATGGGCACCATCCAAAGCGGAGCGCTCGAAGAATCCAACGTGGATCTTTCCAGCGAATTCGCCAACCTGATTCAGACACAACGCGCGTTTCAGGCGAATGCCCGGATCATCACGACCAGTGATGAAATGCTCCAGGATCTCGTCGACATGAAGCACTAATCGGCCATGGCTACCAACGATCCAGAGACTCCGGGTACCGCCGCTCCGCCTGCGGACGGCGACGAAAGGGCGGCAGAATCGGCCCCGAGCCCGTCCTCGGCTGGAGGGCTGAAGGCCTGGCTGCCGTTGATTGTCACAATCGTCGCGATGCCGGCGCTGGCATACTGCACGACATCGTTTGTACTTGTGCCGAGGATGCGAAAAGAAGTGGCCGCCGCGACTGCCTCGATTCAGCCGGCCACGACGAATTCGACGGCCAGCGCGGCTGCCGCCGAAACAAAGCCAGCGGCAGCATCGGCGAAAAGCAGCGAAAAGGCCGCGGAGAAGTCCAAGGAGGGCGGGGCGACCGATGCCGCTCTGAAGGAGCGCAGCGTCAAAATCACCAGCAATGGCAAGATGACGGTCCCGTTGAACAAGATCCTCGTCAACATTGCCGGGTCGATGGGTTCTCGATACCTGATGGCGGGCCTGACCCTGGCCAGTGACAAGGAAGGATTCGGCGAACTCGTTGTGAACAACGAGGCGCAATTGCTGGATCTCGCCTCCAGCGTGCTCAGCAGCAAGACGATTGCCGATCTCGAAAAGCCCGAAGCCCGTACCGTGGTTCGCGCCGAACTCCAGACGGTTTTCAATAACGCACTCGGTGCGGGTACTGTCCAGGAAGTTTACCTGACGGAATTTGCGATCCAATAACTGCGCGCATGGTCCAAGACTGTGACAACCACCGAACAAATTGCGGAGGCCCCCGCCACTCCCGCCCTGAAGGAAGGCGGCGCAACCTCGGCCGGGGCCGCCAGCCTCAAAGGGCTGACCCAGTCCGGTTTGTTGTCTGACGCCGCGCTTCGCAAACTTCGTGCGCAACAGGAGGAATTCGCGCGGGTCCTTGGTGCACGGTTGTCGGTATCCTTTCGGCTGGACTCCACCGTCAGCCTTGCGGGGCTACAAACCATTGGCTTTCAGAAATTCGTTGAGCGTTCTCACACCCCGTTGCATTTCACTTTGTTCAAGCTTGATCCGTTGCGCGGCATTGGCTTGTTGGAGATCCCGCCGCAACTTGGTTTGAATATCGTTGGTCGCCTGCTCGGGGGTCCCGCCAAACTGGAAAACGTCGACCGCGCGCTCACCGATATCGAGGCGGCGCTGCTGGATCAGGTTTCCGATGTTGTGCTCGCGGAATGGTGCGGTCCGTGGCGGTCCCTGCAGGAATTGAAGCCAGCGCTCCTGGGGCACGAAATTGACGCGTCGTTTCTCAACACAATCTCGCGTGAGACACTGATACTGGAATTGACATTTGAAATTGAGATGGGGGAATGCCACGGACAGTTCCGCATCGGCTTGCCGTATGCCAGCATGGAACTGTTGATTCGACGTCTCGCGGGCGAATGCGATGTAAAAACCGGCGCGCCTTCGCGGGCGCCAACGACGGCGCCGCAATGGAATCCGCAATTGGACGACGTGCCGGTACAGCTGACGGCCGTCTGCCGCGGGCTGGAACTGGCCGTGCAGGCACTGGGGGAATTAAAGGCGGGTGATACCCTGCCCATCGATCCACAACGGCTCACGGAGGTGGAGATCCTGGTGGGGGCGGTGGCGAAATTTGTGGGGACGCTCGGCACCAGCGAGGGGCGCTGGGCCGTGCAATTGACGCGCAAACTGGAGGCATGAACTTACTTTATGAGCACGACAACCGAAACGCTTCCCAACCTCAGCCTCCTCTTGGACGTGGGGGTGAAGGTAGCCGTGGAGCTTGGCGGCTGCCAAATGCCGATGCGTGAGGTGCTGCAACTCGCCGCCGGTTCCGTCGTGCAGTTGGACAAGGCGTCCGACGCGCCGGTCGACCTGTACGTAAGCGGGAAACTGTTTGCCCGGGGCGAGGTGGTGGTCGTGGATGGTCGCATTGGCGTTCGGGTTACGGAGCTGGTCGGAGCGAAGACGTGAGCTTGTCCAGATTCATCCGATGGGTGCTCGTGCCGATCGGCGTTTGGGGGATCCAGGCACTGGCGGTCGCCGAGACTGTGAATCAAAGCGGTGCCGCGCCATTGCCCGATACTGGCGTATCCGTGTTGCGCGTATTGGGGGCCCTGATTCTGGTGTTGGCGATATTTTTCGGCGGGGTCTGGCTGTTCAAGAATTCCCAGCGCGCCCTGGGCCGTTCCAGGGGTGGCAGCCAGCTTCACGTCTTGGAGGTCAAATCGCTCGGCAATCGCCAGACGGTCTACGTCGTCGGCTATGGACGGCAACGGATGTTGATCGGTTCTTCGCCAGCGGGCATCAGCCTTGTCAGTCAACTCCCCGAGGCCACGGAGGCGGAGCCGGTGGCGACGCCCCTGGGCGGAAGCTTTGCCGATACGCTGCAGAAAGTGCTGAGCCGAAAATGAGAATGAGCCCTCCGATCCGCTGGCTGTGCATCGTGGTCCTGCTGTTCGGCCTTGGTGTGCGTGGTGCCTCGGCGCAGACAAACGTGCCGTCGGGCAGCACGGGCCTTCTTCCCTTCAAGGTCAATTTCAACATGGAAGGCGAGCCGCAACAGGACGTGGACGTGGCGGTGAAAATTCTCTTCGCTCTCACGCTCCTGACGGTGGCGCCCTCGATCATCCTGCTTATGACGTGCTTTACGCGCATCGCCGTGGTGTTGTCATTCGTGCGTACGGCCCTGTCGTTACAAGGTGCGCCCGCAAACCAGGTCATCATCGGGCTTTCGCTGTTCATGACGTTTTTCATCATGGCGCCGACATGGGAACGCATCAACGATGACGCGCTGAAGCCCTACTCGGCCAAGCAGATCACCAGCGACGTGGCGCTGGACCGGGCCTCCAATCATATTCGCGCCTTTCTCCTCAAACAGGCGCGGACCAAGGACGTGGAATTGTTCGTGGCGCTGGCGAAGATGGGGCCGACAACCCCGGATCAGTTGCCGCTACGGGTCGTGGTGCCGGCGTTTATCATCAGTGAACTGAGGACCGCGTTCCAGATGGGTTTCCTGCTGTTCGTGCCCTTCATCCTGATCGACCTTGTCGTGGCGACCGTGTTGATGAGCATGGGGATGATGATGATGCCCCCGATGACCATTTCGCTTCCGTTGAAGCTGTTGTTGTTCGTGTTGGTGGACGGCTGGTCGCTGGTCGTGCGGTCGCTCATTCAAAGTTTCGTAACCTGAGGTAAAAAAATGGATGCCGGATTCGCTGCTGAAATATTGAAGATGATGATCTTCCAGGCCGTGGCGCTGGCGGCACCGTTTCTCCTGACGGCGATGGTCATTGGCCTGGCGGTCAGCCTGTTCCAGGCCGTGACGTCCATCCACGAGCAAACGCTGACCTTTGTGCCCAAAGCGCTGGGGGTCGTCACGGTGTTGTTGCTGTTGTTGCCGTGGATGATCCAGAGCATGATCGAGTTCGCGACCACCATCATCCAAAAGATGCCCCAGATGGCCCACTGAGGACGGGCACCCGATGATTCCAAGCGACCCGGTCGTGTGGATGCTGGTGTTCGGGCGGGTGAGCGCCATGATGGCGGTTTTTCCGGTGTTTTCCTCGAGCTATTTTCCGGTGCAATTGCGAATTGCACTCAGTGCGCTCCTCGCGTTTTTCACCGCCGCGACGCTCCCGTCGATTTCGCTGCATTCCGCGGGACTGGGCACACTGGTGGGATTGATGGCCATGGAGATTTGCATCGGGTTGTTGTTGGGATTCGTCGGGCGGATGATTTTTTACGCATTGGACATCGCCGGCAGCGTGATCGCCATGGAGATGGGGCTGAGGCTGGCAACGGAACTCAATCCCCTGAGCAACGCCAGCTCGGATACTCCCGGAGCGATCCTGAATTATCTGGCGATCACGTTGTTCATGAGCCTCGACATGCACCACTGGTTTCTTATCGGCTTCCAGCGCACGTACGACCTGTTGCCCATCGGGGCCGCACACCTGAGCACGGGACTATTCACGATGGTGGTCGAGCGCACCAACGGGCTGTTCGCGGCGGCCGTGCAGATCGCCGCGCCGTTGATCGCGGTGTCGTTTGTGATCACGCTGGTCCTTTCCTTGTTGAGCCGCGCCGTGCCGCAGATGAACGTTTTCATGGAGAGTTTTGCGTTTCGGTCGTTGGCGGGAATGGTGGTCTTCGGGCTGACGTTGAACTTGATGGCGCAGCATATCACCAATTACCTGCATCAACTGCCCGAAGACATTCTGCGGGTCGCGCAAATGCTGGGGAAAGGGTAGACCATGGCCTTCGAGGAGCAGGGGGGAGAGAAAACCGAGCAAGCCACGCCGCGACGGCTGGAGGAAGCCGCCAAGCGTGGACAGATTCCGCACAGCGCAGAAGTGCAGACTGTGTTCGTGCTGATGGCCGGGTTGTTCGCAATGACTTTCTTCGGGCGTGAAGCCTGGGAGACGCTGGCCCTGACTGTCGCCCATTCGCTGGGACATCTGCACGACGTGCCTCTTTCGGCCGGGATGATGCAGGGCTACGCCATCGGTGGCGCGCTGCTGTTTGCGAAGGTTGTCGGACCCGTCGTTATCGCCGTCCTGCTGGCCGCGTTACTGGCCGGCGGCATGCAGACCCGTTTCAACACGGCCTCGGAAGCACTTACGCCCAACTGGGAACGACTGAATCCGGTCAGCGGATTTCAGCGTGTGTTTTCTGTGCGGTCAGCCGCGCCCACGACGGTTGCGGCCGTGAAGCTCGCCCTGGTCATTGCGTTGACCTACTCGGCGGTCAAGGAAGTGTTGTCCGATCCGATTTTTTACACATCGGTGAACGCGGCAAGGATTGCCGAGTTTCTGGCAGGTTCTGCCTCCAAAGTCTGCCTGCGGGTCGGTGTGGCCATGATTTTCATCGCGGCGGCTGATTACGGCTACCAGTTTTGGCAGACCAACCGCGACCTCATGATGACCAAAGAGGAGATGAAGGACGAATTGAAGCATACCGAGGGCAACCCGCATGTCAAAGCACGACAAAAGCGTCGGCGCGGGTTGATTACCCTCCGGAAGCAACTTTTAGAAGTGCCTAAAGCGGATGTGGTTGTGACAAATCCAACCCGTTATGCCGTGGCGCTGCGTTACGACCGCAAGACAATGCGGGCGCCGAAGATTGTCGCCAAGGGTGTCCGCCAAAACGCGCTCCGCATCCGTGAAATCGCCGCGCAACATCAGGTCCCGGTGATCGAGAACAAACCGTTGGCACGACTCATGTATCGTTACGGGCGAGTGGGAACGGAAATCCCCGCCCAGCTTTATGCCGCGGTGGCGGAAGTGCTGGCATGGGTGTACCGCACGAACCGCTACCGGTACTACGCGCAACAAATGGAAACGAAGGACTGAAGAATGCCGCCAGGAAATTCGAAGTTCGGCCGGTTTTTTCGCCACGGTGATTTGTGGCTGGTAATCGGCATCCTTGGCACGGTGTTGGTATTGATCCTCCCGATCCCCAGCCTGTTGCTGGACATGCTGTTGGCGGTCAGCATTGCGTTGTCCTTGCTGACGATGCTCGTGGTGCTGTATTTGCGCGAGGCGTCGGACTTCACCGGGTTCCCGTCCTTGCTGCTGTTCCTCACGCTGTTTCGCCTGTCGCTGAACGTGTCGTCGACGCGCCTCATCCTGCTGGACGGCTACGCCGGTCACATCATCGAGGCCTTTGGCAATTTCGTGGTGCGCGGCAATTACGTGGTTGGACTGGTGGTCTTCCTGATCCTCGTCCTGATCAATTTCATCGTCATCACCAAGGGGGCCGGGCGTATTGCGGAAGTGGCGGCGCGGTTCACGTTGGATGCGCTGCCCGGCAAACAGATGGCGATCGACGCGGAATTGAACGCCGGCCTGATCAAGGAAGATGAGGCGCGGAGTCGCCGGCGTCAACTCGAACAGGAATCCGATTTTTACGGGGCGATGGACGGAGCGAGCAAGTTCGTGCGCGGCGATGCGATCGCGGCGATCCTGATTACCGTGATCAACATTCTCGGCGGATTTGGCGTGGGCGTGCTGCAAAAGGGCATGACGGTCGCCGAGTCATTGCAGCGGTTCACGCTGCTGTCCATCGGTGATGGTCTGGTTTCGCAGGTACCGGCGCTGATCACCTCGACAGCCGCGGGCATCCTCGTGACGCGTGCCGCATCGCGGGAAAGCCTCGGGCGCGATCTCTCGCGTCAATTATTGTTGTACCCCCGCGCCATCTGGATGCTCTCGGGAATGATGACGTTCATGGCATTCGTGCCGGGGCTGCCGATGCTGCCATTCCTCACCATCGCCGCGGGCTGCGCCGCACTCGGATACGGTCTGAAGAAGCACGGCCTGCCCGGCGTGGAGGGATCTCCGGTACCGGCGGTGGCGGGGGCCTCCCACACGCATCCCGACAAGACAGCGGCGGGAACTCCGGCTGTGAAGAACGCGACTGGCTCGGCGGACAAGCTCGAGGGTTTGCTGGCCGTGGACGCACTGCAAATCGAATTGGGGTACGGGTTGGTCGGCCTGGCGGACGCGCGCAAGGGCGGCGACCTATTGGAACGGGTGACGGGTGTGCGACGCAATTTCGCGCAGGACCTGGGCGTGATTATCCCGCCGATCCGGGTGCGCGACAACCTGCAACTGGCGGCGAACGAATATCGGTTTCTAATCAAATGCGAGGCGGCGGCGCGGGGCGAACTGCGCCCGGGTCACTGGCTCGCGATGAATGCGACCGGCAGCAAGACGCCGTTGAAGGGCACGCCAACAGTCGAGCCGGTGTTCCAATTGCCGGCGACCTGGATCACGGACCCGGAGCGCAAGAACGCCGAAGTGGCCGGGTTCACCGTGGTGGACGCCTCGTCCGTGCTGGTGACGCATCTGTCCGAGGTCATCAAGCGCAACGCGCACGCGATTCTCACGCGACAGGACGTGCAAGTGTTGCTCGACAACCTCAAGCAAACGCACCCGACCGTGGTGAACGAGTTGATCCCCACGCAACTCAATGTGGGTCAGGTGCAACGCATCCTGCAGAACCTGTTGGCGGAAGGCGTGTCAATCCGCAACCTGGCCGGTATTTTGGAGAAAACGAGCGACTACACGGTTGTCACCAAGAACCCCGACGAATTAAGCGAGCATGCCCGGCGCGCATTGGGCGCACAGATCGCGCGGCCCTACCAGATGGAGAACGGAAGCCTGCGCGCCATTACGCTCGACCCCAAACTCGAACAGGAAATCGCGAAGGGCATGCGGCAGTCACCCACCGAGGTCTCCCTGGTCCTGGAACCCAAACTCGCGCGACACGTGATGGATTGGGTGTCGAAGTTGACGCAGCAGATGGTTGCCGCGGGTCATCCGCCCGTGGTGCTCTGCGCGCCGCAGATCCGGCTCGGATTCCGCCGGTTCTTCGAGAGTACCTTCCGCGAATTGGCCGTGTTGTCCTACGCGGAGATCCCGCCGCGTGTGGAGATTCAAAACGCCGCGATGATCCCGTGCCTGGAGTAATCCATGGAACTCGAGCAATTTATCGCTTCCTCCGCCGCGGACGCCGCGCAGCAGATCCGGGCGAAACTCGGACCGGACGCCGTGGTGGTGAACATTCGCCAGGTGGCGGGTCGCTGGTTTCGGAAACCGCGCATCGAGGTGCTCGCCCATGCCGCGGAACACGCGAACCCAACTGCGGGCCAGCTGCTGGATACAACTGACGAAGCCGTTACACCTGCTCCGCAGCTTCCGGCGAGCGATGCGATCATTCACCCTGCTCCAGATGGCCAACAACCGCATCCGTCGAAACAAGGACCGGCTGCGCTGCTCGAATCTCTGGGGCTGTCACCGTTGTATGCGCAGCGAGTGTTGGAACGCATTTCCGCCACGCAGCCGCCATGGCTCACGGATGATTTGAAGCAGATCCGCGCGGCGCTGGCCGCCACGTGGATTCCCTGCCGTCCGACGCAGGCACCGTTGCACGTGTTCGTCGGCGCGCCCGGGGTGGGGAAGACGACCGTCTTGTGCAAGTGGCTGACAGTGTCCGTGCTGCTGGAGGGCAAGACGGCCCGCGTGTGGCGTTTGGACGGCGCCACGGCCAACACGTCGGAAGCCTTGAGCGTGCACGGAGATGTGCTCGGCGTGCCTGTCGAGCGGTCGTGGGCGAGCGCATCAATTTCTGAAGATATTGGGTTTGTGGATTTACCGGGAGTGCCGGGCGCGGATGCGCAAGCGGTCAACGCCCTTGCGGCGCGGCTTGCCAGGTTTCCGTCGGCGCAGGTGCATCTGGTGTTGAACGCGGCGTACGACACGACAGCGTCCCTGGCACAGGCGCGCGCGTTGATGGCCTTGCCAATCTCCGATGTGATCGTGACGCATCTTGATGAAGAACCACGCTGGTGCCGCCTGTGGAACCTTGTGCTCGGGGCGGGGCTGCCGATTCGGTACCTATCCGCCGGGCAAAATGTTCCTGGTGAATTCATGGAGGCCCGAGTCGACCGCGTGTTATCCCATATTTTTCAACAATTTTGAGCCGTGGCAAGTCGCCTGCTAAGCAAGGTAAGCAAGAAGACGAGAATGAAGCTGCTCTTACTAACTGGAGGGCTGATTGGGTTCGCGATTGGGATCGGACTCGGTCTGGTTCGGGAGCAATCCCTGTCCACGGCGCTGGTGCATGCCTGCGTCGCCCTCTACATCGGCGCGTTGTTGATGCGCTGGTGGGGCCGGGTGTGGATCAAAGCGCTGCGCGAATCGCAGCAGGAAGAACGTCATGACTGAGACTGTCGTCCATTGCCATGAAGCAACGCGACCGGGCTCCCGTGAGTTGCGGAAGCGCTACCGTGCCGTGCCCGGCAGCGCCGCCGAAGATAAATTGGTGCGTGAACACCTGCCGTTGGTAAAGACTGTCGTGGGACGACTGGCGATGACGTTGCCGTCCCACGTTGACCTCGACGACCTGTACAGCGCGGGCGTGATCGGGTTGCTCAATGCGTTACGGAATTTTGATGAAAGCAACGGCGCGCGCTTCGAAACGTACGCACGCATCCGGATTCACGGTGCAGTCATTGACGAGTTGCGGCGGATGGATTGCGTCAGCCGCACGATTCGCGACAAGGCGCGCAAAGTCCAGGCGGTGATTGCCCAGCTGGAGCAACGGGATGGGGAGCCGCCGACCGAGGACGAAATCGCGCGGCAAATGCATCTTTCCATGGCGGATTATTATGCGCTGCTCGATGAAATCCGGCCGGTAACGTTTGTATGTTTGGACGCGGTGATCAGGGCGGAGGACTCCGATGGCTTGGAACGGCACGAGAGCGTGACGGACACGTCGCAGGAAAGTCCCGTGGACACCGCGTCAAAGCGGGAGCTGGCGCGATTGGTGGAGCGTCGGATCCAGCAACTGCCGGTCATGCAGCGGAAGGTGTTGGCGCTTTACTACTTTGAAGGACTGCGGTTGCGCGAGATCGCCGAGGCCTTCGGCGTGACCGAGTCACGAATTTGTCAGATTCATGCGCAGGCGATCCTGTCAATCAAGGCGTGGCTGCGCAACCAGGAGGTCGTGGAACCGACATGATTGTGATTGTGGGGGTGATTGTTGTTCTGGGATCGGTGCTGGGCGGGTTCACGCTGGCCGGAGGCAACGTGGGCGCGTTGGTGCACATCTCGGAATTCATTACGATTGGGGGCGCGGCGGTCGGCGCCTTGATCGTGATGTCGCCGAAGAAGGTGCTGATCGACATTGTCAAGGGCCTGACGCAGACCTTGAAGGGCGCGCCCTACAATCGCGAATCGTATAACGACCTGATGAAGGCCTTGTACGAAATGTTCATGCTCGGGCGGCGCGAGGGAATGATCGCGCTGGAAGAGCATGTGACCACCCCTCAGCAGAGCAGCATCCTCTCGAAATACCCATCGGTAGTGAACAACCACCACGCCATTGAATTTCTGGTGAACGCCCTCCGTCCGATTGTGGACGGGCGTGTCAAACCGGACCAATTAAAGGTGCTGCTGGATGCCGAGCTGACCGCACGTGAGGAAGAGCATCACGCCCCCATCGGCATTCTGGTCAAGACAGCCGATGCGCTCCCCGGCTTCGGGATTGTGGCGGCGGTGTTGGGAATCATCGTCACGATGGGCGCGATTGCGGGGCCGCCATCGGAGATCGGAGAGAAAGTGGCCGCGGCGTTGGTGGGAACATTTCTGGGGATTCTGTTGTCGTATGGATTTGCCCATCCGCTGGCGTCGAACATGGAATTCATCGGGATCGCCGAAATGATGTATTTGCGGTGCATCTCCTCGGCGGTGGTGGCGTTCGCGAACGGCATGGCGCCGATCGTGGCCGTAGAAGTTTCCCGCCGCAGTCTCAGCAGCGACGTACGCCCAACCGCTGACGAAATGGAAACAATGCTCAAGTCACTCAACTCGCAGGCGAAAGGTTAGGCGGCAATGGCTGGCAAGGGTGGCGGCGGCGCTTGGAAGGTGGCTTACGCGGACTTCGTGACCGCGATGATGGCCCTGTTTCTCGTGCTCTGGATCACGGCCCAAGACAAGAAGGTAAAGGAAGCCATCGAGTTGACGTTCAAACATCCGTTCCTGAAGGGACCGCGACAATCGTCGGGCATCATCCCGAACACCATTGAAACGATGCGCGGCAAATCGCTGGCCGGTCAGTATGACTTGCCGACGCCGCTGGAGATGGACATGTTGCGGCATCTCAATGATGATCTTCTCAAGGTCCTCGGGACGAATCCCGAATACAAACACAACCAATCGGTGCAACTCGAGTTTACCGACAAAGGTCTGAATATCAGTGTCCTCAATCGCACACAGAAATCGATTTTTCGGCCGGGCACAGCCGACTTCACGGACTATGGACGATGGGTGTTTTCCACGTTGTCGTGGGAAATCGCGCGCTACAAGCGGTTTGCCGTCGAAGTGGAAGGGCACAGTCCGCAGGGAGAAAACACGAGCGATGCCGCGGTCGATAAATGGGACCTGACCGCGAACCGCGCCAACGCGGCCCGCCGCGTCCTCGTCAGTGACGGTGTCGCGCCCCAGCAGATTGCCAAGGTGGCCGGTTACGCCGATACGCAGCCCATGCACGATACGGATCCGACGGACGAAGTGAACAGCCGCGTCAGCATCCTGTTGGTCGTGCGCAACGAAAGTGAATTTCAAACCATGGTGCCCGAATGAACAAGCCGTTCACGCCATTTCTGACTTCTTCCTCTCCGTCCGCGCCCGCCGCTTCCCAGTCGTTTCAAGCTGCCGTCCCACACGTTGGCCACGGCGCTGCCGCGCCGGCGATCACACTTCAGCGCGATGGGGACCGCGTCAGCCATATCATTGTTCGGTGCAGTTGCGGACAAGTCATCGAACTCGCCTGCCAGTACTGAGTTTGCCAATCGGCAAAAACTTCTCGCTCCGTACGGCATCTTTTGCCAAGCCATCCTTGGCTTTCGTTGTAAGCCATTGTTAATCAATGCGCTGTCATCGGTGGCATACGATTTGCGATGGTTCATGCCGTCATGAATGTGAGTCTGTACCAAGCCGCCGCCGCGTTGAATGCCAGTGCTCGCTGGCAGGACATCATCACGCAGAATCTCGCGTCTGGCTCGGTGCCCGGTTTCAAGAAGCAGGACCTTACGTTTAGTTCGGTCGAAGCGGCGCAGGGGCAGGGTGGATTGATTCCGACGACGCAGTCTGCCACCAACTTCCAACAGGGTCAGATTCGGCCGACGAATGTGCCGACCGACGTGGCCATCGAGGGGGACGGGTTCTTCGCGGTACAACTTCCCAGCGGCCAGACCGCATACACGCGTGACGGCGAATTTCAATTCAACGCGCAGGGGCAGCTCGTCACCAAGCAGGGCTATCTGGTACAGACCGACAGCGGTCCCATCCAAATGGACCCGAAGATTAGCGGACCGATTTCGATTGCGTCCGATGGTACAGTCAGCCAGGTATTCAACCAGTCAAGCAACCAGCTGGGAAAACTCAAGATCACCACGTTCAATGACCCGCATTTGCTGACGCAGATCGGCAACAGTTACTTTGCGGCCAATAATCCCAATCTGGTAGCGACGACGGCGACGAACCCGACGGTGCGCCAGGGATATCTGGAGGCCGGCAATACGTCTTCGATCACAGAGATGGCGAACCTGATCACCGCGATGCGCCAGTTTGAGGCCAACCAGAAGGTTGTGCAAATGAACGACGACCGGATGAGTCGCGCCATCAGCGAACTCGGCAACCCCAATCCCGCGTGAGAGGCTAACGTGTCATGATTCGAGCCCTATACTCAGCCGCTTCCGGAATGGCCGCGCAGCAGGACAACCTCGACGTGATTTCCAACAATCTCGCCAACGTCAACACCACCGGTTTCAAGAAGGACAAGATCGAGTTTGAGGATTTGTTGTACGACACGCAGCGTGCGGCAGGTACCGATCAAGGGGCGGGCGACCAGTTGCCCACCGGCATCCAGGTCGGACACGGCTCGCAAGTGGTCGCCACCGAGAAGATTTTCACGACGGGTGAACTCAGCAGCACCGGCGCACAACTCGATGTCGCGATCCAGGGCGACGGTTTCTTCGAAGTGCAACTGCCGGATGGCACACTGGCGTACACACGTGACGGTGGATTCAAGACCAACTCGAATGGCCAGATCGTCACCAGCAACGGCCTACCCGTGCAGGGATTTCAAGCGGTGCCCGCCGGCACCACCAACATTTCCATTTCATCCAATGGCGAAGTGACGTACACGACGCCCAGCGGCGCGACGAATTTCCAGGTGCAGCTCACCCGGTTTCCCAACGAGGCCGGCCTGACATCACTGGGCGGCAACCTGTACCAGCAAACGGCAGCTTCGGGGTCCCCCGAAGTCGGCACACCCAGCCAAAATGGGTTTGGGTCGCTGGCACAAGGCTACCTCGAATTATCGAATGTGACGGTCGTCGATGAAATGGTCAACATGATTGAGGCGCAGCGAGCCTACGAAGTAAACGCCAAGGCCGTGCAAGCCGCCGACGAAATGATGCAGATGGCCAACAATTTACGCCATTAACGACATGAGATCCTTACGCCTCACCTCAATCGTGGCGTTTCTCATCCTCACCCGCGGAGGGTTTGGCCTCATGGGCTTCGCATCCGAACCCTCCGCGGCGTCCCCCTTGTCCACCTCTGTGGATAGCAATACCGTTTCCAGCGCACGCCCCGAGACGGCGTCCTTACCATTTGGGACTGTGGAAGATACCAATGCTGCTCCCCATGCGCTGGACGAATCCGAAGTGAAGAACCTTCTCACCGCCGTATTGCAGCGCGATTACGTTCGCGACCTTGGCGAGTTGGACCTGACCTTGGGACACCCCTGGGCGTCCGTTACCGTCTCGAATGCGCCGGTCCTGCTCAAGGTGGTGGAGGTGCCGACGCTGGGAGTGGCGTCGAGTTTTATCGTTCGGTTTGAATTGGTTGCCGGCAACGAAAGCCTGGGGCTGTGGCAAATGCCCCTCGCCGCTCGCGTGTGGCGGGATGTGTGGGTGGCGCACTCGCAGTTGCACCGCGGCCAGGTGTTTGGAAATGCGGATTGCGTGCGCGAACGGCGCGACGTGTTGACGACCCGGGAGGCGTATCTGGGCGGCGACACCGAGCCGGCCGAACTGGAGCTGGCCCAGGGCGTGTCTCCCGGCGCGACGATCCTGACTCATCACCTCAAGCCCCGCACATTGGTGCGGCGCGGGCAGGTGGCGGAAGCGGTGGTGCGCGACGGCGGGATGGCGATTTCGTTGAAGGTGGAAGTGTTGGAAGACGGGACGATGGGACAACAGGTGCGCGTGCGTAATGTCCAATCGAACCACGAATTTCGCGGAAAGGTGGAGAATGAAGGCACGATTTCGGTTTCTCTGTGAAGTAGCCGTGGGTGCCGCGCTGATTGCTGCGCCGGCGCATGCGGATTCGCTGTGGCGACAGCCGTTGGCGCCGTCGATGGTTGCCGATCGCAAGGCGTTTGCGGTTGGTGACATTGTGACCATCGTGGTGCAAGAGAACAGCACGGCCACCAAGAACAATGAGACCAAAACATCCAAGGCCTCCTCCGTCAATGACGCATTGCAAGCGTTCCTCTACAGTCCGGCCGGGAGTTCATTTCTGACCAAGGGGGGGACGTTGCCCTCGCTCAAGTATTCCACTGCCCACAGTTTCGATGGGAGCGGCCAGATCAACAACAACGAGACGATCGTGGCGGAAGTCCCCGTGCGCGTGGTGGATGTGCTGCCCAATCGCAACATGATCGTGGAAGGCACGCGCCACACCCAGTTTGCCGGCGAGCAACAGGACATTGTCCTGCGTGGTGTCGTGCGATCGGAAGACATCG
Organism: Verrucomicrobiia bacterium; assembly: GCA_050010195.1. Classification (GTDB taxonomy): domain Bacteria; phylum Verrucomicrobiota; class Verrucomicrobiia; order Palsa-1439; family Palsa-1439; genus Palsa-1439. The sequence goes on from JBEKLM010000028.1 coordinate 33,762, forward strand.
CGGCCAACAACACGGTGTACAGTTACAACGTCGCCGATGCGACCATCAAAATCCTCAGCAAAGGAACTGTCACCAACAGCCAGCGCAAGGGCTGGTTCCTGGAATTGTGGGACAAATTCAGCCCCTTCTGATTCTGATGAAAACGCTCCGCCAGAAACTTCTTCTCCTCGCACAAATCGTGGCCACACTGTTGACCGGCGGACCGACGGGGTTTGCCCTGGGGGTTCGCGTGAAGGACCTCGTGATGGTCGCCGGGGCGCGTGACAACCAACTGGTTGGTTACGGCCTGGTCTCCGGCCTGAATAATGAGGGCGATCAAAATCCCGTTCACACGCTTCAGAGCATTGCCAACATGCTGTTGCGATTCGGGATCAACATCCCGGCGGCAACACTCTCCGTGAAAAACGTCGGCGCGGTCATGGTGACGGCGGATATCCCCGCGTTTTCGAAACCCGGCGCGCGACTGGATGTGACCGTATCGTCGTTGGGCGACGCGAAATCCCTGGTGGGCGGCGTCCTGTTGCAGACGCCGCTGGTGGGCGCTGACGGGAAGGTGTACGCGGTCGCACAGGGCGAGGTGTCCATTGGTGGATTCTCGGCCGGTGCCGGCGGTGGCGGTGGCGCGTCGGTGCAGAAGAACCATCCGACCACGGGCCAGATCATCAATGGGGCGCTGGTGGAAAATGAGATTCCCGCGACGATTGTGCGCAACAATTACGTCGAGTTGATGTTGCGTGAGCCGGATTTTACCTCCGCGGCCCGGCTGGCGGAGGCGATCAATGAGAAATTTGCGGATAGTGCCGAGGCCGTGGATTCGACGTCGGTACGGGTGAAGCTCCCGGAGAACGCAGAGGAGGCGCCGGTGGAATTCATTGCGCATCTGGAGGCAATCGAGGTGACTCCGGACGCGCCGGCGCGAATCATCATCAACGAACGCACGGGCACGATCGTGGCGACCTCGCGAATCAAGATTTCCAGTTGCGCCGTGTCACACGGCAACCTGACGATCACGATTGCCTCGACGCTGGATGTTTCCCAGCCAAGCCCGTTCAGCCAGACGGGAACAACGGAAGTGACGCCCCGGACGGACACAAAGGTGAATGAATCCAAGGCGGCCCTGGTGCCGTTTCCCGAATTGCCCACCGTGGAGAAGGTCGCCACGGCGCTCAACGCGCTGGGGGTGACGCCGCGCGACATGATGTCCATTTTCCAGGCGATGAAGCAGGCGGGCGCGCTTCAGGCCGAATTATTGATCCGGTGAACGATGAACGTCTCCGCGCTACAACCTCACGTGAACGCCGCGGACATTCCGTTGCGGGACCTGGCCGCCAACCCGAACCTCACGGAGCAGGAGAAAATTGGGGAGGCGGGCCGTCAGTTTGAAGCGGTTATGCTCCGGCAGATCCTGTCGGAAGCGCAAAAACCGACGTTCAAGTCGAAGTACACCGATGACTCGACGACCACCTCGATCTACCGCGACATGACCGTGACACAACTGGCAGACAGCATGAGCCGCGCGGGCGGGCTCGGCCTGGCCCAGACATTGAACACACAATTGACCAAACAACTCACGGGCCAATGAACGAATCGATTGAACAGTTGATCGGGGCGTTGCGGGAAGAACTGCAACAGTACGGCGAGATGCTGGCGCTGCTGGAACAACAGCGGCACCTCGTGGTCCAACGGTCCGGCGCCGCGCTGCTGGAGAACCTGGCTGCCATCAACGGGCAGACGTCCGTCATTCAGGTGGCGCGACGGGAGCGTGAACAATTCCAAAGCCAGCTCAGCTTGTCGCTGCAACTACCTGCCGACGCGCGGTTCAGCAGCCTCCTCGGTGAGGTGCCGGAACCGTATCGGGGACTGGTGAAGACGCTCGTCGACGAAATCAACCAGTGCCTGCGCCGCGTCCAACAGCGCGCGCGGCAAAACCATTTGCTGCTGAGTTGCTCGATTGAGATGATGCAGCGGTTCATGGCGACGCTGTTTCCCTCGAGTTCTGTCACCACGTACAATCAGTCGGGGAGGGCATCCGCGGTCACCAACAAGCGCCCGGGCCTGTATGAGGTGGTCGGATGAGCATCGGCCTGTTTTCCGTGTTGAACATGGCGGCGCGGGCGATGGACACGCAGCAAGCCGGAATCGAAGTGACCGGACAGAATCTCTCGAACGTCAACAATCCCAACTACTCGCGCCAGGTGCTGGAGGTTTCCACCTCGCCGTCCATGGCTACGGATATCGGCATCGAGGGCACCGGCGTGCAAGCGACGGGCATCCAACAGATTGTCAGCCAGGTGGTGAACACCCAGATTCAGGCGGAAAACAGCGCGTCGACGTACTGGCAAACCCAGCAGCAGGCGTTGGAATTCGCGCAGACGGATCTCGGCCAGCAAGTCACCAGCGCCAGCACCAGTTCGAGTGATTCGTCACAGGGGATCGCCAGTGCTTTGTCGAGTTTTTTCAATGACCTGCAAACTCTCTCGACGGAGCCCAACTCGTTGTCAGAGCGGCAGGTGGTGATCGGCGACGCCAGCACGCTGGCCAGCCAGTTCAATCAAGTGAACCAGCAACTGGGGTCGCTCACCTCACAACTGAACGGCCAGTTGCAAACCGACGTGACCAACGGGAACCAGCTTCTGAGCGAGATCGCCGGCCTCAACAACCAGATCGTCACGGCGCAGGTCACGACCGGCTCGTCACCCAACGACCTGCTCGACCAGCGCGAGGAAGACATCGAAAACCTGGCCAATCTGACCAATATCAGTGTGACCCCGCAAACCAATGGCGCTGTCAACATCAGCATCGGCGGCGTGCAGATGGTGTCGGGTAACAGTGTGAGCGACACCATGCAGGTCTATGACGCCGGCGGCGGCCAGATGCTGGTACGGGCGACGACGGCGGGCACGCCGCTCACGCTCACCGGTGGCAGCATCGCCGGCGAGATTGACGCCCGCGACGGTCCCGTGGCGACGTTGTCCGGCAACCTCAACACTCTGGCTGCGCAATTGATTGACGCCGTGAACGGGGTCTACAAGGGCGGCTATGGCGGCCTCACGGGCAGCACGACGAACGCGTTGTTTTTCTCGGGCTCGGATGCCAGCGACATCGCGGTGAATCAAGACCTGGTGAACAACCCCGCGTTGTTTCAGGCCAGCGGCGTCGAGGGCAACACTGGCGACAACACGGTCGCCTTGCAGATGGCGCAGTTGGCGAACCAGCTCAACACGGGCCTGAACAACCAGACATTCAGCCAGTCCTACGCCGGCACCGTGGCGACACTCGGCCAATCGCTGTCGTCCGCCAATAACGAAGTGAGTGACCAACAGACCGTGCAGGAAATGTTGCAACAACAACGCTCGTCGATCAGCGGTGTGTCCCTGGTGGAGGAGATGGGCAATCTCAGCACCTACCAGAACGCCTACGAGGCTTCCGCTCATCTGATGACCACGGTGGATGACATGTTGCAGGAATTGCTGAGCATCCAAACATCCTGAGGAGGCACTGAACGACCATGCGCATAACCGGCAATACCATTACCAACTCGTTGCTGTACGAGATGAACCAAATCGAGCAGAACCAGGCACAGCTGGAGAATGAAGCCACGACGGGGCTGGCCGTGCAAAATCCTTCGGACGACCCGTCGGCGATGGCCAGCATCCTGAATCTCGAGGCTGAGTCTTCGTCGATCACTCAATACCAATCGAACATCACGCAGCTTCAGCAGCAGGCCAGCACCGCGTCGAGCGCGATGGAGTCGCTGCAGACCGTTGCCCAGAGCGCCAGCGAAATCGCCACGGAAGCCGATGGCACGGCCTCACAGCAGGACCTGAACAACTACGCGACGCAGGTCACGCAACTCATTCAGGAAGCGGCGCAGGCCATCAACACTCAGTCCGGGGGCAATTACGTGTTCGGGGGGACGGCCAACAGCCAACCTCCCTATGTGGTCACCCTGAACTCATCGGGACAGGTGACCAGTGTCGACTACCAAGGCAACACGACGGTCCCGTCGGTGGAGATTGCCGACGGGGTCACCCTGTCGGTGCTGCCGGTCGGCGCCAATACCACGGGGACGGGCGCCGACGGCGTCATCACCGACAGCCGCACGGGCGCGGACTTCTTCAATCACCTGATTTCGTTGCAAAACGACCTGTTGTCGGGCAATACCAGCGCCATCAACTCCACCGACCTGACCAATTTGCAGAAGGACTCGGACAACATCACCCAGCAAATCGCCACCAACGGCGCGGTGCAACAGCGCATGACGGCGGAATCGACGATTGAGCAGAGCCGCTCAGCATCACTTAGCCAGTTGACCTCGACCCAGGCCGACGCCGATACGGCGACGGTGATGGAACAACTGTCGCAAACCCAGACCGCTTTTCAAGCCGCCGCCCAGGCCACGGCTGGTTTTAATGATCTGACCCTGTCGATTCTCAACTACCTGCAATAGCGCCCGAGATTGTTCCACACATGGAGGGGTCGAGGCCGGATACTCGCGAATGCCGGCGGCGGCGTGTTACTCACTTCGTGCGCTGAAGCGCTTGAGAGGCGTCCGTTCTCTGTCGTCAGACGGTTCAAGGGGAAAAGACCCCGGTCCGTCAAGGGTGCCGGCCGAAAGCACCAGTTTCGAAGGCGACTCACCATTGCAGACAACGCATGAACCAGCCACACATCATTGCGTTCTCGTTCACGGCAGCGAAATCTCGATGCGGTAGAACTCCTGCGGCGGGAGCGGGTTGGTGTCCGTGACCGAGATTTGGCTCCCGTTGGTCACAGGGCCGGTGTCGGTGGCAAGCGGCAACCAAACGCCGTTCACCAAATCCGTGTTGAACTGCGGCGTGTAGGTGCGGCCCTCCACCATTGGCAGGAATTGCAGGTCCTGCGCGTTCGGCTGGTTGGTGTCGCCGATGATGGTGAGCACGAACACGGAGGCGGGATTTGTGGGGTCGAGGCCGGCGACGAACTTGAACAGATTGTTCTGGCCCGTGCCATCGGCATCGGCGGTCGGCGCGGCATTGGGATTGTTGGTGCTGGTAAAGTATCGAATCTGCCAGCCCTGGAACGGTGTCAGTACGACAATATAATTCGGTCGGGTGTTGGTACTGGAACCGCCGGGGCCGGTGACGATTTCCGACACAGTGTACACGCCGGCGGTGTTGTAGGTATAGACGACGGCATTGGTCGCGAGGTTGGTTGTCCCGCCATCGCCGAAATTCCAAGACCAGTTGGTGATCGAACCTGTCGACGTGTCGGTGAAAGCTACAGACAGCGGGGCGATGCCGTTGGTAGGAGCGGCCGTAAAACTGGCCACCGGGGCAACCGCTCCCGCGCCGGTCACCGTGTTCGTGGCGTTCCCGCCGTTGGCTGTGGTGAACACCACGGTGTTGGTGAACCCGCCGGCGTTAACCGGCACAAACTGCACCACCACGTTGGTTGACCCCAGACCCGACACGCTGAAGGCCGCGCCGGATACGATCGTGAACGGCCCCCCACTCACCGTCGCTGTGCCGTTGGTGACCGCCATGCCGCCGGAGTTGGTCACCACAAAACTGGCTTGAGCCGTCGTGCCCGTGGCCAGCGCCCCGAAGTTCAGCGTCGCGGGCATGACCGCGATGCTGCCCGGCGTCAGGCTCACACCGCTGACTGCGTTGGTTGAAATGCCACCGGTGCTGGTGAACACGACGTTGCTGGTCCATGTCCCCGTTGTCGCTGGCGCGAACTGCACGACGACATTGGTGGACGCGAAACCGGCCAGGCTGAAAGTGCCGTTGGTCACCACAGCAAACGGGAGACCGACGCTGGCGGCGCCGCTGAGTGCCGCGCCGCCCGAGTTGGTTGCGGTGAAACTGGCGTAGGCCACGCCGCCCGTGGCCAGGACGCCAAAGTTCCAACTCAACGGGCTGACGGCCAGTTGGGCCGGCGTCACGCCCACACCCGTGAGGGCGTTGGTGGACGCGCCGCCGTTGCTGGCCACGATGAGGTTGGTGCTGAACGTGCCGGCCGCAACGGGTGCAAACGCGACCGTCACAGTCTGCGTTTGTCCCGGAGCGACCGTGAATGGACTGCCGGCGGTAATCGAGTACGGCGCGCCGGCCACGGTTGCCGAGCCGGTCAGCGTCAGGCCACCGGTGTCGATCACGGAGAAAAATTGGTTGCTCGTCTGGCCAACCACGACGGAACCGAAGTTCAAGCTGCCCGGGCTGACCATCAACTGTGGCGGATTCACGGCCACGATCAAATTGACTTGCGTGTTGGTGTTGTTCCCCAGCGGGCCGCTGACGATCAGGCGGACCGTATTGGTCCCGGCAACACTGTAGGCATGGGCGACCGTGGTGAGTGTGAGGTTGGAGGTGGCCCCATCGCCGAAACTCCAGAACCGGTTGGTGATCGTACCGGTCGAGTTGTCGGTGAACGTGACCGTCAACGGCACCGCGCCAGTGGTGGGGCTCGCGCTGAATACCGCGAACGGGAAGGCCACGCCGCTGCCGGTGACGGCATTGGTGGAGTTGCCGCCGTTGGACGCGAACACCACGTTTGTGGCAAAGTTCCCCAAGCTAAACGGTGTAAAATCGACGACCACGTTTGTCGTGCCGAAGCCCGCGACGTTGTAGGAGCTGCCCGATGAAATCGTGAACGCACCGCCCGCGACCGCCGTTCCGCTCAGGAGCGCGCCACCCGAGTTGGTCACGACGAAGGCGGCTTGCGCGGTCGTCCCCGTGGCGATCGTGCCGAAGTTCAAGCTACCCGGGTTGACAATCAAATTCGCGGGCGTCAGGCCGGTGCCCGTCACCGCATTCGTTGAAACACCGCCATTGCTGGTGAAGACGACACTGTTGCTGAAGCTGCCCGGGCTCGGCGGCGTGAAGCTGACGACGACATTGGTCGAGCCAGCGCCGGCCACGGAGTAGGAACCGCCACTCACGATGGCGAACGGCCCGGCCGCGGCCACCGTGCCCGTCAACGTCCCACCGCCGGTGTTGGTGACGACGAAACTGGTTTGTGCGGCCGTGCCCGTCGCGAGCGCGCCGAAGTTGTAGCTCGCAGGCGAGACGCCCAGCAGGGCCGGTGCGACCGCGCTGCCGCTGAGCGCGTTGATAAGGTTCGTGCCGGTGGGCGTGCCCCAACCCGTGCAGAGGTCGTAACCGGTCACGGCGGTATATTTGGTTTCGCTCCCGGTCCATTCATTGTTGCCGGTGGTAATGTCGTGAAAACAGTTGGTGTAGTTGGCGCCCTTGCCGATCGCATAGAGAGCCGGGTTGAGGAAGCCGACCGGCCTCAAGCCGTTCGCGGCCGCCTGCTGATTCACCAGCGCCGTGAACGCCGCCCAGAGCGGCGTGGCGCAACTGGTGCCGCCAAACCAGTTGGTTAACCCGTTGCCGTAAGCCACGAACACATGGTCCGCGGTCAGCGCGACATCGGGAACGTTGCGCATGGTGGTCGAACCTTGATTGGCGGTCATGCTGATGCCTTGTTGCCACGGCGGGATCGCATAGGAGGTGCTGACTCCGCCACTGCTGCCCGTCGGGCCCTGGCAGTTCCTGCACTGGTGGGACTGGGAGGAACAATAGTCCGTACCATATTCGACACACCAGTTCCAGACCGACTCCGAGAGGTAGCTCCCACCGGGGCCGGTCGTTGACAAGGTTGTTCCGCCGACGATGGTGATGTTGGTGTTGTCACTTGGAAACGGGATGGCTCCCGTAAACGCATCCGAGTCGCCGGCGGCGTTGAAGAATGATTGCCCTTGCGCCGCCATCTGGAGGAAAACCTGGGAGGCGCTCGGGTCGGCCGAACCCCCGCTCCACGAACAACTGACCTGATTGGCCAGATCGTCGTTGGCGATTTGGTTGAGGATGGTCGCCCACGACGTCACGCCGTTGGTGCCTTCGTAAACGAGGATCTGCGTCAGGTTCGTCGCCATGGAAATCGCCATTTCAATGTCCAGAGACACCTCGCCATCGCCGGGGCCCGGTGTGATGGGGCCGCCGTTGATGGGGATGTTCGTCAGCGTGACCGCCGGCAAACCGGCCAACGCTTCATAATGCGTGATATCGCTGGCGTAATAGCCGTCAAACTCCAGCAGGGCGACGGATTGACCGGTGCCGTAGAGCCGTGACCCGGGCACGTACGCGGCCCGAAAATCATTGCCGATGTATTCACCGCCTTCTGCGCCGGCCTGGGGGACGACGTGGCCCGCCGGCGCGGCGGGCCCGACCCGCAGGTTGGGATGCGGCAGTGAAACATCATCCAAACCGGCAATGTGCAACACGGGCACCGTCAGGTCGAGCGATGGCTCGGCATCTGGTGCGTAAAACGTGCGCGCCTCTTGCGGGTGCTGGTACTTGCGCAGCGTCACATGCAGCGCGCGTTCGATGTCGGCGACCGACCCATCCACGTCGAGGATGACGCGGTTTGGATGCGTGCCGGTGATCCGCAGCCCGTTGGCCCCGGCGAAATCGATGAGCGCCTGGTAATCCGCTGGCGTTGGCCCAAACCGCTCGGCGAATTGGGCGGGCGTCAGATAGTGACGGTAATTCGGACTGGCCGGATTGTAAAGCTGCTGGAGCAACGCGGCGAGCGCGGCGTTGTTCCGCAGGGGCAAGCCGATGGCCAGCGGCAACCGCTGCGTGGCGGGCAAGCGCCCGACCGGCGACAGGCGCCACTCGCTCACCACCTTCGGCACGTGACCGGCGAGGACTTGTGGGGCCGGGGTCTGCTGGGCGCTCGCGCGCAGCCACGGCAGCAGGGCCGCCAGCACAACGACACGACGCAAGCAGCGCGAGAATTTCCCCCGCTGGTTCCATCTGTGGTCTGCGGCTCCGCAGATGTGGCAATTGATTCTCACGCGCGTAACAGAAGCATAACCTATACTACAAGAACGCCGATTTAGCAACCGAATTGCCGCCAGCCCCATTCCGCTGCCGCCCTTGAAAATCAAGGCGGCTGCGGTTGAAACGCCGCGATTTGAAGGCGCCACATTGTTATCGATTTTGGCGGCTGAAAGACGTCCCCTTCCCGACCGATGTCGTCGACTGCGATGACCGTTGCATCAGGTGTTTAGGCACCGAGGATGCGGTCGATGTCTTGCAGTTCGTCCGGGGAGAATTTCAGGTTGGCGAGGGCGGCGACGTTGTCGTCGATCTGGCTGACGCGGCTGGCGCCAATCAGGGCGCTGGTCACGGCTTCATCGCGCAACACCCAGGCGAGGGCCATCTGCGCCATGGTTTGACCGCGATGCTGGGCGATCATGCTCAACTCCTGAACCTTCGCAACGGCCTCGGGTGTGACGTGTTCGGGCCGGAGAAAACCGTCGGCGCTGGCGGCGCGTGAATCTTTCGGGATGCCCTTGAGGTATTTGTCGGTCAACAACCCTTGCGACAGCGGGCAGAACGCGATTACGCCGAGACCGAACCGGCGCGTTTGCGGGAGGACGTCGGGTTCGATCCAGCGGTTGAGCATCGAGTACGCGGGCTGGTGGATGATGAGGGGCGTGCGCAACTCGTGGGCGTTTTTCATGGCGGCTTCGGTCATGGCGCCGTTGTAACTGCTGATGCCGACGTAGAGCGCCTTGCCCTGGCGGACGGCGGAGTCGAGGGCGCCGATGGTTTCATCGAGGGGCGTATCGTTGTCGGGCCGATGCGAGTAATAGATGTCCACGTAATCGAGTCCGAGCCGGTCGAGGGACTGGTCGAGGCTCGCGAGCAGATATTTGCGTGAGCCCCATTCGCCGTAGGGTCCCGGCCACATGTAATAGCCGGCCTTGGTCGAGATGATGAGTTCGTCCCGATGAGCTTGAAAATCCTGGCCGAGAACATTGCCGACGAATTCCTCGGCGCTGCCCGCGGGCGGTCCGTAATTGTTGGCGAGATCGAAGTGGGTGATGCCGAGATCGAACGCGCGGCGCAACATCTTGCGGGCCTCGTCGTGGTTGGCGTGTTCGCCGAAGTTGTGCCAGCAGCCGAGCGAGATGGCGGGGAGTCTCAGGCCGCTGCGACCACAGCGGCGGTACAACATCGAATCGTAGCGATTTTTGGAGAAGTCCATGGTTTCGTTCCGTGAGCGTGAGTTTGTGACAAGGCGGCGAGACTGTCGAGAAGGTTGTTGGCTGTCGCGGGGCGACGGCGTTCAAATACTGACGCCAAACTGTTGGAGGCTTTTCAGCAGATGCGTGTTGTCGGAGTACGTGATTGTTTTGATGCCGAGTTCTTCCGCTCCGACGATGTACTCGGTCTTGTTGTCGACGAGGATGGCTTCGTCGGGCTTGGCGGACGCCTTCGTCAGGGCCAGATGATAGAAGGCCGGGTCGGGCTTCTTCACGTGGTCGCGACAGGACAGGACGGTGTAGTCGAAATTGGCGTAGATTTTGGTCTTCTTGTCAATGAGCCATCGGCCTTCGGTGAGATTGGTGACGACCCCGACCGAGTAATGTTTTCTCAGCGTGGCGATGATTTGCAGCAACGGTTCGTTGTTGGTCCGCGCCTTCAAGCCTTCTTCCAGCCAGATTTTGTCGAAGGTGGGGAGCGGCCGGCCGACGGCTTTTTCCATGTCCTTACGGAAGTGTTTCCAGGTCGCCTTGCCCAACGTCAGGTCGGGCGCATGCTTGTCGCGATAGTTCGTGACAAAATCCGGAGGGATTCGCATTCGGGAGGCGAATTTTGCGTAGAGCGTGTCGAAGTCCGTATGGACCACGACGCCGCCCATGTCGAACATGATGGTCTTAATCATGGTGGGTATCCAATGGAGACGGCTCCGAGTATTCGGAATCGAGCGGCTTGCGGAAGATCGGCGTGAACGCCAAGGGTGTTGTCATCGGCGGTTCCGAGTGTATCAGCGGGCGGCGGAGGCGGCAACTGTGTGCATCCTGCTGCTTCGCGTTTCTTGACAGGTTCGGAGGAACTTCGGACGACGTAAATTGCGCCAGTTTCTCCCAAAGCACGTTATTGGCGGGGCTGCAGAAGTCTCAGCGGAGGGCGCTTCACAGAAGCGCCTCCACAACGACGGACCGTGCTTACCTACTTCTTATTCAGCCAGGCGACGATGTCGGGTTTTTGATTGGGCCAGGCGAGGTCGAGGGCGGTTTCGATGCGGCGGCGTTCTTTCGGAGAACGTTGCCAGGTGAGGCGGAGTTGACGAAACCAGCGGGTGGACCAGACGACGGTGTCCTGCTCGACGCGGGGAATGCGCAGGGCCGGGCCCGGGGCGCGGAGAAGTTCATCCAACGTGACGCCGAACGCCTTGGCGATGCGGATGAGCACGTCGGCGGACGGTTCGTGGTTCTGGCTGAGCCAGCGGCTGATATTGGCCTGGCTGACGGAGAGGGCGGCGGCGGCCTGCAGTTGGTTCCAGCCGCGTTTGGCCATCAAGGCGCGGAGATTCTCGGCGAAGTCGCTCATGGGTCACTTGAATCCTTGTAATGTACGCATTGACATACGATACAATTGCGGATACACTCTTCCTCTGTATGAATGCCAGTTGTAATCGTACGTGGTGCGAAATGCAAGATTTGAGCGCGAGGGGGGCCGGTCCGGGATGCCCTCGAACGCGGCCACGACACTTCGACATAGCTCAGTGCAAGCTCCGCGTGGCCCAAACGACGCAGCAGACGGCAAAGCGGCGACGAGTCGCCGCACCCCATACCGGGAAAGAGCCGGGGCTTGGCGAAATGTTAAATCTGCCAAGCGAAGCTAATTGCCGCATGCGACAGCGGCGTCTCGTCCGACTCGGTTTTTTGGGTGCTTGCACTTTTATATCTCCTTGATCGAGAAACGGTTGAGAGGCGAGCTGTGCCATTTTGTCACTTGGCTTCGTTTGTCAGAACGAAGCCAAAATTGGCTTCGTTTGGGGGGTGCCGGTGCTATAAAGAGCGCCGATTGAATGAAAAATGAGGTGTCCATAACGCCCGAGATCATTGCGCGGCACGGGATCACGGAGGACGAGTTCGAGCGGATCAAGAAAATCCTCGGACGCGCGCCGAACATTACGGAACTGGGCATCTTTTCGGTGATGTGGAGCGAGCATTGCAGCTACAAGAACTCGCGGCCCGAGCTGAAGAAATTTCCGCGGGAGGCGCCGTTCATTCTGGTGAAGGCGGGGGAGGAGAACGCGGGGATTGTGGACATCGGGGACGGGTGGGCGATCGCGTTCAAGATCGAATCGCACAATCACCCGAGCGCGGTCGAGCCGTTCCAGGGCGCGGCGACAGGCGTGGGCGGGATCATCCGCGACATCTTCACGATGGGCGCGCGACCGATTCTCAATATGAACTCGTTGCGGTTCGGGCCGATTGGACCTAATTCAAGAACCCCTCACCCTAACCCTTTGCCTCAAACGACAGCGGCGTCTCGCGGACTCGGCTCCCCCGATGGGGAGAGGGGAATGTCTTCGGTCGCGCCCCCCATGGGAGAAGGTCAAGGTGAAGTGGAAACCGCGACTTATGCACAGAACCGTCAGTTATTTGCCGGGGTGGTGGCGGGGATTGCGCATTACGGCAATTGCATCGGGATCCCGACGGTCGGCGGGGAGGTATACTTCGACGAGTGCTACAACGGCAACCCGCTGGTCAACGCGCTCTCGCTGGGGATTTTGCGTCACGACCAGATCAAGCGGGGCAAGGCGGCGGGCGTGGGGAACCCGGTTATCTACGTCGGCAGCGCCACGGGTCGGGATGGGCTCGCCGGAGCGGCGTTTGCGTCGCGGGAACTGACCGAGGAATCGCAACGGGACCGGCCGGCGGTGCAGGTGGGCGACCCGTTCATGGAGAAGCTGTTGTTGGAAGCGTGCCTGGAGGTGATGCGGACGGACGGGCTGGTGGTCGGCATCCAGGACATGGGCGCGGCGGGGTTGACGTGTTCGACATGCGAGACGGCGAGCCGGGGCGGCACGGGCAACGAGATCGACCTCGATCTTGTCCCGAAACGCGAGACGGGGATGACGCCGTACGAGATCATGCTGAGCGAATCGCAGGAGCGCATGTTGTTGATCGCGCAGCGGGGACGTGAGAAGGAGGTCGAGGCGATTTTCAACAAATGGGACCTGCACGGCGTGACGATTGGCCGCGTGACGGGTGACGGCGTGATGCGGGTGAAGGTCGGCCACGACGTGGCGGCGGAGATACCGGCCAAACAACTGGCCGTGGACGCGCCGGTGTACTATCGGGAGGCGAAACAACCGGAATGGGAAACTCTCCACGCGAAATTTGACATGCGGAGCGTTGTTGAACCGGATGATTTGGAGGACGTGTTGGTCAAGTTGCTCGTATCGCCGAGCATCGCCTCGAAGAACTGGGTGTATCGGCAATACGACACCATGGTGCAACACGGGACGGTGGTTGCGCCCGGTAGCGACGCGGCGGTGGTCCGAATCAACTTGAGCCGGCCGGACCTGGGGGCGTCGGGCAAGAAGGGGGAGAAACACATCGCGTTCACGACCGATTGCAACGCGACGTATTGTTACCTCGATCCGCTGGAAGGCGGGAAGATCGCGGTCGCGGAAGCGGTGCGGAACCTGGTGTGCAGTGGCGCGCGCCCATTGGCCGTGACGGACAATTTGAATTTTGGCAACCCGTTGAAACTGGAAGTGTTCTGGCAATTTCGCAGGTGCATCGAGGGGATCTGCGAGGCGTGCAATGTGTTCCACACGCCGGTGACGGGAGGGAACGTGAGTTTTTACAATGAATCCCCCGCGGGCGCGATCGACCCGACGCCGACGATCGGGATGCTGGGATTGATTGACGATCCGAAACACATCACCACGCAATGGTTCAAGGGCGCGGGCGATGCGGTGTTGTTGATCGGGGAGATTGGCGACGAACTCGGCGGGAGCGAGTATTTGAAACGGATTCACGGGCTCAAGACGGGGCGAGCGCCGCGGATGGACCTGGCGTTCGCAAAACGGCTGTCGGATTTCACGCTGGAGATCATTCGCGGGGGCTGGGTGAAGAGCGCCCACGATTGCAGCGAAGGCGGCCTGGCCGTGGCGCTCGCCGAGTGTTGCCTGACGAACGGCGACGCGATGGTGGGCGCGAACATCGATCTGGGGGCGATCGGGAAAAGGTTGGATGCGGCGCTGTTTGGGGAAACGCAATCACGAGTGATTGTGAGTTGCGCACCCGAAAACGTCGAACGAATCGCGCAGGCCGCGTTTCCTGTGACCGTTTTGGGCGCGACGGGGGGCAATGCGTTGACAATCCATACGCGCCGCGGCGAGTTGTCGTGGGACGTGGCCGAGCTGCGGGACGTTTGGTGGAATGCCATCGGGCGTCTGATGGAAACCTGAGTGGCCACCGTGCCTTTCCGAAGCTCTTCCCCGTCGGCAATCCATGATCCGGGCCGCATCCGTAGTATTCCTGGAATGAGAGGATCAAGAATACCGTCCGGGTCGCGAAAGCGGCGTTTCGGGCGTGCGCGTCACGAGCGACCGAGGCCCATCAGTTGGCGCACCGTGCCGGTCGTATTCACTGCCGAGCCGACGTGGACGATACCGGTCACCGTCGAGAGCGGGCGGCACAAACGCCCTGATGAACATTTTGCATGCATCTCAATGAGTCATTCGTTTCCCGCGACGTCTGGGGAACTTTTTCACTAGCAAGGCTCTGGCGCGATTGCTACAGTCCGCCCATGCCCGATGATCAGGATCGCGTAAATACGTCATCGACAGGGGGGGCGGACGACCGCGCGTTGTTGCGCGCCGTGTCCGCCGGCGACAAGGAGGCGCTCCGGCAATTGTACGCGCGCCATAGCGCCGTGCTGTTTGCTTTGGCGTTGAGGGTTCTCTCCGACCGCGCCGAGGCGGAGGACGTGCTGCAAGAAGCCTTCGTCCAGATTTGGAGAACGGCGGGCTCGTTCGACGAAGGGCGGGGCAAACCGCTGGGGTGGTTGATCATGCTGACCCGCAGTCGGGCCATCGACCGGCTCCGGTCGCGCAAGACGCGCGCCCGTGTTACCGAATCCGTGGCGAAGGACACTTCGCAAACCGCGGAAGCGACGACGCCGGCTGATGAGGCGCTGGCGTCCGAAGCGCAACGGACGGTTCGCCATGCACTGAAATCGTTGCCGTCCGAGCAGCGCGTGCCCATTGAGATGGCGTATTTCGGTGGATTGACCCAATTTGAAATTGCCCAACAACTCAGCCAGCCGCTGGGCACGGTGAAGACGCGGATGCGGAACGGCATGATGCGGCTACGCGAGCAACTGGGAGGCGCGGCCGGCAAAGGGGAGCACAGCTCATGACGCACGAGGCATTTCGCGAGATGCTCCCGCTCTATGTCGTCGGCGCGCTCGACGGCGACGAGTTGCACAATTTTGAGCGGTACCTCGCCGAGAACCGCGAACGATGCCTCGCGGAGTTGGCCGAGTATCAGGCGGTCGCCGATCAGATTGCCCTGGCGGCGCCATCGGCAAAACCGTCGCCGGACTCGTACGATCGAATTGCGGCCGCGATTGACGAGGGCCGGCGGCCCCAGCCGGCCGCCGCAGCCGCGCCGGTGGTTGTTCCCGCCCAGCGCGCGAAACAACCTGGCGTAAATCTTGGCGCACTCATCGTCCGGCTCGTCCCGTGGGCCGCGGCGGCGGCGCTTGCCGTTGTGTTGATGAACATGAACGTTCAACTTGAAACCGTGACGCACCAGCTTCAGGCAACGACGGACGCCTACAATAATCTGCTCGCCAAAGACAAGCAGCAACAAGGCGGTCTGGCCGATCTCAGCCGCCGCCTCGAAGTCCAGAGCAAGGAGTTTGGCGGGAAGATCGACCAGCTTCACACGAAGAACATCGAGCAGCAGCATGACCTGGATGCGTTGCGCGCCGCCAACAAACAACTGGCGGATGAAAAGGATGGCTTGCTGCGGGCGGCGGATCGGATGCGCGAGCAACTCGAGCAGGAGAACCTGCAAACTGCGGCGCTCCAGAAAAAGATGGACGAGCAAACTTCGTCGCTCGATCTTTTCATGGATCCCTCCACTCGCGTGGCGCCGCTCGTCGACCCCAAAGGCGAGAGCAAGGCCGTCGCCAAGGTGTATTGGAATGGGGGCAGGAAAACGGGGTTTATGGTCGTTTCGAATTGTTCTCCCGTCCAACAGAGCCAGGGGAAATGTTTGGAACTCTGGGCGATCTGCGGGAGCGAACCACCCGTCGCGGCAGGCATCGGCTGGACTGACGATTCGGGCCACGGCGCATTCCAAGTCAAGCTGGCGAAGGACACGGCTTGCATTGACAAATTTGCGGTGACCGTTGAGCGCGCGGGCGGCGCACCATCCCCCGAGGGCTCGGTTGTTCTTATCGGGCAATAGTCGAACTGCCAGATGAGCGGTACGCGTTTCCTTACTTATCACGGCCTCCATTGTCGCCTAGAATTGCCAACGTAAGCGTCTAAGCGCAAGCTTCTTACACAAACGGTGGCCGATCATATCGTAAAGAGACTGAGCCTATTCCCCTTCTTCGATCACTCTTGGCTCCTTGGCACAAACCCTGCACTATTTCGAGGGGTGGTGCATCAAGCACCGGGAAATCGCGCAGTAAGAGTGAGAGGAAAAGCATATGGGAATTTTTGGCGCCGCTGTTGCGTTGTTCGGGAAGGATGGCTCGCGGGCAACTGAGCAAGAGCCGCGGGCGAGACACCCCGCAGACACCGCCGAACCGAAAGCCACCATTCTGATCATTGATGACGACCCGAGTTTCCTGGACACCATGCGCTCGGTGCTTACGGGCGAGGGGTACAATGTGCTCGCCTCCAGCAATGGTCCGAAGGGGCTCGACATGGTGCGTTACGCGGGGGCTGACATCGGCGCCGTGCTGCTCGATTTCAACATGCCGCGTTTCAATGGCGCGGAGACGCTCCAATTCCTGCGCAAACTGAGTCCGAACGCAAAAGTGCTGGCGGTCTCCGGCGTGAGTTCCAACGAATTGCCCTCCGATTTCCGCGAAGGTGTCCAGCGGTTCATTCCCAAGCCGTTTAGCAACGCCGACCTGTTGAAGACGTTGAAAGAAATTCTGGACAGCAATCCGGCCGCGGATGCTTCTGCGCCCGCCCCGGCCTAGACGGCCGGTCCGGTCCGCAAGAGCTGTCATTCCGTCAACCAAGATAATCCTCCCCACCGGGGCGTTGCGCCTTGCTATTTGCCGTCCGTTGGTCTAATGGATTCCGTCGGAGGCGGTACGTTCGACGATCCGAGCATCGTCGACGCGAGTTGACCGAGCAATGAACCCGGAACACAGCACGCGGCCACGGCATTATTGTGGCTTGTTTGGGATTTACGGGCACCCGAATGCCGCGGAGTTGACATATTACGGACTCTACGCGTTGCAGCATCGCGGCCAGGAAAGCGCGGGCATCTCGGCCTCGGATGGCGTCGACCTCCGCACCTTCAAGGGCATGGGCCTCGTCGGCCAGGTCTTCGACAAAAACATCCTGCGCTCGTTGCCCGGCCAACTGGCCATCGGACACGTCCGCTATTCGACCACCGGCAGTTCCAACCTCGAGAACGCCCAGCCGCTCGTCGTGGATTGTGCCTGCGGCCAGATCGCCATCGGCCACAACGGCAACCTCACCAATGCCGCGCGTCTCCGCGCCGAGCTCGAGGAGCAAGGCTCCATCTTCCAGACGACCGTCGACAGCGAAATCATCCTGCACCTGCTCGCCCGCCCCACCGGCGAAGACCGCGCCCACTCGCTCGAAGCCGTCATGCGCAGGATTCAGGGCGCGTACTCCCTCGTCATCATGGGCGAAGACGAACTCATCGGCGTCCGCGATCCTTTCGGCTTTCGTCCCCTCGTGCTCGGCCGGTTGCCGACTCCGAACGATGACGGCAGCGAAGGTGGCGCGGCCTGGGTGCTCGCCAGCGAAACCTGCGCGCTCGACCTGATTCACGCCGAGTACGTTCGCGACATCCTGCCCGGCGAAATCATCGTCATCAACAAGAACGGCCTGCGCTCCGTCAATCCCTGGGCCGACACCCAGCAGCCGCACGCCTTCTGCATTTTCGAGTTCGTGTATTTCGCGCGCCCCGACAGCGACATCTACAATAAAAACGTCGCGCAGGTCCGCATCAACCTTGGCCGCCAGCTCGCCCGCGAGCACCCCATCCAGGCCGACCTCGTGATTCCCGTGCCCGACAGCGGCAATTGGGCCGCGATGGGGTACGCCGAGGAAAGCGGGATCGCCTTCGGCAACGCCTTCGTCCGCAATCACTACGTCGGCCGCACGTTCCTCCAGCCCAGCCAGCTCATCCGCGATTTCGGCGTCCGCGTGAAACTCAATCTCATCGAGGAAATGGTCGCGGGCAAACGCGTCGTCGTGGTGGACGACTCGATCGTCCGCGGCACGACCGCCCGAGCGCGCGTGTGCACCCTGCGCGAGGCGGGCGCGAAGGAAGTCCACATGCGAGTCAGTTGCCCGCCGCATAAATGGCCCTGCGCCTACGGTATCGATTTCCCGACCCGCAAAGAATTGATGGCCGCCAACAACTCTCTCGAACAAATCCGCGATTTCCTCGGCGCCGATTCCCTCGGCTATCTCACGCTCGACGGAATGATCGCCGCCACGGGCCTCCGCGCGAACGAATTCTGCACCGCCTGTTACACGGGCAATTATCCGTCCCCCGTCGAATCCGAGATGGACAAGTTCGTCATGGAACAACGCCGCACCCGCTACCACCGCCCCGTCTCCGACCTCGTCCACGACGACACCCAGCGCCGATTGCTGTGAGGTTCTGTCGGATCTGGCCGTTCCGTGAATTGTAGGGTGCGATGCCCGTCGTTTGGGTATCGTGCCGCGTCGTGTAGCCACGGCACTCTGTCGCCGTGCGCCTCTTCTGCCCTTCACCACCCCTCCCCCGCGCTTGACTTCCGCACCGTACCGCCTATGCTGCGCCCAGACGAACAGGAGAACGCGCCTATGATACCTGTATTGTTCGGTTTGCTCTTCGCCGGCTTCTGGTTGGCCTTGGTGGTCCTCGTCGTCGCGGGAATGTGGAAAGCGTTCGTCAAAGCGGGACAACCCGGCTGGGCCGTCCTGATTCCCATCTACAACATGTACGTCCTCCTCAAGGCGGCGGGCAAACCCGGCTGGTGGCTGCTCCTCATGCTCATACCCATCGTCGGCGTCGTCTTCGCCATTATCGCCGTCGTGGCCTTCGCCGGACGCTTCGGTAAAGGCGGCGGATTTGCCGTCGGCCTGATCTTCCTCCCGTTCATCTTCTATCCCATCCTCGGCTTCGGCGACGCCCAATACTCGCCCCCCATCCCCGTCGCCCCCGCCACCGCCTGACCGCTTGCTTTATTGTAGGGCAACCGGCCCGGTTGCCGCCGCTCCGTCGTGGCCGCTTCCCGCCCTCTCCTCAAACCACCGTGCTACTTCTAGTCTGTAGATAAACAGTCATCATTCGGGCACGGCAGTTCCGATTTGACAAAGCTTTCCGCTTGTGAAACTTTTCACAACCTCAGCGCTGGTACAGTGAAACCAAACAAATACAGGGAGGCTTAGTATGAAGAAAGTGTTGGCAATTGCGGTAGTGGCAGCAGTGGGTGTTGCGACCGGTTGGGCCCAGACGACGAACATCGTGGTGAACCAGGAGTTGACCATCACCGGCAAGCTCAGTCCGAGCGGCACAGCGGTCACTGGTGCGAGTCTGTCCGGTAACGATAACGCCATCTCGTATCTCCAACTGCAAATCATCAGCGGGACGACGACGAATGTAGTGCAGGGGATTGGACAGGTCGTCGGATCGAACGCCACCGTCTTCCTCAACGAAGTTGCCAACGTCGATCTCACCCCCAACGCCACCAAGAGCGACAAGTGGATTAACGTGTTTGCGTCAGGCGATCAGGTCGGCTCATCCAGTAATGCCGTCCTGTTGGTATCCGGATCGCAGAAGACCTCGATAACGAAGGGCGTAACGAACATTGTCATCAGCGGGAAGATCACCGGCATCTGGGTGTCGGAAACCGACTCCAGCGGGGGCCAATCCGTTGCCGGTTCGATTACCAGCGTCAAAGCCAAATAACCGCCGCCGTTCATTGCAACACGCCTGATCAAACGACGGGGACGGTCCTCGGACCTTCCCCGTTTCTGTCTTGGGTTTTGGAGAGACCCTGGTTTTGAAATGGCGGCCCCGCCGCTCGCTTGGTGTAGCGTGCGCCGTCTCTGGCGCATCTGGCCTCCTGCCGTGCCCGTCGTTGTAGCCACGGCGCTCTGTCGCCGTGCCAGCCCCCGCCCCCGGCGCAATCACCGTGCTACTTCTAGTCTGTAGATAAACAGTCATCATTCGGGCATAAGCGTTCCTATGACAAACGTAATCATCGAAGTCCATGGTGGAGTGGTCCAGAGCGTCGTGGCGAACGGGCGCAATATTCGCGTCGTTGTTATCGACTGGGATGATATCGAATGTTCGCCCGCCGAGGAATACGTGCCGATGTTGCAGCTCACAGGCAACGTGAAATCACTGACTCCCGAGACGCGCCGATATTACGAGCAAGCTGCTGGTCGATGACTTCGCGGCGAAGACTAACGCACCGCCCCACCGCCTCTTCCCGAATTGTAGGGCAACCGGCCCGGTTGCCCCTTCCGTCGTCATTCGGAGGGCCGTGCTTCCGCGCGGCCTCTTCGCCCTGTCCCCCCAACCTGGCATCTTCAATCTGAAATGGATCTTGATCCTTTTGCCGGAATAGGGATCGATCCACACAGATGGCAGACAAGCGGCGCTGGAGTCGTGTGGGTGCAAAAGCCGCGTACAACGTGCGGTGCGCTACGTCATCCATGACGGCGACCTTTTATCGTACAGATCTCTCTGCTTATTCAGGATATGTTGCTCAAGAACGCTGGAGATGTGCGCGATATCATCCTCAGAAAGTGACGAGTGCTCGTTCCGAATGAAGGCCAGCAGCCCTGTGACATTAAGTACCCACACTTCCGTGCCTTCAGGTTGCCTTTGCGTGTACCACCCTACGAATACAACAGCCGGTCGAACCGGCGCGACTCTGTTCGCGCTGCGCTTAATCAAATCGCGTATGAAATCTCGCTCGGCCCTAGCTTGAGCGACGGGGTCGCGATCAAGCTTCGTGCCGGGGACTGTGACCACGCGGCCATCATACCCAATTACTACTTCCGGGTCCTTCGGTTTGCGAAAGGTCTTCGTTTCGATTGTGAAAACGCCCGTCGGTCCGATCACAACATGGTCAATGTTGAACTCATCCGCAGGGAAATCATGGTAAACGAGAAATCCATCAGCGCGTAACCTCTCCAATTCCTGGCCAACTGTTCGTTCACCATCCCGTCCAAGTTTCAACTGACGATAGTGCCTGAAGAGCGGTCGCGCCCGGATCACGGCGTACACAGCATAGCCGATCGCTATGGCCGTCAAGAACCAAGGCCTCCGAGGCAACTTGAAAAACCAGCTCCACCATTCAATAAATGCCAAAGCAAATAGAAAAAGTGGGGCGAGCAAATACTGCTCGATCTTGTCGTCCCAGACCTTCTCCATTTCCTCTTGGAGTGATTGTCCTGCTTGACGAAATGGCGGTCTACGAAGTGGTGATTGTTTTTTGCTGCCGGTCATAATGTCACAGCTGCTCGACTCGTTTCGACAGCATTCTCGTACTGCTTCACAAGTGAGTCATATGGGAGGAACTTCACCCTCTCCTTGATATCACGAAAGGCGGTATAACCGACCTTACTCTCGAACTCCGCTCGCCGTTTTTCATCTGATACGATCATCGTCCGCGCATGAAAGTCCTGAAGGTCATTGAACTTGAGCAATGAGTTTTGGATGTCGCCCCCGTGCTCGACCTCAAAGAAACTGTTCGGCATTTTACGTTCATTGAACCAGATGACGTCGACCGTCGCGCTGCGATCGACGAAATGGTCGTAGGAAAACCGGGGCATCTCCGTCAGCGTTCGCAGCGCCTCTATTGACTCCTGTATAATACAGTTAGGATTTCACCACAATTCGGCTTGCTTCCAGAAGGCGACGATCAGCGAGGGTCGGCGGCGCATCCGCCGCAGGGCACGGGTGGCGCGC
>JBEKLM010000029.1:0-55464 GCA_050010195.1 Verrucomicrobiia bacterium
GGGGGCTGTTTTATGATATGAAGTCTATCGGTATATCATGGGGTGCGCACGGGTCGGGGTGACGGGAGGCAGATACATAAGATACTGATGTATCATGGTGTAGCGGCGGAAGTCAGGAGGCACGCAGGACGGGGCCAGAGGACGGCGGAGCAGACGGCGACGCGCGGAAGCGCGTCCCCCCGAGGAGCGCGCCGACAGAGCCACGCCTGAGGCGGGCAAGCGGCGGGGCTACAAGGCGGAAGGTGATTGCAAGTGTCTGCGGGAAGGATATCGTAGGTGCATGGCAACGGAATTACCGCTGAAACAAATGAGCGTGCGTGAGAAATTGGCGGCGATGGAGGCGCTGTGGGGAGATCTTTCGCGGACGCCCGAAGCGATCGCGTCGCCGGAGTGGCACAAGGAAGTGCTGGAGAACCGACAGAAACGCGTTGCCTAAGGGAAAGCCCGTTACGCGGACTGGGAGACCACCAAGACGAAGATTCGCCGCAAGGTCTCGTGATCTCAGCGTCAGAAGCAACCTCATTAGTGTTTGCGCTTGACACGGGACGTCTAGACGTCCAGCATGCGGGACATGAGCGAGAGCCAGAGCCGGTATGCGCCGGGAAGAGTTCGCGATGCGATTTTCCAAGTGCTCTCGCTTAGTCCCAAGCCTCTTTCGATCAAACAGATTCAAGAGCGGGTGTCGCGGGTGATTGGATCGACACCCACATCCTCGGTTCGTTCCTATCTGCGCCTCAATACACCGCACTACTTTGTGCGCCAGGGTTTGGGTGTCTACAGTGTGCGCCGCGATAGAGAGCAGGGAATTATGAGTCCCCTGGTCGGCGATGAAGCGTGGCATCCACCGCAGCGCATTGGCCGCACCCAGCTTTTCCACGCTGATTGTTTTGATTGGTTGGAGGGACAGGAGGAGAACAGCTTTCATGCGGTCCTTACGGACCCGCCATACGGGCTGCACGAATACACACCGGAGCAGCAAGCGAAACTCCGGAGCGGCAAGGGGGGAGTGTGGCGTATTCCACCATCGTTTGACGGCCACGTCCGGTCCCCGCTGCCTCGTTTCACGACGCTGACGGCCCCGCAACTTGAGCAACTGAGGAGTTTCTTCTTTTTGTGGGGGCGGCTCCTGCTTCCCAAGCTTGTGCCCGGCGCGCATGTTGTCGTTGCGTCCAATCCGCTACTCTCCTACATCGTAGCCGGTGCGCTGGCTGACGCCGGTCTGGAACGCAGGGGTGAAATCATCCGTCTCACCATGACCATGCGTGGCGGTGATCGCCCGAAAGCAGCGCATCAAGAATTTTTCGAGGTGAGCGTCATGCCTCGTTCCATGTGGGAACCGTGGCTGGTGTACCGCAGACCGCTGGAAGGCAGAGCCCAGGACAATTTGCGAAAATGGAAAACGGGCGGACTGCGCCGTCCATCCTCTGAGAAGCCGTTCGGGGACGTGATTGCGTCATCCCCAACGCGGAAGGTCGAGCGATTTCTTGCGCCGCACCCCAGCCTGAAGCCGCAGGCATTTCTTCGGCAAGTCGTACGCGCGCTTTTACCCCTGGGCGAGGGGATTGTGTTGGATCCGTTTGCTGGTGCCGGCTCAACGCTGGCTGCGGCAGAGGCGATTGGCTATGCCAGCATCGGAATTGAAAAAGACGTGCGATACTTTGAGATGGCGTGCAAAGCGATCCCGAAGCTCTCGCGATTTCACCCCAACGGAGGGCGGTGACGTTGGTGGACGGTATCCCGGCGTGGGAATTTGTTTCGGCGCTATCAAATGCCGAGGTGGACGCGATTGCCGAGCGCGTGCGGAGGGAAGCGAGAGTGAGCGCAGAGACTTTTTATGAGGGGTAGGGTGCGCGACGGATGTGGCGAGAGCCACAGAGTACCGCGAGGGTCGCTTCTGCGACAGCGCGGTTTGGGTCAACGTCGGTCGCAAGGCGTTGGATCGAGAGTGCGGACGGCTGTCCAAAAAAACAGGAAAATTGCGAAACGAACCCAACGTTTTTTTGGCAACGGCACACGCCGATGTGGTTGACCGATAGAGGTTTGGGAGCGTGGAGCATTATTTTGTCGCTTGGGTTCGTCCCCCCTCCGGTTGGGTTCGCTTCGGCTCTATGTGGCGCTGCATCCGGATTTTGGAGTTGCGGTCCGGTGAAATTCTGTGTAAATCCGTGCTGGGCGCGGTTACGCGTCTTCTGGCGAGGGAGTCAATCACATGAGCAATTACGGTCTTGAGAATCATGGTATCACGGGCGCGGGAAGGGTGTATTGGAATCTGTCGGTGGCGAAGCTGGTGGAAGAATCCATCAAGCGCGGCGAAGGCTTGCTGACGAGCAGCGGCGCGCTGAACGCGATGACGGGCAAGCGCACGGGGCGTTCCCCGCGGGACAAGTGGACCGTGGAAGAGCCGTCGACAAAGGACAAGATCTGGTGGGGGAAGGTCAACCAACCTATTTCCGAGGCAGACTATCTGGGGTTGCGTCAGGAAGTGCTCGCATATTTGCAGGGGCGGGAATTGTTCGTGATGGACGGATTTGCGGGCGCCGATCCGCGGTACTCGATGCCGATTCGGATCGTGACCGAGTACGCCTGGCACAATCTGTTCGTGAAACAGCTTTTCCGCCGGGCGACACCGGAACAGCTCAGGTCACACGTTCCCGAGTGGACGGTCATCAATGCGTGCAAGTACAGCGCGGACCCGAAGAAGCACAAGCTCAACAGCGAAACGTTCATCATTACTGATTTCTCGCGCAAGACCGTGCTCATTGGCGGGACGCAATACGCGGGCGAGATGAAGAAGAGCATTTTCTCGGTATTGAATTTTGTGCTGCCACAGAAGGGCGTGTTCCCGATGCACTGCTCGGCCAACGTGGGCAAAGACGGCGATGTGGCGATTTTCTTCGGCTTGAGCGGCACGGGCAAGACGACGTTGTCGGCGGATCCGAACCGCGGGTTGATCGGGGACGACGAGCACGGCTGGAGCGACTATGGCGTATTCAATTTCGAGGGCGGTTGCTACGCCAAGTGCATCAAGCTGACCAAGGAACGCGAGCCGCTGATTTGGGACGCGATCCGGTTTGGTTCGGTGATTGAGAATGTGGTGGTTGATCCCGCGACGGGCGAACCCGATTACATGGATGATTCCGTGACGGAGAACACGCGGTGCGCCTATCCATTGGATTACATTGCCAACGCCGTGCCCAGCGGCATGGGCGGACATCCGAAGGCGATCGTATTTCTGGCGTGTGACGCGTTTGGGGTGATGCCGCCCGTCGCGCGGCTGAATCCGGCGCAGGCGATGTACCATTTTATGGCGGGTTACACCGCGCATTTGGCGGGGACCGAGGCCAATATGGGCAAAGACCCGACGCCGACATTCTCGACGTGTTTCGGTGCGCCGTTCTTGCCGTTGCCGCCGCAGACCTACGCGAAAATGCTGGCGGAAAAGATGCGCAAGCACAACGTTCATTGTTATTTGCTCAACTCCGGATGGGTGGGGAGCGCTTTTGGCAAGGGCCCGCGGATTTCCTTGAAGATCAACCGTGATAATGTGACGCAAATCATCGACGGCACGTTGGACAAGGCGCAGTTCCATAAAGATCCGACATTCGGGTTCGAGGTGCCGAAGGCGCTGCCCGATGTCCCCGCCGAATTGTTGGCTTCGCGCTACGGTGCCAAGGATGCCGCCGAATACGACCGTCGCGCGAAGGATTTGGCCGGCAAATTCGTGAAGAATTTTGAGCAATTTCAGGGTGTGTCCCCCGAGATTGTCGCGGCCGGTCCCAAGGTCTAGCCGAGATTGGGGCGGCCGCATTGTCGAGGGTCTGTGACTACGGCTTGCGCCGAGCCGTAATTCTCGGTTATCCTACTGTCGGTATGTTGAAGACCTCTGAGAGCGCCGAGGATTACCTGGAGCGCATCTACGAACTGATCGAGGACAAGGGATACGCGCGGATGATCGACATCGCGCGCACCTTGCGAATCCGTCAGGCTTCGGTGACACACATGGTCCAGAAGCTGGGCGAAACCGGGTTCGTGCGCTACGAGAAGTACCGCGGCTTGGTATTGACCTCGAAGGGCAAGGGCGTGGCGCGCGCGGTGCGTCGTCGGCATCAGGTGCTCGAGGAATTCTTTACGTTGCTGGGCGTCGACGGCGGAGTGGCCCAGCACGATTTGGAGGGGATCGAGCATCATCTGAGTCCGGCCAGCGTGGAACGGATCGAAGAATTGGTGCGATTCCTCCGCGAGAACCCACGCGTCTTGCGGAAAATCGGCGCCGCGCGCGCGGACAAGAGATGATGAATCGACAGGTCGCAATTCTGGCAGTCGGAATGTTGGCCCTGAGCGGAACGTTGAGGGCGGCGGACGTAATTGACGGTGTTGTTGCGATTGTGAACAGCAATGTCATTACCTACAGCCAGGTGATGGAGCTGGTTCAGCCCGTCGACCGGGAACTACGGCGCAATTTTTCGGGTCAGGAGCTGGACGATCAGAGGCGGAAAGCCCAGGAGGACGCGCTAAACACGCTCATCGAGCATGCCTTGATCGTTCAGGAGTTTGACGCCAAGGGGTACAAGATCCCGGAGACGTACGTGGAGGGGCAAATCAACAACCGGATCGCCACGGAATTCGGCGGCAACCGCGCGGCCTTCATCAAGACGCTCGAAGCGGAGAACCTGACCCTCTCACAGTTTCGAGACCAGGAACGCGAGCGCATCATCATCGAGGTCATGAGGGACCAACGGGCGCGAAAGACCATGGTGGTTTCCCCCTACAAGATCGCGCAGTATTACCAGGATCACATCGACCAATTCAAGGTGGGCGACCAGGTCAAGCTCCGCATGATCTACGTCAAGCGCGGCGAGCCGGTCGCGGCCGACGCTGTTGCCAACGGCCAAGACTCGGCGTCAGCAACCAATCAGGCGGCATCGACCAATTCGGCGGCAGCCGCGGCGGTCACTAATTCCGCGGCAAGCACCGGCAGTTCGACCACAACGGTTGCCGAGGCGACGGCGGTGACCAATGCGTCAGAAGTCACGTTAGCAAATGCCGAGGTCTCAGCCGCTGTCTCGACTACTGCCGTTAGCGGAACTGCGACGGTTGTGACGAACACGGTAGAGGTCGCGACGACGAATGGTGCGACCACGAACGTCGTGACAGCGGCTGCGGTGAGCGACACGAATGCGGCAGCGACGGCCGCGACCACCGCCACGACGGCGCCCCCGGCGGTCGATCTCCAGCGCAAGCTCGCGGAGGAAATCCTGGGAAAACTGGACGCGGGCGACAGTTTTGAGAGCTTGGCACGCGTCTATTCCGAAGGCAAAGAGGCGAAGGAAGGCGGCGATTGGGGTTGGATCGGGCGTGACATCTTGCGCAAGGAGCTTAACGAAACCGCGTTTTCCTTGAAACCGGGTCAACACAGCCGCATCATCGAGACGGCGGAAGGCTACTACATTTTGGAGGTCGACGACGTGAAGCCCGCGCACACAACACCCCTGGCCGAGGTTCGAGACGACATTGAAAAGACCCTGTTGCAGCAGCAACGCGCTCAAATGCAAGAGCAATGGGTCAAGGATCTCCGCGCCAAGGCGTACATTCGACTCTTCTAAAAATGTCAAATCGTCCCCGCATTGGGATCACGCTTGGCGACCCCGCGGGCATCGGGCCGGAGGTCGTGGCCAAGGCCTTGAAATCCGGTCGGCTTGACCGGCGCTTCGACTATGAAATTATTGGCAATCCACGCACGAAGCGCCGCGCGGATGCTGCGGACTGGGTTGCGGAAGGAGCGAGGCTCTGCCTCGAAGGCGAATTGGCCGCGCTCGCGACCGCGCCCATCACGAAGGAACTCTTGCATCGGGCCGGCTATCCCTTCGTCGGCCAGACGGAACTTCTCGCGCACCTTTCGCGCACGAAGCGATTTGCCATGATGCTGGCGGGCGGACCGTTGCGCGTGGCGCTCGTGACCACTCATGCGCCCTTGCGCGACGTCGCGAAACTCATCACGGCTCGCAAGATCGTCGAGGTGATCGAATTGTCAGACGGGATTTGTCGTCGGTTCGGCATCCGTCGTCCGCGAATCGCGGTTGCGGGACTGAATCCCCACGCCGGGGAAGGCGGTCTGCTTGGTGACGAAGAACGGCGGATCATCGCGCCAGCGGTGAGGCGCGCCGCCCGGCGTGGCATCGTGGTCAGCGGGCCACATTCCGCG
Organism: Verrucomicrobiia bacterium; assembly: GCA_050010195.1. Taxonomy (GTDB): domain Bacteria; phylum Verrucomicrobiota; class Verrucomicrobiia; order Palsa-1439; family Palsa-1439; genus Palsa-1439. Next base: position 6,203 of record JBEKLM010000029.1, read on the forward strand.
GATACATTGTTCTACCGCGCCGCGCACGGAGAATTCGATGCGGTGGTCGCCATGTACCACGACCAGGGTTTGGCGCCATTCAAATTGATCGCGTTCGACAACGGGGTAAACCTGACCCTCGGATTGCCGTTTGTGCGGACATCGCCGGACCACGGCACCGCGCCCGATATTGCCGGCAAGGGCGTCGCCCGCGCCGATGGGATGATCGCGGCGATCAACATGGCGGCAAAGCTTGTTCGAACCAGGTAGATGTGTGCCAAACAGTCATCCGCGAATCGGTGCGGATGACGAGGCCAAAACGTGGGGAAAGTGGCGCTTATGAAAGAGTTCACCATTCGGACAAACAATCACACGGAATTCCTCGAGATCACGGACCGGCTGCAGCAGGCAGTTGACGAAAGCGGGGTCAAAGAGGGCGTCTGCATGGCTTTCGTTCCGCACACGACCGCGGGTATTACGATCAATGAGAATGCGGATCCCGACGTGATGTCCGACATGATGTACGCGCTCGACAAGGCCGTCCCGTGGAAAGATTCGCACTACCGGCATGGCGAAGGCAACACGGCGGCGCACGTCAAGTCGAGCCTGATGGGGCACAGCGTGCACGTGCTGGTGCGCGGCGGGGAGCTTCAGTTCGGCACATGGCAGGGAGTATACCTTTGTGAATTTGATGGACCACGGAGCCGTAACCTGTGGGTGACCATCATCGGGTAGCCACGTTTGACTGAGCGCGACGGCAATATGGTGTTATCGCAAGGGCTTCTGACCGTAGTAAGCATCACGGCCATGCTTGCGGAGGAAATGCTTGTCAAGCAGTGCGCGTTGTATGGGCTTGCCTGACGGCTTCACGCGAAGGGTTTCGCTCGCCAGCCGTGCCAGATGTTCGAGCACGACCGCGTTCTCAACGGCGTTCTCGACAGTCGTACCCCAGGCGAACGGCGCGTGACTGGCCACCAGGACGCCGGGGAAGTGAAGCGGATCGGCTTTCCTAAATTTCTCCACAATCACGCGGCCCGTATTTGCTTCGTAGTCCTGTTTGATTTCCGCGGCGGTGAGCAAGCGCGTGCACGGCACCGGCCCGTGGAAATAATCCGCGTGCGTCGTTCCGAGCGCGGGTAATTCGCGCCGCGCCTGCGCCCACGCCGTGGCGTACAGGCTATGCGTGTGGGCGATCCCGCCGATTTCCGCAAACGCTCGATACAGCACCAAATGGGTCGGTGTATCGGAACTCGGCCGCAGGTCACCTCCGACGACCCGACCCGTTTCCAAGGAGACGACGACCATGTGTTTCGTAGTCATCGCATCATACGGCACACCGGAAGGTTTGATCACCAGATGGCCGCTGGCACGGTTCACGCCGCTGACGTTGCCCCAGGTCTGGACGGCAAGTCCCTCGCGGACCAATTGCCGGTTTGCGTCGCAGACTATCTGTTTTAGTTGTTCAAGCACGGTATTGTCGTTGCGGATTACGTTTCTAATGCCTGACTCGCGTGCGAATCTCCAGTAGTTTCTTCATCACGTCATACAGGTTTCCATTCCACGCACGTGTGCCGAAGGCGTCGTGCAGCGTGCGGTACAGCCGGTACAATTCGCGGTACACGGCATGTGCCTGTGGATTTGGCAGGAAAGCGTGTTTTTTTACGCCAGTCATTGCCGTCTGGGCTTCCACGTAGTTCTTGTGTGCTCCGGCCACGACGGCGCCCGCGACAGCCGCGCCGAGCGCGCACGTCTGTGCCGAGCGCGAGATTCTCATGGGACGTCCCGTCACGTCCGCGTAGATTTGCATGACCACGGGATTTTTCTCCGCGATGCCGCCGCAGTTGACGATCTGCTCGACCTTGACGCCGTATTCTTCGAGCCGGTTGATGATCGTCAGGGCGCCGAACGCAGTGGCTTCGATCAACGCGCGGTAAATCTCCGCGGGCGTCGTATAAAGTGTTTGGCCAAGCAACAAACCGGTGAGTCGTTGGTCAACCAGAATGGTGCGATTGCCATTGTTCCAATCGAGCGCCAGAAGGCCCGACTCGCCGGGCTTCAGCTTCGCGGCCTCTTTGGTCAGGGTTTCATGCGAGCCGCGTCGTCCACCAGGCTGGATGTAGTCCACAAACCAATTGAAGATGTCGCCGACCGCCGATTGTCCCGCTTCCAATCCATGGTACCCCGGCAACACACTGCCGTTGACAATGCCGCACAGCCCGGGGATGTCGGCCAGGCTCTGACTGACCGGCGCGAGCATGATGTCGCAGGTGCTGGTGCCGATGATCTTGACCAACGTGCCCGGCGCGATCCCCGCGCCAATGGCGCCCAAATGGGCGTCGAATGCGCCCACGGCGACGGGAATTCCAGCCGTTAGGCCGGCGCGTCTGGCCCAATCAGCCGTCAGCCCGCCAACCGTGCGTTCGATATTGTGGGCTTTTACCGGCAGCCGCGAGCGCAATTCGCCGAGTCTGGGATGGAGCGAATCGAGAAACTCGGCGTCGGGATAACCGCCCCATGTGTCGTTGTACATGGCTTTGTGGCCGGCCGCGCAGATCCCGACTGTGAGCTTTTCGGGCGCTTCCGTTCCCGTCAGCATGGCCGGGATCCAGTCGGCGATCTCGACCCACGTGTACGCTGCGTCGAACACGTCCGGCGATGTTCTCAGGCAGTGGAGGATTTTGCTGAAGAACCATTCGCTGGAGTATGTACCGCCGCACTTCGCCAGATATTGCGGGCGCATCTCCAGCGCGGCCTCGGTAATCTCCGCAGCGTCAAGCACGCCGGTGTGGTCTTTCCACAACCAGGCCATGGCGGCGGGTCTTTTGGCAAACCGTTTGTCGAATACCAATGCTTGGCCGCGAGCGTCGACCGGCATCGGCGTGCTGCCCGTGGTATCGACCCCGAGACCGACGACATGGTCGGGCTTGAAACCATTCACGGTGCGTTTCGCGTGGGCGAGCGCCTTCCGGATGGTGACCTCCGCGCCGGTCAGGTAGTCCGCCGGATGTTGGCGGGCAAGGTTCGGGTCACGAGACAGGATCACCCCGTGCGTGCCGTGCGCGTATTCCCAAACGGCGGTGCCCACTTCGCGTCCGTTACTTACGTCCACAATCAACGTGCGGACGGAATTCGTCCCATAATCCAAACCAATGGAGTATTTCGCGCGCACGTGAAAAAGCCCTGCCTACGGCTTCACGATAATCTTCACCACGTTGTCCTTGTAAGAAGAGTTCAGGGCGAAGGCCTCGGCCACGTCCTTGAGTGGAACGCGATGTGTGATAAGAGAGAGAACGTTCACCTTGCCTGATTCAACCAGACGAATGGCCCGCGGGTAGGTGTGTTTCATGCGGCGACTGAATATGATCGTCAACCCTTTGCGGCGGGCGGTGGAATGCTGGAAGGCGCAGCGATCCTCGGATGGGATGCCCACCAGGACAACGCGACCGCCGGGACGCGTGAGTTCGACCGCCTGTTCGATGGCTGGGCCACCCCACGCGGCTTCGATAGCCACATCGACCTCCCCGCGAACCGCCAGGGGTTTGGCCCCCAATTTGGCGGCCAGCATGAGACGGCCCGGCAGCGGGTCCCGGACGAAGATTTCACCGGCTCCCGCCAGTTTGGCGGTTTGCACAAGCAGCAATCCAATCGGCCCGGCTCCGATGACAGCGACGCGGTCGCCCGGCCGGATTTTCGCAAGGTTGATGGCGTGGAGCGCGACGCCGAGCGGTTCGAGCATGGCGGCGGCTTCGTCATCGATGGAGTCCGGCACCGGAAAGCAGGTTCGCGCCGGCACGACCATTAACTCGCGCAGGCTTCCGTCGTCAGGATACAGGCCGCAGAAATGAAGGCGTCGGCAGAGATTTGGATGTCCGCTTTCACACAGATCGCAGTGATGGCAGGGATGAGCCGGGTCGACGGCCACGCGCATACCGGCACGCAATTCCTCCACGCCGCTGCCGATCGCTTCAATGACACCGGCGAATTCATGTCCGAGAACGAGGGGAGATTTGAGGACGGTATCACCGATGCGCGCATCGGCGAAGGTGTGCAGATCGCTGCCGCAGATTCCTGTAGCGGTGACACGCAACAAGACGTTGCCGGGACCGGGATTCCCGGGGTGGGGAATGCGCTCGACCTGAATATCACGAGGGCCGTACAACCGCGCCGCCATTATGGGATGCAACGATGAGCCCGCCTTCGCCAAAGGGGCGGCGGGTACAGTACGGGCGATGGGGGAAGGAGAGCGCGGCGTGACCGCTGCTCTCACAATTGTTTTGGTGCGTCGTGCCATTAGTTGATTACTCCCTTGATCTCACCATCATTCTGCGCACTGCGGGGGCCCATACCGTTTGCACCCATTTTGTACCCATGCCAACGGGTCCAACGCGTTCCACACTCCAACCGCTGTGTGTGAGTTCGTTTATCATCGACCAACTTGCATCGGCGTTGCTTGTGTGCACAATCACCGGGCAGGAAGTAGGTAACAACGACAACGCTTTGACTACATCCATTCCCGATCCCGGATCTTGGCCCCGGTCGTCTGGAGTCCGCAGGTCATGATCCAAAGATATTAACACAGTGATTGGTAAATAGGCCGCCAAATCTTGACACATCTTGTGAGCAGATCGCCATATCATGACTTCCACCTTGGGGTCTATGTCAGAAATCTCCTGTACGAATGCAGTCGCGCGTTCGTCATCATCTTCAAGGATTAGCGCTTTCATCCCGTGAACAATTCTCCCACGCGTTACATGTGTCCAAATCCCGGAGCGAGATGATAGTACATTTCGTTGTCGCGCAATTGCTGCTGGAAAGAGCGTAACTCCGTCTTGGCGTCAATCACAACCAATTCCAAGCCCGCGATTTCGGCGAGGTCTTCCATGTGCTCGGTGGTGACGGCGTAGCTGAAGCCGGTGTGGTGAGCGCCGCCCGCGTGAATCCACGCCGCACAGGCCGTTTTCAAATCGGGCCGGCATTTCCAGACGGCACGGGCCACCGGCAGCTTCGGCAATGGTTTCGGTGGTTTGACCACATCCACTTCGTTCACGATCAACCGGAAACGGTTGCCGAGGTCGATCATCGAAGCGTTGATCGCCGGGCCAGCCGGCGCGTTGAATACGAGGCGAACCGGATCTTCTTTGCCGCCGATACTGAGCGGGTGAATTTCCAGGGACGGTTTGTCCGCGGCGATGGATTCACAGATCTCGAGCATGTGCGCGCCGAGAGCGAGATGGCCGTCGGGGTGGAGATGATAGGTGTAATCTTCCATGAACGATGTGCCGCCCGGGAGCTCGGCAGCCATTACTTTCATGGCGCGAAGCAACGCGCACGTTTTCCAGTCGCCTTCCGCGCCGAAGCCGTAACCGTCGGCCATCAACCGCTGCACCGCGAGGCCCGGCAGCTGTTTCAAACCGTGCAGGTCCTCAAACGTCGTGGTGAATCCTTTGAACCCGCCGTCCTTCAGGAAGGCGCGGAGGCCGAGTTCGATGCGTGCGCCATCGCGAAGCGATTCATGGCGGGCACCGCCTTTGCGAAGTTCTTTGGCAACGTCGTAGCGCTGCCCGTATTCGTCACACAGTCGGGTGATTGCCGCGTCGCCGACCTTATTGACGACCTTCACGAGGTCGCCGACACCATAGCCGTTGACTGCATAGCCAAGCTTCGCCTCGGCAGCAACCTTGTCGCCTTCCGTGACCGCGACCTGGCGCATGTTGTCACCGAAACGGCAGAACTTGGCGCCCTGCCAGTCATGCCAGGCCCGTGCGGCGCGCATCCAGGTGGCAACGCGGTCCTGAACTTCCGCGTCCGACCAGTGACCGACAACCACCTTGCGACTCAAACGCAGCCGGGTGTGAAGGAATCCCGCTTCGCGGTCGCCATGGGCGGACTGATTGAGGTTCATAAAATCCATGTCGATCTCACCCCACGGCAGGTCGCGATTGAATTGCGTGTGGAGATGCAAGAATGGCTTCTTCAAGGCGGACAAACCGCCGATCCACATCTTCGATGGCGAGAACGTGTGCATCCACAGAATCAGGCCCGCGCACTTGGGATTGTGATTGGCTTCGAGGCAGAGTTGGCGGATGGCGTCGGGCGTGGTGAGCACGGGCTTGAAGACGATCTTCAATGGCAGGCGCTTGGTGCCGTTCAACTCCTCCACAATCTTGCGCGAATTGGCAGCTGCCTTTTTCAGCACCGCCTCGCCGTAGAGGTGCTGGCTGCCGGTGACGTACCAGATTTCGACGGTATCGAGGTTCTTCACGCGTGATCTCCTGCTCAAATGAATTCGTTGAGGATGTTTTCCAGCAACTCCTGGCGACCGCTTGCGTTCGAATCGGCCTCGCCCTTCTGGAGCGCGTAGGCTTCGAGTTCGTTCAAGCCGACCTTGCCATTTTCGATGTCACGACCGACGCCTTTGTTCCAGGAGGCGTATCGCTTGCTCGTGAATTCGGCTAGGCGACCGTCTTTGCGGATCGCAGCGGCGATTTTCAGCCCGCGCGCGAAGGCGTCCATGCCGCCGATGTGCGCGTGAAACAAATCCACCGGCTCAAAGCTCTCGCGGCGCACCTTGGCGTCGAAATTCAGTCCGCCGGTCTTGAACCCGCCCATGCCGAGGACCACGAGCATGATTTGCGCGGTCAGGTAAAGGTCGGTCGGGAATTGGTCGGTGTCCCAGCCGAGCAATTCATCGCCGCGGTTCGCGTCAATGGAGCCGAGTCGGCCGGCGGAAGCGGCGACGGTGAGTTCGTGCAACATCGAGTGGCCGGCGAGCGTGGCGTGGTTGGTTTCGATGTTGAGTTGGAAATCATCGAGCAAATCGTACTCGCGCAGGAAATTCAGGCACGCCGCGGCATCGGAGTCGTACTGATGCTTCGTCGGTTCCTTCGGTTTGGGCTCGATGTAGAACTGGCCTTTGAACCCGATGGACTTCTTGTAATCCACCGCCATGTGCAGGAACTTCGCCAGATGTTCTTGTTCGCGCTTGAGGTTGGTGTTGAGGAGCGTCGAGTAGCCTTCGCGTCCGCCCCAGAAGACATAGCCCGCACCGCCGAGTTCGTGTGTGACTTCGAGGGCTTTCTTCACCTGCGCGGCGGCGAACGCGAACACATCGGCGTTACAGCTTGTCGCCGCACCGTGCACATACCGGGGGTTCGAGAATAGGTTGGCCGTGCCCCAAAGCAGCTTGATGCCCGTGCGCTGCTGCTCTTCCTTCAGGATTGTTACGACGGCATCGAGGTTCTGGTTGGTCTCGCGCAAATCCCGGCCTTCGGGCGCAACGTCGCGATCATGGAAACAATAAAACGGCGCACCGAGCTTCTCGATGAACTCGAACGCGACGCGCACGCGCCGTTGGGCGTTGGCAACGGAGTTCGAACCGTCCTCCCAGGGACGAATGGCAGTGCCGACGCCAAACGGATCGCTCAGGGGATTACGAAACGTGTGCCAGTAGCACATGGCGAACCGCAAGTGGTCGCGCAGGGGTTTTCCATTGAGTTTCTGAGTCGCATGGTAGTGCTTGAACGCCAAGGGATTTTTCGATTTCGGTCCTTCGTATTCGATTCTCGGTATGTCGGAGAAAGCTCGTGTTGCCATAATGGCCTCTGCATGCCGCCGAAAACCTGGTGGCGAGTCTGACTCACACCGGTTCAGATTCATTTGTGCCACAGCCCGGCCACACCGGGCAACAGGTTTCTGAGACGGGCAGAACGCGCCGCCTGGACGCATCCCCAGCTTCTCAAAGCGCGACTGTCTTGAACGAGGCCAACTCCCAAGATGTCTCGCCGCATTCGGGCGCGATTTCGTTGAACGCTTCGACCTCGGCTTTGGAGAAAAGCAGGCCGCCATGCTTCCCGTTCGGAAGCCCGGCCCCCTTCGGTAACACCTACTTTTGAGTCGGCGCGCAGGTTTCGGGCGTGGCCTCTCTGGCGTTTGCTGCTAAACGTTGTAGGCGCGGGAGGTGGTGGTGCCGCCGTGGCCGGTCCAGTTGGTGTGGACGAACTGGCCGCGGGGTTGATCGATGCGCTCGTAGGTGTGGGCGCCGAAATAATCGCGTTGGGCTTGCAACAGATTGGCGGGCAACCGCTCGCTGCGGTAGCCATCAAAATACGCCAGGGCACTGCTCAAGCACGGCGCGGGAATCCCCAGTTGCGCGGTCTTGACCACCACCCGCCGCCATCCGGGCTGTCGGCTGGAGACCGCTTTCTTGAAGAATTTGTCCAACAGCAGGTTCACCAGGTTGGGATCGCGTTTGAACGCCTTCTTGATGTCGCCGAGGAACTTGGAGCGGATAATGCAACCACCGCGCCACACCAGCGCGATGCCGCCGTAGTTGAGGTTCCAGTGGAACTCCTTGGCGGCGGCGCGCATGAGCTGGTAGCCTTGGGCGTAGCTGACGATTTTGGAGGCATACAACGCTTGGCGAAGGTCTTTGATAAATTTCTGCTGGTCGCCAGAGAACTTCTTGACCTTCGGGATGATCTGCTGGGAAGCGGCGACGCGTTCCTCCTTGATGGCGGACAGACAACGGGCGAACACCGCTTCGCCGATCAACGTCAACGGCATCCCTTCATCGAGGGCTGTGAGCACGGTCCACTTGCCGGTGCCCTTCTGGCCGGCGGCGTCGAGGATCAGGTCGACGACCTCGTGGCCGGACTCGTCCTTGTAGGCGAGGATATCGCGGGTGATCTCGATGAGATAACTGTCCAGTTCCCCCAGGTTCCACTCGGCGAAGACGTCGTGCATTTGGGAATTGGTCAGGCCGAGACCGCGTTTCATGAGGTCGTAGACCTCGCCGATCAACTGCATGTCGCCGTACTCGATACCGTTGTGAACCATCTTGACGAAATGGCCGGCGCCGTTCTCGCCCATCCAATCGCAGCAGGGATCGCCTTCGGGCGTCTTCGCGCAGATGGCTTGGAAGATGGGTTTGATCAGCGGCCAGGCCGCCGGGCTGCCGCCGGGCATCAGAGACGGGCCGTGTAAGGCGCCTTCCTCACCGCCCGAGACGCCGCTGCCGACGTAGAGCAGGCCCCTGCTCTCGACGTACCGGGTACGGCGGATGGTGTCGGTGAAATGGCTGTTGCCGCCGTCGATGATGACGTCGCCTTTTTCCAGGAGCGGCAGCAGCTGGTCAATGAGTTCGTCGACGGCATTGCCGGCTTTGACAAGCATGAGGATCTTGCGGGGTTTCTTCAGCGATGAGACGAATTCCTCGATGGTGTGCGCGCCAAAGACCTTCTTGCTCTGGCCGCGGCCATGGATGAAGTCGTCGACCTTGGACGTGGTGCGATTGAACACCGAGATGGGGAAGCCTTTGCTTTCGATGTTCAAGGCGATGTTCTCGCCCATGACCGCCAGCCCGATCAGCCCAATCTCCGATTGTGGTGTGCTCATGGAAAACTCCTCCTGGTCAGGTTTGTCATACGCGCCCCTATTGTGCGGCGGGGAAAACCGCCGTCAACAGGAATATTGGAGCGTGTCTCGAACCTGCCAACTTATGCGCAGGTGAGAAAAACAGCCGGCGTAACCGATTGGCAGGCGACCGACTTGGAGCTTCAGCCAGCGGTACCGGGCCGGACGTGAAGATCGCCCGAATAAACCCTTGGATGAGCTATTCTGACCCCGTTCCCCTCGACATCAAAGCCCGCATCCCACCCGGCTCATCCTTGTGACCCTTTCCCTTCACTCCTTCACGTCACGGCACCGGCACCCGCCGGTTGAATCTCAAGCTTTCAGAACACGACGGCACTCTCGCGAAGAACGGTGTCATCGCGACGGCAGAAAAGTGACATTTCGGTGACTGTGTTATGACACACCCGAGGCGGTTGTGTGACAGCAACGCGGTGGAAAACTGGAGCGCAACAGCGGGTCAATTCACCGAGTCGTGAATAAGGCAGTGTTTGGTTGTTTTGCCTTGTTGCCGCCGTTGCGCTCCGAAATGCCTGAAGCGGTGTTTGGATCCAAAAGAAATTGAACAGATGAAGAATGACTTGGTCCCGCACGTACCGGACGCAGGCAAGCCCGGACAGGAGGCCCGCTATAGACTTCGATTCGCTTTTCATCAACCACACACCCCATCTTGGGGGTCGAATTAGGGTCGCGGCTGTCTACAAATACTTTCCGCCAGCAAGCCAACCCATCGGCTTGGTCAATAGTTTACTAAAACGATAAACCTATTCAAAAGTAGCCCGATTTTGAGCTTTTGTCCAATTAATTCTTTTCTTCCAGAAATGTGAAATCCCGAGCGAATACGCAGTGGATAGCGCGTGCGCACCAAAGGCGCGATCCGGCATTACATCCCAAATACCAAGAGCCACGGTGTGGTCCCACCCAAACAAGCCAGGGAGCCTTCCTTGCTCGCGCTGGTCGGGCTCGGCTTGCTCGGCGTATGGATGACCGGCTAGAGCCGATCCTCGTTCCGTCGCAGGTTAATCAGGGGTGACAGGCGGGACGGCCCGGCGTTGGGTTGCCGTCCTGGGTTCATAGTCCGCTTCCGACTGCAACACAACCCGCGCTTTCCGGCTTGAGTTTGGCGTGTGGTTTTGTTCTGCTTCGCGTACGGGGCGAGCCGCTTGATGGATTGCCATCAGGATCGCGATTCTCGTTTCCCGCGTAGCATTGGGCACAGTTGCGTCTGCGTGATCCACAAATGGTTGGCCGCATGCCGTGGCAGCCAACCGAGCCGGGTCATGCGCACCCGCGCATGACCGCCTGCCAGCAGCAAAACCGAATATCGGACTTGCGATATTCTTTTAACACAACAACCCTCTACCCCGATATCTCCTGATGGACTCTTTTTCCAGTCAATTACGAAAGCTCCTGACCGCGAAGCAGTGGAACCAGGTGCGGGCCGCCGGCGAACTCGGCGTCACGCAATCCCAGATCAGCGATTATCTCAGCGGCAAGAGCGAGCCGTACCTGAGCACGGCGGTTGCCGCCGCGAAACGGCTGGGGGTTTCGCTGGACGAACTGTCAGGCCTCCGATCGTCGAGGTCGGTGGTTCGGGAAGGGATCGCAGCGTACGGGCGCGACGAGCCATTCAACGAATGGGCGGAGCGCCTCAAGCGCCAGTGGCGCCGAAAGGGCGCCTCGCGCGCCAAAATGGAACTTGCCATTCGGGTCCTGTTTCCCGACGACGCGGACAGGGTCATCCAGTGGTTGAACGCCCAACGGTAGGACACCCCCTCACTGAGGGCGTGCGCCGGTCCGTGTTACGCTCGCTTGCGTCTGAGAAGAGCGGCAAGAGATGCGCCACCGAGTGCGGCCAGCAGAAACGGGGATGGCTCGGGGATAAACTCGAAGGTGAAATTGTCCATGACAAAGTTCTCCCCAAACACAATGCCATTGCCGGGCTCCCCGTTATCGAAGCGAAAGCCAGCGCTTTGGCCGCCAAACGAACTAACATCGAGACAGATCGACCAGCATTCCGACAATGGTAAGTCGAGCCAATTCCCGCTGTCCAATCCACCCGCCAAGACTGTCAAACGGTTTCTGTAGGCAACCGATTGGATAATGGCGAGGCTTCGGCGGGCAATGATTACCAGAGAGCGATCAAGACAGAACTGTCGTCTCGACCCTGCGTCGATCATGATGGTGACAATAGACGCCAGAACCATAACGCACCGCGAACTCGCAACCGTTATGGTTTTTCACCAGGCATTTCGAGAGATCGAGAGATGGCCCCAGATACATGGTCCGACACTTTTTCCGATCTGGGACAGGCCGTCGATCGCTGGCGGCGGCGTCGGTCGGCGTCGAAGAATTATTGCAAGGGCCAATATGCAGAATCGTCTCGTGGAGAGACATGAGGGCGGGTATCTTCTCGAACCTGCGCCGTTCCGGATGGCAACAAAAGACGCAAGAAGCAAAGCGCAGGGTATACTCGCAACCGTCGGGATTCTCCGTTAGGCAAGACGAGAAATTGAGAGTTCGCCCCAGATACATGGTCCGACACTTTTGCGGACCTGGAACAGGCCTTTGATCGTTGACCGGATCGTCCGTCATCTTCCTAACAATAGCATTCCGGTCATGGCAAGTCGAGCCGTTTCCACCGCCCAATCCTGCCCGCCGCAGTACCGAAACCGCCCGATCCCGGCTGAAACCGGCAGCCGAAGAGACAAGCTCTTGAGGAAGCCCCAGGTCATTCGTACTGGATATCGTTGAGATAAAACGTGACCGGACGGCCCTGGCCGGCGAGGCTCCAGCCAAAGCCCGTCTTGATGCGAGTGAGGTTTTTGCCGGTCAAGTCGATGGTGTACTGTTTCCAGTCGGTTGTCAGGGTGGCGGTGATTTTGCCCGTGGCGGTGTCGGGAAACGGTTTGTCCGACTTGATCGCGCCGAAATAGAAATCGACCTTCTCGCCACCGCCGCGACCACGCGCCCAAAACGTCAGCTTCGTGGCTCCCGTCAGGTTGTGGCCGCCGTCCTTGTCGCCCCAGTCATTCGGCGGATCCTGCCACGCGATACCGCCCCATTTGTCCGCGGCCTTGTATTCCAATTTGATGCACGCGGAGCCCGAGTGCGGCGTCTCGGTGCAGCGGTCGTCGAACCCGATGGCCCCGGTGTTGCCCATCCAGCCGGACGCCACATACGGAGTACTGCTGGAATCGCCCCCGTACACGATCAGGACGGGAGCGGCTTTCGGTGCTGGTGCCATTTCGGGAGGTTGTTCGGTGACGGTCACGCCGGCCCAGATGATCCCGCTGGCGCCGATGAGTGCACCCCCCAGCAGAACACCGGACGCGACCATCGCCATTGACTTGTTCGTCTTCATAGGACACCCACTCCTGACGCCGCGCCTCACTCGTACTGGATATCGTCGAGGTAAAACGTGACCGGCTTGCCGGCCCCGCGCAAGCTCCAGCCGAACCCGGTCTTGATGCAGTTCAGGTCTTTGCCGTCCAGATCGATGGTGTATGGCTTCCACTCCTTCGTCAATTCGACCCCGACTTTCCCGTCGGATGTGTCGTGGAATTGTTTGTCGTTGCGGATCCCACCGTAGGAAAAGTCCACCCGTTCGCCGCCGTCCTCGCCGCGCGCCCAGAAGCTCAGTTTTTTGGCACCCGTGAGGTTGTAGCCGCCCGGTTTGTCGCCCCAATCGTTCTCGGGGCTCTGCCACACGATGCCGCCCCAATCATTCGTCAGACGGTATTCCAATTTGATGCACGTCCGGCCGGAATGCGGATTGACGGCGCAATCACCGGCGTATCCGATGGCCCCGGTGTTACCCAACCAACCGGACGGCACATACGGCATCTCGCTCTGGCCCGGACCGAAAATCACGAATGGCAGCACGGCTTTGGTCGCGGCGGGTCTGGGCGGCGGACCATCCACAAACAACGACAGGTTCGCGGTGGCGCTGCCGTTGTGGGCGGTGCGGACGTAGGCATACAAACGGTAACCGCCGCCGACCGCCGGCATCTTGAGTTCGACATCTTTGTCGGACGCTTTCACAATTGCCTCCGGAAATTCCGAGGCTCCGCTCGCTGCTTCCACGGCCGCTTGATACTGAAACGCGTCGCGATGCAATTCCCACGTCACCGCGACCGGCTCGCCAGCCGTGCTGCTGGCGTCCAACACGACGTGAACCACGGCATTCGTTCCAAAACGGCCATCACCGTCCGCCAGCTTCATGCTGTTGATCTTCGGGCAGGGATTATCGACCGGCTTGCCCGTCCACAATTCACTCATCGTATCCACTGCGGCGACCTTCGAGCCGTCGGGCAGGAACATTCCATACCATGTGGCGGTGGCTTCGCGTTTGAATCCCCACACGAACGCATACGATCCCAGGCATCGGCCCGGTTGACCGGCCACGGAATGGACGTAGGTACGGCGATACCAATCCGCCTTCTCGGTGCTGGTGAGCTCGCGCACGCCGCCCCACGGTTTCTTCTCCATCTCCCACTGGCCAGGCGGGCCAAATTCCGTGATGACGTACGGCTTCGTGCCGCCGGCTTTAAGGTAACGGTCACCGAGGGTCGCGCCGCCCGCGTAACTGTTGATGCCGACGATGTCAATGTGAGGACAGTATTTGTGAAGTTGGGGGATCTTGTCGCCACCGACTTCGGCGATGACCGTCATCGTCGGGTGATTCGGGTCCTCCTGCTTGATCATTGCCGCAATGTCGTCGATCGCCTGCCACACGGCGGGATCGCCGGCGGGTTCGTCATTCTCCATTTCATTCCCGATAGCCCAGATCAACAGGGCGGGAGAATTGCGGTAGCGGCGAACGATGTCGCGCGTCTTCTCCAGTTGCGCTTTCACCTGGTCGGCATTGTGATAGTCGAATCCTTGTCGCTTGTGTCCAAGCCAAATGCCCGCCGTCACGGTGAGCCCCAGGTTCTGCACCTCGGCCAGATCGTCCACGAGACGGTCGGCGCCCCAGGTGCGGACCGAATTGCCGCCGAGTTGAGCGAGTAATGCCTTGGATGCCGTGCCGCCCACGCCCTTGATGAAATAGGGTTTGCCGTCGCGCTGCAGTTGCCAGCCGCTGTCCGTCTTGACCACGTCGACGCGAACGGGGTTGTCACCCCATGCCGTGAACGGGAGCAAGGTGGCGCACGCGGCCACGACAGCTGTCAAAAAACGGATCGCCGAGAAATGAAACCCGTCCAGGCGGCCGGGAAAACCATTGCAAGTGTGTGCCTCCATCCTCGTTCTCCGTCCGCTCAAGGACGGGGCGGGGGAGCCGCCGTCGATTCCCGTAGCAATAACTCGGCGTCAATGACCGTGGAGGTGACCGTGTGCGAGTTGTTGTCCAAGGCCGACAACACGCGCTCGACGGATAGCCGACCCATGAGGTTTTTGTCCACACGAATCGTGGTCAGTCGGGGATGGGTTGTGGTTCCCCAGATAATATCGTCGAACCCGATGATCGAAACGTCGCGCGGCACTTCGAGCGGCGACAGGCGATGAATCGCCTGGATCGCGCCGACAGCCATTTCGTCGTTCATACAAAACACCGCCGTGGGCATCGACTCCGATTTGAGCAGCGACGCCATGGCCTGGTAGCCGCTGTCCAACAGGAAGTCTCCCTTGAGATAGCGGACGGCCGCGGCGGGAATCCCCGCTGCCTTCAGCGCATTTTGAACGCCATCGAGCCGCTCCTTGGTGGCCTCCGTCCCGTCTTCGCCGAGGACGACGGCGATTTCCCGGTGACCCAATGCCACCAGATGATTGACCGCCGTCTCCGCGCCACTGACATTGTCGACGGCGATCGTATCCACGCGCAGCCCGCGAAGTTGAAAATCAACCAACACGGACGGTGGGCCGTTGCGGACGATCCGGCGAAGCGCGTCGGAATCAAACGGCCCGAGAAAAATCACCGCGTCCAGATTGGCGTACCCCATCTGTTCGGAAATATCCGGGCTACCCGCCTGCGGTGTGGGCAGGACGACGAGGTTGCCTTTGCGTTTGCTGATTTCCGTTCGAAGGCTGGCCAGGATCTCCGCGTGATATGGACCGGGCTCGCCGTTCAAGACGTGCGAGATCAGGCCGATGGTCAGCACCTTGTTTCGGCCGCGCTCCTTGCGAACGGGGAGGGTCTCGGACACATACGTCCCTTGGGCTGGTTTCGTGTAGATCAAGCCTTCCGATTTCAATTCCAGCAGCGCCCGGCGCACGGTGATCTTGGTGACGCCACAAGTCGTTGCCAGGTCGTCCATGGACGGCAGCCGTTGGCCTGGCTTGAGCTTGCCTTCGCGGATATTCCGGCCGAGGCGGAGAGCCAGTTGCCGGTACAGGTGTTCACCCGTCCCGCTCCGGTCGCGGGCGAACGGCTGGGCGACGGAAATGGGCGATTTCGTGTTCACAGCCAACCTTTTCAAGTATGGATCTCCTGCATGGATACTAGATGGACACTACTATAGTAGTTCCTCATCCCACCCCCTTAATATCACGTTCTGCAAATAAGGCAAGAATGTTCTGGACACAATCCATCTAGTATGATACTAGATTGGCCACTTGGAATTCCGACGAGGACGATCAGCCGTAAAGAAAGTGCACGGAGAGGTGTAAAACGGGCTTTCTTTTAGCGGTCTGGCAATGAGGAGAATGCAGAGCCGGGCGTCGTCATCCCGGGAGAACCGAGTAACGTGTGGCGGCCAAGGCGGTTGCCCGCGATGCAGTATGGGAAACTCAACTATGGTGAAAGGTGAGGTAGTGGAATGAATGGGATAAGCAAGTTCGTGGGAGGTACGATGGCCTCAGCAGCTTTGGTGCTCGTTGCGGGGCAGGTGTCCGCGGCGAACCTGGTCCAAAATCCAGGATTTGAGACCGGAGACACAACAGATTGGTCGGTATTGGGGGCAAGCGACGGATCTGCTTACGTTAACGTGCAGACGCCTGACAACGGCCCGTCAGCGCCTGGGACGTACGACGCGTATATGTACAATGTGATCCCGGCCGCCAATCTTGCGCTCCAGCAAAGTACAGCGCTTGGCGACGCCAATGCCGGGACGGTCACGTATTCGCTGGATCTGAAAGTTGACAGTTCACTTGTCGGTGGAGTTGTCTTCATTCATTTCTGGGATATAAACTCGACTGGCGGGGTGATCGATCAGGGGCCGGGCCTGAAGGGTCCTTACTTCAATAGCAGTTGGCAAACATATACCGGTACGTGGGTCGCGCCGGCCAACGTGGATCACTTTGAAGTCGAGATTGATTGCACGACTGGCGCAGGTGCTGGCAGTACAGAAGCCATCGAGGTCGACAACGTGTCGCTGACGCAGGCAGTTCCTGAGCCGACGACCTTGACGTTGGTCGGTCTGGGCATGGTGGGCGCTGTTTTGGGCCTTCGCAAGCGCCGCTCGTAGTCGAAGTTTCGGGGTGTTCGCCTCGCGCGAACGCCCCACGGAAAGTTGTGGTTGAGGCACGCCAACTGGCGAGGTGCTAGGTGTGCCTGTAGATGATGGATGCCGAGGCGTAGACCAAACGTTCCGTTCTCTGTAGTAGTTGAAGAGCGCAGCCGTAAAACCTTGGTCGGTTCACCTGAACAAAGCCTCGTTCACGACCGGGCGAACAAACTCACGGCTGCGCTCTTCTCGCTTTTCAATACAAACCTGATTGCTCCCTGCACGCAAACGAGTGCATTGGGCGGGTTGCCGCTCGTGTGTCAGGTCAGGATGAGACAGCCACACCCCGGATCGATTTGTGCCGCGGGCAATCCCTGGACGCCAACGATGTTCGGATTTAAATCCGGCGCACCCGAATGTTCCGTGCCCATGTACCCGGTGGTGATAGCAAGCCCCAGCCGGTGAGAATGCCGAAGAAAACCCCCGGTTCGTTCCAAACCCGATTGAGCGAAACCCACTTCATCGCACAGCCTCGCGCCGATTATGCAGCGCGGACAGCGACCTACTGGCGATGCTCAGCTTGTCGGGCTACTTCGGGACGGAGCAAGGGAATTCTTTTCACGAGGCACTTGCGGATGTCATTGTTTCGCGTACAATATGGCCAGCGAGGAACGATGGCGTATGAGAACATGGGTCGTCATTGTCGCTTTTTTGTTTTATTTGTGGGGCGCTTCTTTGCAGGCTGCCGACAGGCCACAGGGCGAACTGCTGGAGTTGCATTCGTGTCAACTTTACATCGGGGGATGTATCGCCTCGTCCGAAGCCACACAGGACGGCCACTATCTGTTGCGCGCCTGGAGTTTCTCGGGCGGCTCGTATGACGGGACTCTCTTGCGCGGCCAGACGGTAGCGCTCTTGGAGGTTGCCGACCAGAATCTGGCGTCGAAAGGGGTACAGCCAACCGAGTACATGATCTACCTGCCGCAATCGGCTGACTCCGTTCAATCCGAGACGCTCCTCCACTGGCTGAAAGCCACGAATTCGGAAGTCAGCCATACGAAACTGCGCACGCGCACGGTTCCCATGGAATTCATACACTCGGGGAGTTCTGTGTCCTTCTCGGCTGGTGACTTTGTCCATATCGAAACCAGACCCTTTGAGCCCTGCGGCCTCATCAGTTGCGGCGAATCACTCTGGTACACGCCTCGTTCGACGATGACTTCCTACACTGTCGGCGTCACCAGCAAGGCCACTATTAGCGAACCCGCGCTCGCCTTGCGGTGGATTGACCACGGCAAGAACAACATTTTTGAAGGCCGATTCGGCGAAGGTGCAACCGTGTCCGCTGCCTTTGTTCCGCCGGCGGTCGTATGCGCCGTGGCGAGTCATCCAACACATGAGTGAGCACGTACATACCGAGCCGTTCGACAATGAAATAAGCCGCCGTTCCTTCCTGAAAGGGCTCGGTACTGTTGTCGTCGCAACCGCGGCGGTGCCCGTTGGCGCCGTCGCCGCGGGGACCGAGGAAATCGCCAAGCTGGGGGCTGATCAGACTCTCGGCCCGGGTCAGGTTCCCGTCACTCTCAACGTCAACGGCAAAGCGCTGAAATTGAATCTCGAACCTCGCGTCACCTTGTTGGACGCCCTGCGGAACTATTCCAGCCTTACGGGCACCAAGGAGGTTTGTGACCGGGCCACGTGCGGCGCGTGCACGGTCCTTTTCGACGGCAAGCCGATCTACTCCTGCATGAAGCTGGCCATCGAAGCTCAGGGCCATGGCATCACCACCGTCGAAGGCTTGGCGACGGATGGCAAGCTGACCAATGTGCAACAGGCGGTGGTCGAGAACGACGCGTCGATGTGCGGTTATTGCACGCCCGGTTTTGTTATGACAGCGACCTCGCTTCTGAAACGCAATCCACATCCGACCCCCGACGAAGTGCGCGTGGCGTGTTCCGGCAACATCTGCCGGTGTGGCACGCAACATCGCATGCTCACGGCCGTGCTTCGCGCAGCCGGCGTGCCGGTCGCGGAGACAATCGAGGTGATTCGCGATGCTTAGCTGGCCGGCAAAACCAGATGTGGTCGGCGCCAGTACAACGCGCATCGACACCCCCGCAAAGGTCACCGGCGCGGCGAAATATCCGTCCGATGTACAGCCCGGCGGATGGTTGTATGGCATGATTTACCGGTCCCGATGGCCAGCCGCCCATGTCACGAGGGTCAACGTTGACAAAGCGCGTCAGGTCCCCGGCATCAAGGCCGCCGTGGTCGAACGCGAAGGCGAACGGACCGTTCGTTTCTACGGCGAGGAACTGGCTGCGGTCGCGGGTGTATCGAAACAGGCGTGTCTCGACGCCTTGCGCGCCATCGTGGTCGAAGCCACGCCTCTGCCGTTCGTAGTGAAGGAGGAGATGGCGAAAAATCCCGACTCGCCGCGTGTGTGGCCGGACGCGCCCAATCTCGCCGACCCGAACGTCAAGGAGAAGGGGGACGTCGATAAGGCGTTTGCGGAGGCCGCCGCGGTCGTGGAAGGCTTCTTCACCACGCCGGTCCAGGTTCATCATCCACTCGAGACGCATGGCAACACGGTTTCGGTGACGAACGACGGCGTGACCTGTTGGGCGTCGACCCAGGGTATCTTCAGCGTTCGCGACGGTCTGGCCTCGTACCTCGATGTGTCCCAGGAAAAAGTGCGTGTCCTCACCGATTACATGGGCGGCGGTTTCGGCGCGAAATTTGGCCCCGGCGCGGAGGGCGGTTTGGCCGCGCGCCTCTCCCAGGTTGCCGGCGCGCCGGTCAAATTGATGTTGACCCGCTTCGACCAATCGCTCGCGGTTGGCAATCGCCCGTCGTCCTTCCAGCGCATCCGTCTGGGTGCCAGCCCCGATGGAATGCTCGTCGCGTTCGACATGGATGCCTTCGGTACCGCGGGCATCGGCGCCGGCACGGCATCGGCCGGCGGCGGTGGCGGCGCCGGTTTTCCCGCGCCGTACATTTACGCCGTCCCCAACATCCGTGTGAAGCAGGCCTCCGTTGCGATCAACGCCGGCCAGGGTCGCGCCTTCCGCGCACCGGGACATCCCGTCGCTTCGTTCGGCATGGAATCGATCCTCGACGAGTTGGCGGTGAAGTTGAAGATGGACCCGGTCGAGATCCGCCTGAAGAATGACCCGAGCAAAGTTCGCCAGCACGAATATCAAATCGGCGCGGAGCGATTTGGTTGGAAGCAGAAATACAAGCCGCCGGGTTCTTCCCTTGGCCCGGTCAAAGTCGGCGTCGGATGCGCCGGCGCGACATGGGGGGGCGGCGGCCGCGGGTCCCAGGCGGATGCGCAAATTAATCCCGACGGCAGCGTCGAAGTCCGTTGCGGCACGCAGGATCTGGGAACGGGCACGCGCACACTTGTGGCGGTCGTTGCCGCGGAAGTCTTCGGCTTGAGACCCGAACAAATCACCACCAGGATTGGCGACACACAGTTCCCGCCATCCGGTGCCAGCGGCGGCAGCACTACCGCGGCCTCGGTTTGTCCTGCCATTTTCGACGCCTGCACGAACGCGCTCCAGAAATTGCAACAAGCGACCGGCGTGACGGACGCCCGCGGCGCGAATTGGGCCGGTGCCTGCAAGAAGCTCGGCGTCAATCCGCTCACGGCCCACGGCGAGTGGCAGGAGGGGCTGTCTTCGAGCGGCGTGGGCGGCGTGCAGTTCGCCGAGGTCGAGGTGGATACGGAAACCGGGTTCGTGAAAGTCCGCAAGGTCCTGTGCGTGCAGGATTGCGGACTGGTCGTCAACAAGCTGACGTGCGAGACGCTCATCAACGGCGGGATCATCATGGGCATGGGCTACGCGCTCTACGAGGAGCGCGTCATGGATTCCACCACCGGCGTCGTATTGAACCCCAATTTTGAAACCTACAAGCTGCCGAATTTCGCGGATGTCCCGGACATCGAAGTCATTCTGATGGAAATGCCCGAGCGCGGCGTCATTGGCGTGGGCGAACCGTGCACGATCCCGACCGCCTCGGCCATTGCCAATGCCGTTGCCAACGCGCTCGGCGTCCGCGTCAGCAGCTTGCCGATCACGCCCGCGCGCGTCCTCGCGGCGCTCGGCAAAGCTCTCAAACCGGGGGCTTCGGTATGAATTCATTCCAATACGTCTCCCCGCACACGGTGGACAGCGCCGTTTCCCTGGTGGCGGATCACGGCCGGTTTCTGGCAGGCGGCAACGATCTGCTCGGCGAGATGAAGGAGTACATTGCCAGCCCGCGGCTGCTGGTGAACGTGAAGGATCTGCCTGCCACGCGTGACATCTCGGTGGGGGCCACTTCGTGGACAATCGGCGCGAATGTCACCGTTTCCGAAATCGAGGCGCATGTGGAATTGAAGCGTGCTTTTCCCGGCCTTCAACAAGCCGCGGCGGAGGTTGGTTCGCCACAGATTCGCAACGTCGCCACCGTTGGCGGCAATCTGGCACAGCATTCACGGTGCTGGTATTACCGCCATCGCGACATTCAGTGCCTGAAACGGGGCGGCAGCACCTGTTACGCGCGGGAGGGCGAGAACAAGTATCACAGTTTGTTCACTGGCAACCCGTGCATCAGCCCGGTCGTATCGAATCTCGCCATCGCGCTGGCCGCGCTCGATGCCAAGGTGACTGTTCGTCGCGGGAAGGATGAGGTGGCGCTGACGATTCCCGATTTTTACGCAAAGGCGTGGGACAATCCCGAAGCGCACCATTCGCTGGGCCCGACGGATCTGATTCTTCGCGTGCAGATTCCGGACGACGGGCGGACCAGCGCGTACAAACAGATCAGCGAGAAGGCGAGTTTCGATTGGGCGTTGGTCAGTTGCGCCGCGGCCGCGAAGGTCGATGGCAGCAAACTCAGCAAGGTTCGCGTGGTCCTCGGGGCGGTCGCGCCGGTTCCGTATCAGGTCCAAGCGGCGCACGAGTTCCTCGAAGGCAAGCAACTCAACGACGACGTGGCGACGCGCGCCGCCGAGATCATTTTGAAGGACGCTGTGCCGCTGGAGGATAACGGCTACAAGGTGCCCATTGCCCAGGCCCTGATTCGTCGGACCCTCAAACAGCTCGTAGGGTGAACGATGAACATGAACCCGCCCGTCTGCAAATGTCTGCGCACCAAAAAAATGTTCATCCCCGAACACGAAGCCGATGCCCTCGCCGAGCAGCCCGGGCCGGACGCCGGGGCCTTTTACTGGTGCAACCGCACGCTCAGCGAAATCGGCCTCGACGACCAACCCGCCCACGTCCGCACCTGTATCCTTGGCCGGAAGTGCTTTGAAACATAGGCGTCACGACTAATCGCTACTCTCAACGTATCGCCTAACCCCCGTCCCTTCAGGGACTTGACGGGCCTGCTAGGATTTGAACGTGGTTGCCGCAACCCTTGTCAAAATGGTTGCTTCGGAGTTGTGAACCTCAAGAGGAAATAACAATGGAACAAGGTATCGGTGCGATTAACGAACAGGTCAAACGCGAAAGCGAATTTGTGCGAACGCTGGTCGGCGAGATCGGCAAGGTCATCGTCGGCCAAAAATACCTCATTGAACGATTACTGGTTGGATTGCTGGCAGACGGTCACGTCTTGCTTGAAGGCGTGCCGGGGCTGGCCAAAACGTTATCAGTAAAGACGCTCTCGGCGGCGATCCAGACGTCGTTCCACCGGATCCAGTTCACCCCCGACCTCTTGCCCGCCGACGTGATCGGTACGCTAATTTACAATCCCAAGGACGGCGAGTTCCGTATCAAGAAAGGGCCGGTGTTCGCCAACCTGATTCTGGCCGACGAAATCAATCGCGCGCCTGCCAAGGTGCAGAGTGCGCTCCTCGAAGCGATGCAGGAGCGCCAGGTCACGATCGGCGACCAGACGTTCAAATTACCGGACCCGTTCCTGGTATTGGCGACGCAGAACCCGATCGAGCAGGAAGGCACGTACCCCTTGCCCGAGGCGCAGGTCGACCGGTTCATGCTCAAACTCTCGATCCAGTACCCGAGCAAAGAGGAAGAACGGCAGATCATGGATCGCATGGCCGAGACGGGTAAACAGATCGTCACGCAACCCGTGGTCACGCCCGACCAAATCCTCAAAGCGCGCAAAGTGGTGGACGCGGTCTACATGGATGAGAAGATCAAGAACTACATCGTGGATCTGGTCCACGCGACCCGCAAGCCGGCCGAATACAAGATCGACGTGGCCCGCCTCATCCAATACGGCGCGTCACCACGCGCGACCATCTACTTGACTGTCGCCGCCAAAGCGTACGCCTTTCTCCAAGGGCGAGGCTACGTCACGCCGCAGGATGTGAAAACCATCGGCATGGACGTGCTGCGTCATCGTGTGATCGTCAGTTATGAGGCCGAAGCCGAGGAAATGACCAGCGAAGACGTGATCAAGCGGATTTTTGACGAAGTGCCGGTGCCGTGAGGGAGTCGGCAATAGATAGCAGACACTGGACAGGAGAATGAATCATGGCTATCAGGCAAACGAAGTCGGAAAACTGTTGATTGGATTGGTGCGCGCCGTCTGTTCCAATGAAAACTGACCGAAATTCCCAACCGACTGGCTCCCGTCTGCTGCCGGCGGACGTCCTCAAGAAAGTCCGTCAGATCGAGATCCGCACAAACCGCGAGGTCACGGATGTGCTCGGTGGCCAGTACCATTCTGTCTTCAAGGGCCGGGGCATGGAATTCGAGGAGGTCCGCGAGTATCTGCCCGGCGACGAGGTGCGATCGATTGATTGGAATGTCACCGCACGCTTCGGGCACCCGTTCATCAAGAAATTCAAGGAAGAGCGCGAGCTGACGGTGATGCTGGTGGTTGATGTGAGCGCCTCGGGGCAATTCGGCAGCGTGCGGCAGACGAAGAACGAGTTGGCGGCGGAACTGGCCGCCGTGCTCGCGTTCTCGGCGATCCGCAACAACGACAAGGTCGGCCTCATCATGTTCACCGACCAGATCGAGAAATTCGTGCCGCCGAAGAAGGGCCGCCGGCATGTGCTCCGTGTCGTGCGCGAGATTCTTGCGTTTCAGCCTCAGGGTCGCGGGACGGATCTCCAACAGGCGCTCGATTACCACAACCGCGTCCAGCCACGGCGGGCCGTGACGTTTGTGGTGTCGGATTTCCAGATGACCGACGAAGAATCGGTCCGCAAGAAACTGCGCGTGGCCAGCAAGCGGCACGATGTCATCGCGCTGAGCCTGCGCGACCCGCGTGAGGAAGAGTTGCCCGCGGTCGGGCTGATCGAGCTGCGCGACGCCGAGACCGGCGAGCGGGCGTTGGTCGATACCTTCGACCGAAGGGTCCGCGAGGGGTTTGCCGCCAAAGCCCGGGAACGGTTGGAGGCGTTGCGCCGATTATTGCGGTCAGCGAGCGTGGACCAGGTGGAAATCCGCTCCGACGCGGATTATGTGTTGCCGTTGATCCAATTTTTCAGCATGCGCGAGCGACGAATCTGATGGAAGACATACACGACATCAAAGGACTTGTACCGCTGCCCCACGGCTGGTGGTGGGTGTGGCTGGTGCTGGCCCTCGTGGCGGCGGCGGTGGCTTTGTGGCTTTGGAAACGGCGGCAGCCGGGCGTTTCCGCTTTCATCGCTCCCCTTCCCACGCCGTATGAAGTGGCGATTCGCGAGCTTCGGCGGTTGCGCGAAGAGAACCCGCCAGTGGAGGAATTCTATACGCGGTTGTCGGACATCGTCCGGCAATACCTCGAAGGGCAGATGGGGCTGCACGCGCCGGAGCGCACCACGGAGGAGTTTCTCTTCGAGGTGTCCCGCGACCATTCGCTTTCTACGGAACACCGCGAACTGCTCGGAGCGTTTCTGCAGGAGGCCGATCTCGTGAAATTTGCGAAGTTTCAGCCCGGCGCGGAGGACATGCAGCGCGCCCTGGATGCCGCCGAGAAATTCGTGCACGACTCGCAGCCACGCGCAGAGGAGGTCGTCGCAACGGCATGAAGTTCGCCAGTCCATGGTCGTTGGTGTTGTTGCTTGTATTGCCGTTGTGGCTGTGGTGGGAACACCGGTCCGCGGAGCGCGGCGGCTTGAAGTTCTCGTCGGTGGCGACGGCACGTTCGTTGTCGTCGTTTTGGGCGGCGCTCGGTCCATCGTTGTTGCTGCTGTTGCGCGGGGCGACGCTCGTGCTGTTCATCGTCGCGCTGGCCCGTCCGCAATTGGGCCGCAGCGAGAGCAAGATCAAGACCGAGGGCATCGACATCGTGCTCGTCATCGACATATCCGGCAGTATGCAGGCGATGGATTACGAGAGGGGCGGGCAACGCGAATCTCGAATCGATGCGGTGAAGGACGTGGTGCGCGATTTCATCCGTTCCCGCCCCAATGATCGAATCGGAATGGTCGTGTTCGGCACGCACGCCTATGTGGCCAGCCCGCTCACGCTCGACCACGATTGGCTCGAACGCAATCTCGACCGCGTCCGCATCGGTTTGGTCGAGGGCAACACGGCCATCGGCGCGGGCATCGGCACAGGAGTCAACCGCCTCCGCGACACCAACGCCAAGAGCAAGGTCATTGTGTTGTTGACCGATGGCGGAGAAAACATCAAGAACCCGCCCGCCCTTGATGCGGCGAAGGCCGCCAAGGAATTCAATGTGCGTGTGTACACGGTCGGCGCGGGCTCGCAGGGACTCGCCGACATGCCGGTCTATGATCGCGCGGGGAACCTGCTCGGGTATCAGAAGATACAAGCCGATCTGGATGAAGACCTGCTGAAACAAATCGCGGCGGCGACGGGCGGACAATATTTCCGCGCAGCGGATACGGCGTCGCTGAAGAAGACGTACGCGCAAATCGACGCGATGGAAAAACAGAAGGTTGAAACGGTCGCGTACGAAGACTGGCAGGAATTGTTCCCGTGGTTTTTGGCGCCGGGACTGGGTTGTCTGGTCTTGGCGGTCACCTTGGAACACACGCGACTGCGGAGGCTGCCGTAGTGCATTTCGGCAATCCACAATTATTCTGGCTGCTGGCACTGGCGCCGATGTTGGCGTTGTTTCTGGTCTGGGCGTTCCGCGCGCGGCGCCGGGCACTGGAACGATTCGCGTCCCCACCACTGGCGCAGCGGTTGGCAGATTCGGTGCGCCCGGTGGCACGGCGATGGAAAGCGGTGTTGATCGTCGCCGCGATCGCCTTGGCGGCGCTGGCGTTGACCCGGCCGCGTTGGGGCTTCGAGTGGCGCGAGGTGAAACACAAGGGGGTCGACATCTTCGTGTTGCTCGATGTGTCGAAGAGCATGCTGACCGAGGACGTGCGGCCCAATCGGTTGGGCCAGGCGAAGTACGCCGTCCAGGACCTGCTCGAGAAACTGCGCGGCGACCGGATCGGCCTGATTGCGTTCGCGGGAACGGCATTCGTCCAATGCCCGTTGACGGTGGACTACGAGGCGTTCCGGCTGACGTTGAAGGACGCCGATCCGCACATCATTCCGCGCGGCGGAACCGCGATTGGCCCGGCGATTCGCACGGCGCTGAAGGCCTTCGACGCGGGCGAGGGGCGGGACCACGCCATTGTGTTGATCACCGACGGCGAACAGACGGAGGGCGACGCCGTGGCGGCCGCGGACGAGGCGGCCAAAGAGGGCGTGAAAATTTTCGCCATCGGCGTGGGCACAACCGAGGGCGAACTGATCCCGATCCGCGACGAGGGCAAGCCGATGGAATTTTTGAAGGACCGCGACGGCGAGGTGGTCAAGTCGCGGCTCGATGAGGAGACGCTGAAGCAGCTCGCGCTCAAGACAGGCGGCATGTACGTGCACAGCGCGGCGGGCGACTTCGGCATGGACGCGGTTTACGACAAGGGCATCGCCCAACTCCAGCGCAAGGAATTCGCATCGCGGCTGCAGAAGCAATACTTCGAGAGGTTCCAGTGGCCCCTGGGCATGGCGCTCGTCCTGCTGGTGGTCGAGTCGTTCGTCAGCGACAGGAGGGCGGCATGAGATTCTGGTGGTGCTTGCTCATTGTGCCGACGGTGGTGTTGGCGAAGACCGAGAACTGGCCGGAGCGTTACAACACCGGCGTGACGGCGTATCACAGCAACGATTTCGCGGAGGCGTCGCAACTGTTCGAGAACGCGACGTCGTCGACCGATCGCGCGCTGCAACAGCGCGCCCTGTACAACCTCGGTAACGCCGATTTTCGCCTCGGCCAATCCCAGCCCAAACAGGCCCAGCAACTGTGGCAGCGGGCGCTCAAGAGCTACGAGAGCGCCATCGCCATCGACCCCAACGACGCCGACGCAAAATTCAACCACGAGTTCGTGAAGAAGAAGCTCGAGGAGTTGAAGAAGCAACAACAACAGCAGCAGCAGCAGAAACAAAACCAAAAGAATCAGCAGGACCAGAAGCAAGACCAGCAACAACAGCAAGGTCAGCAGAATCAGCAAGACAAGAATCAGGACCAGTCCCAGCAGCAGAAACAACAACAAGACCAGCAGGACAAAGAGAATCAGCAGCAACAGCAGCAGGCCGACCAGAAACAATCGGCTCAACAGCAGCAGAACCAGGAACAGCAGTCGCAGCAATCGGCGGAACAGCAGAAGCAACAGGAGAAACAGAAGGAACAACAACAGGAGCAACAGGCCCAACAAGACAAGGCATCACCGTCTGAGCAACAACCGCAAGAAGCCAGCGGCCAGACGGAAGATATGGACAAAATGCAGGCCACCGAGATGCTCGACAACCTGCGCGAGGACGAGCGGAACTGGAATTTCTTCCCCGAAATGCAAATGAAGGACTTGAAAGATTCCGGCCCGCCAGCCAAGGATTGGTGACGATGAGACTCTGGCTGGTCATAGGACTTCTGCTGGCGGCGCCGCGCGTGTTCGCGGATGTGTCCGTTGTCGCCTCCGTTGATCGGAACCACGTCGTGTTTGGCGAGTCGGTGACGCTGACCATCGCGGTGCAAGGCACGCAGAGCGGCGCGCAGCCATCGATTCCCCGGGTGGACGGTCTGGGCTTTGATGGACCGTCCACGCAGAGCAGCTTCTCGTTAAACAACGGGCAGATGAGCCAATCCATCAGCTTCGTGTACCAGGTAACGCCCGCCCGAACGGGCGAATTCACGATACCGGCCATTGCCGTCAACGTCGGCGGCAGGAGTTATTCCACCGAGCCGATCCGGTTGGTTGTGGAAAAGGGTTTGGCGCAGAATGATGCCGGCCAGGAGCTTTTTGCTGATATCCGTGTCCCGTCCAGGCGGATGTATCCGGGCCAGACCGAGCCGGTACAAGTGGTCCTGTTTTCGCGGACCGACGTGCCGCTTCGGGGCGTGGGCGGGTTCAGCTACGACGCGGATGGATTGGAATTCAAGTTTCTCCAGAACCTGAAGACCGGTACGCTGGTCACGAATGGCGAGTCATTCAACGTCCACGTCATCGAAGGATCCATCTCGCCGAGTCGCACGGGAACACTCAGCCTGGGCCCGTGCATCCTGAAGGCGCAACTGACAGTTCGGAGACAAGGGGGCAGTGGTTGGCCTTTCGACGACATGTTCGGCCGGGTCGAAGTGCGGGAGGTGCCCGTGACCGTTGACGCCGTGCCCATTGAGGTTCTTCCGTTGCCGGAGGAAGGCCGGCCGGCTGATTTTGGCGGCGCGATCGGGCAATGGAAACTCGATGTGACCGCCAAGCCGACCGACATCGCGGTCGGCGACCCCATCACGGTGACGATCAAGATCAGCGGCAACGGCAACATCGACACGGTACCGATGCCGAAGCTCGGCCCATTGGATGGGTTCAAGACGTACGATCCGACGACGAAAACGACGAAGGACGATTTGAACACGACCGGCGAGCGCGTGATGCAACAGGTGCTCATCGCGAAGAGCACCGATGTGAAAGAACTTCCCGAGGTGCGGCTGGCCTATTTCGACCCGGAGGCGCGGGCGTACAAGACGGCCGTCCAAACGCCCATCAAACTTGTGGTGAAGGCCGGTACCGGTGGTCAGACGACCATTGTCAGCGGTGGCGGACGATTGCGTCCGGATGAGAAGTTGGGGCAGGACATCGTATATCTGAAGGGCGACCTCGGGCCGGCGGCGCCCGGCGTACCCTTCTGTGGGTCGGCCACGTTTTGGGCGCTGAACGTCACGCCGGTGCTTGCCTTGCTCGGCACGGTCGGCTGGAAGCGACGCACGGACCGCCTGCGCGGCGACGTTGCCTATGCGCGCCGGACACGAGCGGCTAAAAAAGCGCGCAAACTGCTCACCTCGGCGACAAGCTACGATGAAATCCAACGCGCCTTGCAGCACTACCTCGGGGACCGGTTGAACATCCCGGTCGGCGGCATCACGGCGTCCGTCATTGACGAACGGCTTGTGCCGCGTGGCGTGGATGGCGAGCTGGCCGATCGAGCCAGGGCATGCTTCGACGCGTGCGACACCGCCCGGTTCGCCGGCGGAGGCGCGGGTATGAGCGTCCAGGCGACCCGGGACAATGTGGAACGATTGATTGATGAACTGGAAACGAAACAGCTTTAAGATCGGCGCGGTCATCTGGCTGGTCGGCCTGCGTGCGGCGTTTGCCGGCCCCAGCGACGACTTCAAGTCGGCCAACCAGTTGTATGATGCCGGAAGATTTGCCGAGGCGGCGGCGATTTACGAGAAGATCGAGCCAAAAACGGCGCATGTGTACTACAACCTGGGCAATGCCCATTTCCGCGAAGGCAAATTGGGACGGGCCATCCTCGATTACGAGCGGGCGCGGCAGTTGGCACCGCGCGACCCGGATATTGTGGCGAACCTGAAATTTGCCGAGCAGCGATTGGGGGTCGATGATGTGAACGCGCCACCACATGCGTGGCAGAAATATCTCCGTTCGATCATCGAAAGCCGCCGCTCAACCGAGTGGGGGATATACGAGCTGGCGGCACTGTGGCTGACCGCCCTGGCGGTCGGAGTGTGCCTGTACATTCCCCGAGCCCGGACCGGACTTCTCGCCATCGCTGCGGCAGCCTTCGTCGGATTTGCGGCCTGTGCCTTTGCGCTGGGCCATGAAGTCCTCGGTGATCGAACGGCACCCGCCGCGGTTGTTGTAGCTGGTGAGACCGAGGCGCGGTTCGCGCCGGTGCCGGACTCGACGACGCACTTCAAACTCTCCGAAGGAACCCGGGTGGTGATCCGAGAGGATCGCGGCCAATGGGTGTTCGTGGAACGGGCCGACGGGCAACAAGGCTGGGCAAAGTCGGATGCCGTCGAGCGGGTCGTGCCTCAGAGTTGACTCCTCGACCTCAGAGGGGTAGGCGGGGGATATTTCCACTTGACTGACCAGTCAACCTGTGGAATTTTACCCTCATGGTGACGAGATGAAAGCGGAGTGCGATACCAAGCAGAGATTGTTGGACACCGCGATTGACCTGATTTGGGAGCAGAGTTATGGCGCCGTCAGTGTGGACGTAATTTGCGAGCGCGCCGGCGCAAAGAAGGGGAGTTTCTACCATTTTTTCCCCTCCAAGTCGGACCTGACAGTGGCTGCTATTGAAGAACACTGGGAGCAGTTTCGGCCCGATCTCGATCGCATCTTTTCTTCGCAGACACCACCGCTGGAACGGCTGTCGAGATATTGTGATTTCATTTACGAACGCCAAAGCCAGAAAATGCAGAAATTCGGCAGGGTTTGCGGCTGTGCGTTCACTTCGCTGGCGTCAGAGTTGAGCACGCAGGACGAGAACATTCGCCGGAAATCGCAGCAGATTTTGGATCGGCGTTGCCGATACTTCGCCGCCGCGTTGCGGGATGCTGTTCGCGAAGGGTTGATCCCCGAACAAGACTGTGACAACAAGGCCCGCGAATTGTTTGGGTGCGTGATGGGCGTGCTGTTGGAGGCCAAGATCGAGAACAACCTCGAAATCATCCGTCATTTGAAGCCGACCATTTTTCGATTGATTGGCGTGGGCGAAAAACGGTTTGCGGGAGAGACGACTCTTCACGCGTGAGTTTGACTGGTCGGTCAAAAACATCGACACACATATGAGGCTAAATAGAATTATTGTGACGCAAGTGCGGAGGACGCCATGTGGATTGTCCGACTAGCCCTCCGCCGTCCCTACACATTCGTCGTTGCGGCGCTGCTGTTGCTATTGCTGACGCCGTTTATCCTGCTCTGGACGCCGACGGACATTTTCCCGGCGATTAACATCCCTGTCGTCAGTATCCTCTGGAATTATACCGGCCTCAGCGCGGTGGAGATGGAGCAGCGCATGGTGTACAATGAAGAGCGGGCGCTGACGACCACGGTCAACAACATCGAGCACATCGAGTCCACTTCCTATAACGGCATTGGTGTCATCAAGGTGTTCTTTCGCCAGGGGACTTCCGTGGATGCGGGTGTGGCCCAAATTACTGCTGTCTCACAAACTGTCTTGCGTTCGATGCCACCGGGGACGACTCCGCCGCTGATCATTCAATACAATGCCTCGACCGTGCCCATCCTTCAGTATGGCGTCAGCGGCAAGGGGATGTCCGAGCAGGAAATCTTCGACGTCAGCGTCAACCAGATTCGCGTCGGCCTCATTACGGTGCAAGGAGCGGCCATCCCGTGGCCGTACGGCGGCAAGCAGCGGCTCGTTTCGATTGATCTGGATTTGAAAGCGTTACAGGCCCAGAACCTTTCTCCGGAGGACGTCGTGAACGCTGTCAATGCCCAGAATCTCGTTCTGCCGAGTGGCACGGCGAAGATTGGTCCGATGGAATACGACATCGATCTGAACACGAGCCCGAAAGTGCTGGATCGACTCAACGATCTGCCGATCAAAACAGTCAACGGGGCGGTCATTCACGTGCGTGATGTCGCCCAGGTCCGCGACGGTTATTTGCCGCAAAGGAATATTGTTCGCCAGGACGGCGTGCGCAGCACGTTGATCAGCATTCTCAAGACCGGGTCGGCCTCGACACTGACTGTGGCCAATGGCGTCAAGCAGGCGATGACGGCAGTCCTCAAGACCGTGTCCGACAAATTGGTGGTGAAGCAATTTGCCGACCAGTCGATTTTTGTCCGCGCGGCCATCTCCGGGGTGGTGCGGGAGGGTGTGATTGCCGCCTGTTTGACCGCGATCATGATTTTGCTGTTTCTCGGTTCCTGGCGCGGCACCGTGATCATCGCCCTATCAATCCCGCTGTCGATTCTGGTGTCGTTGGCCTGCCTCAGTGCACTGGGCGAGACGATCAATCTGATGACGCTGGGCGGGTTGGCGCTGGCTGTCGGCATCCTGGTGGACGACGCGACGGTCGAATTGGAAAACGTTCACCGGCAGATGGCGCTGGGCAAGCCGGTCATTCAGGCGATCCTCGACGGCGCCCAGGAGATCGCGCTACCGGCGTTCGTGTCCACGCTGTGCATCTGCATCGTGTTTGTGCCGATGTTCTTTCTGACTGGTGTCGCGCGGTATCTGTTTGTCCCGCTGGCGGAGGCGGTGGTGTTTGCCATGCTGGCCAGTTACGCGCTGTCGCGAACGCTCGTGCCGACGCTGGTGATGTGGTTTTACCGCCATCACGTGTACCACGGTCACGTGGAGGACCCCGAACAGGCCCCGCGCTTGGTGCGTCCATTCGTGAGGCTGCAGGATCGCTTTGAGAATGGCTTCGACCGCATGCGCGAGAGCTACCGCAGCTTGCTTGGTGTCGTGTTTGAGCACCGGGTGGTCTTTGCCCTGGTGTTTATGGCGTTTTGCATCGGGTCGTGCCTGCTCATTCCCTTTTTGGGGCAGGATTTCTTCCCCTCGGTGGACGCAGGAACATTCCGGTTGCACGTCCGCGCCCGCAGCGGAACCCGTATTGAGGAGACCGCCAAGTACATCGACGAGGTCGAGGCTGCCATTCGGCGCGAAATTCCGGCCGAGGAGCTCCATGGCATTCTCGACAATATCGGCCTGCCCAATTCCAGCATCAATCTCAGTTACAGCGACAACGGGGTGGTGGGCCCGGGCGACGCGGACATTATGGTTTCATTGAACGAAGGTCACCGTCCGACTCCTCAATACGTTCAGCGACTGCGTCTCCGGCTGAACCGGGAGTTTCCGGGCGCGATCTTTTATTTTTTGCCAGCCGACATCGTCAGCCAGACGATCAACTTCGGCTTGCCCGCGCCGCTGGACATTCAGATTGTTGGCCGTGATCAGGTCAGGAATCGCGGGGTCGCCGAGCAGTTGGCGGCGAAGATCCGCCGGGTGCCGGGCGCTGTGGATGTACGCATTCAGCAACCCAATGATCGCCCCAAGATTGAGTTTGCCGTCGATCGCGACCGGGCGTCGGAAATGGGGCTGACCGAGAATGACATTGCCAACTCGGTGCTGCTCAACCTCAGCGGCAGCAGCCAGGTGTCGCCGTCGTACTGGGTCAATTTCGGTGTGGGCGTGCAGTATCTCGTGAATATCTCCGCGCCGGAGTATCGGATGGATTCGCTCAACGCGCTGAACTCGATGCAGGTCAGCGCGAGCCAGCCCGGCGCGGGCAATGGCCAACTGCTGGCCAATGTCGCCTCGTTCGAGCGCACGAACGGCCCCCCCGCGATTTCGCACTACAACGTGATGCCCGTGCTTGACATTTTCGGCGGCGTGAGCGGTCGCGACCTCGGCGGAGTGCTTCGGGATGTGGGACCGTTGATCAAGCAGGCGGAAAAGGAACTGCCGCGTGGCAGTTCGATCCTCGTGCGGGGCCAGGCGGAGACGATGCGGTCCAGCTTTATCGGGCTGTCCATCGGCTTGGTGATGGCCATCGCGCTGATTTACCTGTTGTTGGTCGTCAATTTCCAGAGTTGGCTGGATCCCTTTATCATCATTACGGCGTTGCCGGGCGCGCTCGCTGGCGTCATCTGGGCGTTGCATTTGACGGTCACGACCACGAGTGTCCCGGCGTTGATGGGAGCGATCATGAGTCTCGGCGTCGCGACCGCCAATTCGGTTCTTGTCGTCACGTTTGCGCGAAACAATCTCCACCGCGGGCTGGATCCGCTGCATGCCGCGTGGGAGGCGGGCGTCGGCCGTCTGCGTCCGGTGCTGATGACGGCACTGGCGATGATCATCGGCATGTTGCCGATGGCGCTGGGCCTAGGCGAAGGCGGCGAGCAGAACGCGCCATTGGGTCGGGCGGTCATTGGCGGTCTGGTGGTCGCCACGGTCGCCACGTTGTTTTTCGTTCCGGTCGTATTCAGCCTGTTGCGACGGCAGGCCGAAGAGCCCAATCCGGCAGACGCGGCACTACTGGAACCACATGGCGTTCTTCCAACCACGGCACACACATGAGGAATGTTGTTATGAACTCACTTGAAAACAGCAAGGCACAATCCCCGGAAAACACCGCTCAAGCGCCATCCCCAGCCCCACTCGGGCACCCGACGGCTTCGCCCGTCAGACTCTCGCGGGTCGCCACCGTTGTGGGCGTGTTGGTCGTGCTCGGATTTCTCGTCGGGTTCATTCCGCGCTGGCACCAGCGCAATGTGTTGCGTGCAGAAACAGTGGAGCTGGCGACTCCTTCTGTCGCGGTCGTCTCGCCCAAACCGAGCCACACAGCCGCGGGACTGGTGTTGCCGGCAGAAGTAAGGCCGTTGCTGGAAGCGCCGATCTATTCCCGCGGCAATGGTTACCTCAAGCGATGGCTCGTGGACATCGGGGCGCACGTCGAGGCTGGCCAACTGCTTGCGGAAGTCGATACGCCCGAGCTGGACCAGCAACTTGAACAGGCCCGAGCGCAGTTGGCAGAATCGGAGGCGGCGCTGGCGTTGGCCAAGACCACGGCCGAACGTTGGGCCGACCTGTTGAAAACCGCCAGCGTCAGCGAACAGGAAAACGCCGAGAAACAGGCCGACTACAAGCTCAAGTCCGCGACCGTTGAAGCTGGCCGCGCCAACGTGCATCGGTTGGAGCAATTACAATCGTTCGAGCGCATTACCGCGCCATTTGCCGGCACGATTACCGCCCGCAATACCGATATTGGTGACCTGATTACGGCGGGGAGCGGCACGG
Source organism: Verrucomicrobiia bacterium (assembly GCA_050010195.1). Lineage (GTDB taxonomy): Bacteria > Verrucomicrobiota > Verrucomicrobiia > Palsa-1439 > Palsa-1439 > Palsa-1439. Next base: position 40,968 of record JBEKLM010000029.1, read on the forward strand.
AATTATTCCACCTGGCGCAGACCCGGACGTTACGCGTGTACGTCCGCGTCCCCCAGAGCGCAGCCCGAGGCATTACGACCGGCCAATCTGCGGAACTCTTGATCCCTGAGATTCCCGGACAGAAGTTCTCCGCGACGGTAACGAGCACGTCCGAAGCCATGTCGACGGATTCGCGTACATTGCTGACGGAACTGCAAGTGGACAATTCGCAGGGCGAGATTTTGCCGGGCAGTTACGCCCAGGTGCGGTTCCTGGACTCGAAGGTGAACACGATACTGATGTTGCCGTCGAACACGTTGTTATTCCGCGCCGAGGGCTTGCAAGTGGGTGTGGTCGGGCCGGATGACAAGGTGGATCTGCGGAGTGTAACTGTTGGCCGCGACTTCGGCCAGACCGTTGAGGTGCTTGCGGGTGTGGGCCCCTCGGACCGGGTGGTCGTCAATCCAGCCGATTCGCTGGTGAGTGGGACAGCGGTGCGGATAGCGGAGGCCTCTCCAACCACGAAAGTCCCATGAAGGTGCCACGACCTCGACCTGCAACTCGCCCGGTCGCTCCCGTGCCCCGGCTCGCCACGGTGTGTCTGATCGGCCTCCTGGCCGGCTGTGCCGTTGGGCCGGATTACAAGCGGCCGGAGGCGACGGCCGCCATGCCCGCCGCGTACGCTGCCGTTACCAACGGGTGGAAGGTTGCCGAACCGCAAGCCCATCTGCCGAAGGGCAATTGGTGGGAGGTCTTTGGTGATGAGGAACTCAACGGGTTGGAGACCCGGGCGGCAACGGCCAATCAGGAATTGAAAGCCGCGGTTGCGAGTTTTGATCAAGCAAGGGCGGTTGCGGACGTCACGAGGTCTCAATTATTTCCCCAGATTGGCATTTCGCCATCCGCGACGGGGAAGCGCAATTCGTACAACCAGCCGTCCTTCGGCCGGGCTTCAGGGGTGAGCAACACCCTGACCTATGCCGATCTGATTGCGCCGTTGAACCTTAGTTACGAGGTGGATTTGTGGGGACGCGTGCGGCGCAGCGTCGAGTCGGCACGTGCTCAACAACAGGCCAGCGCGGATGATCTGGAGGGGGTCAAACTGGCGATTGAGGCGGAAGTGGCGACGGATTATTTCACCCTGCGGGCCCTCGATGCGGAAACCGAACTATTGAGTTCCAACATCTACGTATTCGGCAAATCCCTCGAATTGACCCAGAACCGGCGGACGGGTGGAGTCGCAACTGACCTGGACGTGGCGCAGGCGGAAACCGTGCTGCGGACAACCGAGGCCGAGTTGCCCGCCACACAATTGCAGCGGGCGCAATTTGAGCACGCGCTGGCGGTGTTGACCGGTCAGGCAGCGTCGGCGTTCCGTGTGCCGGAACGACCGCTCAATACCCCGCCCCCGCTGATTCCGGCGGGTCTGCCCTCCCAACTGCTGGAACGCAGGCCGGATATTGCGGCTGCCGAACGGCGGATGGCGGCGGCCAACGCGAGCATTGGAGTGGCGAAGGGCGCATTTTTTCCGGCGATCCAGTTAAACGGATTGGCCGGCTTTGAGAGCTTGCATCTGGGTTCGTTGTTCGACTGGCAGAGCCGGTTCTGGTCGCTGGGGCCATCGTTGACGATGCCGTTGTTCGATGCGGGACAGAACAGCGCCAACCTTCGCGCGGCGCGGGCCTCTTACCAACAGGCGGTTGCCACCTACCGTCAGACGGTCCTCGTTGCGTTTGCGGATGTCGAAGACAACCTGGCGGCCCAGACGCTTCTGGCCAACCAAGGTGACGCGGAAACGGCCGCGCTACGCGCGGCGCGCAAACAATTCGAGGTCGCTGATTATCGCTATCGGGCCGGCTTGGTGACCTTTCTGGACGTGGCGACCGCGGAGAACACGGCGCTGGAAACGGAACGGGCGGCGGTGCAACTGCGCGGGCAGCAACTCGTCGCGGCGGTGTCGCTGGTCCGGTCGCTCGGCGGCGGCTGGCAAGACCCGATTGCACAGTCGTCTCGCGCCGCGAATCGGTAAACGGTCGAATTGCTTCTGTCTGCGGGCACAGCTTACCATGTGAAATGGTGGGGGCCGTAGATGAGGGATGCGCCCATGTACCCGGCGGCGCCCACCAGAATGATTCCGAACAGCAAGGTCAGGCGAAAGGACAGGCACAAGCGATCGGGATTTCCTCGTCGGTTCGCGAACTCCGAAAGCGCGGCGGTGAAAACGGCCCACACCGCCGTGGCGGTGCCAAACCAGCGATGCCACGCAAGGATTTCCGCGGTGGACCCCCTGTAGTGGGAAACCGCAGCGTCGCACCAACCGAGTGTCGCCGTGACCACGGCGCTCGCGGCGCCCAGCGCGACGCAGAACCGTACGGTAGCCTTCCACGAATCTTTTCGAGTGAGCGCCCACATCAATTCCGCTGGCAACGCGACGATCAGCAGGGCAATGGGAAAATGTGTCGATGGCGGATGAAACTGTCCAACGTCGCGGAAGATTCGCCGGCCCGGGGTCAATTGAGGTGCGGTGTTCGTACTCACCGCCGGAACGTCGGCCGTCCCGGCTCCGAGCGCGGTTGACGCGCCTGTTTCGATCCAGGCTTTCACAATGGCTTTCTCTTCGGGGGTCAACGGCGGGGAATCTCCCTTCGGGTCGGGCATTTCGTTGTGCCAGACCATCTGGTAGAGTTCCGACTTCGATGGGTTGCCCGGCGTGATCATTTTGGGATTGGCCGCGACGCGAGGGAGGTCGAGGACGTAGCCAAACTTTCCCTTGGGGCGCGCGAGATCCGCGCCATGGCACTCCACGCACTTGACCTGGAAAATGGCGTGAACCTGTGTGGCGAGGGAGGGCAATTCCTCGGCGGCGGAAGCGCCCGGGGCCAACAAGGTCAGGGCCAGCGTGAGCGCCCCGGCGACGATGCGCCTCACCTTACTGCCCCGGTGGGGCCGGGGGCGGGGGTGAACCCGGCAGTGGGCCATGGTGCTTTCCGCCACCCACGCCGAGTTCCTTGTGGCTCGATTCCTTCAACTGACCGATCTTCTCGATTTCCGCCCTGGCAACGTCGGTTTGGTCAGCCGTGATCGCCTGCTTCAACGCCGCGATCTCCGTGATCAACTTATCCAAATCGTTGTGAAATGAATTCAGATATTGTGTTTGTGGATCGCCGGTCATCTTGACGGCTTTCGGCGGGGTAAGTGTTTTGGCTGTCTCGGCGTGCTTGTGCATCTCGGCAACGAGAGCGAGCGTAGACGCCTTCTGCGTGAGATCGGTGTATTGGCGGTTGACCAGGCGGAGAGCATGGTTCATCCCCTCCATTTCGTCATGCAGGGGTGATTCATGCTCGCCCTGGGCGAAGAGGTTCAGCGGTGCGAACGGGGTGGTCAGCAAAGCGAACAGCCAGAGACCGCGAATAATGTTTTTCATAAGTATTACCCGAAGACGCGCGTATTATTAATGACCAATTTCATGGCCTAACGCAAGCGCAGAAGAGCGGGCCCGCATGAGCGCCGTTGACTTGACCGGTCGGGGGTTTGCTTGCTTGTGAAAAATCAGAGAGCGCGACCGATACTTGATTCACCGAGTCGTGAACGCAGGCCTTGATTGGTTATTTGCCCACTGTTTCGGTCGCGCTCTCAAATGACTTTGCTTCCCGCCTCCATCCGGTCGTTGCGTCGATGGCTGCGTAATTCCCACGCGGTAAAACCCCGCCCCGATCATCACGGGATTACAGTTCGTCCCCTCGCTGCACAAATTCGAGTCAACCAGAGAGAATTTATAAATTCCCGCAGCGTCGGAGCCCGATCCGTCATCGACGTAATACAGCGTGTCCACATTGGTGTTTCCAGCCTGAAGCACCGAGAACACAGGCGCTGTGGGGCCGCCGGCCGGTACGGTCAGGGTCTTGACTTGACCGGCGGTTGTCGGCTCGCCGATGGCGATGGCGTAAATCCCGTTGGTCGACTTCTCCGTGCTGGCATAAATCTGGCCATTGTAGATGTTCACGTAGCGGATGTTACCGGGTTTATTTGTGGTCGTGCCAGAGATGGCGTTGAAGGTCGGGACCGCATCACTGCCCAACGTTGCATAGCGCACACCACCCCCGGCTCCGACCGACATTTTGAAAAGGGAGATTCGCATTCCCTGATTGGAACACCGGCATGTTTCACCTTTGTGACAACCGGGAAAACGTCCGGTGGCGGTCGAAGGCTTACGGGGTGGCCGCGGCGGTCGGCTGGTTGGTGGACGGAGGAGTCGGCGCGTCCCCGACCACGATTTGCCCCGGGTTGCTGACCGCGATCTCTGCCATGCCGCGGGAGTTCGTCCTGATGAGCCCGGTGACACAAACCCATTTCCCCGTGAACGCCACTTCGGGAGCGTCCTTGAACAGGGCGCGGGTCGGCTCTTCAATCACGATGGCGCAACTCTGTTTGGGGAAGGGCCGGTCGATGTTCAAATACGTGAGGTTCCGCCGCGAGCCTTTGAGGTATTTCGCGCTGGCGATCGTGCCGCACACGGTTTTGGTCTCCCCGAGATGCTGGAGCGCTTCGTCTCCGGTAAGCGTCTGCAGGACCTTGACGCCCGCCGTCGCGAACAGCGAACCGAGCCCGCAGCCCACGACAATTGCCATCAGGCACAACCCCACGCGACGACCTCGGGTTTTGCGATCTTTCATTGCCATACAGACTATCAAAGACGCGACCGGATGCAACCTGTAGTTCTACTGCGCGGGCGCGAGATCGGGGGCTGTCGGGCGGTGGCGAAGCTTGAAGCGTTGCCGCATGTGCTCGAACGCGAGGTAAACGACCGGCGTTGTGTAGAGCGTGAGGACCTGGGAGAACAGTAGTCCGCCGACAACGGAAATGCCCAGTGGCTGGCGCAGTTCCGACCCCGTCCCGAGGCCAATCGCCAACGGAACAGCGCCGAGCATCGCCGCCAAGGTGGTCATCATGATCGGTCGGAACCGGATGATGCAGGCCTTGTAGATGGCATCCTCCGGGCTCAATCCTTCCGTGCGCTCGGCGTCCAGCGCGAAGTCGATCATCATGATCGCGTTCTTCTTGACGATGCCCATGAGCAGGATGATCCCGATGAAAGACACGAGGGTAAGATCGACATTGCAAACCATCAGCGCCACCAGCGCGCCGACGCCCGCCGAAGGCAACGACAGAAGAATCGTGATGGGATGAATCAGACTCTCGTAGAGCATCCCCAACACGATGTACACGGTGATGAGCGCGGCAACGAGCAGCAAGGGCAGGGTGGCCAGCGATGCCTGGAAGACCTGGGCGGTGCCCTGAAAACTGCCCATGACGCTTTCCGGCATCCGCATCTCTCTCGCCACGTTTTGGATGATCTCGGTCGCCTGACCCAGTGCGACTCCCGGAGCGAGATTGAAGGACAAGGTAACGGCCGGAAATTGACCTTGATGATTCACCGACAAACTGGTGTTCCCCGTCTCGAATCGGGCGACGCTGCCCAGCGGCACCATCTTGCCGGTAGTGGATTTGACGTAAATCTTGTTGAGCGCGGCGGGCTCGAGTTGGTCTTTCGGATCCACTTCCAGCACGACGTAATGCTCGTTGTATTGCTCGTAAATCGTCGCGACCTGTCGCTGACCGAAGGCATCGTAGAGGGTGTCGTCGATGGCTTGGGGCGAGACGCCGAGCCGGGAGGCGGCATCGCGGTCAATGACAACATTGGCCTGCAGTCCATGCGTTTGCTGATCGCTATCGACGTCCCGCAGTTGGGGGGTCTTGCGGAGTTTGGCGAGCAGTTGGACGGACCAGTAATTCAGCGCGCTCAGGTCGGTGGAGGTCAGAGAATACTGATATTGCCCGCCGGAGAATCGGCCGCCCACGCGGATGTCCTGAATGGATTGGCAGATCAACGTGATGCCGGGAACAGATGCCAACTTGCGCCGCAGGCGACCGATGACCTGGTCGGCGGTGACCTTTCTCTGACTTTCCGGCTTGAGCATGATGAACATACGACCATTGTTGAGTGTCGAGTTTCCGCCGCTGGCACCAATGAATGAACCCAACGAGGCAACCGCGGGGTCGTCGAGGACGACTTGGGCCGCCTGGGCCTGGAGTCGCGCCATGGTTGCGAACGAAATATCCTCGCCAGCTTTGGTGGACCCAAACATGGCGCCGGTGTCCTGTTGCGGGAAAAAACCTTTGGGCACAACGATGTAGAGCCAAATCGTTGCGACAACGGTTCCCAGGGCAACCAGAAGCATAAAGGCCTGGTGCCGCAACACCCATTTGAGTCCGGTCTCGTAGTGGTGGAGCATCCAATTGAAGGCAGCTTCGCAGACCCGATAAAACGGACCCGGTTCCGGGTACGCTGATTCCGGTTTCAGGAACCGCGAGCACATCATCGGCGTCAGGGTCAAGGAAACGATCCCGGACACCACGATCGCGAGACTCAGCGTGACCGCGAATTCGTGGAACAAACGTCCGATCAACCCACCCATGAACAGTAGCGGGATAAACACGGCGACGAGCGACGTGCTAATGGTAATCACGGTAAAGCCGATTTGCCGCGCCCCGTTGAGCGCCGCTTGCATGGACGACTGGCCCTGCTCGATATAGCGGTACACGTTCTCGATCACCACGATGGCGTCATCGACCACGAACCCGACGGAGATGGTGATGGCCATGAGAGAAAGATTATCGAGGCTGTAGTGCAGCAGATACATGACGCCGCATGTTCCGGCCAAGGCCAATGGCACGGTCACGTTGGCGATGAACGTGGGCCAGAATCTTCGCAGGAACAGAAAGATGACCATGACCACCAGCGCGATACTCAACAGCAGGGAAATCTGAACGTCGTTCACCGAGGCGCGGATCGTCGTGGTTCGGTCGGCCAGCACCCGGAGTTTCACCGAGGGCGGCACCCACCGTTCCAGTTGCGGCAATTGCGCCTTGATGCGGTCGACGGTTTCGATCACGTTCGCGCCGGCTTGTTTGAAGATGAAGAGGAGCACGGCCCGACGGTTTCCATCCCAACCTTCCAGCAGGTTGTTTTCCACACCCTCGACAGTTTTTCCGAGGGACGTGAGACGGATGGGAGTGTTGTCGGCCTGTGTGAGGATGAGGGAACGATAGTCGCGGGCGTCGACCAATTGATCGTTGCTGGCGAAAGTATAAGAAGTCTGCTTTCCATCGATCCCGCCAATGGGTTGCACCACGGTCGCCTGGCTCAGGAACGACCGGACATCCTCCAGGCTGAGCCTGGCCGAGGCCAATGCTGCCGGGTCGATTTGCACGCGCACGGCGGATTTTTCGGCGCCATTGATGCCGACCAGGCTGACTCCGTCGATCTGGCTGATCTTCTGGCCCATAATCTGGTCGGCGTATTCATAGACCTGTGCTGGCGGAAGTGTGTCCGAATACATGGACAGCACCAGAATCGGCGCATCGGCCGGGTTGACCTTGCGATAGGTTGGTGGACTGGGAAGATTGACCGGTAACTCACTGGCAGCGGCGTTGATGGCGGCCTGCACGTCGCGTGCCGCGCCGTCGATATTGCGGTCCAGTCCAAACTGGATGGTCACCGAAGCGCCACCCAGTGTGCTGACGGAGGTGAGTTCGGTGACATCGGCGATCTCGGCCAACCGGCGTTCGAGAGGAGCTGCCAGCGAGGACGCGACGGTTTCCGGGTCGGCGCCTGGCAACGAGGCGGACACGGAAATCATCGGAAAATCGACACGCGGGATGGCGGCAACCGGGAGGAACCGATAGGCCACGATCCCCATGAGGAACAGGCCCGCCGCCAACAGGGATGTTCCGACGGGTCGACGAATGAAGGGTTCCGAGACGTTCATAATGGCGACGGACTATTGACGTCCCCGATGGCGCCGCCTTCGAGTTGACCTTCGCTGAGCAGGCCGGCCCGGGCGCGGCGATCGCGGAACCATTTCGCGCACCGCTCCATGTAGAGATAGATCACCGGCGTGGTGTACAGGGTCAGGACTTGAGAAACCAGCAAGCCGCCGACAATCGAAATACCCATTGGGCGGCGCAATTCCGACCCCGTACCCTGTTCCAGGGCCAACGGCAGCGCGCCGAGCAGGGCGGCCATGGTGGTCATCATGATCGGGCGGAACCGCAGCAAGCAGGCCTGGTAGATGGATTTTTCCGGTGGCAACTTTTCGACGCGTTCGGCCTCGAGCGCGAAATCGATCATCATAATTGCGTTCTTCTTGACGATACCAATCAACAGGATGACTCCGATCAGGGCAATCATTGAGAATTCGATGTGGCAGAGCATCAACGCCAGCAGCGCCCCGACCCCCGCCGACGGCAGGGTGGACAGAATGGTGATGGGATGGATGTAGCTCTCATAGAGCACACCGAGGACGATGTAGATGACGACGATGGCGGCCAGCACCAGGTACGGCTCGCTCTTCAGCGAGGTACGAAACTCAGCGGCCGTGCCGGAGAACGTCGTCAACACGGTCACTGGCAGGCCGATTTCGCGCTCGGCCTTTTGGATGGCGCCAACGGCTTCGCCCAGGGAACTGCCCGGGCTCAGGTTGAAGGAGAGCGTGACCGCGGGGAACTGACCTTCGTGATTGATCGCCAACGGGGCGGTTCCCGTTCGCAAGTGGGCGAAGGCGCTGAGCGGCACCATTCGGCCGGTGGTGGATTTAACATAGATCTTATCCAGCGACTCCGGGGTGAGCTGATAATGGGGTGCCGCTTCGAGGATGACGCGGTACTGATTGAGCTGCGTGAACATGATGGACACCTGACGCTGACCGAAGGCATCGTAGAGTGTGTCGTCGATATTCTGCGGGAGGACGTTGAGGCGTGACGCTGTGTCCCGATCGACATCGATGTTGAATTGCAGGCCGTTCAGCTGCTGGTCGCTGGCCAGATCGACCAATGCGGGGAGCGTGCGCAGCTTGTTGAGCAGTGTCGTTGACCACTGCGAAAGCTCGGTTTCATCCGCGTCCTCCAGCGTATATTGATACTGGGTGCGGCTGACGCGGCTGTCGATCTGGACGTCCTGGACGGCCTGCATGAACAGCGAAATGCCCTCGACGTCCTTGGTCGCCTCGCGCAACCGGTCGATCACTTCGTTGGCACTGGAGCGGCGCTGGTCGCGCGGCTTGAGGCCGATGTAGAGGTGGCCGGTGTTCACGGTGGCATTGACCGTGCCCGCGCCGACGAACGACGCCACACTGACCACGTCCGGGTCCTTGCGCACGATGTCGGCGATCAGGTGCTGGCGTTCGACCATGGCGTTGAAGGAAATGGATTGGGCCGCGTCGGTGACACCGGTGATCAGACCGGTGTCCTGTTGCGGCAGCAAGCCCTTGGGAACGATAACGTACAGAAGGATCGTGAAGACCAACGTGGCGATCGCCACCGTCAAAGTCAACGGTTGATGTCGGAGCACCCATTGGAGGCCACGATCGTACCAGTCGAGCATCCCTTTGAACATGCGCTCGGTGAAGTTATAGAACCGGCCGTGCGGTTCGTCTTTTTCGGACTTCAGCAAACGGCCGCACATCATGGGTGTGAGCGTGAGCGAGACGATGGCGGAGACCGCGACCGCCACGCTCAGAGTGACGGCGAACTCGCGAAACAGACGGCCGACGATACCCGTCATGAACAACAAGGGGATGAAGACGGCAATCAACGACACGCTGAGCGAGATCACGGTGAATCCGATTTGCCTGGCTCCCTTGAGCGCAGCCTGTAACGGCGGTTCCCCGAGTTCAATGAAGCGGACGATGTTCTCGATCATGACGATGGCGTCGTCCACCACGAAGCCGGTGGAAATGGTCAGGGCCATCAGGGACAGGTTGTCCAGGCTAAACCCGACCAGTTTCATAACGCCGAACGTGCCGATCACGGCCAGCGGCAGGGCGACGCTCGGGATGACTGTGGCCCAGAACTTTCGCAAGAAGACAAACATGACCATCACGACCAGGAACACCGTGAGGATCAGCGTGAACTGAACGTCTCCAACCGAAGCCCGAATGGTCTCCGTACGGTCGGTGAGGATCGACACTTTGACCGAGGGCGGTATGGACGCGCGCAACCGGGGCAGCAGCTTCTTCACGAGGTCGGCGGTTTCGATGATGTTGGCGCCCGGCTGGCGTTGAATGTCGAGAATAACCGATGGTTGGCTGCCAACCCAGCTCGCCAGGCGCACATTCTCGACGTTGTCGACGACTTCGCCGATGTCGCCTAGCCTTACTGGTGAACCGTTCCGGTACGCGACGATCACCGGGCGATACTCGGCTGCGGAGAGGATCTGGTCGTTCGCATTGATGGTGTAGGATTGCCGTGGGCCGTCGAAACTTCCCTTGGGCGCGTTGACATTGTTGGCCATGAGGGCGGTGCGCACGTCTTCCAACCCCAGCCCGAACGACGCGATGGCGGCCGGGTCGATGCGCACGCGAACGGCGGGCTTTTGGTTGCCCTCGATGGTGACCAGACCGACGCCGCTGACCTCGCTGAGTTTCTGCGCCAAGACGGTGTCGGTAAGGTCATTGACCTTTTCCAATGGCAGGGTGTCCGAAGTGATCTGCAAGGTCAGGATGGGCGTGTCCGCCGGGTTCACTTTGTTGTAGATGGGTGGGTTCGGCATGTTCTTGGGCAGCACGCCGCTGGCGGCATTGATGGCGGCTTGCACGTCCTGGGCGGCGGCGTCGATATCGCGGTTGAGAATAAACTGCAGGATGATGGTGGTTGTGCTGAACGAACTCTCGGAGGTCATTTGCGACAAGCCGCTGATCTGGCCGAACTGCCGTTCCAAGGGGGTGGTGACCGACGAAGCCATGACCTCCGGGCTGGCGCCAGGGTACTGCGCGGTCACCTGGATCGTGGGAAAATCCACGGGTGGCAGGGCGGAGATCGGCAGAAGCATGTAACCGAGCAAGCCCATGAGCACCACGCCGGTCATGAGCAATGACGTGGCTACCGGTCGCTGGATAAAGGGTTCCGAAATGTTCACAGCGGTGCGCCGTCAGGAACCGGTGCTGGTGGGTTTTCCGGGGGCGGACGGTTTCACGTGAGAACCGACTTGCAGTTTGTACTGACCATCCACCACGACCCGCTCATTGGGTTTGAGCCCACTGTCGATCAGGGCTTCGGCTTTCTCAATTTGCGCCACCTTTATTGGACGAACTTCGACGGTGTTGTCGTCCTTGATGACGAAGGCATACGAGCCATCCGGCCCGCGCTGCACGACTGCTGCGGGAACCACGAGCCCGTCCTTGCGCGTCGTGAGCAAGAGTCGCGCGTTGACAAACTGGCCGGGCCACAGTCGAAGGTTGTCATTCGGGAAGTTTGCCTTGAGTCGGATCTGGCCGGTGGATGTATCGATCTCGTTGTCGATCACGGCCAGCGTACCCTGGCCCAAGACGGTGCTATTATCGCGATCCACCGCGACGACGGTGATGTTGCTCGCCGGGCCCTGTTTTTGGATCTGGCCGAGCGTTTGTTCGGGAAGTGTAAAGATCAAGGAAATCGGTTTCAGTTGCGTGATCACCACCAAACCGTTTGTGTCCGCCGCATGCGCGATATTTCCCTGGTCGATCAACCGAATCCCGGTGCGGCCATCAAGGGGGGAGACGACCGTGGTGTAGTTGAGTTGAACTTTGGCGCTGTCGATCGCGGCCTCGTCGGCCTGGACCGTCGCCACGAGCTGGTCGACAAGGGCCTTTTGCGTGTCATAGGTCTGCTGGGTCGCGATTTTTTGTTGGTAAAGATCGGCGTCCCGTTTCAAGTCCAGTCGCGCGTTGGCCAATTGCGCCTCATCCTGAAGCTTCTTCGCTTCGGCTTGTTCCAGCGCCGTGCGGTACGGGTCGGGATCGATCTGGGCGAGCAGATCGCCGACGTGCACGTCCTGGCCTTCGACGAACGCGACCTTCTTCAGTTCACCATCGACACGGACATGGATGGTCACCGTATTGTAGGCTTGCACGGTGCCGAGTCCGTCGAGGTAGATGGGGACATCCTTCTGCTGGACCTTGCCTTCGATCACGGGCACTTCGGGAACCATCGAGCGGGCGCTGGCGGTGGCCCGCTCGGCAGCAGCCGTTCGATAATAGTGTACAGCCCACAGCAGCCCGACAAACAGCAACCCGCACCCAACGGCGATGCCGATGTTTCGTCGCGAGACGGGCGCTGGCTTCTCCGCTTGAAAATTCCTCGGTGCGGCTGCCGGTCCTCGATCGATCTGTACCACATCATCCTGCCGTTCTTGAAGTTGGTCGTTTTTCAGCATGAGAAACTGACTCCGTATTGTCGGTTCATCCAACGCCCGTTGCCCCAACGGGTTCAACGTATCCCACGTATCGGGTATGTCAAATAATGACCGGCTCCGCCAGCCAGTTCAATGATAATTCCAGAGGATAAGACGCCGCCGGCTCTCGTTTGGTTACGGTTTTCGGCGCAACCATACGAGTTTGGCTGGACGGGATGTCCGTCAGTCCGGGGGCGGCACTCGCAAGAATTGGTTTCACAAGCGGGTGGGTTTGGATACTATGGGAATTGCCACATTGATTTCGCATGTTTACCACACGCACATTATTCGAAGGCAAATGGCCCATCCTTGTGCTGGCTGCGTTGAGCGCCGCGACGATCTTCGGTTGCCCGGTCCCGTGGGCGCCGATCCTGCCGCTGGTGTTGTTGGGGTTTACCATCTCGTTTTTTCGCGATCCCGAAGCAACCGTGCCATCCGACCCAGGAGTCATCGTGGCGCCGGCCACGGGAAAGATCGTCGAGATCAAGACGGTGAATGAACCTCATTTCCTCAAGGGGGAAGCGACGATGGTGGCCATTTTCCTGTCGGTGTTCGACGTGCACGTCCAACGCGCGCCGATGGGCGGCGAGGTCAGGTTCGTGCAGTACAACCCCGGCAAATTTCTCGATGCGCGCAACCCGAACGCCTCGCTCCAAAACGAGAACCGCATCGTTGGCATCGAATCGGCGGACGGGTTTCGGGTGATGGTGCGGCAGATTTCGGGATTGATCGCGCGGCGGATTGTCGGATGGGCGGAACAGGGCGCGCCATTGGCGAAAGGGGAGAGGTTTGGTATGATTCGGTTTGGTTCACGCGTGGAATTGTTCCTGCCGCCGGGCACGGAAATCGCCGCGAAGGTGGGGGACTACGCGAAAGGTGGTGAGACAATCGTTGCCAGACGAACATGACATCCAATCGCGCCTGGAGCGGCGCCCTCGGAGCGCCGAGCCCGTGGCGGACGGTGACGGACGGGTGCGGATTTATTTTCTGCCGAACCTGTTGACCGCCGGCAACCTCGCGTGCGGCTTCTTCGCGCTCACCTGGATTTTCAAATACCAACAGGGCGAAGACTTCGAGCCGATCAACACGGCCATTCGCCTGATCCTCGCCGCGTTCGCATTCGACCTGTTTGACGGGCGGCTGGCGCGGCTGGCCCACAAGGAATCCCGGTTTGGCCGCGAATTCGATTCCCTGGCCGATATCGTCAGCTTCGGTGTTGCGCCGGCGTTCCTGATCTACCGGATCGTGCTCCAGGAATTCGAGTCGGGCTGGGTGGTCGCGGCCATTTACCTTGTCTGCGGAGGAATTCGCCTGGCGCGATTCAACGTCCAGAGCATGCGTCCGGGGAGTTCGGATGGACGCGAATTCGTGGGCTTTCCGATTCCGTCGGCGGCGGCGCTGGTGGTGAGCGTGACCATGCTCATCATGTGGATGGTGGGACACGAGCGGACCCTGGGCAACCTGCGGTTCGTGCTCCCGATCTTGATGCTGCTGCTGTCCGGTCTGATGGTGAGCAATGTGCGCTATCCGACGTTCAAGTATGTCGATTGGACGCGCGCCCGGTCGGTCGCAGTCTTTGCCACCGTGGTCATCGTCGGGCTGCTTCTCGCGAAGTACTTTCAGATCACATTGGCCCTGTTGTTTATTGCCTACCTGCTGTACGGCCTGGCGCGCCCGTGGGTGAGCAAGCGCTGGCAGCGCGAGATCGAGTCGGACGAAGAGGACGAAGACGATTCGGCGGAGAGCTAGGCGACGGCACCGTGGAAAACCTGCACCTATTTCGATCCTTCCTGGCGGGAATCGTGTGCGGGCTGGTCGTTTCGGTGCCGGTTGGTCCTGTCAATCTCACGGTGATCAATCAGGCGCTACGGCGGGGATTTCGCGCCGGGCTGTTGATGGGACTCGGGGCGATTTGCGCGGACTCGATCTATGCGTCGTTGGTGCTGTGGGGGCATTCCTCGATTCTGCAAACGCCGCGCATATGCGGCATCTCGCGCCAGAACATCGTTCTGGGCGTGCGGATCGCGGCGGTGGTGGTGATCGCCGTGCTGGGCATTCGGTACCTGCTGTTCAAAGCCGACCGGCTCGACGCCAGCGAGGCGGCTGCCAACAAGCTGGATGACCGCTGGCACCATCCGCAGTCGTTTTTCCTCGGTTTTGCCCTGACGATCACGAACTTCATGCTCGTGGTTGTGTGGGCGACGTTGATCACCGTGGCCTTCGCGCATGAGTGGGTCACGCCGAGTCTGG